>CAJFKR010000017.1 GCA_904386005.1 Candidatus Flemingiibacterium merdigallinarum
CGGTATAAGTTATAAGCCCGACCGTGCGGGAGTCGCCGATGAATACCTTGTCGTTAAAATAATCGAGAGGATACTCGGGGCTGACCGATACCGGCTGCGCGAAATCGTAGGTTGGCAGCTCGACATCCGGTTCGGATGTCTCGGTCTTGTCGTCAGTGTCAGGCTCGGTCTCGACCGGAACGTAGCTTTCATCCAGCCGGTTCGACATCGCCGCGGCCTCGGCCGAGAGCTCGGTGTCGGCGAAGCGCGGCAGGGTGTAATTATATGTTACCGATACCGGCAGAAATGACCCGAAGATGAACGCGACTCCCACCGACGCTGCGAGCATCAGCAGCTTCACGGCGAGCACGACGCGCGACTCGGGTTCATCCTGCGGCTGATTCGCTTTGAAACCCCGCGCAAATGAGGTATAACCGTTCGATGTACTGTTTGCTGTATTCAGCTGTGAGCTTGAATTGGGATTGCTTTGACTTGATTTATAATTGTAAACGCCGGATTTGGTCGAGCCGGACGTGGGTTTATATTTTTTTCTGCTCTGGCTGTTTTGCCCATTCCGCGGATTTGGCGGGACATTGCGATTGTTCACGGAAACTACCTCCGGTTGCTGTTTCGATTGTTCGGACATTTGCGTTAAATATATTATATCACCAAACCGCGGAATTTACAACACCTATTTGTTAAGAATATCGGTCAATATTGATAGACGACGGTACGAATGTCATTATTTTCACTGTACAGTATATCCGTATGACATATGCCAATAGAGGAAAAATATAGAATGAAACATAATTATCAGCTCGAGCTTGATAAAATAATAGAGTCGCTCGGCGACAACCGCCGGCTGCTGTTACACAGCTGCTGCGCGCCCTGCTCGAGCTATGTGCTCGAATACCTGACCGAATATTTCGATATCACGGTCTATTACTACAATCCGAATATAACCTCGTGCGACGAATATAAAAAGCGTATCGACGAGGAGCGCAGGCTGATTGGTCTATTCAAAACCTCGCGTCCGGTCAAATTCATCGCCGGCGAATACGAGCCTGAGCGCTTTTATGAGCTTGCGCGCGGGCGGGAGGAGCTCGCGGAGGGCGGAGCGCGCTGCTTCGACTGCTATCGTCTGCGGTTAGACCGAACCGCGCGATATATGTCTGAACACTTGGGAATGTACGATTATTTCGCGACGACCTTGACCTTGAGTCCGCATAAAAACGCCGAAAAGCTGAACGAAATCGGCTTCGAGGTCGCGGCGAAATATGGCGTCAATTATCTTCCGTCCGACTTCAAGAAGCGCGAGGGCTACAAGCGTTCGATTGAGCTGTCGCGGATATACGGACTGTACCGACAGGACTACTGCGGCTGTGAATACTCGCGTCGGGCGCGTGAAGCGGCTGTCAGAGAGGAGCGGTGATGTCGGAGGTTAATAACAGCCGTCGGTCTCGGCGGTCTGCGCATACGCGCCGGTCGCTGTAAAACAAGCGATAGCGCGGCGGATACGAATGACCGCGCCGGAATTGTATATCATTGGCGTTGATGACGGTATATTGTCGCCGCACGGATATGACCAGTGTCAGTTATTATTATAAAGCAGGATGCCGCACGGCATCCTGCTTTTGTCTTTGATATGTGTTGCGGCTGTAATCACTGCGCGGTTACGCTCAGAGCTTGAACGCGACTTCGATGTCCTTGACCTCGTCGTCCGAAATCTTGACGACCGGCTGACCAAGCGAGGTGGTATCGATTACCGACTTGGCGCTGTACTCCATGACTTCAAGACGGTCGAACGCGTTGAGCAGCGAGGTTCCGGCGACAATGCAGCAGTCGTTCTCGATGATGCAGACCGGATTCTTTATCGATATCTCGTCGGCGAGCAGCTCGGGCTGCATGAACGACGAGCCGAACGGGAACTTGCGCACGTTCTTCAGCATTATGTAGCTCTCGGGGATCAGGCGCGCGTCGAACTCGGCGTCGGTGATCGCGAAAGCCATGATGTGCGGCGGATGAGCGCAGATTATGCTTTTTACCTCGGGATGCTTTTCGTAGATCGCGGCGTGCAGCTTAACTGAACGCGACGGGTTCTTGCCATGCTCCTTACGGTCGCCGTCGATGCGGACGAGGTCCTCGGGCTCGAGGTACTTTCTATCCATCGAGTAGGGTGTGATTATGAACGAGCCGTCCGAAAGCCGCTTCGAGAACGTGCCCTGCGAGCTGGTGAACAGCTGGTTGTCATACGCTCTGTGTATCAGATTGCACATCTCGCGGCGGGCGTCGAGCTCCTCGCTCGAACGGATGCGGCTGACGAATTCGTCCATTTCAGGATGAACCTTCAGCTTGTAGATTGCCATGTGCTTGTCAGACAGCGCGCGCGGGGTCTTTCCGAGCGTGCGGGCGTTGATTTCGAGGCGGGCGCAGTAGTCGAGCGTCTCGAAGCACATGAACGCGCGGAACAGGTCGGAAGCGCCGATGACGACGCCGTGGTTTTCGAGCATTACGGTGTTGACTCCGCTGTCGAATTCCTTTGCTATTTTCTCACCGAGCAGCTTGCTGCCGGGCAGGGCGTATTCAGCCATCTTGATGTCGCCGCAGATGAATTTGGCGTCGGGAGTCAGCGAGGTGTTCGGTATCTTTCTTATGATGCTGAATGCGACGAGAGCCGGAGGATGAGCGTGCAGCACTGCCTTGATGTCGGGACGTGCCGCATAAATTGCGAGGTGGAAAGGGTATTCGCTCGAGGGCTTGTGAGGACCGACTATAGTTCCGTCGGGATGAATCTGCATTATATCCTCGCGGCGGAGCGAACCTTTGTCTACGCTGGAGGGGCTGATCCATACGGTGCCGTCTGAATCGCAGATTGAGAGGTTGCCGCCCGACGTTGTGGTCATGCCATAATTGTACAGGCGGTTCATAATCGTTACGATCCGATCAGCGGGGTGCATCATTTCAAAATCCATTTTTTGACATCTCCGATAATTATTTTGCTTAGCTGAGTATAATTATACACCTTTGTTAGTAAATTGTCAAGCTGTAATATGCACAAAATATCTTTTAATTACTGACAACGTGCATACTCAAAAATCAAAAATGATAGTTTAATGATAACCTAACAAAACTGATAATATTTACATAGATTATGTAAATATCAAACATACTAAACGAAAAAATTCAGATAATTAATTAAACCGGCGAATTTGTATTGAAATATCATTGATTCCGTGGTATAATTTACATATTAAATACTGAAGCAGGTGATTATTTATGACAAGACACGACTCACCGCGTCCGGACGGCGGTCCGAATCGCGAAGAGAAGCGGTATATAACTCCGCCGCCCGAAAATATCCGCGAGGTGCCGGATTTTCTCCGCAGACTGCTCGCCGGATTCTTCAAGCGGCTGTTCTACATATATAGTCTCGTTTGGCAGACCAGACCTTGGATATTATTTCTTATGCTGTTCATGTCGGTGTTCAATGGCGTCATGCCGATAATCGGCGCGTTGATATCAAAGGAGCTGCTGAACCTGCTCGTCGAAGCCGTGACCGGAAACGTCACCGAATTTTCGTCGATCTCCGGACTATTGACCTTGCAGTTTACATATATGTTTGTGCGGCGCATCGTCAGCAATATCGACAGTATGCTTATGAAAATCGCGGGCGAGCTCGTTTCGAATCACATCAAGCTGAAGATAATAAACAAGGCCAAGACTATAGACACCGCGAGCTTCGACACGCCCGAGTTTTATCAGAAGCTGGAAAACGCGAACCGCGAAGCCGGAAGCCGACCGGTACAAATACTCAACTCTACGTTCAGCATAATGAGCACTATAATCAGCATGGTCAGCTTCATCACGATACTCGCAGCGGTCAGCCCGCAGGCTCCGCTCATAATAATAGCGATGAGTATACCGTCGGCGATAGTCAGCTTCATCTACCGTCGTAAGAACGCGAACTATATGTTCCGCCGGTCTAAGGAGCGCAGAAAGCTCAATTATTTTTCGAACATAATGTGCTCGAAGGATCATGTCAAGGAAGTGCGTATGTTCGGTATGTCGGATTTGCTCATAGGTAGATATAAAGAGGTGTTCGCGACCTATTTCGGCGGGCTGAAAAAGCTTATTCTGTCTGAGGGGATGTGGAATATCGGCATCGCGGTGCTGACTACGGTCATAAACTGTCTGCTCTACATCTACATCGCGCGCAAGGTGTTCCTCGGTGAATTGCAGGTCGGCGATTACTCGCTCTACACCGGAGCGCTGAACTCGATCGCGACCGGAGTCTCGACGCTCGTGACCACGACCGCGTCGATATACGAGGGTACGCTGTTTATCGACAACATGATTTCGTTCATGGAGGAGGAGACGCACATCGTACCGCGTATTCCCGAGCCTTTGCACGTCAAGCATGGAGTCGGTCATGTGATCGAATTCGAGCACGTCTCGTTCAGATATCCCGGCACCGACCGCGATGTAATCAAGGATGTGTCGCTGACGCTCAATCCCTGCGAGAGCGTGGTGCTCGTCGGACTGAACGGCGCGGGCAAGACGACCTTGTTGAAGCTGCTGACCCGACTGTATGACCCGACCGAGGGGCGGATTCTGCTCGACGGTCATGACCTGCGCGACTACGATGTTGCCGACCTCTATCGTATGTACGGCATAATCTTCCAGGATTTCGGCAGATACGCGTTCAGCGTGCGCGAGAACATCGCGTTCGGCGACCTCAACCGACCGCTCAACGACGAACGTGTGAAATACGCCGCCGGACAGTCGGGCGCGGATGATTTCATTGAGCGGATGCCCGACGCGTATACGACCCCGCTGATGCGGATATTCGAGGAGAACGGACTCGAGCTGTCGGGCGGACAGTGGCAGAAGCTCGCGATCGCGCGCGCGTTCTACAGCGACTCGGACGTGATGATTCTCGACGAGCCGACCGCGGCTCTCGACGCGATGGCTGAACAGGAGATATACAACGAGTTCGACGCGCTCTCGAAGAACAAGACGACGATATTCGTGTCTCATCGTCTGTCGAGCGCGACAAAGGCGTCGAAGATAATCGTGCTCGAATACGGCGAGCTCATCGAGGAAGGCAATCACGAGCAGCTGATGAAGCTGCACGGCAAATACTACGAGCTGTTCACGACACAGGCGAGCCGATACATTTCGAGCATGGACAGCGAGCCGGAAGCCGAGCGTCCGCACGGTCGGAGCATACAGCCGGACGACTTTGCGAGCGAGAATGCGCACAACCACCAGCGTTTAGACGGCTTCGCGAGATAAGTGTGCAAGCCGTCGCCGCGGTATTGACAGGTATACAACCTGACAGGTATATTGCCGATATGAGGTTGATATGGATGAAAACAAGCTGTTATATTATGACGTCTACGGACGGGTAAACCGAATATACGCGAGCCACAATCGCTCCTACGGCTTTGAGCAGCCATATGAGCATTTTCACGCGAAATACGAGCTGAACTTTGTTGTGAGCTCTATCCCGACAAGGGTAAAAACGCTCGGCAGAATCTACAATATCGACAAGCCGCATATACGACTGCACAAGCCGTTCAGCTTCCATATAGCGAGCGTGGACGAGATTTACGAATACGAGCGTTATGTCATATATTTCGAGGCGCAGAACATCGAATTCGCGTCGGGGATTATAGATCTACACAAGCTCTATTCGGAGGATTTCACGATAGCTCCGCTTGACGGCGAGTCGTTGGTCGCGGCGCGTTCGCTCGCCGAGGCGCTGATGCGCGATGTGGATATAAATATGCAGCGTTTCGCGCTCGCCGGACTGCTCGCGCTCGCGGCGAGATACAAGATTGTGCCCAGCGGAACCGAAACCGACCTTGCGGAGCTTAATTATATCAGCAAGGTCAATGAATACATCGGACGGCACTATTCCGAGCGGCTCACGGCAGCCGAACTGTCGAAGCGATTCTATGTCAGCGAGCAGAAGCTTTCAGCCGACTTCAAGTCGGTGATGAACGAGACTTTGCACCACTACATAGTCGGAGTCAGAATTTCCAAGGCGGCGGGTCTGATAGCGCAGGGCAAGACTCCGCTCGAAGCGGCAATTGAATGTGGTTTTGTGGACGAAAGCCATTTTGCCAAGACCTTCAAAGCGCGGCTCGGCATCACACCGCGTCAATTCAAGAAAAAGCTGATAAGCGAGAATGAATTTCGCGACTGAATATGTGCGTGAATTTTCGCTTGATGGTTAAATCCGGCTGATGCCGGCAAATGATACACGATATTATTGGAAATGTTAACTATATATTATATCGATAAGGTATTAATTTTATATGGAAGATAAAAAAACTATATTCTATGATGTTTCGGGCAGAGAAGACGAAATATATATGCAGCATTTCAAGAGCGACGGTTTTGTGCAGGACTGGCTGCATTTCCATGTGAAATATGAGCTGACGCTCGTTTTGTGCGGCAGCTTGGAAATAATCAGCGAGGGGAAGGTATATGCCTGCCAAAAGCCGCATTTTCGTCTGCACAAGCCCTTTTCGTTCCACACCGCGAACGCGCAAAAAGGAACGACCTACGACTGCTATGTATTCTATTTTACAGAAGCCGCGCTCGGCTCGCTGGTCAAAAAGGTGGATCTGCGTCGATTGTTTCGGGACGACATCTCGATAATCGAGCTCGACGGTGACACGCTTGAGTGCGCGCGGGCATTGGCTGAAATAACGCTGCTCCAGACCTGCGATGGGATGCGCAAGATTGTGCTTTCGGGTATGCTGACGCTCGCCGAGGATGGGCTGGAGCAGAACGGCAGGCTTTCGAGCACGTCGCAGCCGCTTGGTTATCTCTCGGACGTGCTGACATATATCAATGAACATTTCTCCGAGAAAATCACGTCGGCCGAGCTTGCAAGGAAGTATTATGTCAGCGAGCAGAAGCTGAACATGGATTTCAAGCGATTGCTCGGCGACACACTTCACCACTACCACATGACCGTTCGCATATCGCAGTGCGCGATGCTGATTGCACGGGGTATGCCTCCGCTCGCGGCGTCGGTCGAATGCGGATTCGTCGACGAGTGCCATTTTTCCAAGACTTTCAAGTCTCGGATCGGACTCACGCCCTATCAGTTTTCGAAGCAGGTCGCAAGTCAGATCGAATATAACGGCGATTACGATGAAAAGGACACGAAAATTTGACTTCTTTAAGTTTATATGTTGATTTAAGCAAAAGGCTCGCGCCGCTGTGTAATGACAGCGGCGCGAGATTCTTAAATGAAAAAGTTTTGCTCGGGATTAAATTTGGCAGATTACACTTCGGATTTTTTGCCAAAAGCACAATTTAATATTATGCGCAGGATTCGCGCATCGGCAGAATCCTATATTTTTAGATTAGTGCTTTTTCTTGAAGATAACGACTGCGGCTGCGCTCATTGCGAGTACGGCTGCGGCGATACCCATATCAGAGGTCTGAGCTGCCTCAGTCGGTTCATCAGCATCAGCTGCCGGATCCTCTGCAACCTCGGGCTCGGGATATGAAACTTCGTCAGCCGAGAGGGTGAGGTTATTGTCGGTCTTCTGAGAGCCCCAGGCTACACCGCTTGCGGCGTCAGCTGCGAAGAAGTCGTTGACCTGGATCGAAACCGGAACAACGTCGCCGGTAGCGAAGCTGCCGATCGGGATAGCGATCTCGACTACATACGAGCCGTCGCCCTGCGTGGTAGCGGCGATGCACTTGTCAAAATCGGTGTAGTCCGAACCGTAGATGCTGGTGTTGAACGCGTCGCACGAAATCTTCGAAGCCTTTACGCCGTCGAAGTTGATCCAGTGCTCAACCGCGTCTGCCTGCCAGTTGTTGATAATACCGGTGTCAACGAGCGTGCCGTCCTTGACCTCGGTAGCGAAATAGAAATAGTCGTCGTCATACAGGAAGTAGGTTTGTGCGGTAGCGTCGCTTGCTGCTTTGGCGTCGTCGCCGGTTGCCCAGACAAACAGGGAGCTGTCGGTCTTGAGCGAGCCGCTCTGTGTGTAGATTTCGTCGATCACACCGTCAATCTCGGGTGTGCCCTTGAGCGCGGTGACGTCAGCTGCCTGAGCCGGAATCACGCAGGCTGCCGCGATAGCAGCGGAAAGCAAGAAGTATGCAAGTTTTTTCATGACATTTGCTCCTTTTTATGTATTTCGTTCGTAAGATGCCGTGAAGGCTTACGATATAATTATAGCATAAATTATTCTAAAATTATGTCAAAAATTATAATCGTGCGGGCAAATCATGGCAGATTTTATAATACTTACAATTATGATAGCAGTTTAATAAAGTGTATAATTACAAACAGAGAGGCAACATCAGATTCCTCGCAGGTCAAAATCGGGGATGAAGCTCTCGCCGACCGCTCCGCCCTCCTGAATATACGCGTTCGTTATGCCAAGCGACAACGCGTAGTCTACAAGCTTGTTATATTCGTAGGTAGTGACCCGACGCGAAAGCTCGGGATATTTCGCATGGTCAAGTCCGGATGTCGGCGTGTATTGGTTCATCAGGCTGTAGCAGATGTTGTTCTGATATTCGGAATAGAGGTATTCAACTACCCTCATCGACTCGGCGAGCTGCCCGGGAAGCAGCAGATGGCGGACTATAACGCCGCGCTTCATTATACCGCGCTCGTCATAGCTTGCCCTCGGACAAAGCTCGACCATTTTCGAAAGCGCGGCGCGCGCGTATTCGGGGTAGTCGGCAGCGAACGAGTAGCGTTTTGCGAGCTCGCCTGACAGATATTTGAAGTCGGGCAGCCAGACGTCAACTGTGCCGACAAGCTCCGAGATGCGTTCGGGCAGCTCGTATCCGCTCGTGTTGTAGAGTACCGGCAGCGCGAGTCCGAGACTGCGCGCGATGCCGACAGCCGTTATTATATGCGGTTGGAACATCGTGGGTGTGACAAGATTGATATTATTCGCGCCCTGCGACTGCAAATCAATGAAAATTTCCGCGAGTCGTTCGGCGGTGATTGCCTTGCCCGTCACGTGTGTGCGAGAGATGTCGAAGTTCTGGCAGTACACGCACCCGAGCGTGCAGCCGCAGAAAAAGATAGTTCCCGAGCCTTCGCTGCCGGATATGCAGGGCTCTTCCCACATATACAGCGCGGCGCGCGCGGCGATCGGCTCGGCTCCGACACGGCAGTAGCCGGAAGTTTTTATATAGTCGAAGTCGCCCGTTTTAGTTCGGTCGAAGTTGCCCGTTTTTGTGCGATCGAAGTCGCCCGTTTTAGTTCGGTCGAAGTCGCCCGTTTTTATACGGTCGAAGTCGACCGATTTAGCACGGTCGAAGTCGACCATTTTTATACGGTCGACATGACATCGGCGGGGACAGAGCTCGCAGTGACGGTAAATATCATATTTATCGCGGACAGATTCAGTGCCCACGGAGGTGTTGATTTTGTTATCCATATAAGAATTATCCGAGCGGCGATTCGGTCAGACCGTCGAGAAAGTCGAACACCGCTTGCTTTTCAGCTTCATCGGTGATTATAGCCGGTTTGTACGAATCGCTGTACAGATAGCAGGGGATAACCTCTGTTTCCTCGCTCGTCAGCTCACCATCGGTCAAGGTCAGGTGCAGCCGGAACACTATTGTGCGGTTCTCCTCGCTGCGCGAGCCGCCGAACACGAAGTTGCCGAGCGAATGGACGATAGTCTTGCCGTTGTAGATTTCAACCGGCTGCAATACGTGCGGATGATGACCGATGACGAGGTCGACGCCGGCGTCGATCATGTAGCGGCAGCCGGCGGCTTTCCACGAGTCGGGCACATGGACGCGCTCGGTGCCGCCGTGGAAGAACGCTATTTTATAGTCGGCTCCGGTCGCGTTCAGCGCGTTCGCGATTATCGACTCATAGCCGCCGTAGTAATAGGTTGTACAGTAGAGGGCTATTGTGAAGCCTTCCTTTTCAAGCAGCACCATGTTGTCGTTGTCACCCCAGAGAATGCCGGCGGCGTCGAGCGCGGCGCGAGTGTCCTCATAGCCCTTGGTGCCGTAGTCCTCCGAGTGGTTGTTGGCAATCGACACGACCTCGACGCTGCCCTCGGTCAAGATAGCGGTGTTCGCGGTCTTGGACTTGTACCAGTAAGCGGGAGTGTAGCCCTTGTTGCGGGGATAGACATTGGGGTCGTCGGTAAACACGTTTTCGAGGTTCACGACCGTCCAGTCGTCCGATTCGAACAGCTCGATGAAATTCTCGAGGAAGTAGGACGGGTCGACCTCGTTCGCGAGGGCGTTGAACGAGCCGTCATACTCGCCGCCGCGGTCGGTCGCGAGCATACAGTCGCCGACGAACGACATGACGATTTCGGTGATCACCGGTTCGGGCGGCGGCTCGGTCTCGGGAGACGACGCGGGCAGTACAGTCTGGCTCTTGTCGATATTCGCGCCGCGCACGCTGCCTGAATAGAGCGTGGCTTCGAGCGGGCTTGCGATTATATAGCGAGGAATAAAATATATACTCAATACAGCGAGCAGCGTAAACAGCGCCGCCGCCGCGGTGAAGGCTTTTATAAACATAACGTGGTTTACCATCCGATTCGAGTTTTATAAAATTATTATATCATTTTTCGAGCGCGAATGCAAGGGCAAATATAAATAAATTGTAAATGTTGATAGAATTATATTTACACGTGTAAAGTAGTATGGTATAATGAAGGTAGATAAACCTTAAGATAAATTAATAAGTTTGCGCATTGTACATTAATAATTTTTATACTATAATCCGATATGGCCGTCACGATTGGTCATTTCGGGGAGAGGGGAGAGAATGTTATGAGGAAATTAAGAATCGCGACGGTTTTGGTCGGAGCTATTTTGCTCACCACGCTTTGCGGCTGCGGCAAGGATGAGATGGAGCGCGAGAAGCTCGAATATGTCTGGTCGGTCGACGAAACCGATATCGGAGCGTATCTATCGGTAAAATCGCCGGTCGCGGTCGGCAGCGAAATATATATGCTCGCCGAGCGGAGCGGCGAAGCCGGCAGGAGCGGCTATATACTCGTCTTTGACGCTGAGACGCGGAGCGCTGACGAATACTCGCTCGACAGCCTGTCGCCGACAATCAGTCCTGTCGATATCGCTTCGCTCGACGATGAGTCCCTGCTGATACTGACGCGGGACTATGACGAGACAGCTTCGCGTGCAGTCTATTCGCTGTACACACTGCGCGGCGGCGAATTCTCGCTGTACTATGCCGACCTTGATTTGGCGCAGGGCATGGACGGAGACACAGAACCCAGCGGAGTGTGCGTCATGGGCGACGGCAGTATCTGTCTGTCGTGCGATGTTATGACGGTTGTCTATGACAGTGACATGAATATGCTCTATTCAGTCGACCATGCGGACGGTTTTGTCGAAAGCGACGCCGCGTCGGACGGGACGGTCTACATCACCTACATCTCGCGCGGCGACCGCGGCGGAATCGCGACCGCGCCGATTGACACCTCGTCACGCAGTCTCGGCGACAATCTGGTTCTGCCTGATGTCAGCTCGAATGGAAATGTCGACCCCTGCTTCGGACAGGGCAGTCTGCTGTATGCTCTATCCGATAACGGACTGTACAGCTGTGACGGCACAAATGAGCCCGAAAAGCTCTGCGACTGGCTGAACTCGAATATAGTCAAAAACGATATCCGCGAGCTTTTAATGCTGGATATCGACCATATGTTTGCCGTGATGAGCGACTTTACTATTGTAGATGGACAGTATGTATATTCGCTGGCTCTGCTTGACCGCGTGCCGGAGGACGAATTGAAGGAATACATAATCCTCGACTTCGCCGTCGCTAATCCGCAGGAATGGGTGCTCGACAGCATTGTCGAATTCAACCGTACAAACGACGACTGCCGCGTGGTCGTAGTCGACTGGTCAGACTATGAGACAGACGAGCTGACCTCGACAGAGGTATTGTCGCGCGAAATGCTCAAGGGGAATGTGCCCGATATTGTCATGACGAGTAATTTCAGCGGTTCGGACAGCTGGATTTCGCAGGGGATATTCTACGATTTGTATGAATTCATCGACGGCGACGACAGTTTCAGCCGCGACGACTACAACTGGGAGGTGGTCTCGGGTTATGAAGCTGACGGCAAGCTGCCTATATTTGTACTGACCTACAAGCTGAGCACTTTAGTCGCGAAGAATTCGGTGATATCTGAAAATCTGACGACAGCAGAATTTATCGACCTTACCGAAAATCTGCCGGACGATAAGTTTCTGGTTTCAAGAGGCTTTGATATGCTGAAATATTTTGTCAGCGCGTCGCTCGACAGCTATGTCGATTTCGACGCCGGCGTGTGCCATTTTGACGGAGAGGAATTCAGACGGGTCATGGAATACACGAAGGAGATGTATTCGGCTCCGGACTACGCTTCGACCTTGTCGGGAGAGGACAGGTGGATGGCTGACGGCATGATGCCGCTGCGGCTTGACAAGGTGCTCATCGGCGAGGTCAGCCGCGCGGTTGACTATAAGGATCTGCTGTCGGTATTGTACCTCGCCGCCGAGTCGCCCGAGGAGCTCGCGATAATCGGATATCCGTCGAACGACGGCAGGGGAACGGTGGTCAGTATCGACACCTCGGTTGCTGTCGCGAACGACACGCCGGCGGGCGAGTATGCGTGGGAATTCGTCAAGCTGCTTTCGGAAAACGCCGGCAGCGGCAAGTTTTCGTACGGCTTCGCGACGCAAAACGACGCGCTGTACCGAAATTTCGCGAAACTTGTCGGGACAAAGTGCGTATTCGGTCCGAACAGCACCGCGACCTACACCGGCGACGTGAGCGAGGAGGAAATCGAGCGCATGATCGAGTCGACGCACGGCGTATACCATGAGGTGACCGAAGCCGACTTTGAGCTGATATCGCAGTTCTTTGTGAATGTCAAGCCGATGTACGGAGACGCGGTCTCGCGGAGCATTGTCGACATCATATACGAGGAGCTGCTGCCGTATATCGACGGTGAGAAGTCACTCGACGAGACGCAGGAGCTGATACAGAGCCGAACGAGCTTGCTGGTATCTGAACGGAGTTGAATCATACCGAATTATTTTCATAGTTGTCAGTGATATTTCTATTTATCGCAATTTGCGTAATATACTGCGTAATATACAATATATTATAATCTGCCATACACGAAAGGAGATGTCCCCATGAAAAAAGCTATATCCTGTATACTGACGGCGGCGATGGCGCTGTCAGTTCCCGCTGCGGTCGGCTGCGGCGAAAAAGAACCCGAGCGCGAGAAATTCGAATACGTCTGGAATTCGACCGAATTCGAGCTGCGCGATGGGCTGCACGTGTCGTCGTTTCTGCTGCGCGGCGACGAGCTGTTGGCGCGCGCAAGCGAGCGGGTCGAGACCGACGATGGGTACAAGACGAAGCATTATGTGCTGACGCTCGACCCCGATACCCTCGACGTCAGCGAGGAGGAGATTGTGCTCCCCGAGGGCATGAGCCTTGACAACCTCGCGCCGACACCGGACAGCGCGGCGACGCCAAGCGGCTATATCCTGTCCGTGAGCGAAACCGACAACCAGACCGGAATAACCACCTGCACGCTTTACGAATATTCGGACGGCGAGCTGACCGAGCTTGTCGCCGACATCGCGGCCGAATTTAACGTGACGACGCCCTACCGCTTTTCGACGTCCGGACTGCTGGTCGACGCCGAGGGCAGAATCATTATTGCGGTGCAGAACGCGGTCGCGGTGTTCAGTCCTGACGGCGAGAAGCTCTACGAGCAGGAATTTTCTAACGGTCATGATGATTTATCTCTGTCGCCCGACGGTTATGCGTACACGTTGTATCCCGACGAAAATTATGATTCGAAGCTCTGTCGCTTCGGCGATACGCCTGAGGATATGCCGCTGCCCGACAATGTTATGTACGGCTACGAAACCGTATATTTCGGCGACGGCTACGACCTCTATTTCGACGATATGACCGCGGTTTATGGCTGCGGCTTTGACGGCGCTGCGCCGGTCAAGCTGCTCGACTGGGTGAGCTCGGGGCTTATCCAAACCGACATCGCATCGCTCGCGGTTCTTGACAGCGACACGATGCTCGCGGCATTTCGGGTCTACGACGCGAACAACGTCGCGCTTGCGCCCGAGGTGTACCTGCTCGAACGTATACCCGACGAGGAGCTTGGCGAGTACTACATAATCGACCTTGCGATACTGTCGGCGCCGTTCAGAACCACGCTTTACAAAAATATCATCGAGTTCAACCGTATGAGCGAGGACTACCGCGTCAGAATTACGAACTGGGGAGAGCTCGCGACCGACGAGGTCAGCGCGGTCGAGCTGCTGACGCGCGAGATCGCGGCAGGCAACAGTCCGGACGTGTTCCTGTTCGACACCTATGACGAGCGGGACGCGCTCGTCGACGCCGGGGCGTTCTGCGACCTGCTGCCGCTCGCCGAAGCCGACGAGGAGTTCGACGAGAGCGACTACAACTGGGACGCGGTTATGAAGTTTGTCGACGACGGCAAGCTGTGCCTGTTTCCGGCGACCGTGAACATTCAGACGATATTCGCGAACCGCGAGTATCTGCCCTACGAGAGCTGGACGCTCGAGGAATTCCTCGACTACGCCGAGAATCTGCCGGACGGCAAGTATTTGCAGCTCGAGGGAGACGATATGCTGACTCTGACGCTCAGCGCGAACCTTTCGAGGTTTGTCGACTTCGAGTCGGGCGAGTGCGGCTTTGACGGTGAAGAATTCGCGCGGCTGCTCGAATTCGCGAAAAATCAGCAGGGCGCGTCGCTCGCTGACACGTTTAGCACGGAAGAATTTCTGATGTCGAGCCCCTATCTGCGGCGCGGCGAGGTCATGATAAGCGAGATTTACGATGTGCGCGACATTATATCGTATCTGTATATGTACTATACAGCCGCCAAAGCTCCCGAGGATGTCGTTTCGGTCGGATTCCCGAGCGACGGCAGCGGCGTGCTTATGACGCACAACAAATCGCTCGCGATATCAAAGGATACGCTTGTCATGGACGGCGCGTGGCAGCTCCTTGTTCATCTGGCTGACAACATCGTCGACGATGTCAGCTCGTTCGGCGGTATACCACTGTCGTATGAAGCGCTCGAGTATTTCAAGTCTACCGAGGTCGGACGGAACTGCTATTTCCAGTATGCGGGCGGATACCAGAGCTGGGCAGGAGGCATCGGCTTTGCCAACGAGGAGCAAATGTTCCCCGCGTCCGAGGGCTACAGATACATTGTCGCCGAGAGCGACCTTGACTATATCACCGACCTGCTTTCGGTCGCAAATGTCTCCGAGCTGAACAGCAGTATCGGCAAGGCGATTATGAACATTATCAGCGAGGAGGCGGCGATGTATTTCGCCGGCGAGAAGTCGCTCGAGGTGACGCAGGAGTTGATACAGAACCGCGTCAGCCTGCTGGTCTCCGAGCGGAGCTGACAGCATAGCTGATAATGCGGTCGATACATCTGACGAAATATAAAAGTTAATAATCATAAAAGAAAGGAGCGAGGTAAAATGAAAACCCGACTGCTGGCATTGACAGCCGCGGTTATGCTGACTTTCGGCATACTTTCGGGCTGCGGCGAGGTTACCGAGGAGCCGGTGCGCGAGAAGCTCGAGCACGTATGGCGGTCGACCGAAATCGAGCTTCGCGAAGACGTTTCTATTAGCTCGTTCGCGATGGCGGGCGACAATGTGCTGATGCAGGCGAGCCGCTACGACGAGGACGCGGAAGAGATGATATACTCGGTCATTGCGCTCGACCCCGAAACGCTCGAGATGAGCGAGCAGCCGCTCGAAATTGAATCCCAGGATACGAGTATGCGGAGTTTTGCCGCGATGTCGGACGGCAGTTTGCTGCTCCTAATGCAAAGCTACGACATGGAGAGTCAGCAGACGACCTATTCGGTTTGCAAGTCGCAAAACGGCGAGACAAGCGTACTTATCGACGACGTCATCCCGCTGTTTGAAGCCGAGGCGTCCGACCGGTACGGCGGAGGGATGTATCTGCGCAGTATAGTCGTCGGCGCGAACGACAATATCTACATATCGGCCGACAGCTCGACTATTGTACTTGACAGCAGTCTGAACAAGCTCTACGAGGTCGAGCATCCGGACGGTCTTGACAGCTGCACCGCGACCGCCGACGGCAGCGTATACCTGAAGTACTACGACTTCGAGGGACCGAGCTTCATGAAACTGAGCCGTCTCGACGACGCGGCGCGCGGCTTCGGCGAGGATATCACCCTGCCTGATAACAACGCGGTCAACAACGCCGACCTCTACTTTGCCGAAGGCTACGACGTGTACATCGACACCGACAATTCGGTCTACGGCTACAACGCCGCCGACGGTCAGATGGTCGAGATCTGCAACTGGACGAACTCGAACATAATCCGCAGCGATGTGCGCGACGTGTTCATGCTCGACGACAGCCGAATGCTTGTCTCCAATTCAGAGGTCATCGAATCGGACGACCCCGAGGACTGGCACGTCGAGGAGAGTCTTTTGCTGCTCGAGCGCATACCCGACGAGGAGCTGCCCGAATACTATATAGTCGAGCTCGCGGTCGCGTATATGAATTACGGATTGCAGAATCAGATTGTCAAATTCAACCGTCAGAGCGAGGAATACCGCGTGACGCTCGTCGACTGGTCCGAACGGCAGACCGAGGATATGAGCAGCGACGAGCTGCTGTCGCGCGAAATCGTCGCCGGAAACATACCCGACATGATTATACTGACCAATTTCGGCTCGGAAAAGAACAACTGGGTCGCGCAGGGACTGTTCTGCGACCTGTATGAGCTGATGAACAACGACGAGAGCTTTGACGAATCGTCGCTCGACATGGAGGTACTGAAGAAATTCGAGACTGACGGCAAGCTCTATGAAATGGTGATGTATTACACGCTCGGAACCATATTCGCGAAAGCCGAAAACGTGCCGGGCGACAGCTGGACTATAGCTGAATTTCTCGACTGGGCGGAGGCTCTGCCCGACGGAGTGATGATCAGCGCCAGCTACTCGACCGCGCTCAACACGATACTCTGGTCGTCGCTCGAGGAATTCGTCGATTTCGAGACCGGCGAGTGCAGCTTTGACAGCGAACTGTTCGGTCGGGTGCTTGAGTTCGCGAAGAATCAGCAGGACGTCGGCTACTGGCGCGACGTATTCGGCGACGACGCGTCGCAGAGCGAGCTCTACCGCGACAACAAGATTATGCTGTGCGAGGAAATGAACATACGCGAGACCACATCGATGCTCTCTTCGATGTATACTATGACCGACAATATCGACGACATCGTCTTTGTTGGCTACCCGATGTCCGGCGGCAACGGCGCGCTGATATACCCGAGCGACAGCATCGCTATCTGCGACAAGTCGCTTGTCAAGGACGGCGCGTGGGAGTTTGTCAAGTATCTGCTGTTTAACGACAGCTACTATAAATACAATATGAGCGGGCTGCCGATATCCACCAAGGCAATGGACAAATACCGCGAGAGCGAGGTCGGAATGAACTGTGTATTTGAGGAAAACGGTTGGTCGAGCTGGGGCGGCGATATGACCGAGGAGGAGCTCGAGGAGCGGCTGCAATACGAGACAGGAACCTATCATAAGGTGACCGAGGCTGACGTCGACCGACTGGTATCTCTCGCCGGCGACGCGCGTCTGCGCGCTACCGCTCACCCGCTCGGTCAGCAGATAATCGACATCATAAACGAGGAGACCGAGATGTATTTCGCAGGCGAGAAATCGCTCGAGGAGACGCAGCAGGTCATACAGAGCCGCGTCGGAATCTACGTGTCCGAGCGGAGCTAAAATTTACAATTCCGAAAAAGAGAAGTATTCTCTTTAATAGTTAAACGCAGTCATAAACGCTCCTGCGGCAATATTGCCGTAGGGGCGTGCTTTTTTATTTGGCTGCCTCTATTACAAATTTAATTCATTGATACATGACCGAAAATATCCTGTAAAGGGAATGATGAAAGTTTTATTGCATATGAAACTAATTACGAAATTAACGCAAATTGCTGAAAATAAAGCTCAAATTTTCATTGACTTTTAATTTTCGGTATGCTATAATAAAATTACACTAAATCTACACAAAAACACAGTTAAAGAAGAAAGGATTGGTCATATTATGAAATATAGGCGTTTATCGACGCTGCTTCTCGCGTTTTTAACAATTTGTTCTACCGCCTGCGGCAGTGTCAGCACTGAGGAAGATATCACCGGAACGACGACAACTGACACCACAAGCGGTGGAGATACCACGGTGACAGACGAGCTTGCTCCGCCCGAGCTTCCGGAGGAAGACTACGACGGCTATGAATTCAGGATATTGACCCGTATCGAGGGTTGGAGAGTATACAACAACGAAAATCTCGTCGTAGAAGAGGAGAACGGAGAGATTCTGAACGATGCGATCTACACCCGAAATATCAAGATAGAAGATCGGTTCAATATAAACCTGACTCAGATAACGACGACCGATGACATCAACAATGAGGTGAAGCAGGTCGTCATGGCGGGCGACGACGCGTACGACCTTGTAGCCGCCACCTACCAAATGACAATCGGTACTGAATATCTTGTCGATTACATGACGCTCGATTATATCAATCTCGACAAGCCGTGGTGGAACCATAACTACATAGAAGCGAATTCGGTCAATGGCAAATTGTGCAGCGCGGTGAACAGTATTATGATAACACATATGGACAGTGTTCTCGGTATGTTCTACAACAAGCAGCTCGCTGAGGAAAATCAGCTGCCCGACCTATATGAGCTTGTGCGGAGCGGCGACTGGACGCTCGGCAAGTTCTTCGAAATCACAAAGGATGTTTCCCGCGATATCAACGGAGACAGTGTATTTGACGACAACGACCTGTATTCGTTCGTCGGACTCGACGGTATACTGCGTCTCGGTTCGGGCGTAAAGCTTGAATATGCGGTGAAGGATGAAAATGATTATCCGACCTTGAACCTTGAGGATGAAAAGCTGCTGTTGGACATCGATCAGCTTCGGAATTACGCACAGCTTTACACAAACGATATCTATGACCCGCGCACTGACAAGAACTCGGGCGGTGACGGTGACAAAGCGGTATTCCGTATGTTCACCAACGATCAGGCGATGTTTTTGGTACACGGGGTCGGTTCGGCACAGATGTTCCGCGATATGAAGAGCAATTTCGGAGTGATTCCGACGCCTAAGCTTGATGAGAGTCAGGAGAACTATTTCATATCGCCGGATATAACCAAAAGGCTCATAATCCCGGTGACCGCGTCTGACATCGACCGTACATCGATTATAATCGAAGCGCTCGCGTACGAGGGATACACCTACCTGCGCCCGCTCTATTATGAGACAATGCTCCAGTCGAAGTATCTGCGCGATGAGGAGTCGATAGAAATGCTCGACGAGTATATCTATACCAACATCGGATTCAATGTGAATACCGGTTCGACCAAGCTGACCGAGGTTGTGAATTCGGTTATCAAGGGCAGCAGTGAAGCCGCGTCGACATTCGCGTCAAACAAAAGCACGATACAGTCTGAGCTTGATAAATACATCGAGCTTTATGAGTAATATGTAACCGCACCGCGCAAATCGGCATATAATATCAGTAATTACCGGAAAGGCTCATGAATTTGCGTTCTGGTCAAAATACGATATTAGGTGGTGCCGCAATGTCACAAGTCAAGCCATACGATCGCGAGCGGGCGATTGAATACGCGCGGAGGTGGGCCTTTTCACGGAATCCACTGTTCGCCGATTTCACAGGTAGGGGAGGGAACTGCACCAATTTCATCTCGCAGTGCCTGCTTGCCGGGACCTGCCAGATGAACTTCACTCCCGATTTCGGGTGGTATTACATATCCGAATCCGACCGAGCGGCGGCTTGGACCGGAGTCGAATTCTTCTACAACTTCATCATATCCAACGCCGACCCGGAAAATCCGGTCGGAGAGGGACTCGGACCGTTCGGACGCGAGGTGCCGCGCTCCGAGGTGGAGCCGGGCGACGTGATACAATTAGGCCGGCGGGACGGCGACTTCTACCACACGCTGCTTGTCGTGAGGCGCACGCTGTTCGGCATACGAGTCGCGGCGCAGAGTGACGACGCGTTCAACCGCTCGCTGTCCACATACAGCTTCAGCCGCATTAGGTATATACACATCGACGGATACCGAAGCGACGAGCGCTATGTTTCAAGCTGCTTCGACGAACTCATCGCGGGAGAATCGCTGGGGATCGGTGAATAGTATTAGCGCTGTATAATTCAGGAGCTTACTTTATATTCACGCGGTACGTATACGTTCGCACACGAAAAAAATTCGATATTACCGCACTCGAGCTTATCGAGCCTCAGCTTTCACTACTTTCTATCTACACAAAATCTGCAGGTTGGCGGCCGCATTTATTGCGGTCGCGTTTATATTTTATAATAAAATTGACCGTGGGCGAATTATTCCGACATTTCTCATATACCGCTGATAACTTCTCACATTCAGCTCTCTCACCGCTTCATTGTTCTATCTATATACAGCCGCGTTTTTATAAAATTGTCTATTATGACGGTTGCAATAGACTGAAAAAGAGTGTATAATTATCCATATGATACTGTGTTGCTCCCGACCGGTTTCGGCAGGACGACACAAAACAGTACCTGCAACAGGAGTAAATGTGATGAGTGTAGTCATAGGAATAGACGTCGGCGGGAGCACGACGAAAATCGTCGGCTTCGATTGCTCGAACGGCGATATGCGGCTGATAAATCCGCTGTTCGTGCGCGCCACCGACCCGACGACCGCGCTGTACGGCGCGTTCGGTAAATTCACCGATATCAACGGAATTGAGCTTGACGATATAAATATTGTCAAAGTCACCGGAGTCGGCTCGTCAAATATAACGAAACCAATATACGGACTAAAATGCGAGCACGTCTCCGAATTCGAATGCATCGGACTCGGCGGGCTATATCTGTCGGGGCTCGACGAGGCGATTATTGTAAGTCTCGGCACCGGTACCGCGCTGATTCACGCGAAGAAGGGCAGCGAGGTCGAATATCTCGGCGGCACCGGAGTCGGAGGCGGCACGCTCGTCGGGCTGTCGAAACGTATGCTCGGCATGGACGATATACAGCATATTCAAGCGCTCGCGGACGACGGCGACCTCGACAAGATCGACTGGCGGATCGGCAATATATCAAAGCGCGACATCCTGCCCGGCGCGCCGGACAAGATGACCGCGTCTAATTTCGGCAATATCAGCGATATCGCGACCAAGTCTGACATCGCGCTCGGAATCATCAATATGGTGTTCGAGACTATCGCTATGGTCGCTATGTTCGCGGCGCGGAATTACAAGCTGTCGGACATCGTGCTGACCGGCAATCTGACAACATTGAGAAAAGCTCCCGAAATTTTCGCGAGCCTTAATACGATGTTCAACCTAAACTTCATTATACCAAATAACGCGCAGTTTGGCACGGTTATCGGAGCGGCGCTGACAAAATGAACGAAATTATTAAAAATAAAAAGCTGTATATCTTCGACATGGACGGCACAATCTACCTCGGCGATCAGGTGTTCGAATGCGCGGTGAAGCTGATAAGCTGGCTGCGCAACAACGGTCGTCGGGTCATGTTCTTCACGAACAACGCGTCGCACACGCCCGACTTCTACATCGCAAAATTGAATCGACTCGGCTTCGGCGCGACACGCGACGAAATCATGACGTCGGGCGACGTGACAATCGAATTCCTACGAGCTCACCGCGAAAATAAGAGCGTATATCTCGTAGGCACCCCCGAGCTCGAATCGCAGTTCATCGAATCGGGAATCAAGCTTACAAATAACGACGACATACAACCGGACATCGTGATAACCAGCTTTGATACGACCTTGACATATGAAAAGCTCGAACGCGCCTGCCGGTATATACGGAATGGAGCCGAATATCTTTCGACTCACCCCGACCTCAACTGCCCGACCGAGCACGGTTCGGTGCCGGACAGCGGCGCGCTGATCGCGTTTGTGACCGCTTCGACTGGGGCGGTTCCGGAGGTGTTCGGCAAGCCGAACGAAATGGTGGTGCGCATGATCGGCGAGGTGACCGGTATCGACCGCGCGGATATGTGCGTGTTCGGCGACCGGCTTTATACCGACGTCGCGCTCGGGCAGAAAAACGGCGTGACCTCGGTGCTCGTTCTGTCGGGTGAGACAAGCGCCGACGACGTGCTGCGCGCCGATGAACGCGACCGTCCCGATTTTATTTACGACGACCTTGGCGGCGTGTTAGACGGCTGAAGCACGGTATTCACAGCCCCCTTTGCGAGGTCGTATATAGACGCAAACAGCTCCTCGAGCTTGTCACGCGTAAACCAGTCGCCGTCAATACGATAGGTTTTGCCGAGCACCCGCAGCGCGTAGTCGCCGGGGTATTCGTGTACCAGCGCGACAATCTCGCTGTCCTCGCCGTCAGAGCCGATGCCGGCGGTTATAGCCGAATACGCACATAGCAGCACCGCGGCGGTGATTATGAATCCTGTGAATCGGATAAACAGTTTTACAAGCAGCCTCATTTTTTATACATCGCTCCCGACGGGAGCCCTCCTCGCCGATTGCCCGCCCGCGTGTACGCGGGCGGGTTTCTCTTTAGGAAACCCCGAAAATGCCTTCAATCTGTGGGCAAGGTGAATTATTCCGCTGGAATAGTTTGGCTTATCCTCAAAATCGGATTTTCAGAAGTTGCCTTTGATCATATCGATAATCGAATATGTAAGCAGCTCGGCGGCATATTTGGCTTCGGAGAGAGTGTTGCCCGATGAACCGATTTCAATGAGCAGCGAGCCGGGCGTGAACTGCTCGTTGAACGACGCGCCGCGTATGTTTATCGGCCGCGCGAAATTTGCGTAGCTATGTGTCAGCTTATTCTGCAAATTGACCGCGACGGTCATATTCTCGTTCCAGTCGGGATGATCCGCTCCCTTTTCATTCGTGCCCACAAGGAGCATGACCTGCGCGGCGACCTTGCCGTCGATGAGGCTGACCGGCTTCACAATGTCGCCTCCGGTGCGGATTATCGCGTCGCGGTGGACGTCGAATACATACTGTATCGACGGGTACTGGCGCAGGTATTTCTGTATAGTGTCGGCGGCGTAGTTGTAAGAGTTTGTATATGATTCGAGGTCGTGCATGATTTCGCAGTGTATCGTGGGAATCCCCGCTTCGTTCAGAATGTCGGCCATAACGCTTCCGACCGCGACGATGTTCTCGTTGATATCGGTGCTGCGCTGCGTGCTCTCGGGCAGATGGCTGACCGCGCCCTCGGGCGCGAAGGCTTCGGTGCCGTGCGTGTGTATTATCAGCACGAGCGGTTCATCAGGGTCTATGTCGCATGAAATCGGATATGTATCGTCGAGATATTCATACGGGTCAATCGAAATCGACGTTGTGTTTGACAAAAGTAACTCTCCCGGGGCGGGATTCTGGCTTAAATCATAGGGCAGCAGCGCGAGCTGACCGTCGGGCAGGAGCGAATAGTCGTATTCGTATATATCTGTATTTTCCGGTATTCTAACATCGTCAGATGAATCAGGCTCGTCTATCGGTGACTCGGGAGTCTCGCCCTCGGTTTCGGGCGACGCGGACGGGGTGGGCAGCTCAGTTCTGCCGGTGTTCTCCTCGCCGAGGTCGAAGTAGAGCGCGTCGCTTCCGAAAAAGGCCTGCGACAATAGGTACTGACCGATGTCGTCCGAGTCGGGCAGCGACTGCTCGTCCGGATAGGAAAAGCAGACCCGCGCGGTCGCGGTCGGCGACCACGCCGCGGCGGCGTCGCTGATGAATCGGGTGAGCGCGAGCGTGAATGTGAGTCCGCCGCAGATAGTCAGCGCGGCCGAGCCTACCCTATACAGCCGACCGCGCGGTTTGTGACGAATGACATCGGTTCGCGATATATCATTATACATATAAACTGCCTGAACCCGCCGCAAAGCGAAGCGGGCTTCCTTTCATGATTGCTTTTTTTATGGTTCATTTGTATGCCGGTAATCGAACCGACAGGTTTCATGCGATTTACCTCTGCTGCTTTGTAAGTTTATTATATTCAGAAAAGCTGAGCAATATTACGGTCAAGTACAAATCAAAGCAAATTGCACGAATTCAAAAAATGGAATTGACTGAAATTAAACAGCCGATTATATAAGTGCGAAACTATTCGTTATTTGTAAGGAAAGTGCATTTTGATAAAGGCAAGCTCCTCGCCAGTTCGACAAACAGAGCTTGTCTTACCAGCAGAATCGTCCTGCGGACGATTCTGCGAAAGCGGCGCGCTTATGTCAGGCTACTTGCTGTCTGACCGCGGTTTTTCGCGAACGCGAGTCCGAGAGCCTTCGCGCAGAGCCGCGATAATTCGGAAATAATCGTGTCGGTCTCCTTCGGCGTGACGTAAAAGCTGCGCTGATTATTAAGAACCCGCTCAAGCTCCGGACTGACATTTTCGATACCTGCGCGTTCGAGAGCGTCGATCACCAGCGTCGACGAGTCGACTACAGTAGGTATGCCGAGCGCCAGAACCGGAACGCCCAGAGTATTTGCGTCGAGCGAGCGACGGCGGTTGCCGATGCCCGAGCCCGGGCTGATACCGCTGCTGCCGAGCTGTATCGTGGTCGCGAGCCGATCGGTCGAGCGCGCGCAGAGCGAGTCAATCGCGACTACCAGCTCCGGCTCCACGCTGCGTACCGCGCCGTATATCAGCTCCGCCGTCTCAATGCCGGTCTGTCCGAGCACGCCCGGAGCGACCGCGGAAATTTCACAGCCGCCGAACATTTCGAACAGCTCTTTCGAATGCAGCTTGATGTGCCGAGTGACGGTCAGCAGCCCGACCGTCTTGTCGCCGAGCGCGTCGGCTGTTATGTTGCGGTTGCCAAGACCGGCTATCAATACGCGCTCGGGAAGATGACCGCAGAGCTCACATGACAGCTGCGCCAGCTTGTCCGCGGTGACATCGACCGCCTTTTCGAAATCAGGGTCGGACGCCAGCCAGATTTTGCCGACGTCAATCGTGATATATTTGCCGCGCGGCTTGCCGAGCCGCTTCGCCGCGCCCTCGGTGCGGATTTCGATGGTGCTTGACTTGACCTTGCCGAACCTTTCGGTCGTCTCGCCGACGTCGCTGCGGTCGCCGAGGTCAAGCTCGGCCGCGAGGTCGGTGCGTGTGTATCGGTTCATGCTTTTGATACCTCTCTGTGCTTTGTGAAAATTGCCCGTTATAATTCTATCCATTAGCAGGCTTTTTTATGTATCGCGGATTTATCCGGGCAAAGGTATGTGAACAATCACCAAAAATATTCCCGATAGAGCCACTCGCTTGACAAAGCTGCATCTACAATGTGCAAATTATACAAATTCATTTTACAATGTTGTGCAATAGTATAAATCTTTTATTTTTTTGCAAAATAGTGATTGATTCTGCGGGGATTTAATGATATAATATAAGCAATATCCAAATAAACGCTGCGGCACCTGACAGCCGAAGTCTTGTATATCGACCGGAGCTGCTGTCCATTTATAGTCGGAGTCCGACTGCGGCATAGCTGTCGGTATATCTGATTATACATAATGATCGGCGGACGACCGCGATGTATAGCCGGTAAAATCCGGATTGGATGACGGCTCTCGCCGTGCATCGGCTTTATTTTGTTAGCGTTTCCTTTGAATAGGTAAAATTGAGGAGGAGTCAAACAAACCATGAAGAAGCTAATTTCCATGCTGCTGCTTGTCGCAACGCTCACACTGACGCTTGCCGGCTGCACGACACTCGAGGAAGGCGAGAAGGGCGCGACGATAAACGTCTATATCGGAAATGAAATATCCGACTACGACCCCGCGCTCGCTTATACCGATGACAGCGCCGCTAAGGTGCTCGGTCTCGTATATGAGGGACTGACCCGCATCAACTCGAAGGGCAAAGTAGAAAACGCCTTGATGAAGAGCTACAAGATCATTGAGGACCCCGAAAAGAATGACTACAGAATGCAGATCACAATTAAGAATACCAAGTGGAGCGACGGTCGTGTGGTCGCCGCAGACGACGTGGTTTACGCGTGGAAACGCATTCTCGACCCCGAATTCACCTGCTCCGCCGCGGCTCTGCTCTTTGATATAAAGAACGCGCGCGACGTAAAGCACGGCGACAACTCGATCGACGACCTCGGCGTCGCGGCTATCGACGACACCGTTATCGAGGTTCAGTTCGAGGAGAAGATCGACTATGACCTTTTCCTTGAAAACCTCGCCTGCCTCGCCCTCGTGCCGCTCCGTGAGGATATTGTCACGCGATACGAGAGCTTCGGAACCTCGACGACCTCCCTCTGCACCAACGGTCCGTTCGCGATCAAGGGTCTTGAGGAAGGCGAATCGCTCATGCTCGAGCGCAACGTTTACTACTACCGCGACACCGACAATGATGATCCGGATGATAAGTATGTTCTTCCGTATCGTCTGATGATCAATTTTGCCGCAAACGAAGAGGAAAACACCACCGCTTATGAGAACGGCGAGATCTTCTATCTCGGCGAAATCGGACTTTCGAAGCGCGCGGACTACGCAGATGACGCCAAGGTCACAGATCTTCTGTCGACTCATTCGTACATAATGAACACAACAAAGAGCGTATTCTCCGACGCGGCTACCAGAGTCGCGCTGTCGAACGCGCTTGACAGAAACGCGATAGCGTCGCTTGTAACCTTTGCAACTCCCGCTACCGGACTTATCCCCGGCACCGTATACGATAAGGAAGTCGGCGACGGCTTCAGAGAAAACGGCGGAGACCTCATCTCGGCAACCGCTTCGTCGGGCAGCGGCTCGGGCAGCTTCACGCTCACCGTCCGCAACAACGCGGTCGACGTAGCCATCGCCGAATACAGCAAGGGCGTATGGGAAGCTATGGGCTTCAGCGTGACTATCGAGGCACTCAGCGCGTCTGAATACAAGGAAGTATACGAGAGCGGCGACTACGATATGATCGCGGTCGACTATCAGTGTCCGTCCACTGACGCTTTCGGCGCGCTCGCGGTATTCTCTCCCGCTTTCTCGGGCAACGGCATCGACATCCAGAACGACAACTACGATTATGTACCCTATATCCCGGGCTACGACAATGCGGCATATAACGAGCTTATCGAAAGCGCGTTCCTTGAAAAGGACAGAGCTGCCCGTTCTCAGTATCTGCACGACGCCGAGGCGCTCCTCATGCAGGATATGCCGATAATTCCGGTCGTATTCAATCAGGACGCGTATGTATACAACTCTGACGTGCTCTCTGGAATCAAGGATTACTACTACGGTTACAGAAACTTCAACCGTCTTAACATGAAGAACTGGAGAGACTACGAGGAAACCACTGCCGTAGGCGCAACCACTACAGCGGCTGAAACAGGCGCCTGATTA
Source organism: Candidatus Flemingiibacterium merdigallinarum (assembly GCA_904386005.1). GTDB lineage: Bacteria > Bacillota > Clostridia > Oscillospirales > CAG-272 > Flemingiibacterium > Flemingiibacterium merdigallinarum. The sequence continues at coordinate 27,463 of CAJFKR010000017.1, forward strand.
TTGAATTCCGAAAACGGGCAAATGCCAAAAAAGCGGTGTTTGCCCGTTTTTGCATTAATAACAAAGCGGCTAACCGAAAGCCATACGGTCATTGGCAATTAATGGGAGGATCGATATGCAGGCTCCGCTGAAAGAAAAAAACGATATAAAGATATTCATTCTGTATCTGCTGAAAAATCTGAATTACCCGCTCGATTTCAACACAATAAGCGACATTGTGGTTCAGGACGAGTTCGTCAACTATTTCGATTTCGCCGAATGCTTCGCCGAGCTGCTCGATATCGGAAACATCGAACAGCTTCCCGCAAAGCCTGACGAGCAAAAGAACAGTCCCGACCTGTATCGGATCACCGCAAACGGTATTCAGGTTGTCGAGCAGCTGCAAAGTAATTTACTCAATATAATCAAAGAGAAAAGCCTGAAAAGCGCGATGCGCCTGTTGTCGTTCAAGTCGCGCGGCTCTGAGGTCAGGTGCAGCGGCAACAAGCGCGACGACGGAAGATATGACCTCGTATGCGAGGTTATCGAAAAGGGCGCGACCTTGCTGCGCTTGAGTGTGATAATTGATACAAAATATCAGCTTGACAAGATGATGTACAACTTCAACGAGCGTCCCGAGGTGGTATACCGGGGTATAATTTCACTGCTGACCGGAGATATTAATTATTTGATTGATTAGCTTGCGGAAAGTAATTTTACCGGTTAGCTCGCTGTAAGGCTTTAGTTGACTGAAAAGGTTTGTGCAATGTTTACAAAAAATAATTTGAATTATAGTGCTAAATACTCAATGGATTGACGAATGAAGAGCATTTAAGCCGAAAAATCGCACAAAATCCTCTTTTCATAAATGTGTAAGATAAATAAATCATATAGATTTCTAAAAAAACTTGTTCAAATACTATTGACAAACTCTTAAATAATGGTATAATATTATTAGTCTGTTAGATTGATTGAGGTGGATCCTTTGAAAACCGAATCTGAACTTATACGTGCGGTCCAGTCGGGTGACAAGGATGCCTTTAATGAGATTATATGGAAATTTGAACCCCTGATACTCTCGACCGTGTCCGAATACCTGAATGGCGAGCTGTTCGGAGCGGACGACCGGGACGATTTGTATCAGGAGGCCGCGATCGCGCTGTACAGCGCGGCGATGTCGTATGATTTCAATCGCAGCGAGGTTACGTTCGGTCTCTACGCGAAGATTTGCTTAAACAACAGCTTAAAGTCGGCGCTCCGCCGACGGAAGCGGCAGCTCGCCGCCGACAGCGCGCAGTATGAGGCGGCTGCCGGTCAGCGCGAGAGCTCGTCCGGAATACCGGACGAGACCAAAGCCGACGTCAGTCTGCTGCTCGCGAGAATCGACGGTCTGCTTTCAGATTTCGAGCGCAAGGTCTTCAGACTTTATCTCGGCGGCTATTCGCATCGTTTCATCGCCGAAACGCTGGGACGCCCCGAGAAATCGATTGACAACGCCATATACCGGATAAAGAAAAAGCTGGGGTCAAAGCTGCTCTGACCGGTAGGCGAGAAGTCAAAATATGCCCGTATAGCTTAAAGAGAGCGTTGTATGTCATATTCATGTAGCAAAGGTGTCGGTTGGAATCCGTCGAGGGCAAAAATTATTTATCTACACAAGCGAGGAAAAACAAATGTATCAAGACGAGAAATTGATCTGTAAGGATTGCGGAGCCGAATTCATCTTTACCGCAGGCGAGCAGGAGTTTTACGCAGAAAAGGGCTTCCAGAACAAGCCCCAAAGATGCAAGGCGTGCCGCGACGCGAGAAAGAACGCCGGCAAGCCTCAGAGAGAGCTCTACACCACCACCTGCGCTAAGTGCGGTAAGGAAGCGAAGGTTCCGTTCCAGCCGAGCAACGACAGACCGGTATATTGCAGCGAGTGCTACGCTGAGATGAAGCAGCAGTAAGCTTAAGCGGGAATACTCGAAAATGCCTTAGCACGTAGGGCGTAGCATCGAGTTATTTTGCAATAATACAATGTATGAGACGGGACGCCGCGCAACGCGGCGTCTCTTTTTATGTTAACGTTATAGCTTACAAAATCTGCATAGGCTCAAGACCTGTCGACTCTTGACCGATATATTATCGGATATATGTCAAATGTGACGAATATCCGCTAAAATAGCGGATATTCAGAAAAATTCAAAAAAATCGTCTGAAAGGTATGTACAAAGCCCGCAAAATATGATATAATAATTCAGAAACCATTTTTCCCGCGCGTCGCGTAGGAAATGTTATATTAAAATTACAAATCAGGGTTAATATGTATAATAATAGCAAATCATACAAAGCGGACAGGCGCCGAAAGTCTGAAAGATTTGACAAGTCTGATAAATTCGACCAGTTGGATGCTGCAAATGAAGCTGAGGACGAGACTTCGATTGTGTTCGGGCGCAATTCGGTGCTTGAGCTGCTTAAGTCGGGACGGGCGGTTGACAAGCTGTTTGTCAGGCGCGGCGACCGCGAAGGCTCGATAAACGTAATTGTGGCCGAGAGCCTTGCCCGTGGAATACCGGTGGTCGAGGTCGAGCGCGGCAAGCTCGACGCGCTGACCGGCGGAAATCATCAAGGCGTCGCCGCGATGGCTGCCGTCAAGGAATATTCGACGCTTGACGATTTGTTCGATATCGCGGTCGAACGCGGTCACAAGCCGTTAATTGTCATCGCCGACGAAATCGAGGACCCGCACAACCTCGGCGCGATTATACGCTGCGCGGAGGGCGCGGGCGCGGATGGTATCATCATTCCGAAACGCCGCTCAAGCGGGCTCACCGCCGTGGTCGCGAAGGCATCCGCGGGCGCGATCGAGCATATCGCGATTGTCAAGGTTACTAATATCGCCAGTACGATTGACGAGCTCAAGGAGCGCGGAGTCTGGATTTACGGCGCGGAGGCTGACGGGAGCGCATACTACAACACCCGCTTTGACAGCGCGAGCGCGATTGTATTCGGCAGCGAGGGCGGCGGAATTTCGCGGCTTGTGCGCGAAAAGTGCGATTTTATCATATCTATTCCGATGTATGGAAAGGTTAATTCGTTGAATGTATCCTGCGCGGCGGCCGTAATACTGTCAGAGGCGGCCAGACAGCAAAGACAGAGTCGCTGATAGCCGTATCGCGGTTTTAATACCGCCGCATTACGGTTAATCGGGCAACATTCATCAGAAAGGAATGGTCATAAATAATGCGCAGTGATGGCAAATCCGCGTCGGACAAACAAGCTCCGGACGCGCTTCGCAAGGACGATATCTCGGCTGACGATCTTTTGCGGCTGCTGCACGAGAGTGTCGGCGACCGAAAGGATACTACGAAGCCGGATAAGAGCCGCAGCCGCAAGCGTTTTGAGGAAACACCGTCGCTCGAAATCGACGAGAGTATTTACAAATCGGCCGAGCGCGAGCTGCACGACAACGAGGCACTCACGTCGACGGACGACGATTTTGATATAGACGAGCTGATTAACAAGTATATAAATCGCTCGGAAAAACCGAATAAGAGCGAGGGAGCGCGGGTCGATTCGATCGTAAGGCAGCTTGACCCGCGCGAGCGCGCGTCCGCAAAGGCTGAAACCGACGCGGACGATAAAGCCGCGATCGGATTCGAATCGATAACTGAAAGAACAAAATCTGATATATCATACGGAACAGAAAAATCATCCGTTTCGGACGAAACATCCGTTCCGGACGAAACATCCGTTCCGGATGAAACATCCGTTCCGGACGAAACGGACGATTCGACCGAAACGGACGATTCGGACGTTCGGCTTTATCGGGCGGACGATTTGTCCGAGTCCGAGTCGTCGCAGCGGAGAGCGCCTGACACGCTCGAACAGGCAATGCTCGACGCAAACCGGCTTTTTGACGAGGAAGCGGAGCTTGAAGCCGCCGAAAAAGATAAATCTAAGGACGAGATTGAATACGCTCCGACAAGGTCGGATTCTGCTAAACCGATCAAGCCGAAATCGTCTGTATTCAAATCGGCGTCCGAAAAATCAAAGTCGACGCGGTCTGCATTGACCGACCCGACGCCGGACGAGGAAACCGCCTCTGAAGCGGTCGAGACGGGCGCCGGAGCGAAAAAATCGGGTACGGTCGGAACAAATTTAAACGAGTCGGATATATCCGCTTCGAGAGCGGATACCGGCAGACACTCTGCGAAGTCGACTCCGCAGATATCAGAGCTGCCGGACACACAGCGCACCGCGGTGTTCGATATCAAGGAAGTTCGTTCCGCGGCGAGCGATGCCGCAGCCGATCCGGCCGACGGCGAATCGGCTCCGACCGAGGTGTTCGACAAGGTCAGTGATGGCTCTGCCGGCGAGCTGCCCGACCCGACCAAGACCTACGGCGACCCCGACGCCGAGGAGATCGACCAGACTGACCTGAATCTGATGATCGCGTTCGGTATGAACGACGAGATCAAGGACAAGGTCGGCGAGGAAAAGGCGAACGAGATCGAGGTCGACATCAAGAAGCACGGCGAGGAAACCGAGCAGCTGATGAATGTCGCGAAAAAGTATGAATACACTTCACGCTCGCAGAATGTGGAAATACTGACTAAATATAAATCGCAGTACTACACATTGATAATCCGCATAATCGCTGCGGTGCTGCTGCTCGGCGCGATGTTTCTGCTCGAGAACTGCTCGATGTTCGACCTCGAGCTGCCGTCGTTCATGAATCCGCAGGCATATCCGGTCGTCTACGCGATGATAGATCTGCAATTTGTCGTATTGTGCGGCGCGCTGGTGTTCAGGCAGCTGCCGACCGGACTGAAAAATCTGTTCACACTCAAGCCGACCGCAGAAAGTATCACCGCTTTCGTGCTAATATTGTCGGTCGCGTATACGATATTCACCTGCGCGATAGCTCCGAGGGGCGGATTCGAATTGTACAATCTGCCGGTCGCGGTCGCGGTGCTGTTCGCGCTGATGTATGAGTTCATGAACACGAAGCGCGATGTATTCAGCTTCAACGTTATTTCCACGAAGCGCCGCAAGTTCGTGGTAAGTCCGGTATCGGACGAGACCGAGTCGCTCGAGCGCGAGATCTTCAAGGACTACGTGCCGTCCGACTCGCAGATAATCCGAGTGAGCAAGACCGACTTCGTCGACGGCTTCTTCGAGCGCACCGGAGACAACATCGTCTCCCGTCCGATAATCGGCATCGTGATTCCGCTTGTTATGATTCTCGGCGCCGGATTCTTCATTCTCAACTTCATGAAGTCGCAGAGCCTGTACGATTCGGTGACGATGGCATACATCTCGATGGCGCTGACGATGCCGCTGTCGGCGTTCATGATATACAGTTATCCGTCCTACCGCGCGTCGCGCAGGGCCTACGACACCGACAGCGCGATTATCGGCGAGGTTTCGCTCAACGAATACGCGTCGTCGTCGGTGATTTCGTTCGAGGACAAGGAAGTGTTCCCGTCCGGCGGAGTCAAGGTCACGAGCATCAAGGTATACGGTCAGAACCGAATCGACGAGATAATATACAACCTCGCGAGCGCGTTCATCAAGGTGGGCGGTCCGCTCGCCGACGTGTTCAGTCAGGCGACGCACGACCTCGGGCATTCGGACAACGTAGTGCTCGAGGAGGTCGACGAGGACGGCTTTACAGTGACGGTTGACGAGATACTCGTAAACATCGGCAAGGAATCGTATATGGAGAAGCAGGACTACGAGCCGCCGTATGACGCCGAGGACAAGAAGATAGAGGAGTCGTCTGTAGGCATTATGTATATCGCGTATCAGGGACAGCTCGCGGCGAAGGTATACGTGCAGTATACTATAGACAACGAGTTCGAGCAGATACTGGCACAGCTCTATAAGACGGGTATGTGCGTAGGCATAAAGTCATTCGACCCGAATATTGACGACGTGCTGCTGTCGAAAAAAATCAAGTCGATGAAATATCCGGTCAAGGTGATTCGTTCGCGTACCGTCGAGGATATACCGCACACGTTCGAGCGCTGCAGCAGCGGTATCGTGTCGAAGCGGTCGGTCAAGGATCTGCTGAAAACGGTCGCGCTCTGCGAGAAAGTAAACGGCGCGATAAAGTCGGCGCTGATCGTTAAAATACTCGCGATGCTGCTTGGCGTAGTAGCTTCGATAGTCATTTACACGTTCGGCAGCGAGCTTGGCATAACGAGCCTGCACCTGGCTGTATATCAGCTTATCTTCATAATACTGGTGCTCGGAATATCGAGACTGCTTGTTTGATTAAGGATGCCGCCGCACGGATGCCGCCGCACGGCGGCATCCTTTTGACGTATGAGTGAATGGTGAAATCAACAAAACACCGACAAAGGAAAGGATACTTTGCTTTAGCAAAGTAGACTTCGCAAAAGCGAAGTCGTGGTCATAATTATGAATAATATCACGCCAAAGCAAGCTGCGGAGCGGCTCCTGAAACAGGTCGAAAAGCCGGGGCGATATACCGGCGGCGAATATGGTCAGATTATAAAGGACAAGACTAAGATAAACGCGCGGTTCGCGTTCTGCTTTCCGGACACGTATGAGATCGGAATGTCGAATCTCGGCGTGCGGATTCTCTACGACGCGATAAACCGCCACGCTGACCTCTGGTGCGAGCGTGCGTACGCGCCGTGGGTCGATATGGAGGAGCTGATGCGCAAGTATGAGATTCCGCTGTACGCGCACGAGAGCGGCGACGCGCTGAATGTATTCGATTTTGTCGGCTTTACGTTGCAGTATGAGCTTTGCTATACCAATGTACTGAATATGCTCGAGCTTGCCGGTATACCGCTGACGTCAGCCGAGCGCATGGAGGCCGACGCTCGCGGCGAGTTTATGCCTATTGTAGTCGGCGGCGGACCCTGCACCTACAACGCCGAGCCGGTCGCCGATTTCTTTGATATATTCTCGATAGGCGAGGGCGAGGAGGCTCTACCCGAGCTGATGCGGCTGTATGTGGATATGAAGGCGGACGGAAGCTACACGCGCGCTGAGTTTCTGCACCGCGCGGCACAGCTCGACGGCTTCTATGTGCCGTCGCTGTATATACCCGAATACAATTCCGACGGCAGACTCAAGGCTATGAAGCCGGTATACGATGACATACCTACTACAATAACAAAGCGCATAATCACCGACCTTGACTCTGCCGTATACCCCGAGAAATTCCTGATGCCGTACATCGAGACGGTACACGACCGTATCGTGCTCGAGGTCTACCGCGGCTGTATACGCGGCTGCCGCTTCTGTCAGGCGGGAATGGTCTACCGTCCGGTGCGCGAGAAGTCGGTCGAGGTATTGAATAAATACGCAAAGCTGTTGTATGACGCGACCGGCTACGACGAAATTTCACTGTCTTCATTAAGCATCAGCGACTACTCGAAAATCGACTGTCTGTGTGACACCCTGCTCGAGTGGACTAATGACGCGAAGGTCAATATCTCATTGCCGTCGATGCGCATTGACAGCTTCACAAAGGAGATAATGGAGAAGATCTCGACCGTGCGCAGTACCGGACTTACTTTCGCGCCCGAAGCCGGCACGCAAAGGCTGCGCGACGCGATAAACAAGAACGCCACCGAGGAGGACCTGCTGTGCGCTTGCCGAGTCGCGTTCGAAGCCGGCAAGACGCAGGTCAAGCTCTATTTCATGATAGGACTGCCGACCGAAACCTACGAGGATATCGAGGGCATCGCCAAGCTCGCGAAGCGGGTCATCGACACCTACTACGACGTATATCGCGGCGTCAAGGGGCGCAAGGCTCCGACCGTGACGATAAGCTGCGCCTGCTTTATTCCGAAGCCTTTCACCGCGTTCCAGTGGGAGGCTCAGAACACGCTCGAGGAGCTTGAAAAGAAGCAGAAATATCTGCGCTCGGTCATATGTGACCCGAAGATAAAGTACAACTACCACGACGCTAACGTCAGCATACTCGAGGCAGTGTTTGCGCGCGGCGACCGCAGACTCGCGCCGGCGTTCATCGAGGCGAGACGCCGCGGCATGAAATTCGACAGCTGGGACGAGTATTTTGATTTTGACGGCTGGATGAAAATTTTTGCCGACTGCGGCATCGACCCCGACTTCTACGCGACGCGCGAGAGGGGCGAGGGCGAGCTTCTGCCGTGGGATATCATCGACTGCGGGGTGACAAAGCAGTTTCTGCTCCGCGAGCGTCACAACGCCTATAAATCGGTCACAAACCGCAACTGTGCCGAAGCCTGCACCGGCTGCGGAGCAAATAAACTCGGAGGTGAGCGCACATGGTGCCCGAAACGCAGCTGAATATACCGGTAAGAGCGAAATTCTATAAAATCGGAAGTCTACAATATATATCGCATCTCGACCTTGTGCGCACGATGACGCGCGTGCTTGTGCGCTCGCATATCCCCGCGTGGTACTCGCAGGGCTTCAATCCGCGGCTGAAGCTGACCTTTTCGCTGCCGTTGTCGATTGGAACACAGAGCGAATGCGAATTTTTCGATATCCGCCTGACACGGCAAACCGACTTTGAAAATATAAAATCGCGGCTCAACGAATCGCTGACAGATGAGATGAAAATCACCGATGTGTATACGCCCGAGCACAAATTCAGCGAGATCGCGTGGTCGGAGTATGAAATTGTAATGCACAGTCCGCGCCTTGACGAGAATTCGGCAGAGCATATGAATGCTATTTGCACAAACCCGCTTGTTGTAATGAAGCGCTCGAAGGCGGGCGACCATGAGGTCGACATCTCGCCGTTCATCAAGCTGCGCGAATGCGAGTCGCGGGCGGGCGAGCTGCGGCTTGTCGCGCTGATGAGCGCGGACAGCGCGAACTATCTGAACCCCGAGTATTTAATCAAGGCAGCCTGCCCGCGGCTCGGAGTGACGTTTGAGAATCTATATGAGGATTACTATTCGATTGTCAGAAAGCAGGTCTATTTTGCCGACCTGACGCCGTTTTGCTAAAATATATTCGAAAAGGTGAACGAATATTTGCCGCGAATACATTGCAGAGCCGACTTGAACAGCTCGAGCTGGCAGTAGTAGCCGCCGTCGTCATTTGAGCGCAGCGCGCATTCGGCGGCGATGAGCGCGTCGTCGGCGCGGTCGATGTCGTCGTCATCGACCGATAAAATGAATATGTCGCGGCATCTCCTCCACTCGCCGGCAAGCTCGCCGAACGAAGTCGGGGAGCTGCTTTCCTGTGCTATATAAAGCAGGTCGTACAGTTCGTCGATTTTGTAGTTAAGGTAGACTGTATCGATTGTAATGATTGTGATTATTACCAACATAATCACACAGGCAAAAATAAAAGCTCTCATTGGCGCTTTACCAGATTTTCCTTTCCCGCGTCGTCGACTGTGAAGAGCACGACATCCGATAACGAAGTTTTATGATGTTTTAGCCGTGATTTCAACCATTCGTGGTCATGACCGGTATATTTTAAATCGTATTCGCTTATTTTAGAATCGATTATTAACGCGTGAGCGATGCCGGATTCGGTCGGCTTGAGCTTCAGGTCGTCGCGATCGGGCGGCGAGCAGTGCTTTTTTTGTATGACCGAGAGCTGACCGTTTTGTTCGAGTATGGCGTAATCAACATCTGCAATGTCGGCGACGCCCGCGATACGCAGCTGGCTCAACAGTTCCTCAAGACTGATTCGCACACGCTGGCATTCTTTGGTGTCGAGCTTGCCTTTCGATATCAGAATGCTCGGTTTTCCATCAAAAATCGGCTTGAGAAAGGGAATTTTTGTGACTGCGAATGAGATTATGACTTCTATAGAAATAAGCGTTCCGATTGAAATCACCGCGTAAATAAGTGGTATTGTCGCGTCAATAACCGGCTGCGCGGCGAGCTCGGACAGAAGTATCGTTGTTACGAGCTCCGAGACCTGCAATTCGCCGATCTGACGCTTGCCCATGAATCGCATTGTGCCGATAAGGACTGTGTATATGATTAAAAGGCGAACAAATATCGCGAGCATGGAAACACCTCCATATGATAGATTAACCGAGGAAATCATTATTATGTATTGAGTGAAATGGATACATGAGATGTATAAATGATACAAATCTGGATATAATGATAATATCAAATGAAGCATAAAGTCAAAAGTGAAAATCGTGTCGAAATATTTGGCGAAAACTATTGACAATACGAAAGAGATATGGTATACTATATAAGCTGTCAGCGAGGCGGAGACGCCGAGCGGGAGGTTGAAAAAGTCCGAAAAAACTTTTGCAAAACCCCTTGACAAGCGATCAAAAATATGATATAATATCAAGGTCAGCCAAAAGCGACCGAATGGTCTTAAAAGACCGAGGCGAAATAGCAAGAGAGTTCGAAAAAAGCTTAAAAAACTTTTGCAAAACCTCTTGACAAACGCTTTAAGATATGATACAATATATAAGTCGCGTGTGAGTGACAGCAAAGGGAAACGAAAGAATCCCTTAACAGGAATGGTCCTTGAAAATTGAACAGCAAGAGATTGAAAGAAAAGATTGAAAGAAAAGTACAGTGAGGAGCATTAAGCGAGCTTAATGCTACCGAAACGAAGCTAACTTGAAGGAAATCTCGACAATTCTTTTGAACACGAACAAAAGGTAAATTTAAGTAAAAAGAGCAAACAAAGATTAAAGCTCTGAAATTGATATTTTGAGTGATGAGAATTAATTCTCAGCGCTTTCTATATACCATTTTTCAGAGAGTTTGATCCTGGCTCAGGATGAACGCTGGCGGCGTGCATAACACATTCAAGTCGAACGGAGTTATATGAGTAGCAATAC
>CAJFKR010000018.1 GCA_904386005.1 Candidatus Flemingiibacterium merdigallinarum
CTGAACCGGAAAATATTTTTCGATTCTTGCGTACTGTTCTTTCGTGATATTCATGTATATATTATATCACATTCTCTCTTTAGTGTCAACAGGCTCTAATATATGACGTCAATAACTGTCCGCGCGGCGATTATCGTCATCACAATCCATATATATTCAACTATGATTAGCCTGAATAAATTTAATTTTAATGGATTTTACATACCGACCACTTGACAAAATGGCATTAATATGTTATCATATATACAGTATTATTAACGCAGGGAACATATAAGCAAAGATGAAAGGAAAAAACCATGAAAAAAGCATTTTCAATTCTCCTGACCGCGGCTCTGATTTCGACATTCGCGCTCTCCGCGTCCGCCACCTTTGACCGCGCCTACACCGCTCCCATGGGCACGCCGACTGTCGACGGCGAAGCCGAGGAGCTCTGGGATTACGCCGAGTGGACCGATGTCGACAAGCCGTTTGACGGCACCGCTGACACCGACTCAACTCTCCGCGTAAAGCTGCTCTGGGATGAGGACAACCTCTACTTCCTCGCCGAAGTATACGACACAGACCTCAACGCTACCGAGGACATAGTTGAAATCTACCTTGACGAAGGCGGCGAGTTCGCATCGGGCTACGACGCAAACGACAGCCAGAACCGCTTTATGGTTTCGGACGGTAAAACTCCGGCGAACCCCGGAACTCAGGCAAAAGCCGCTTCTGATGTAAACGCGGTCGTCACCGACCTTGGCGGCGACAATTACTTGATGGAAGGCTCGATAGCTTGGAGCGAAGCTGACACTGCCGAGGGCAGCGTTATAGGTCTTGAGTTCATGTACAACGACGGCACGGCTGACAACGCGTTTGTTGAAGCCTACCGCTGGAACGTCGACACCGCTAACGGCGACGCGGCTCCCTATCAATCTACCGAAGCATTCGGCGAGCTGACGCTCGGCGCGGCTCCGGTTATCGAAGTCCCTGAAGAAACTACCGATACAGCCGACGACACAGCGACTGCTCCCGCAACCTTCGATCTTGGTCTGACCGCAGTCGCTGCCGCGATTCTTTCCGCAGCCGGCGTGGTTGTTTTTAAGAAGAAATAAGAACGATAAAATCCCTGCGATATACTGCGACACCCATTCATAAACAGCATATTCGAGTAAAAAATCCCCCGACCTTTAAGTCGGGGGATTTTGTTCAGCTGTCAGTCTTCTGTGAACGCTTCGATCGTCTTCGCTAATTTCTCGTCCATCGTCGTCTGCATCGACGCGAACTTAGACGACAGCGCGCGGTCGTTGTTCATAAACATTCCCTCGAACACGCCGTCGCGGAGCTCGGTACACCATATGGTATCGCCAAGGTCAAATATCCGGTTCTCGAAGATGATGTCGAGCATACGCGCCGAATCCACATCACGCGTGTATTTCGTCTTGAGCGCGATTTCGTAATATGCCGGAACAACGCTCTTGTACGACTCGCAGGCGAGCGCCTCGAGGATAATCGACGTGCGCTCGAGGTCGCCGGCTGTGACCGGTACGCAGGTAAGCTCGCAGCCCTCGATACGCGAGTAGTAGTTTTCCTGCTCCTCGTCGTACTTCGGATAGGGGATTATGCCGAAGTCGGCGTCCATGTCGCGCAGCGAAGCTATGTAGAAAAACGTGATGTCCATAAACAGCGCCTGCTCGTTCTGGAACATATTGATCAAGAGATCATCATAGTTGGTTCTCGACTGATTGCTGTACCACGAGTTGTTGTCCCAGGTCATGCGGTAGACCTGCTCGAAGATACTGATGAACTTCTGGTCGGACGGCATTGTGAACACCGGATAGTTGTTCTCGTCCTTGTTTAACGACAAAACGTCGGCGGCAATCCAGAATGCCGGCAATACCGCTTTCGGCTGCGAAAGGTAGCCGTATATGTCGTCTCCGTCCATGACCGAGTCGCCGTTGATGTCCTGCGTTATGCCCTTGACCATAGACTCGTACTTCTCAAAGGTCCACGCTCCGCTGTCCACAAGCTCATACGGATTGTCGAGCTTGTTGTCGTTGACCATGTCCTTGTTGAACACCAGAACATGAGTGTAGTCATATCCGGTCAGATTGTTCGCGCCAACCGCAAAATACATCTTGTCACCGCATATTCGCTATCATGTCGTTGACCTTGCCTAAATACGTTTCGACTTCCTCGCCGTATATCGCGAGCAGCTCCTCGAGGGTCGCGACCTCGTCCGAATACAGTCCCTCGCAGAGCCGGTCGGCAACGAGACTGCCGTACACCGCGTCACCGAGGTCGAACGCGCGCGAGCTTGTAACAATGTCGAGCATCTCGGACGACGGCTCGTCGCGGGTGTATTTCATTTTCATAGCTACATCATAATATGCCGGCAGAGTCTCGGCGTACGACGCCGACGCGAAGGCTTCGAGCATGATTCCGACAAACTCTATATCCATGCAGTATACCGGAATGATCGTAGCGTTGCAGCTCTCGACCCGGCTTACATAGTCGGGCTGGGTCTCGTCAAGCTTCGGGTAGGGCAAAAAGCCGAAATCAAACTGGATATCGCGCATATTCTCAAGGTCGCCGAGCGTGACGTCACAAAACAGTCCCTGACCCAGACCGAACATTTCGGACAGCACCGCTTTTTCGTCGTCGTAGTGGAAATAGTCCGAGACGAAATTCGATTTCAGCTTGTCGAAAAGTGCCGAGAAGCGGTCGAGTCCGTCTGCCGCAAGCTCGAATCTGCCGTCGTCGCCGCGCGTGATCGTCTCAAGTCCCGCGCCGATATACATACCGGCGAGCATATCCGAACTATCGGCGAGGTAGCCGTACTGGTCGGCATCGGTCATCAGAGCGTCGCCGTTTATGTCAGCGGCAACAATCGACGACGCGGCGTAGAAGTTGTCGAGCGTCCACTTGCCGTCGAGGACAAGCTGGTACAGGCTGTCGGCGTTCAGGACATACTCGGATATGCCGTATATTGCCTCGATGTCCTTGTTGAACGCGAGCAGGTGGGTCGACTCATAGCTGTCGAGGTTCGCCGCGCTAAGGGCGTAGAAGAGCTTGTCGCCGAACGCGAGGTCGCCCATTAAGTCGATGTCCCAGTAATCCTTTTCGAAATCGACATACGGGACGTCGTACAGGTTCAAAAGACAACCGATGGTTGCGAGATTCCTGCTCGCCGCGACGTCGATGTCGGCAATCTCAAACGCCAAGTCGGCGGCCATTACCGTATTCATGATGTACTGTGCCGCGTCGAGCGAAGCATCCTCGCCGAGACGCTGCTCGACTATCTTCACGTTGAACCGCTCCGAAATCGCCTTGTTGCGGTGATAGACCGCGTCGTTGACGACATCGCCGTTCAGTTCGTCAACGAGCCAGAATGAGTTTTCGTTTTGAGCCGCTCCGTTGAATATGCGGAACTCCTTGCCCGAGAAGTCGAGATCCGGTAGGTCGTCGACCGAGTTGTCGATTGTTGGCGTATCGACCGAGCCGTCCGGATTCTCCGGGGTCTGTGTGCCGCCGATACCTCCGGCGAGCATTCCCACCATAATTGCCCAACTCAAAATCTCCTGTGTGACTGTCATGATATTGCTCCTTTCTGCCGCGAACGCGGCTGTAAACAATGGTTTGAAATTTCAAATTATCTATACGGTATAAAATACCGCGACAATTTTCCAAGATATTTCATTTTGCCCGCTCTGCGCGCAGATTGACTCCATTGATAAGCGCGCGCAGCTCGTCGCCCGACTCCGCCAGTATATCGCCGAGCCCGCCGATATCGGGATCGTTCAGCCCCGACGCAAGACGCGCGAGTATCTGCTCGCCGTATACAGCGTCGCCGATATCGATTGTGCGCGATTTCAGCGCGGCGCCGAGCAGCTCATACGAGCCCTCTCCGCGCTCATGATTAATACCCATGCAGTCGGCGATGTAGGCTTGCAGCAGACCGCGCGTCGACTCTGACGCGAGCGCCTCGAGCAGGACTCCGACAAATTCGGGGTCGGGACAGCTCGCCGGCACTACCGTCGCGTTGCAGCTCTCGACTCGGCTGTGATACTCCGATTGGCTTTCGTCGAGCTTCGGATAGGGCAGCGGCTCGTATTCGAAGAAGCTGTCGTTCAGCTCGGTGAATTCGGCGAGTGTCACGTCGCAGAACAAGCCCTGCGCGTTGTCAAACAGCATAATGAGCATATCGTCGTCGCCATACCGGCAGGAGCCGTTGTAGAACTGTGACTTCAGCCGCGCGTACAGCCCTGACAGCCGCTCGTTATCGTCCGCGGCGAGCACAAAATCGCCGTCACTCGCGCGGGTCACGAATCGCTCACCCGCTCCGGCGCACATACCGGCGAGCATATCGTCGGTGTCGGCGAAGTAGCCGTAGCAGTCGGACGCGGTCATCCTGCCGTCGCCGTTGCGGTCGTACGACGCGACGAGCGAGTATTCGTAGAGCTTGTCGAGCGTCCAGCCGCCGGAGGTGACGTCGTTGTACAGCTTGTTGTTGCGCCAGTAGGGCTGTACCACGCCGACGTTAATCGCCAGCCGCTTGTTGTACGCGAGTATGTGCGTCTTGTCGTAGCTGTCGAGGTTCGCCGCGCCGATCGCGTAGTAGCTTCTGCCGCCGAACGACAGGTCGGAAATGAGGTCACAATCCCAGTAGGACTTCGTGAGGTCGACACATTCAAGCTCGGCAAGGTCGAGAAAATAGCCGTTTGTCGCGAAAAACCAGCTCGCGGCGATATCGACGTCAGCGGCGTCAAAGCTGTCGTCGCCCGAGAGTATCGCTGACCTAACAAATTCGTTCGCGGTCTCGCCGTCCGCGGTCCGCAGCTCGACGATTTTCACGTTGAACCGCTCCGACACCGCCTGATTGCGCGCCCACACCGCGTCCGAGACAATATCTCCGCTTTCACCATCAGAGTCAAAATACGAGCGCTCGTCCGGCGCGATGCCGCTCAATACGCGGAACTCCGCGCCCGAGAAGTCGTATTCGCCGAGCTCGTCGGCTTCCGGAGTATACGCGGCGTCGGGTGCAGCCGGTTCGGGCTGTATGCTGCCCGCCGCGAGCGTGCCGACAACCACCGCCCAGCATAGAATCCTCTGTGTTATCGTCATATCACCGCTCCTCTCTCCACATCACGGATGTATTCTGTTGCGGATGTGTTCTGATGTATAGGAGGTATTCATCGCGGATGTATCCCGATGTATCCATTTTGGATATATCCGCTTAAACCGCCGTATATAGTCTATGCGGCATTACAATTCTGCCGTTCGCGTCATGACTACCAATAAATCGCGCAGTCGGCACAGAGCTTGTCGATCTCGACCTTATACCGAGCTGCGAGCTCGGACAGGGTCGGCGCGTCGTCCAAGCTCATGCCGTTGCCGTGAGCAAGGCAGACCGCGATTCGGTCGCGCACGAGTTCGCCCCACGCCGCGTCGCCGAGGTCGAATCTGCGATGCGCAAAGGCAAACTCGAGCATCTCAATCGACTCCGAGCTTTGCAGCGCGCCGCACATCATGTATTCCTCATAGCACGCGGGCAGCACGGTCGAATTGGACACCGACTGAATAGCTTCGGCTATTACCGCCGTCCGTTCGAGGTCGGACGAGGTTATAGGCAGAGCTGTGACGGCCGAATCCTCGACTCGTACACTGTACCACTCGTCAGTCTGGTCGGCTTCGAGCTTCGGGTAGGGCGCTATCCCAAGCTCGAAATCCACTCCGCCGAGCGAGGGCAGGTCGCCGACCGAAGCGTCGCAGAACAGCGCGTTCCCCGCGGCGAACAGCTCGTGCGGAATAATCCTGTCGCCGAGCGCCTCCATTGCCGGAACGCAGAGCCGGCTCAATTCGATATCAGTCGATGTGAGCCTGTCGATCAGCAAACCGAAGCGTATATTGTTTTGCAGCCCAAAGGTCGGAACCGCATAATCCATGCTCCAGGCCATGCCAATGAGCTTCACGTCCGCTCCGGCCATAAAGCCGGTCAGCATATCGCTCTCATACGCGATATATCCGAGACTGTCCTCGCGGTCAATGACGCTGTTGCCGTTGACGTCGCCAAAGGCGTCGCGCGAAATCTCGCCGAATTTGTCTATCGTCCACTCGCCGGAATTGACAAGCGCGGCAAGGTCGCCGACTCCCTGCTCCTCGGCGAGCCGCTTGTTGTAGACGAGTATATGCGTGGCTTCATAGGTCGAAAGATTCGCCGCTCCGGCGACGAAATAATTTTTCTCGCCGTACCGCAGTGAATCCATCAGCCGGCTGTCCCAGTGGGGCTGCGTGAAGTCGAAGCCGTCAACCTTGTTGACGTCGATGAACATATTGTCGGCGGCAAGCGGGACAAAGTCGCTTACATTGAGGTCGACGAGGTCGTATATATCCTCGCCCGCCAGAATTGCGTTGGAAAGCCCGCCGCTCGTCGTCACAAGCGTGTCGATTGTGATATTGTGCCTCTCCTCGACCCAGCGTCTGCGCTCGACCAAGGCGTCGTTTAGAACCTCGCCGTTCAGCTCGTCGACCAGCCAGCCGTTGGCGTCGTCGGTAGTGAGGTCGGCAATGTTGAACGCGTATCCGTCGTAATCGGGGCTGTCCGATTCGGCTGTGCCAGATTCAGACGTGCCTGTATCGCCCGCGGTCGGATCGTATGCGCCCGACATGATATCGTCAAATGAGATTGCCCCGCTCGCAATCAGACCTACAACTATCGCCCAGTTTATAATTCCCTGTGTTATCGTCATATAATCGCTCCCTTCACTGACCTGTCAGCGTATTGTCAGACTGACGAATTTTAATCGTATTACTCAAACACAAAATCCGCGCAGAGCTTGTCGATCTCGTCCTTATACTCGGCGGCGAGCTCGGACAGGGTCGGCGCGTTGTATGCCGAGATGCCGTTGTTGTGTACAAGGCAGGCGGCGAATCGGTCGCGCACGACGTCGCCCCACGCCGCGTCGCCGAGGTCGAATCTCCGTCCGGCAAGGGCTATGTCGAGCATGAATAACGAATCCTCGTCGCGCGAATATCTGTTAAGCAGCATAACTTCATAGAACGCGGTCAGCACATAATTATACGATTCCTCCGCGAGGGCTTCGACAATTACCGACGTGCGGTCGGGGTCGCGCGCCGTTATCGGAATCGCCGTCACCGCGGAGTTTTCGACCCGCGACAGATAGTTCTGCTGTGTCACATCGTACTTCGGGTAGGGCACAAGTCCGATGTCCACTTCGTTCGCGCGGCGCAGCTCGAATACATCGCTGAGCGTGACGTCATAGAATAGCGCGTTTCCCGCGAGGAAGAGCTCAGACAGGTCCACTTGCTCCTTCATTGTCGACGTGCAGAGCCGGCTGTACTTGATATCGATGCCGGTCAGCTTTTCTATAAGCGCCGCGAAACGCTCGTCCGTATCGAGTCCGAACACCGGCTGACCGTCGACGATGTCGATTAATGACTCGTCCGCGCCGACCGTGAATGAAGCGAGCATATCGCTGTCGGTCGCGAGGTAGCCGAACTGGTCGCCGAAATCTAACACACCGTCGCCATTTATGTCTAAGTATACCTTGTCCGACAGCTCGCCGAACTTGTCTACTGTCCACTGACCGTCCATTACAAGCTGACCGAGGTCGCCGAGCTCATACTCCTCGGCGAGCTGCTTGTTGTACGCGAGCATATGCGTATTTTCGTAGGTCGACAGGTTCGCCGCTCCGGCGAGGAAATAGCGCTTGCCGCCGAGTTGCAGACTGTCCATAAGCTCGTTGTCCCAGTATGGCTGTGTGAAGTCAAATTTGTCAAAGACACTGACGTCTAAAATCATACGCTCGGTCGCGAGCCGTACAAGGTCGGATATGCCGAGGTCGACAATGTCGTATTCATCCTCGCCCGAAAGCACCGAGCCACGCACGTCGTCGAGCGTCGCGGGGATCTCGGTCATATAGATGTTGTACATATCCTCGACGCGGCGGTTGCGTGCATATATCGCGTCGTTCAAAACCTCGCCGTTCAGCTCGTCGACTGTCCAGTCGGTGCCGCCGTCGGACATCAGATTCGCGATTCTGAAATTGTAGCCGTGATAGTCGTAGTATTCAAGCTCGCCGTCTCCCGTCTCGCCGGATTCGGTGTCGCCGGTGTCAATGTCGCCCGTGTCCGGCGTTCCGGTGTCAGTGTCACCGGCGTCCGGATTTGCCGGCATACCTGCCGCGAGCATCGCGGCGATAATCGCCCAGCTTATGATTCCCTGTGTTACTGTCATTGTATTTTCTCCTTTCGATACGGTCTTTTTGACCGTATGTCTGTTAGACCGTATATTTTAATAATTCTCCGCGGCGGACCTGTTTTAATAAAATCTTCGTATTGTTATAGCTATTAGAGACAATTGTACTATAATTATACCACAACATAATTGACAAAAGTGTGCGATTATGATATAATAATATGCGAAAACGACCAAAAAGAGGTGCTCGCGATGGCTAAATATCAGGAATATCCCGACCCCTTTTACATAGAGCAGACAAAAGAATCTGTCGGCGCGCCCGACGGCTGCTACCACATACACGACAAATATGAAATCTCAATCTGCCACAGCGGCCGCGTACACATCGGCACCGGCGGTCAGGCTCGTACTATCGACGCGCCCTGCCTGCTTTTGCACCGCCCCTACTCTATCCACTATGTCAGCGCGGACGACACGCCCTATATACGGCGCAACCTCTACTTCGACGCTGATTTCGTCGCCGGAGGGCTTCCACCCAATACGCTCGAGCGGATATTCCTGTCAGACTTTGGAGTCGTGCGGCTTGACAATCACGTGCTCGAGCGGCTCGAGCACTTCGCCGAGCTGCTTTACGACAGCGAGAACCGACATCTCGCGCCGCAGCTGCTCTGCGTGCTGCTGTGCGAAGTCAAGCACATAATCAGCGGCGCTGAACGAATACAGAACAGCCGCTGCGAAATCTACATCAGCGACGTCGTGCGCTATATTTATGAGCACTACCGCGAGTCGCTCGACACTCCGTCGATAGCGAAGCGCTTCTTTGTCAGCCCGACCAAGCTGAACCGCGACTTCAAGAAGTATACAAGCCTCACCGTGCTGCAATACACCACGCGCGTCAGACTGCGCGCCGCGCTGCGGCTGCTGACGAGCGGCAAATCGGTCGAGGAAACGGCGCGCGAGGTGGGGCTCGCGAATCCGTCGCACTTCATCCGCACGTTCAAGGAGAACTTCGGAATCACGCCCTACCGCTACGCAAAGGCTGAGAACGACGCCGACAAACGCAGCTGACACGACCTACGATAAAAAACGTAACGGATATTTCAGCGATAGTGTTGACGCGCGGCGCGATATCTGATATAATAAAGCGGAATCCATAAGATTGGAGCTGGTTTTATTATGTCGTTAAAGATACTGTTCTGCGGCGACGTCTGCTTTAAGGTTCAGCCGGAGGTCGACCGTGAAGCCGCAAAGCGGATACTCGCGCCGATGCGCGATATACTTTGTGCCGCCGATTTGCGTGTTATGAACCTCGAGTGCCCGCTCGCGCCCGAGGGAGTCGGCGCGCCGATATACAAGAGCGGACCGAATATCATTGGCCGACCGCGCAATGTCGGCTTTCTCGAAGCCGCCGGCTGCGACGTCGCGGTGCTCGCGAACAACCACATCGGCGACTATGGCGGCGACGCGCTCTCATATACGCTCGACCTGCTCGGCGAGCACAGCATCCCGTATGTCGGCGCGGGCGAAAATCTCGACGAGGCTTATTCAGCCTATCGCGTAGTCCGCGGCGGGGTCAGCCTGTCGATTGTCGCGGTCTGCGAAAACGAGTTCGGCACAGCGTCAGGCGACCGCGCGGGCGCGGCCGGCTTCGACCTCGAGCGGCTCGGGGATAAAATAGAGGAAGAAAAAGAGGTTTCGGACTATGTAATCGTCGTGTTCCACGGCGGCTGCGAATATAACCCGCTGCCCTCTCCGCTCTGCCGCGAGCGCTACCGCACGCTCGTGCGGCTCGGCGCGGACGCGGTCATCGCCGGTCACACCCACTGTATGCAGGGCTACGAATACTATCATGACCGACCGATAGTCTACAGTCTCGGCAATTTCCTGTTCAAATGGGATAAGCCGTCAAGACCGTCGTGGTATCACGGCTACATCGCACAGCTGACTATAGACGCCGAATCGCCGCGGCAGCTCATGGTTCGACCGATACCCTATGTTTTCGACCCGGATAAAAACGAAATCAGCCCGCTTGCCGGCGATAAGCTCGAGCACACGCTGCGCTATATCGAAAGAATTTCGCTCGTGATTCCGGATATGGACGAGCTGACGCGATATTACAAGGGCTGGTGCATAATATCGGGACTCAATTATATCAAATCGCTTGTAGCGAAGCCCGAATACCTCGCGCCGTCGGACAGAATACCCGAAGTCGCGCCGCTGAAAAATCTGCTCTGCTGCGAGGCGCACAACGAGCTGATGCGCACGACGCTCGAGCTTATATACAACGGCGAGCTCGAGCTGGCGAGAGTCTGGGCAGGCGAGCTCGAGGGGCTGTATTATAAGGAGCCGTCCTGTAACTGACGGCAGATGTATTCTGTCATGAAAGGTCGTGCGAACCGCCCGCGGCGAATCCGAGGTCACAGCTCCACCGGATATAACACCGGATATAATTAATAATCTCTGACCGCATAGCTCACTCGCGGCAAGAGCCACGACAGCTCCCGCGCTTAAAAAATGATTGCCCACATAACATAAACGGAGAATCGCTTTCGCGAACGGCGATTTGCTTTCGCGATTCCGCTACCCCACATATCCCGCGCTCAATATCTTCAAACCAAATACATCCCGAGGTGATAGTCTGAAAATAAATTTTCAGACACGAGTTTTGTGACTTCGCGGTCTTCAACCGCGATTTGCTTCGCAAACCGTCACAAAACATCGACATAAGAAAGGTAGACTTCGCTTAAGCGAAGTCATGGTCATAATCATGATAAAATCCAAGCAGCAGATACTCGACGCGGCGAACAGCGCCGCCGAAAAGTGCCGCCTGATTTCGTCCTGCTGTAATGACGAGTGCGGCCTTGGCGATTACTCGAGCCTTGTCCGCCGCGACGCGGACGGGCGCGAAATCTGGACAGACGCGCTGCGGCGCGCCGTCTCGGAGCACAATACCGTCGTAATCCCGCCGCGCGACCTGCCCTACTACATCGACGGACAGATAGTCCTCAGCTCGCTGACCCGCATCGTCGCACACGGCGCGACGATAATTCAGACCCCCGACTGCAAGCTGCTCATGCTCAGAAACGCTTCAGCCGCTGACGGCACGCATAAACCGGTGTCGGGTCGGCGCGACTGCGGAATCTTCATCGAGGGCGGGCGCTGGGAGGAATCGCGTACCCGCCGCGGCGGCTACGGCTCGAGCGGTATGTTCGACGAGACGCGCAGCTTCTTTGGCGTGTCGTCGCTCTTCTATTTCTCGAACCTCGACTGCCTGTCGATAATAGGCGCGACCTTCGCCCATACCGCCGGCTTCGCGGTGCAGGTCGGCGACGTTTCGGACTGCGTATTTGAGGATATTTCCTTTGACTCCTGCTACGCGGACGGACTGCATATCAACGGCGACACAAAGCGTTGTCTCTGCCGCAATATCTCGGGTGAGGTCGGCGATGACCTTGTCGCGCTCAACGCCTACGACTGGCAGAACTCGTCGGTCAACTTCGGCAAAATCGAGGACGTCTGGTGCGAGAACCTCGACCTCGCCGAATCCAGCCCGTACAAGGCAATGCGGCTCGAGACCTGAATCTACCGATACGACGACGCAAGCCGCGTCGACTGCGCGATAGACGGCGCGGTCATACACCATGTGCGCGGTATCCGCACGTTCAAGCTCTACTTCCAGACGCCGCGCTATAAGATAGGCGAGACGCCCGAATGGGGTGCGGTCGGCAGCGCGTCCAGTCTTTACTTCGACGACGTCACGGTCGACCTCGCCGCGCCGCTCGACGGCTTCGACGAGTATACGAAATCCGACCCGGTGCGCGGCAGCTTCGCGGCGTTCGAGCTCGGCGCGAATATAGACCTCCTGTCGCTCGAGAATATAGGGCTCACGCTGTATAAAGACAAATTCCCCTATTCGTACCTCGTCTGCTGCGGACCGAAGTCGGTGCGCGTCGGCGAATACGAGATATTCGACCCCTACCTGTCGAGCCGAACCGAGCGGCTGACAATGCGTGGTATCATAGTCAATGGTCTCCGTATCAATAGCACAGACGCCCTCGTGCGAGAGATAGAGTTCTACGACGTAAATTGTGACGGCAACTCGACCGGCCGCGGCAAAATCGATACAATCGAGCTTAAGGTCTGAACGCTAAACCCCACCTCTACTAACAGCTAATAACTAACAACTAAAAACTATAACAACTAACAACTAAAAACTATTATGATAACAATACACATACACTATACCGGTCATGACGGCAGCGCGCGCAAATTCGCCGAGGAAATGACCGCGAGCGGCACGGTCGACAAAATCCGCGCCGAGTCGGGCAATCTCGGCTACAGCTACTACCTGTCGCTCGACGACCCCGAGACCCTGCTGCTTATCGACAGCTGGCTTGACCAAGCCTCAATCGACGCGCACCACGCGACGCCGATGATGCGGAAAATAGCCGAGCTGCGCGAGAAATACGACCTCAAAATGAGGGTTGAGCGGTTCGTCTCGGACGAGGACGGAATCCCCGACAAGGACGAAGCGTTTATCCGCAATTAATTCATAAACCCGTCTGGCAACAACTAACACCTAATACCTAACAGCTAATACCTAACAACTAACAACTAATAACTAATATCTAATAACTAACAACTAATTTGGAGGTTACAAACAATGTCAGAAGAAGCAAAAATTTTCGCCGGAGGAATGTTCTGCCCCGGCGACTCCGAGCTGAAAGCCATAAAGCTGCGTTCGCATAAGCTCTGTCACGAATACAGTCTCACATATGAGGACGAGACCGAGCGCCGCGCCGAGCTACTCCGTGAGATAGTCGGCGAGCTTGGCGAGGGCGCGTTCATGCAGGGACCGATCTATTTCCACTACGGCGTACATACTAAAATCGGCAAGCGGTTTTTCGGCAACTACAACCTGACGATACAGGACGACGCGCCGGTGACTATCGGCGACGACGTCGCGTTCGGTCCGAACTGCACGATAGTAACGCCGCTCCACCCGATGCTCCCCGACGAGCGCCGGATGATGATAACCGAGACCGGCGAGCACAAGCGTCTCTGCTACGCGAAGCCGGTCAAGATAGGCAGCAACTGCTGGTTCGGCGCGAATGTCGTAGTATGCCCGGGCGTGACTATCGGCGACGGCTGCGTAATCGGCGCGGGCAGCGTGGTCACGCGCGACATCCCGCCGATGAGCTTTGCCGCCGGCAACCCCTGCCGAGTAAAGCGCACGCTGACCGAGCAGGACTCGATGAAATACAAGCCCGAAATACTCGGGGACTGCAAGGTTATCGAATAAAAAGAGTGGTCTCTGATTCGGCAAAGCCGAATCAGAGAGAGTGGAGAGAGCGGAGAGTGGTCTCTCGCGAAGCGGGAGAGAGTGGTCTCGAAACCGCCTTTGGCGGTTTCGAGAGCTGAGGTAAAAATTTGCCTGCGGCAAATTTTAATTAATTAAAAAACGCTTCCGCGCTGCTGATTATTAATATTAATAATGAAACAGTGATAAGTGAAAAGTTATACGCGAGTCTGACATTATACGCTTGCCGCTAATCGCTGCAAGCCCCAGAACCACAGCTTTACCGCCCCGCACTCGTGTTATAATTAATTCAAAAATTTCCGCAGGAAATTTTTGTTCCATAACTAATAACTAATAACTAATAACTAATAACTAATAACTAATAACTAATACCTATCTTCGCTTCAAGCTACAGCACAAATTCCAAACTTCATTAAACCTGCGAAAGGACGTGAAACCTTATGAAACGCACCTGCATCTCAAAGGGCTGGCGGCTGAACGCGCCCGGAACAAACGGCTTCGTGCCGGTCGACCTGCCGAACGACTACGCGATCACACAGCCACGCGACCCACACGCTCCCGGCGGCGGCGCGAACGGCTACTTCGGCGGCGGAGTCGGTACATACGTAAAATATCTTGACCTCGACAATGAAGCGCGCCATTACATACTCGACGTCGACGGCGCGTATATGCTTACCACCGTCAAGCTCAACGAATACAGCCTAGTCATGCACCCGCACGGCTATACGCCGTTCCTCGTCGACCTCACCGAGCGCGCGCGCCCCGGCGAAAAGAACAAGCTCGTTATAACCACCGACGCGCTCCAGCCTTCTACCCGCTGGTACTCGGGCGCGGGCATCTACCGCGACGTTTATCTCTGGGAGGGCGGCGATATCCGTATCGAGCCGCGCGACGTGTTCGTAACCACACCCGCGCTCGACCGCGTCGAGGTTTCGTATCAGCTCACCGCCGAACGCGCCGCCAACATCACACTGCACGCCGAAATCGTCGACAATGACGGAAATATGGTCGCGGCGCTCGAGCAGCCGATATCGGTCAACGCCGGCACAAAGACTCCGGCAAAACTCAGCTTCAGACTCGACTCGCCGAAGCTCTGGGACACAGAAAACCCGAATCTGTACACGCTCGTCACTACCCTCTCGGACGGCGATACTGTTCTCGACAGCGATACGACCCGATTCGGCATACGCACAATATCGGCTGACGCTGAGCAGGGCTTCCTCTTAAACGGCAAGCCGATGAAGCTGCGCGGCGGCTGCATACACCACGACCACGCGCTTCTCGGCGCGGCCGACTATCCGGCTGCCTGCCGCCGCAAAGTCGCACGGCTCAAAGCCGCCGGCTTCAACGCGCTGCGAATCGCGCACAATCCGCCGTCGCTCGGACTCTTAAACGTCTGCGACGAGCTCGGTATCATAGTCATGGACGAGGCGTTCGATATGTGGTCGGCGCCGAAGAACCGGCTCGACTACCACCTCTGGTTTGCCGATTGGTGGGCGCGCGACATCGCGTCGATGGTGCTGCGCGACCGCAATCACCCGTCGGTGGTCAGCTACTCTATCGGCAACGAGATACCCGAGAGCTGCGGCTCATCGGACGGCGCCGAGTGGTCGAAGCGCCTTGCCGACGAGATACGCAGCTATGACTCGACCCGGCTCGTCACCTCCGCCACATGGGGACTTCCGGCGAACCCCGACTGGTATGACGACGACGAATATAAAAAATCGTTCGACGCGCGCTTCCATAAGTACGACGCCGACGGTCGCGAGATAAGCTGGGCAGAGCGCACCGCCGACTACTACAAGCCGTTCGACATCTGCGGCTACAACTACCTGTACGAGCGCTACGCCGACGACCACAAGCTCTTCCCTGAGCGTGTCATCTGGGGCTCGGAGACGCACGCGGTCAACTTCTACAAGTCGTGGAAAGCCGTCCGCGAAAACAGCCACGTCATCGGCGACTTCACGTGGACGGCGTACGACAACCTCGGCGAGGCCGGCACCGGACGCTCGGCTTGGGCGCGCGACGAAAAAATCAACGGCATCAGCCTCGCCGCGTACCCTTGGCGCGCCTGCTATCAGGGCGACCTCGACCTCTGCGGCTACCGCCGCCCGCAGTCCTATTTCCGCGAGGCGGTATGGATTGGCGGCTGCGAGCCGAGGATATTTACGACCCACCCCGAGCATTACGGCGAGGGCTTCTCGGGCACCGGCTGGCACTGGTACGACGTGCTCGACAGCTGGACGTTCGACGACAAGTATATCGGCAAGCCGGTCAAATGCGAGGTCTACACCGACGCCGACGAAATCGAGTGGTTCATAAACTCGCGCTCGCTCGGCAGAACCAAGCCGAATGAAGCGATAGCGACGCTCGACGTGCCGTATGAGCGCGGCATCCTGTCGGTCGTCGCGTACAAGGACGGCAGGGAGTGCGGTCGCTCGTCGCTAGAGACGACCGGAGAGGCGGCTGCGATCTCGGTCAAGGCTGAAACGCATACGCTCATCGCCGACCGCCGCGACCTCTGCTATTTCGATATCACCGTCACCGACGATTCCGGACGCCGCGTCGCTGACGCCAAGAACGAGCTGACCGCTATTGTCGACGGCGGCGATCTTATAGGCATATTCAGCGGCGACCCGCAGAACACCGACCAGTACGGCTCGTGTATCTGCCACGCCTTCGAGGGCCGCGCCCTCGCGATTGTGCGCGCCGACCGCGCCGGCAGCGTAAAGCTGACCGTCGGCAGCCCGGGGCTAATGTCCGGCAGCGACTGTGTCGCGGCGGTCGAGCGGTAAGGTCAGTCTCCGCGGGGATGTCCGTACGGAAGCCGACCGGGGCATTGCATAATCGGCGGCGATATATTGCATAGTCATCAGCAGCATCCGCACAGCTGACAGAAATCAACCGCCACGCCTACAGCGATATATTGCATAGTCACCGGCAGTATACAGCACAGCTGACAGCAAATATTCTGCACGACCGCGGCGGATATGCCGCACAGATGGCAGAAATCAATTGTTATGCTGACAGCGATATATTGCATAGTCATCGGCAATATCAGGCACAGCTAACAGCAAATATCCTGCACGACCGGCGGCGGATATGCCGCACAGCTGGCAGAAATCAATTGCTATGCTGACAGCGATATATTGCATGGTCATCGGCAATATCAGGCACAACTAACAGCAAATATCCTGCACGACCGGCGGCGGATATGCGGCATAATTGGCAGAAATTAACCGCCACGCCTACAGCGATATATTGCATGGTCATCGGCAGTATACAGCACGTCTGACAGCAAATATTCTGCACGACCGCGGCGGATATGCCGCACAGATGGCAGAAATCAATTGTTATGCTGACAGCGATATATTGCATAGTCACCGGCAGTATCAGGCACGACTGACGGCAAATATACTGCACGACCGGCGAATATACTGCATAGTTGGCAGACGTATATAACCTCGCCTACAGCGATATATTGCATTGTCACCGCCAATATCCAGCACGGCTGACAATACATATACTGTACACCGGCGGCAATATGCTGCACATTTTGCATACGTACATAACCTTGCCGATAGCAATTCATTGTATTGTCACTGCCAATATCCAGCACGGCTGACAATACATATACTGCACACCGGCGTCAATATGCTGCACATTTTGCATACGTACATAACCTCGCCGACGGCGATATATTGCATTGTCACTGCCAATATCCAGCACGGCTGACAATACATATACTGCACAACCGACGGCAATATGCTGCACATTTTGCATACGTACATAACCTTGCCGATAGCGATATATTGCATAGTCACCGGCAATATCAGGCACAGCTAACAGCAAATATACTGCACGACCGACGGATATGCTGCACAGCTGGCAGAAATCAACCGCCACGCCTACAGCGATATATTGCATTGTCACTGCCAATATCCAGCACGGCTGACAATACATATACTGCACACCGGCGGCAATATGCTGCACATTTTGCATACGTACATAACCTCGCCGACGGCGATATATTGCATTGTTACCGCCAATATCCAGCACGGCTGACAGCACATATACTGCACAACCGGCGGCAATGCACCGCACAGCCGCATACCGCGGCGACACAAATATCACGGGGAGAAGCGGACAGCCTCTCCCCGTATTTATTCTCGCGGTCGACCGCGGCACAAATAAGTACCGCGCAGGATATTTTGCATAGGCACTTGACATTGCGCCGCCGGTGTGATATCCTGTTAGCAGGATAATATATAGCACAACCGCAAAGCAAACCAATCCCACTACCTTCAGGAGGTATACATATGTCCGCTGATTTCAAAATCGGCTGCGGCAGCGTCGTGTTCCGCGAGTATGAGCTCGGGCGAGTGCTCGATGCGATATACTCCGCCGGATACCGCTACTTTGAGACACAGGCGACGAACCCATGGTGTATGCACGTCGTCGTCGACCGAGACGATCCGGTCAGGTTCGCCGATATGGCAAAAGCTCACGGCTTTCTCGGCGTGACCTCGCTTTGGGCGCCGGAAGGCGCGCTGATACCCGCCGCCGACAGCTGCGTTGATACGATCAAGCGCACGATCGAATGGGCGGCTGCCGCGAATATACCGATAGTCGATCTCGGCGACGGCTACCGTCCGGACGATATGAGCGAGGACGACGCGTTCAAACGGCTGTCCGAACGGCTCCTTTGCCTTATCGAAACCGCGGAAAAATATGACGTCACGCTCGCGCTCGAGCCGCACGGCAGCTTCTCGCTGACCGCCGACGGACTCGAACGGATATTGTCGATATCAAGCTCGAAGCATTTCGGCATCAACTACGACTGCGCGAACATCCGCCGCGCCGGCTTCGTCGAGACTCGCGACGGAGCGGCGGCGTGGCGGTCGATTGGCGCGTCAGACGAAACCGTTCAGTCAGCCACTCGAGACACACTCGCCCAGTCGCACGCGCGCGAAGTTATCGAGGTCGCGACACTGCGCCGTGTCGTCTCGCGCGTCGTCCACTTCCACGCGAAGGACCTTGACGAGCGCGGCAGCTGCGTTCCGCTCGGACAGGGTATCGTCGACGTCGCCGGCTGTATTCTGCTGCTGCGCGAAGCCGGCTACACCGGCGCGGTGTCGCTCGAAACCGAGGGCGGAATGCCGTTCGACGAATCCTATCGCCTCGCCGCCGCGAGCCACGAGTTTCTTACGCAGTTAATCTGACCTGAGCGGAGCTTTAGCACTTGACAACGACGTGATTATATGATACAATTGCATTGACACAAACGGATATATCAATCCGCGTACTAAACGGATACATAAAAATCCGCATACTAAATTGACGGGAGCTGATCAATATCAAAACCTATAAATATTCAGACGCGCCGCTCGAGGTACACGGGCTGCCGTTCTACAGTCAGAACGGTCTCTTGGAGCGAGTTCCTGCCGAGGTGCGCGCAAAGCTGCCGAGCCTTGAATTTCTCGGGCGCCGCTGCCCGGGCGCTCGTATCTGCTTTAGAACGAACGCGACCGAGTTCACAGTAAAATTAGAGCTTGAGACCCTGTCGCCCGACGTCGGAATGTCGATATTCGCCTGCCAGGCGATAAACGTGCTCATCGGCGACCGTCCGACCGCGCGCTTCGCCGGACTCGTGAACCCGCCCGACTACAAAACCAAGACCGCGCAGAAAACCTTCTATAAAAATAACGAAATCGAGGACGTGACCCTGTTCCTGCCGCGCAACGAGATCATCGCGAACGTCGAGTTAAACTTCCCCGACGACGCCGCGGTTGAATCGCCGACTCCGTATAAGTACGACCCGATTCTGTTCTACGGCTCGTCGATAACCGAGGGCGGCTGCTGCTGCCGTATGACAAACGTCTACAACGCGATAATCTCGAACCGGCTGAATGTCGACTACTACAACTACGGCTTCTCGGGCAGCGCGAAGGGAGAGCCGGAGATGGCCGAGCTTATCGCGTCGATACCGATGAGCATATTCGTCTTGGACTACGACCACAACGCGCCGTCCGCCGAGCACCTCGCCGCGACGCACGAGCCGTTCTTCAAGATTATCCGCGCCGCGCACCCGAACCTGCCGGTGATTATTATGACAAAGCCCGACTTCGACTACTCGCCCGACAACGCGAAGCGGCGCGACATAATCCGCGCGACGTGGGAGCACGCGCTCGCCGAGGGCGACAACAACGTCTACTTCATCGACGGACAGAGCCTGTTCGGCGAGGTTGACCGGCACTATTGCACCTGCGACTGCTGCCACCCGAACGACCTCGGCTTCTACCGCATGGCCGAGGTGGTAGAGCCAGTCGTAGCCAACGTCTTAGCGAAGCTCTATAAAAACGAATAACTTTAATTAAAAGAGTGGTCTCTGACGAAAAGAGTGGTCTCTGATTCGGCTTTGCCGAATCAGAGAGAGTGAAGAGTGGTCTCCCGCGAAGCGGGAGAGAGTGGTCTCGGAACCGCCTGCGGCGGTTCCGAGAGCTGATGAAAAAATTTGCCTGCGGCAAATTTTAATCGGAAATCGCCTCCGGCGATTTCCGTGCGGCTCCCATAATCACCCGCGGCGGTTATGATACCACACACTCTCCACTCTATCGCCGAGGCGAGACCACTCTCACCGATTCGCTCCACACTTATTATTATTTTCGGAAATCGCCTCCGGCGATTTCCTACCACATCTCACATAACCGCCTGCGGCGGTTATGTGACCACTCTCTCCCGCGAAGCGGGAGACCACTCTTCACTCTCTCTGATTCGGCAAAGCCGAATCAGAGACCACTCTACATAAAGAGGTGTTATTATGTATAATTTTACCATCGCCAAACCCATATTCATCAAAGATAAAAGCCTTGAAATGAACTTTCAGGCAGGCTTTGTCTGTGCCTTCGACGCACAAAAGGATAAGAGCTATACCCTCCATATAACCGGCTCGACCTATTACCGTATCACGCTTAACGGTAAATTCCTCTCCTATGGTCCGGCTCGCCCGCCGCATGGCTACCTGCGCATCGACTCGCTGACTCTGCCGGTCATAGCCGGTAAGAATACACTCGCCGTCGAGGTCGCCGGATATAACTGCCCGTCCTTCTATACGCTCGATATACCGTCGTTTTTGCAGGCTGAAATCACCTGCGGAGATGAGGTCGTCGCCGCGACCGGACGCGACTTCAAGGGCTGCGCGCTGAATACGCTGCGCGAGCAGGTCGTCCCGCGCTATACCTACCAGCGCGCGTTCACCGAGGTCTACTACATGGATTCGCCCGCCGCGAGATGGCAGGATGACATCGACAGCCTTGCAGACGAGCTCTCCGAGGTCGAGCTTGGCCGCGAATACCTCGACCGCGAGTTCCCGCTCCCCGAGTTCAAAGTGACGCCGCCGGCAAAATTCCTGCGCACCGGAAGCTATACGCTGCGTGCGGTCGAGAACCGTCCGCTCGCCCGCTACTTTGTACCCGGCGCGGACGTAAAATGCTTCAACTATTCCGACTGTCCGAACGACGTCCTCTCCGCGACCGACGCTGTCTTTACCGAGGACAAGGCCGCCTGCCCTTGCACGCTTTCAGCCGGACGCTTCTCAGAATACAAGTTCTCCGGAATCGGCTCGGGCTTCATCAAAACCCACCTTATTGCAAGCGAGCCGTCGGTCGTATACATAGTCTTTTCCGAAAAGCATGAGCGGGGCGAAATCGCTTATGGTCACGGTCAGTCGTCGCTGCTGAACGTAATCAAATACCGCCTGCCCGCCGGCGAATTCACACTCGAATCGTTCGAGCCCTATTCGTTCATGTACGTCGGAATCCTTGTCGAATCCGGCTCGGTTTCGAACGTCGAATTCACGCTGCGCGAGTACTGCTATCCGGTAATGCCGGCGGCGGTCAAGACCGGAGACGAGATACTCGACGGCATCATGACCGCCGCTTGGGATACCTTCCGTCAGAACACCATCGACTGCTTTACCGACTGCCCCGGTCGTGAGCGCGGCGGCTGGCTCTGCGACAGCTACTTCACCGGCAAGGCGTCGCTGCTGTTCACCGGCTCGACCGAGTGCGAGCGCATATTCCTCGACAACTTCCGCCTTGCTAAATTCCCCGGACTGCCGGACGGACTGCTCCCGATGTGCTACCCGGGCGACAACCTCTGGGACACTTCTATCCCGCAGTGGACGCTCTGGTACGTCATGGAGCTGTACGAATTCGGACTCCGCGGCGGCGATACCAAGCCATTCAAAGAGCTGCTCGAGCGTATACTCGGCTTCTTTGCCGGCTACGAGAACAGCGATGGTCTGCTCGAGAAGCTGCCGTACTGGAACTTCGTCGAGTGGTCGCGCGCCAACAACTGGGTGCAGGACGTAAACTACCCGACGAATATGCTCTATTCGGGCGTGCTGCGCGCGTCCGCCGAGATGCTCGACCGCCCCGAGCTTGCCGCAAAGGCTGACCATGTCCGCGATGAGATTGTAAAGCAGTCGTTCGACGGTCAGTTTTTCCGCGACCACGCCGTCCGCAATGCCGCCGGCGAGCTTGAGGTCAAGGACGACCGTTCGGCTATCTGTCAGCATGAGGCGATCATGTTCGATATAGTCGACCCCGCGTCGCCGAAATACGCGGTGCTCATGGACGCGGTAATCAACAAGCTCGACCGCCACGGCGACCTGTCGGGTCTGCCCGAGGGCTTCGAGCGGCTCGAAGCGTTCATAGGCTGCGCGGTCCGCGTCGAGGTGCTGATGAAATTGGGACTGTACAAGCAGAATCTCGAGGAGATCAAGAGCTTCTACGGTCATATGTCGAAGATCACCGGCACGCTGTGGGAGCACAGCGAGGGCGGCGAGAGCCTGAATCACGGCTTCGGCTCATATGTAGCCGCCGAGATAGTCGAGTGCTTGAAGCGTCTGCGCGGCATCTGAACGAAAAATGACCGGACATCTGCCCGACGCGCTCGACACATTCCGGCAAAATAAACAGATAATCCGCAAGAACGAGCTCGACGACTACGGTCAGGGCAAAATCATGGTTCGGACTGTGAACTGCAACCTTTGCATGAACGACACTCTGCACTGGCACAGTGAAATCGAGCTTTTGCATATACTCACGCCAAGTGTGAAGCTGTATATCGAGGGCGAGATCACCCCGGTCGACATGGGCGATTCGATTGCGATTCTGCCGGGAGCGCTGCACGACACCTTCTGCCCCGAGGGTGGGAGTGTGCTTGTAATACAGTTTCCGCCCGACGGCGACCGAGTAGTGTCAGAATACCTGACGCTGTTTCGGAGCGCGCACGGCTCGGACGAGCGGTACTGCCGGCGATTCAGCGCGCAGAGCGAGTATGGGCACGAGATAGCGTCGCTCTGCTCGGTGCTGCGCCGCGAGTTCGGCGCGAATGAGTCCGGCTCGGAGCGGCTGATTTCGGGAGCGATAACGCAGCTGCGCGGATATATCGAGCGTGCCGCGTCGGTTTCCAGCGACACGAGGGCGCGGGATTTATACCCAATTATATCGTATATCGACGACAACGCGCGGCGAGGAATAACGCTCGCCGAAGCCGCCGCTATGGCAGGCTATTCCGAGAGCTATTTTTCAAGCCGGTTCAAGTCGGTCGTAGGAAGCAGCTTTCGCGAATATCTGCTGTGGGTGCGTATGCGCATGGCGCTGCGAATATTGCTTGACGGCAGTCTGAACGTCAGCGAGGTCGCCGAGCTTTTCGGCTACGACAACGTGCAGAACTTCGCCCGCGCGTTCAAAAAGGTGAACCGAATGAGCCCGGGCAAGGTCAAGCACGGATGAAATATGCCTTATAGTCAATATCGCGTTGACATATTTTAGGTGACCCCACTTCTGACATCAATTTCTCCGCCGCTTTTCACTTCTGAATAAATCTGGAAATCGCCTCCGGCGATTTCCTACCGCATCTCTCATAACCGCCTGCGGCGGTTTCGAGACCACACACTCTCCACTCTCTCTGATTCGCTTCGCGAATCAGAGACCACTCTCAGTTCAGCTCTCCGCTCTCTCTGATTCGCTTCGCGAATCAGAGACCACTCTCACTTGAAAGAGGTGTTTCTATGACGTTTGCATTGTATTTCGGCAATCGGGGATTCTTCCCCGAATCGCTCATCGGCACAGCTCGCGACGAGGTCGCCGACGCGGTTGCTGCCGCCGGTTACGACTATATCATACCCGACGCGGACATGACCCGATATGGCGCGGTCGAGACGCGCGACGAGGGCTACCGCTATGCCGAGTGGCTCGAGTCGCACCGCGGCGAGTTTGACGGCGTGATACTGTCGCTGCCCAATTTCGGCGACGAGAACGGCGCGGTCGCCGCGCTGCGCGACGCGGGAGTGCCGATACTCGTGCAGGCATACCCCGACGAGATCGGCAAGATGGACTTCGAGCACCGCCGCGACTCGTATTGCGGCAAGTTCAGCATAGAGGATGTTTTCAATCAGTACGGCATACCGTATACCGTCCTCGCGCCGCACGTCGTACACCCGTCGTCACCCGAGTTCAGACAGAACCTCGCCGACTTCGCCGCGATCTGCCGCGTGGTCAATAAAATGCGCCGTTTCACTATCGGCTGTATCGGCGCGCGCACGTCGAAGTTCAAGACGGTGCGCTTTGACGAGATAACCTTGCAGAAATACGGTATCACAGTCGAGACGTTCGACCTGTCAGATCTGTTCTGGCGTGTAGGACAGCTGTCCGACAGCGACCCCGACGTGATGTGCAAGCGGGTGCGCCTGACCGAATACACCGACTTCTCGCTCGTGCCCGACGACAAGCTGACGACGCTCGCAAAGGTCGGCGTTATACTCGACAGATACATAAGTGAGTTCCGGCTCGACTGCATCGCGCTGCGCTGCTGGGAGGAAATGCAGACGGTGCTCGGAGTCGCGCCCTGCGTGCTGCTGAGTGAGCTCAACGACCGCGGTATTGTCGCGTCCTGCGAGATCGACCTCTGCTCGGCGATAAATATGTACTCGCTCATGCTCGCGTCTGAGCAGCCGGCCGCCTGCGTCGACTGGAACAACAACTACGGCGACGATCCGGACAAGGTGATACTCTTCCACTGCGGACCGATCGCTCAGTCGCTGATGGAGAAAAAGGGTATCGTGACCGACCACAAGATGTTCGCGAAGGCGAATCCCGGCTGCGGATGGGGCAGCAACGAGGGCCGCATCGCAGCGTTCCCGATGACCTTCTCGAACTGCAAGACCGAAAACGGTCGCCTTACTTTCTACATAGGCGAGGGCAGGTTCACCGGCGAGC
The DNA here is from genome assembly GCA_904386005.1 of Candidatus Flemingiibacterium merdigallinarum. Taxonomy (GTDB): domain Bacteria; phylum Bacillota; class Clostridia; order Oscillospirales; family CAG-272; genus Flemingiibacterium; species Flemingiibacterium merdigallinarum. Next base: position 24,803 of record CAJFKR010000018.1, read on the forward strand.
CTATCGAGGACGGCTTCTTCGGCTGCGGCGGCGTCGCTCACATCGAAAACCTACAGCACATTCTTATTAAGCTCGGCCGCTCCGGCTTCCGCCACCACACCGCGATCGGCCGCGGTCACACCGCCCTCATCCTCCGCGAAGCGTTCACATACTATCTCGGCTACGACATAATGGAGCTGTGACTGTTCGTTTTTCTTGGGGGAGACCCTTTTGAAAAAGGGAGCTCCCCAGCAGTTCAGCAAGCTTCGCTTGCCGAACTGCTAACCCACCCCGAAAACTTTCGCAGAGCCCTGACACTCTGTGTCAGGGCGGGGGGCTCCAACTTTATTTCTGCGCGGTCGAGCTGCGCGGACACCCATTTCGTTTGGTGCGGATGTAGTTTCTGCCCCTACCCTTTGGGCGATCATTTGCGCCGCCCTACATGGTTCCTCTCCATTCCGGGCGGCTTGGTTGGCGAGGACTGCTTGACGTGACTGAATGTACAGTCGACCACATGAAATCCCACCGCACCGATTGCATTACGAAATATCAAATGTAGGGAAAAGTGAGATATACGCTTATCTATTAATTTCGGAAATCGCCTGCGGCGATTTCCTACCGAAACTCCTCACTCCTAACTCCTAACTCCTCACTAAATTATGGAAATCGCCTCCGGCGATTTCCTACCGCAGCTCTCAAAACCGCCTCCGGCGGTTTTGAGCCCACTCTCTCCCGCGAAGCGGGAGACCACTCTCCACTCTCTCTGATTCACTTCGTGAATCAGAGACCACTCTTGTCTGAAAGGGGCGATTTCCTTGTATCTTGCCGGACTTGATGTCGGCTCGAGCGGCTGTAAGATCACCGTCTGCGACGACCGTGGTCACTTCGTCGAAAGCCACTACCAGCCCTATGACTCGCGCCATACCGAAACCGAGCATACAATCGACGCGCACGACATCACCGCCGCCGTCGAAACGGTTATATGCGCGACCAAATGCAAGCCGGACGCGCTCGGCGTGTCGTCGTTCGGCGAGTCGTTCGTGCTGCTCGATGAAAACGACAATATCCTCAACTGCCCAATGCTCTATAACGACCCGCGCGGCAGTGAGGAATGTAAAATGTACGACCGCGAGATGGTCAAAAATTCAGCCTGTCTGGCACCCGCGGCGCTCTACTCACTGCCGAAGCTGCGCTGGTATTGCCGCAACCGACCGGATGTGATAAAAAAGACGCGTAAAATCTTTATGATCGGCGACTACATCGTCTGGCTGCTCTGCGGCAGCCGCGTTATCAACTACTCGTCCGCGACCCGCACGATGGGCTTCGACGTCCGCAATCTCTGCTGGAGGCGCGAGCTGTTCGACGAGACCGGAATCGACGTAAATCTGCTGTCGTGTCCGGTGCCGGACGGAACTGTCGCCGGAGTATCGTATAAATTCGGACTGAACGGCGCGAAGATCATCTCGGCTATGCACGACCAGAACGCCGCCGCGCTCGGTGCGGGCGCGCTGCGCGACGGCGACGCGGTCGACGGCAGCGGCAGCGTCGAATGTATCACACCCGTGATATCCCGCCTGCCCGACGATATGTCAGCCTGCGACTCGGGAATCGCGTTTTTGCCGTATGAGCTGGGAATGTACGTCGGCTGCGCGTTCTCGTATACCGGCGGAACCGCGCTGAAATGGTTTCGCGACAACCTCGGCGGGGGCGAGAGCTACTCCGTGCTCGACGCCGCGGTCGGAGATGAGCCGGGCAATATACTGATAATGCCGCACTTCGCCGGAGCCGCCACGCCGTACATGGACCCCGACTCGCGCGCGCTGTTCTGGGGCGTGACGCTTGGAACCACAAAGTACGAGCTCTACCGCGCGGTCATGGAGGGAGTCGCGTATGAGATGCGCGTCAACCTCGAGCTGCTCGCCGGCTGCAAAATCAAGCCGTCGCGTCTGCTCGCGACCGGCGGCGGCGCGAAGAGCCGCGTCTGGAGTCAGATCAAAGCCGACGTTACCGGACTGCCGATAACTATAGTCGACGTCCCCGAGGTCGGCGCGGCAGGAGTGATACTGCTCATGGCAAAGCAGCTCGGACTGTACTCAAGTCTTGCCGAAGCCGCGTCAGTGTTCACCCGCGAGGGGGAAACATTGATTCCCGACCCGAAGCGTCACAGCCGCTACAACGAGCTGTTCGACAAATACCGCAAGCTGTACTCGCTCTCGCGGGAGCTCCGGTAAATCACAACGCAATTTTCACCCCCATTCTTTTTATAATCAATTCAAAAATTCCCGCAGGGAATTTTTGTACCATAACTCCTAACTCCTCACTCCTAATTCCTAACTTATGCAAGCACCAACCCATAAATGAAAGGCAAACCCAATGAATATTTCCGATTACATCGGTCACCCCACACAAATAAGCCGTATCGAGGAGCACCGGCTCGTCGGCGGACGCGGCGACAATATGCGCCTGCTCGAGGTTGACAACGGCCGCGGACTCGCACTCACATTGTCGCCCGACCGCTGCGGCGATATCTCGCGCATGAGCTATCGCGGAATCAACCTCGGTTTCTTCGCTCCCTGCGGCTACGTCTCGCCGCACTATTACGACGGCAGCGGCAATAACTTCTTAAAATCGTTCACGGCAGGCTTCATGACGACCTGCGGACTCTCTCACCTCGGCTCGCCCTGCCAAGACGACGGCGAGGTGCTGGGACTGCACGGCACTATCGCCGGAATCCCCGCCGAGGAAGAAAACCACTATACCGACGGCGACGAGCTTGTCGTTCGGCTGACCATGCGCGACGCGTCGCTGTTCGCGCGCAAGCTGCTGCTGAAGCGCGAGTACCGCTTCTCGACGTCGCGCTGCGAGTTCACAATCCACGACTATGTGGAAAACTTCGGGCACGAGACGACGCCGTACATGATACTCTATCACATCAATTTCGGCTACCCGATGCTCGCGCCTGATTCGATAATCACATTGTCGGCGAAGTCGACGACCCCCTGCGACGATGTTTCGCGCGACGGGCTGCCCGAGATGCTCCGCCTCTGCGAGCCGCGGGACCACTACCCCGAGCAGTGCTTCTACCACGAGCCGGAGGTCGGTCACGTCAGCCTTTCAAATCGCGGGCTTGGCGTGTCGGTAAGCGTCGACTTCGACCTTGACGAGCTGCCCTGTCTGACACAGTGGAAGCTGATGCAGAAGGGCGAATATGTGCTCGGACTCGAGCCGGGCAACTGCTACCCGAACGGGCGCGACAAAATGCGCGAGTCGGGCAAGCTGCGCTTCCTCGCTCCGGGCGAGTCGGCTGAGCAGACACTGAAAATTAGCGTTGACGAAATCTGAATGTCACAAATACGCAATCTATACGCGCCACGCGCGGTAAATATAAGAAAGGCAAATACAATATGCTTGTAACATTGAAAGAAATTCTCAAGATAGCCGAAGCAAAGAAAATCGCTATCGGCTCGTTCAACACGACCGGATTGGAGTGCTGCGAAGCGGTAATCGGCGCGGCTGAGGAACTGAATCAGCCGGTAATCATAATGCACGCGCAGGTTCACGAGGAGATGGGACTGACCACTCTCGACGTCATCGGCAGAGTGATGATGATGATGGCTGAGCGCGCGAGCGTTCCGGTCTGCGTTCACCTCGACCACGGCACTGACCTCGCGTATCTGAAGAAAGCACTCGACCTCGGCTTTACGTCGATAATGTACGACGGCTCGACTCTGCCCTACGCCGAGAATCTCGCGAACACCTGCGTCGCGGTCGAGATGGCGAAGCGGTACGGCGCGAGCGTCGAAGCCGAGATGGGCAGCATGGGCATACGCGACAAGTCGCCCGACGACCCGGACAGCCTCTACACCGATCCGGAAGCCGCGGTCAGCTTTGTTCGCGACAGCCATATTGACGCGCTCGCCTGCGCGTTCGGCACGGTACACGGCCTGTATTTCACCGAGCCGAAGCTCGACTTCGCGCGGCTCGAGAAGATAGACAAGCTCATCGACATCCCGCTCGTCATGCACGGCGGCAGCGGCGTATCGGACGAGGACTACCGCCATGTAATCTCGCTCGGCATTCGCAAGATAAACTATTATACTTACATGGCGAAGGCTGCCGGCAGCGCGGTCGTGGACTTCCCGAACAAGCTCTACTTCCACGACATCGCCGTCTGCGCGACGAGAGCCATGCGCGAAAACGCTCGCCACGCAATCGAAGTGTTCAGCAATCTGACTGCCGCCAAGGCTTAAGCATTATTATAGATACGCGAGGAGGACGGCGTTATGCTTCCATACGATTATATCAAAGCCTTTGCGGCGAATCTGCGCCCCAAAATGAGCTGGGACGGCGCGCAGCCGGTTGCCGAATGGCAGGCAAAGGCTCGCGAAAAGCTGTTTTTATTGCTCGGACTTGACCTTATGGTCAGAACCGAGCCGAAATTTGAGATTGAATACGACAGGAATCTGCCCGAATCGGAATACGGAATCGGCGTGCGCGAGATACGCTTTTCGTTCGAGAGCGAGCCGGGCTACCGCGCGCTCTGCCATATGCTCCTGCCGCTCGGACTTTCATCAGAAGATAAGCTGCCCGCGGTCATCTGTCTGCAGGGGCACAGCAAGGGTATGCACATCTCGCTCGGACGTACCCGATTCGCCGGCGAGAGCGTCACCGGCGACCGCGACTTCTGTGTGCGCGCGGTGCGCGAGGGCTTCGCCGCGATCGCGCTCGAGCAGCGCGACTTCGGCGAGTGCGGCGGCAATGAAAACGGTCCGCAGTGCCTCGACGAGTCGCTCGTGAACCTGCTCTGCGGTCGGACGACTATCGGCGAACGGGTCTGGGACGTGATGCGGCTGTATGACATCCTGTCGTTAGAATTCGCCGATTATGTCGATTCTGACGCGATATACGTGCTCGGCAATTCGGGCGGCGGAACCTGTTCGGTCTACGCCGGCGCGATTGACACTCGGCTCGCCGGAGCGGTTCCGTCCTGCGCGGTCTCGACCTTCGCCGGTTCGATCGGAGCGATGCGGCACTGTGCCTGCAATTATATCCCGGGGATACTCAAATATTTCGATATGAGCGACCTGCTTATACTCGTCGCGCCGCGGCCGCTGGTCGTAGTCAGCGGGCGGGACGACGACATCTTCCCGCTCGACGGCGCGCGCCGGATGGTAGAGGCGGCGTCACGCGCGTATGAAGCGCTCGGCGCGCCCGACAATATCGCGCACGTGATCGGCGACGGCGGGCATCGCTTCTACGCCGACGGCGCGTGGGCGGCTCTGCGCCGCATGACCGGCAGATAATCCATCGTGTTAAAAATATTTCGCGATTTTTTCAGGTTTTGTCAAAATTCGGTTGACAATTGCGCCGAATTGTGGTATCATATTAGTTGAAAGTGTATTGTCGGTAAATTTTATTGTCACCGATTTTACAGTTGGCAGATATTACCGTCAGTATATTAAATTTCATTCGTTAAAGGAGTATTAGTCATGAAAATGAAAACAGTTATTTCTGTTTTACTTTCACTGCTGCTCGCGTTCTCGCTTCTGCCGGTATCGGCATTCGCAGCTCCGGCGAGCGCCGGAACGCAGGACGCGCTGATGCTGATTTTCGGAATCGAGGTCGCTCCGTATGAAAACGGAACCGTTGAGATTTCGTCCGAGCGCGGCTCGACCGGCAGCGACATCACTGTAACTGCAACCGCTGACGAGGGCTACGTAATCGAAAGCGTTTCGGTTGCGGGAGAGAGCGGCGCTGAATGCGAGCTCACCGAAAATGAGGGCGTATACAGCTTCAAGATGCCGTCCGAGGCGGTAGTCGTCACGGTCGTATTTGCGGCTGCCGGTGAAACCGAGCCGGAGGTGCCCGTGCTTGAGCTTCCTTTCAAGGATGTAGCGGTCACCGACCAGTATTATGATGAAATCTGCTATGTATACGAAGCGCAGCTCATGAACGGTATCAACGGCACTCTCTTCGCACCGAACAACTATATGACCCGCACAATGGCGGCTACCGTACTCGCGCGCATTGACGGCGTCGACACCGCTGCAAGCGAGGATTGGACCGCGGCTGGTCTTGAATGGGCAATAGCAAACGGCATCACCGATGGCAGCGGCATGGAAGATCCGATCACCCGTGAGCAGCTGCTCGTTATGCTCTATCGCTACGCTGCGCTCAAGGGTATCGACGTAACTGTTGACACTGTTATTCCGGTACCGGGCGTATCCGACTGGGCAGCCGAGGCTGTATCGTGGGTTATCGCGAACGGCTACATAAGCGCTGAAGCGGCTGAACTTATCGATGTATCCGCACCCGCTACCCGCGGCGAAGCAGCTATGCTGTTTGCACGTCTGGGCGCAATGCTCGAAGCTATCGCGGTTCCGCCGGTAGAGGAAATCCCCGAGGAGACCGAGGAGACTGAAGCAGCTGAGGAGACCGAAGTAGTTGAAGAGACCGAAGCAGCTGAGGAGACCACTGAAGCAGTTGAGACATCTGCCGACGCTGAATAATTCGATACATAAACAAAAATCCGCTCATTGAAAATGGGCGGATTTATTATTTGTATTGTGAAATATATCGTTTGAGCGCGAATTGTTGTAGACGTATTATGTCTTTGTTGGAATAAAATTAACAATATATCCGAGATATTTGATTGACAAACCGAAAAAAATATGGTACGATTATAATCGTAAAAATTACGGTAAAATTGCCATGAATCTATGAGGTGATAAAATGAAGTACAAGCTCACACGCTACATAATCGCGGCGGCGTTCGCGCTCGCGCTGGCGGTATGCTTGTCGTTTGCCGTTTCGGCTGACACCTGGCCGGAGGACTATGCCGCCAGGGTCGGAGACACCGATTATACCAGCGACACCACCGGAAATATCCGCGGCGGTACTTTTTCGGTTGAATATGACTCGGAAACCAGTACCTTTATATATACATATACCAACGTTGACATTGACAACTGCGTGGTCTCGTATATAAAAGAGCCGTCAGATAATAAAATCGAATATAGTGTCAAGATAGTGCTGAATGGCAAAAATAAATTTACGCTGTATAACACGAGTCCGGAAATATTCAGTTCTATCAGTACATCACGCACCGATATAGTTGAGGGTGAAAACGGCGGAAGTATTATTATTGATTATACAGCCTCTGCACTGCCCGATAGTATAAATGTGTATGCTGGTGTCTGCATGAATTCAAAAAGAAGCCGTGCGCCGGTATATAACTATGTTGATATGACAATAAAAGCCAATGATTACAAAGGCGAAACCTTTATGTATTCGGAATATTTTTACAACTATGGCACGTTCCGTGCGATAAATACCAGTAATAAAGACAGATCTGCGGTAGGACATCATGGCAAAATATACAATTATGGCGTATTCTCTCTGGAAGAAAGGTCGAGTATTATATGTGATAACCAAATGATTATATATAATGGTGATAATACAACCACTCCAGAGGAAAGCAAAGATATAATATTTATATAGGAGAAGGCAGCGTACTGACCTTATTCAATAAATTTACTAATCCAATACAAAATTACGCGACCATGATTGTGGAAGGATCCATTTCTGATCCTGTGAATAGTTACGACCGCAATTTTGAGTGCCGCGGTTATGGACAATTGATCATAAAGAAAGACGCTCATGTCGTTATACCGGAAGCCGCTTTCATGAACAATTCAAAGCTGATACTTGAGGAAAACGCGAAGATTGATAATATAACCGATCTCATAATACAGGATAACGCCGAAATAATAGCGGATGAGACGAACGATATAGCTATAACCAACCGGCTGTACTATACATCAGATGTTCCCGTAGATTTCAATTTCCGCGGTACTCTTGACTCTGTGGAGTTCGGTATGAATGCTGAAGTGACTTACGCCAACAGCGATCTTAAAATCGGAGCGGTTGTAATGTATAAGAACGCCACGTTTATAATAGCTGAAGGCGAAACCATGTCACTTACGCGGAATATTTCTCTCAACGACGACAACTGCCAGCTGCGGGTTGACGGCACGCTTAATATTGAAGAAAACGGAAGTATACAATATTTCTTTCCCAGCCGCCCTCCTCGTGCGAGAGTGCCGGTAGAGGTAAACGGAACGATAAACAACTTAGGCAAATTCTATGGCAATGATATTCTGAATAAAAGCAAAGACGATATCTTTATTAGGATAAACGATGGCGGAGTGGTAAATACCCTGACGTCAGAGGATGGCAGTAAGACCGGAAGCTATGAATTTAGTTATTGGCCTAAGGTTACGGAAGACGAACTTATGACGATAGTAGACGTGCAGTCGGGCGGAACCTTCAATCTGGGAGACGGTAAGATCGATATAGAAATCCAAGTCTGGGAAGATGGTGAATATAAAGATCCCATTAAGGTTGAAAATACCGCCGGTTTGGACATAATCTTAGTCGCCGAGGGCGCGACGGTCTCGAGCGGTGAAAATACCGACACCACGCTGTCCGGAGAATGCCGGCTGACTATAAACGGCAGCGAGACGTCCGATGTATTCGGAACGACCGCGGTGTATATTTTCGGCGACGTGCCTGAAATCACGCTCGAAAGCACATACAACAACTCATTAATCGGCATCAAGGTGAACAAATACGCGCTGATGAGCGATCCGACGACAAAACCCGCATCGGGCGACTGGATAGAATTTGACGAAAAGACCACGACCTCGTTCGAGCTTGACAACGGCAGATACTACCTCTGGTTCCGCGCCGAGAGCTATATCAACACACCCGACGAGAGCGTGTATCTCGGACCGATCGAGCTTACAGTCGACCTGACCCCGCCGGTATTTGTCGGACTCGAGGAGGGCGCAAGCTACGAGGAATTTGTTGAGTTCAAAGTCGACGACCTGACCGCTGTCAGCGTCACCGCGAACGACACGCAGATCGCGCCGCAGAACGGCGTATACATAATCGAGGGCGCGGGAACATATGAAATCAAGGCGACCGACCAGATAGGTAATTTCTCGACGGTGAATATAGAAATCACCGAGACGGGCATACCGATCATCATCGCGCCGGTAACCCCGATCCAGCCGGTGAACGGCACAATTGAAATGCCGTCGACGCTCGCGTCGCCGGGTACGATTGTCACGATCACCCCGACTCCGGACGAGGGCTACGAGCTTTCGGACATCGTCGTAGTCGACAGCACCGGCAAGGCAGTAGAGCTGACAGCTAATACCGACGGCAGCTTTTCGTTCGAGATGCCGTTCGGCGGAGTCACAGTCGCGGCTGAGTTTGTCGAAATCGAGCCCGAGCCCGAACCCGAACCCGAGCCCGAGCCCGAACCTGAACCCGAACCTGAACCCGAGCCCGAACCCGAGCCGGTAGTCATGGAATTCGACGACGTGCTCGAGTCTGACTGGTACTATGAAGATGTATACTACGTCTACGCGAATGGACTGATGAACGGCATCGGCGGCAACCTGTTCGCGCCGAACGCGACACTTACCCGCGCGATGGTCGTGACGATACTTTCGCGAATCGATGGCGTAGAATCGCTTGAGGGCGACGACTGGTATGTAAACGGCGCCAACTGGGCGGTCGAGAATAGAATTTCTGACGGCACGATGCTTGACGCTAACGTCACCCGCGAGCAGCTCGTGACGATGATCTACCGCTACGCCGAATACAAGGGCTACTACACTGACTACACCGAGCAGCTTTGGGCATATCCGGACGCGTCTGACGTCAGCGACTGGGCAGTCGAAGCGTTCAACTGGGCGATTGACAAGGGCATAATCGGCGGTCGCGACACCGGCGTCCTCGACCCTCAGGGCGAGGCTACACGCGCCGAGGCTGCGGCGATTATAGCGAGATTCTATCGTCTCGGCTCAACTCCGATGCCGCTTGACACAATTGAATAAACAAACAATCCTCTCACCGTATGGTGGGAGGATTTTGTATTGGTGTTATGCGGTACGCGATCACTCGACGATACTGTCGACCAGTTTGAGTCCGGTCAGCTCCTCGATCTCACGCACCGTGAAATGATTGTGGAAATACGCGCCCATCGTCTGCGCCTCGCCGTCGCGGAGGTAGTAGTAGCCGTCGCGCGGCGTGTAGTCGTAGTCGGTGTAGAGCGAGTCGATAAAGTCGTAGGATATCTCGTATACGCTGCCGTCCGCGCCGGTGAAGCTGTAGTGCCACGCGTCGCCCGACACGTCGAAGCCCTCGCGGCGGAGGATTTCGTACAGGCTGCCGAAGCTGATGCCGTAGTAATACTTGTTCGCGATGATGTCGTCGTAATATTCGATTTTCTCGGGCTCGTACAGCTCGCGGTCAACAGCGTCGCCGCGGTATATGCCGACGCGCATTTCGTAGTCGGCGAGCGCCGCGTCGATCTGTTCTTCTGTGACAAGCGACGTGTCGTAGCGGTAGTCGAGTATCGTCGTGATGTACTCGGCGAGCATCTCGTCCCAGCTCTTCTCGTTGTCGGTGAAACCGAATATATCCGCGTCGTCGATCACATAGTCGGTGACATTGCGCAGCGGGTGCATATACTCGAGCGTGTAGCGCACTGACAGCCCGTCAAACCCAAGGTCGGTGAACGCCACTCGCAGTGCCGCCAGCTCGTTGCGGCAGGCTTTCAGCTCATCCGGCGTGGTGTAGCTCGCGGTGATATGCGCGCTGTATTCGTCGCCTGACTCGATCACAAAGCGCAGGTATTTGAATTCCGGCAAACTGTCGGCGATAAACGCGAGTGCCGACTCACTATAATCGTCGCGCAGGTAGTTCGACACCGACTCCATGCCCCAGCCGTAGTCGTCGATTACATGGAAGGTGAGACCATTGTCGAGCGTGACCGTCCAATAGCGGTCGTCGTAACCCTTTTCGTCCTCGACAACAGTATAGCTGTCCGAGACGACGCCGTCGACGCCGAGACCACGGACATATTCGGCGATATCGTCGCGGTCGTATTCGGTGACGCAGCCGGTCGTAATAACTCCGGTCAGTGCGACCAGCAGTGTCAGCGCGTATCGCAGACATGCTGTGTATTTGTGCTTCAAGCTATATACCCCCTCAGATGCTCCGCCGCCCCTGCGCGGCGGCTGACTATATACTATTTACTGAAGCTGACGCTGTTACCATTATACCACATAATCATTCGTTTGTCTACATTATATTATAAGACTTAGCCGATTGTAAAAGTCATAGTAAACGAAAAAGTTTGCTTTCACTAAGCTGCTGCTCGGGGCAGGGGTCCCCGAGTAAAGCGGCGCGCCTCTGTCGCTATAGCGATATTGCACAAATTTTGCCTTGGCGCACATACGCAAAGTAGCATTTACGCCCAATTGTTAAAGTTTTCGCGGTGGGGGTCTGGGGGAGGTGCCTTTTTCAAAAGGCGCCTCCCCCAGGGAAAGCGAACAAGTTTGCACATTTAC
>CAJFKR010000019.1 GCA_904386005.1 Candidatus Flemingiibacterium merdigallinarum
GTGACTTCGCGGTCAATGACCGCGATTTGCTTCGCAAACCGTCACAAAACATCGACATATGAAAGGTAGACTTCGCTGTCGCGAAGTCATGGTCATAATCATGTGCGATTGTGATTTCGCCGGTGCAAATGGCATCAGACGTCCTTTCTGCCTTTTTTATGCAGTATATCCATTATTGCCTTCATCTCGTCCTCTTTTGTACCGCTCGCTTCGAGCGCGTGAAGACGCGTTTCTTCCTTTAGACGAGATATCAGGTCGCGCAGGACTTCCTCGTCGTTCTGCGTTAGCTGCTGACGCCTTACCAGCATCGATGTAATCCTGCCCATCTCGTCGGCGTTGAAGTCCTCGGCGAGGACGCCGAAGTCAAACGCGCGGGTCGGGTCGAAGCGGTTCATGATCGACAAAAACACCCGCTTATTGAACTCTGAATAGAAGTCGTCGGCTGAAAGTCCGAGCGAGCCGTCGCGAACCTGCTTTACGAATTCGGGATAGCAGAGGAGTATGCCGAGCAGGTTTTCCTCAATGCTGACCGCCGACACGTTCTTCACGGTGTCGCGATTGACCCGGTCGCCGAAGCCGGAGGTCTTGCGGATTATCTCCTGCATCTCCTCGGATTTTTCGTTTGACTGCCGGTGCTTTGCGATCCGTGCGACGTCGTTTTTAAGCGAGTCGCGCGGGATTTCGAGCCGGTCGGAGACGACGGCGATATATACGTCGCGCTCGGCCGCGGAGCTTGTCTCACTTATTATCCGGCAGAGCTCGGAAGCGGCTTTGACGCGCTGGTCGACGTCGCTGATGTCGTAGCGGGAGAGCACGCCGTCGAGCTTGAAGTCGAACTGCGAGCGGCTGCCGTCGAGCAGCAGCTTGAATTTCTCATGTCCGGTGCGTCCGTTCTTTTTGAAGAACTCATCCGGGTCCTTCGCTCCGGGGATCCGCAGCACGCGCACATCGAGTCCGGTCTCGCCGAGCAGCTTTATCGCCTTGTCCGCGGCGCGCTGACCGGCGGCGTCCGAGTCGTAGGAGATTATGACCTGCTTTGTGTATTTGGACATTATCCGAGCCTGCTCGGGGGTTATCGCCGTGCCGAGCGTCGCGACGGCGTTCTCGAAGCCGTTCGCGTGCAGCGAAATCACGTCCATATAGCCCTCACAGAGTATCAGCCGTTCGGAGCACTTCGATTTCGCGAAGTTGAGCGCGAACAGGTTGCGGCTCTTTTTGAACACGGGAGTGTCGGAGGTGTTCAGATATTTCGGAACCGAGTCGTCCATGACCCGACCGCCGAACGCGACCACGCTGCCGGTGACGTCGATTATCGGGAACATGACCCGACCTCGAAAGTAGTCGTACGGTCTGCCGGTCTTTTTTGATATGCCGCACAGAAACGCCGACGACAGCTCGGGCGCGCTATAGCCGAGACGTGTCAGGTGCTCGGTCAGACTGCCGAAGCCGTCGGGGGCGTATCCGAGTCCGAAATGCTTGATAGTCGCGCCGCTGAGCCCGCGCGATTGCAGATAGGACAGCCCCGCGGCGCCGAGATTTTGGTCATACAGGCAGGCGTGATAGAAACGCGCCGCCTCACGGTTCATAGCGAGCACCCGCTCGCGTTTGACCGCTTCGCTCGACCCGCCGTCATTGTTGTCGCGCGGAAGCGAAATCCCGACTCTTGAAGCGAGCAGCTCGAGCGCGGAACGGTAGTCGACGTTCTCGCGCTTCATGACAAAGGTAATCACATCCCCGCCCGCTCCGCAGCCGAAGCAATAGAAGCTGCGCGACGACGGGAACACTGTGAACGACGGCGTGCGCTCGCTGTGGAACGGACACAGCCCGTTGTAATTCGAGCCGGCGCGCTTTAAGTGTACATACCCGCCGATGAAGTCGACGATATCGCAGCGATATTTGATTTCTTCAATTATTTCGGGAGGAATCATAAGGTTTATTCAGACTTGTTTGTTATTCTTTTTGGGGGAATGGGAGGGGGAAAGTGAGGAGTGAGGAGTTAGGAGTTAGGAGTGAGGAGTGGAGGAAGGAAATCGCCGGAGGCGATTTCCTAAAATTAAAAATGCAGCTGCGTGGAGGAATTTGGATGAGTTGGGAGCGAATAGCGGTAAAGTTATATGATGACGATGTTGCATTCGCATGGCAAAGCAATATATCGAACGCGATATATCTAATCCCGCACTCGCGTATATAATAACTCAAATTCGCCGCAGGCGAATTTGTTCCACAACTCCTCACTCCTCACTCCTAATTCCTCACTTGTAAAAGCGGGAACTATATCTCTGTCCGCAAACTTAAAGATATATGCGAGCTTCAGAAGTATTCGCTTCTTCTGCCCCACGCGTTAGGGATGAAGAGCTGACGGAAAAGGTTGATCGCGTGGTTGTCGGTCATACCCGAGATGAAGTCGCAGACCGAACGCTCGACCGGCTGGGTGTCGGTCATGCGCCGGTAAAACTCGGGCATCTTCTCCGGACTCCTGACATAGTATTCGAACAGACGCGTGATGAGCTGCTTTGCGCGCTGCTCCTCGGCGAGCACCTGCGGGCTGTAGTATACCCGCTCGTAGAGAAACGCTCGGAGCGAATCGGTGGCTTCCTTTATCTCCGGCTCCATTTCAATGCCCGGACTGCCGCTCGCGATAAGCTCTGCGCTCCTTTTGACGACGCTTCTGACCATCGTATCGATCCGCTTCGAGTGAGTCGAGCCGAGGACCTCTGAGAGAGCCGACGGTATGTCATTCTCGGTGAGTATTCCCGCGCGCACGGCGTCGTCGATGTCGTGGTTGATGTAGGCGATGCGGTCGGCGAATTTGACTATCCGCCCCTCGAGTGTCGAGGCGAGGTTGTCGCCCTGGTGATTGTAAATTCCGTCTCTGACCTCATAGGTCAGGTTTAGCCCGGCGCCGTCCTTTTCAAGCAGGTCGACGACCCGCAGACTCTGCGCGTAGTGTGTGAATTCCTTCGAATAGCATTCGCGCAGCGCGGCTTCGCCGGTGTGACCGAACGGAGTGTGCCCGAGGTCGTGTCCGAGCGACGCGGCTTCGGTCAGGTCCTCGTTGAGAAAAAGGGCGCGCGCGATAGTGCGCCCGATCTGCGTCACCTCGAGCGTGTGCGTCAGGCGGGTACGGTAGTGCTCCTCCTCGGGAGCTAAAAATACCTGCGTCTTGTGCATAAGCCGCCGGAACGCCTTCGAGTGCGTGATGCGGTCGCGGTCGCGCTGGAATTCGCAGCGAAGGTCGGAGGGTTCCTCGTATCTCATGCGTCCGCGCGAATTCTCCTCGCGGAACGCCGCACTGCACATATGTCTGTCGGCTGCTTCGCGCAGCAGGTCAGCTATTGTACGGCTGTCGTCAGCCGCCATTGCGAATCACCGCCTTCCGTTTTCAGAATTACATGAATAATATACGCCGAAAAATATAAAATTACTTTTTTTAAGGTCAATGTTTACAATTAGTTAACAAATCGCCCCGCTGATTCGATATACATTCGGTCGATTCGTCCTCATTCGACAGACCTCGCCGGGATTAGTCAGGTTTTCGCGTTGGAATCAATTGTATATATTTATGCCTAAATCAGATTGACCCGTTTGATTGAGATATTTCGTTGATTCGTCATTGACAAGCCGCGTGAAATCTGTTATACTATATTATATCACTGCCTGACTCGCGAGACGTCGGCAGTAAGCTTAAAAAGACGAGGGGATATGATGTCGGGCTTTGACAGCTTTTACGGAAACGAGCGGTTGATTTCACGCGTAAAATCGGATATATCGCGCGGAAAATTTCCCGTGTCCTCGATATTCGAGGGCGCGCGAGGTTGCGGCAAGCGCACGCTTGCGCGTTTGGTCGCGGCGGCGCTTTCCTGCGATTCGGACGACGCGCCCTGCATGGAGTGTCTGATGTGCGAAAAAATCATGCGCGACATCTCGCCCGACGTCAAATGGGTCGTAGCCGAGTCAGGCAAGGTGCAACTCGGAGTCGACGTGATACGCGGCGTCCGCGAGGACGCGTATTACGCGCCGAACGACTTGAGGGCGAAATTCTACATCTTTCCCGCCGCGGACACAATGAATATACAGGCGCAGAACGCGCTTTTGAAGATACTCGAGGAGCCGCCGGACAATGTTTACTTCCTCCTGCTCTGCGAGGACGCGGACACATTGCTGCCGACGATACGCAGCCGCGCGCCGCGATTCCGACTCGAACTGCTGCCGGACGAGCTGATAGCCGAAAAGCTGACGCTGCTTTCGCCCGAGGCGGCGAAGCTGCGGCGTGACGACGAGGCGGCGTTCAACGCCGCGATCAAGCTGGCTTACGGGAGTCTCGGTCAGGCGCAGGGCTTCTGCGACCCTATACGCGCGAAGGATTGCCTTTCGGCGTGGCGCGCGGCCGAGCGGTTCATTACGCTGCTCGCCACAAAGCGCACAGCCGCGGATGAGCTGGAGTTTTTCGAATGCGCGACGCGTCTTGTATCGTCAAAGCAGCGCGACACGCTCTCCGAAATATACACGCTGATATTGACCGCGGTGCGCGATATGCTGTTATCAAAGCTGGCGCGGGATTTCCGACCGCTCTTTTACGCGACCTGTGACAAGGCGCGCGAAGCCGCGTCACGGTTTCCGACGACACGGCTGATGTCGCTGTCCGAGCTGCTGCCCGAGCAGATTAGCGACCTTGACCGGAACATAAACTTGGAGCTGTCAATGACTTTAACCGCGACTCGAGCGGCGTCTGCTCCGCGCCGTTGAACTGACTGTATATGCTGAACCGACTGTATATGTTGTTGAACCCGCGGCATATACTGTATACTCGGACTGTTGAGCGAGCTGTGCGCGGTGGTAAAACCGTCCACCGCGGACAAGCCGCCCGTATTGTGATCAAGCCCGCGTATCGCAGGATCAGATTGCGGATATATAGGACTTCCGTGATGCCCTCGAGTCAAAATCCGTGATGAATATTGAATGTTGCAATTACGACGAAATGAGGTAATACTACCGATATATGGATAACAATGAGAACACTCCGCGCCGCGACGCGGAATCGAAGAATTACGAAAATAAAAAGCCGCGCCACAAATTCAACCGTCACCGCAGACCCCAGAATGTCGAGTCGGCGCAGGACGATTATTCGCCCAACGGCGCTATTAATGTAAAGCCGGGCAGATATGATATTCCGATCTCTGAATCTGCGCGCGAGAGTTCACGGTCGTCTAAGGACGAGACGACAGCGAATTCACCCGCGCGCGACAATGTAAGACCAGGCAAGGGAGAGCCTACGAACGATTCAACACGCGACAATACAAGACCGGGAAGAGGAGATTCTACCGGCGATGGCGAGGGCGTACAGAACAAAAAGCCGCGCCAGAAGAATCAGCGCCGTCAGAAGCAGTTCAAGCAAAACCAGAATCAAGATGCAGTCGAGCCGCGCGGTCTTGCTAGAACCGAGGCTGACGCTTCCGACAGCCAGCCGCCGCGTGATATTCCGAAATCGGACAAGCCGGACAAATTCGAAAAAACCGACAAGTCGGATAAATCTGATAAATCCGAAAAATCGGATAAATCCGACAGAATGGATAAGCCGGACAAATCGGACGAACGTCGCACAAAAGGACAGCGTCCGCATCGCCGGCAGCCCTACCACCGCGAGCGCGGTTCACAAAAAAATGTAAGCCGAAGTGAAATTGGGCAGATCACCGAAGAGGAAGAGGCTATTGTCGAATACATCGCCGTGACCGAGACCGAATTTGTCGAGAGCGACGCGGAGATTGTCGAGGAGCTGAATTCGATATCCGATATCTCGGAGGCTCCGGAGCGGTCGGACGATGTAGGTTATGCCGACGACGGCGAGCGCGACGGCGACGCGCCCGGATATGAAGCGTCGGAGCCTGTCCCTGATTCAATGCCCGAAGCTCAAGTTCAGCCGGATGAGGAGGGCGGATATCTCACCGAGGAGATGAGGTCGCTTGTCGAGCCGCCCGAGCCGCCGCGAATGTGCGAGATTGTCGGCGTGCGCTTCAAGAGCGCCGGAAAGATATACTACTTCGACCCGAACGGCATGAGATTTTCTAAGGACGATTCGGTCATTGTCGACACCGCGCGCGGACTTGAATTCGGAATAGTCGACCTGTCGAACCGTATGGTCAGCGAGCGCGAGGTCGTCATGCCGCTGCGTCAGGTCATACGCCCCGCGACGCCCGACGACATCGCGCGCGCCGAGGCCAACGCCGCGAATGCCGCAGAGGCGTTCGGAATCTGCAACGATAAAATAGCCGAGCACAAGCTCGAGATGAAGTTAGTCGACGTAGAATATACATTCGACAACTCGAAGCTTTTGTTCTACTTTACCGCCGACGGGCGAGTCGACTTCCGCGAGCTTGTCAAGGATTTGGCGTCGGTGTTCAGGACGCGTATCGAGCTGAGGCAGATCGGCATACGCGATGAGACCAAGCTGCTGGGCGGACTTGGTATCTGCGGTCGGCCGTTCTGCTGCAAGACCTTCCTGTCCGACTTCGTTCAGGTGTCGATAAAGATGGCTAAGGAACAGAACCTGTCGCTCAATTCGGTCAAGATTTCGGGCGCGTGCGGTCGGCTTATGTGCTGTCTGCGCTACGAATACGACACCTATCAGGAGGAGATCCGCCGGACTCCGAAGGTCGATCAGGTGGTCTCGACGCCGGACGGCGACGGAGTCGTTATCGAGGTGCAGCCGCTCGCCGGACTCGTGCGGGTCAAATTCATAGACAAGCCGGACACTCTGCCTAAGGTCTACCACCGCGACAACGTCACGGTTATCGGCACGAAGGGTCAGCTTCACGCACGTCTTTCCGAGAACCAGACAAAGTCGAACGGCTGAGACGCGGAGAGAATATATTAATAGAATATAAAATTTTTCTCAAAGCTATTGCTTTTTCAAAATTTTGTGATACAATTAATCATAGAAATCATCAGACGGAGGTGTAACATAATGGCATACAAGATCAGTGATGACTGCATCGCTTGCGGCGCTTGCGCGGACGAATGTCCTGTAAGCTGCATTAAGGAAGGCGACGGCAAGTATGAGATCAATCCCGATGAGTGCATCGAGTGCGGCTCCTGCGCCAGCGTCTGCCCTGTAGAGGCTCCGAAGCCCGAGGAATAATATCCGCAAACGTCACAAACGCCGCCTAAACGAAGGCGACATTGCCGCCGACTCGCTCGGCGGCTTTGTTATACTATCTGAGTTCAGCCGGCGCCGCCGGCTTTGAAAGGAATTATAAAAATGACGATAACCTATACAGTCGGAGATTCGCTCTATGTCAATACGACCAATCGCTGCTCGAACAGCTGCGACTTCTGCGTGCGCTCGCATGGCGAGGAGCTGTACGGCGACCTCTGGCTCGAGCGCGAGCCGACGCGCGAGGAGATACTCGCCGACATTGAGTCGCGCTCGCCCGAGAAATACCCCGAGCTCGTGTTCTGCGGCTACGGCGAGCCGACCGAACGGCTCGATGATATATTGTGGGTCTGCCGAGAGCTGAAAAAGAAGTATAAACTCAAGATTCGCATAAACACGAATGGACACTCCGACCTCATCAATGGTCGCGACACCACGCCTGAATACGCCGGTCTCATCGACACGGTCTCGATAAGCCTGAACTGCGCCGACGCGAAGAGCTATCAGGCGGTCTGCCATTCGGAGTTCGGCGAGAAATCCTACGACGCGCTGATCGATTTCGCGAGACGCGTCAAGAATTATGTGCCGAACGTAGTGTTCTCGGTCGTGCGCGGTTCGATACCCGACTCGGACATCGACATCTGCCAGCGTACCGCCGACAGCATTGGCGTGAAGCTGCGCGTCCGCGAGATGCTTTGATAGTTGTTAGTTGTTAGGTATTAGTTGTTAGTTGAGGTTGTTGGAGCTTGGATGGGTTAGTTTGATTAATTTTTGGGTTTTATTCTCTTTATACCGGCTGCGCCGGTATATTTTTTTACAATTGCTATTTACTTCACTTCATAATTGTTGAATATCACACTTGAAAATTTAATATAAACATGATATAATAAAAGGAAATAATCGTATCTGCCCGAATTTGCCGCGGTAGTTTGCGTTTTACACCGGAAATTTTGCGGACTTTTCCGTATGTTCCGGTCACTATAGAAAGGATAATGGTTATGCTGCCACAGGTTGAACAAATTGCCGCACGAGTGCGCGAGCTGCGCGCCATACTTGATATCGACCCCGACAAGATCGCCGCGAACATTGATGTTCCGCGCGAGGTTTATGACGATTACGAAAACGGAGTCACCGATATTCCGGTCGGAAAGCTCTACCTAATTGCGAATGAGCTTGGAGTCGACCCGACGGTGCTCCTACTCGGTGACGAGCCGCGCATGGTCGACTACACGATAGTCCGCGGCGGAAACGGTCTCGCTGTTGAGCGGTATGCGGGCTACAAATTCACATCGCTCGCATATAATTATATTGACCGCGAAATGGAGCCGATGATCGTCACTCTCGACCCGACCGATTCGATACCTGATCTTGTCACGCACGAAGGGCAGGAATTCAACCTCGTGCTCGAAGGGACGGTGGCAGTCAAGCTCGGTGAGCGCGAATACGTACTGCGCGCCGGAGACTCGATCTACTTCAATCCGTCGATACCGCACGGTCAACGCGCCATCGGTAAGGTCTCGAAGTTTTTAACTGTCATAAACGAAAACATGAAACGAAAATAACGCGTCGGTCAAGGCTGGACTGTATGTAATGCGGTCATATGCACAGCTTTACGGGACGCGGCGGTCAAATTGACCGTGACGCTTGTAAAAAAAGGAATGAGTACATAAATGAATTTTCTTTCAAGATACCTTCCGCGAATTGATTTTGACAGCTATCAGGATTTCAAGGACAATTACCGCGTTATAATCCCCGATAATTTCAACTTCGGCTACGATATCATAGACGAATACGCGCGGCTTGAGCCGTCGAAGCCGGCGCTGCTCTGGCTCAACGACGACGGCGACGAGGCGGAATTCACGTTCGGAGACGTCAAGGAATACTCCGACCGCATAGCTAACCTGCTCACCGGTCTCGGAATCGGCAAGGGCGACCGCGTCATGCTGATTTTGAAGCAGCGTCCCGAGGTGTGGTTTACACTTGTCGCACTATGTAAAATGGGCGCGACCTCGATCCCCGCGTCCTTTCAGCTCACCGAAAAAGACATCATCTACCGCTGCGACGCCGCGAACATCAAGATGATAATCGCCGCCGAGGATGAAAATATCATCGGTCACATCAGAAATTCGCGTGATAAGTGCAAGACGCTCAAATACGTCGGTCTGGTCGGCGACGACATCAGCGAGCGGTTCGGCGATGAATTTCTCGACATGAGACGGCTCACACGCGAAGCCTCCCCGAACTATGAGCGCCCGACCGGCGACGCGGCTTGTCAGAATTATGACACAATGCTGATGTATTTCTCATCGGGTACGACCGGTATGCCGAAGATGATCGCGCACAACTTCCTATACCCGCTCGGTCACATCACGACCGCCCACTACTGGCAGAAGGTCGAGGACGGCGGACGTCATCTGACCGTCTCGGATTCGGGCTGGGCGAAGTTTGCGTGGGGCAAGATATACGGTCAGTGGATCTGCGGCGCGGTCAACGTCGCGTACGACACCGACAAGTTCGTGCCGGCTAAGCTGCTCGCGGCGATAGATCACCTGAAGCTGACTACCTTCTGCGCGCCGCCGACTATCTACCGTTTCCTTATAAAGGAGGATATGTCGGGCTGCGATTTCTCGACGATACATCACTGCGGAACGGCGGGAGAGCCGCTGAATCCGGAGGTCGTCACACGTTTTCGCGAGGCGACCGGACACACGATATACGAGGGCTTCGGTCAGACCGAAACCACCGTCCTGCTCGCGAATTTCGGCTGGGACGAGATCAAGGTCGGCTCGACCGGCAAGCCGTCGCCGATTTACGACATCGACATTGTCGACGAGGACGGCAACTCCTGCGAGGACGGTATCGTCGGTCACATAGTAATAAAGAACGGCGGACAGCATCCGGTCGGTCTGTTCATGGAATATACCGGCGACAGCGAGACTATGGCAAGCTCATGGAAGAATGGCGTCTACGACACCGGCGACATGGCATGGCGCGACTCGGACGGCTACTTCTGGTTTGAGGGCAGAGGCGACGACGTCATCAAATGTTCGGGCTACCGCATCGGTCCGTTTGAGGTCGAGAGCGCGCTCATGACGCATCCGTCGGTGCTCGAGTGCGCGGTCACGGCCGTGCCCGACCCGATTCGCGGTCAGGTCGTAAAGGCGACTATCGTATTGGTTCCGTCGTGGCGCGACAAGGCGGGCGACGAGCTCAAGAAGGAATTGCAGAATCACGTCAAGGTCACGACCGCGCCCTACAAGTACCCGCGCGTAGTCGAATTCGTCACCGAGCTGCCCAAGACGACGAGCGGCAAGATCCGCCGCGCCGAGATTCGCAAGAACGACGAGAGAAAGTAAAATTAGGACTGAATATAAAGGCGGAGACTGAGGTCAGTCTTCAATACATACCTGACGAAACATATTCAATTTTTTCCGGCAGGCATAAATCAATGGGAGAATCCGGAATCAGACCGGACGGCGAGAGCTTCGTCCGGCTTCCGGTGTGTATTTTGCCATGGAATTTACAAAAAACAGCGCTCCGCTGCTCATTGTCATGGGGCAGTCGAACGCGCACGCGCACGCGACACATCTCAATGAAGCCGAAGTTATACGCACGCCGCTCAAAAATGTGTTCGGTCTGTCGCGCGAATACAATCAGTACTACGACCTTGTCGACGTCACGTGGAGCGGCTTTCGAACCGACGGCATGAATCTCGGCGAGACGCAGGACGACACCGCCTCGCTCGCGAACTACTTCGCCGCGATGTGGCAGTCGGCTATAGACGGCGGCAGGGAGCTGCCCGATTTGTACATAATTCAGATTTCGGTCGGCGGGCAGGGAATCGCCGAGTTCGAGGCGAACGGCTGGAATATGTGGTACCCG
Source organism: Candidatus Flemingiibacterium merdigallinarum (assembly GCA_904386005.1). Lineage (GTDB taxonomy): Bacteria > Bacillota > Clostridia > Oscillospirales > CAG-272 > Flemingiibacterium > Flemingiibacterium merdigallinarum. Next base: position 11,033 of record CAJFKR010000019.1, read on the forward strand.
CTGCGCGCTCCGAAATTAAAGCCCGGACCGTTCGGCACCTGCGACATCTCGCTCTATCCGCTCGCGACCGAGATACTGTCGCTCGCCTTTATGAATCTGATTTATGCCGGAAAGACTCCGCAGGTCATCGGCTTGCACTGGAATCAGTGGGAGACCGAGGCGCACACCGGTTCCAAGGCGCTGAACGAAGCTCGCGAAAACTACAAGAATCTGTTCTGGGGCTTTTTCACCGCGCTGGGCAGCGACGATACCGGTCGCGAGATTCCGCTCTATCTCTACCGTCCGCTGACCGAAAACTACGAGCCGAGCCGGGTCGAGCGGGTCGATAAGCTGTTCTGTGAGTTCACGCAGGAATATGCCGACTGCCGTATGCTCGACCTTACGAAGTCGAAGCTGTACAACGATACGTCGAGTACGCACGGCATATTCCAGAACGACGGAATCCACTACCTCCCCGAGGCGCACCGCTATTTTGCCGAGCGTCAGTGGGAAGACATTTTCGGAATCAAGGGCTGACAGCCATCGCGGTTATCTACAGGCATAATCCGGATATATTGACGCAAATCGACAGCTCGCAAGGGGGAATAAACTAAAATAAATGGTGCTTGATGAAATTGACTACAAAATCCTGCGCTGCCTGAAGAAAAACGCCCGTGAAAAGGCGTCGGCGATCAGCGAGGAGATCTCGCTGTCAGTTTCGGCAGTTATCGAACGCATTAAAAAGCTCGAGGCTTCGGGTATCATTACCGGTTACACCGCGATTTTTGACCAGAAGCAGCTCGGCAACGATATGACCGCGCTCATGGAGGTGAGCCTCGAGCACCCTCGGTATTACGACGCGTTCTGCGAGATGGTCGCGAGTATTGACAGCATAGTATCCTGTTATTACATGACCGGCGATTATGATTTTATGCTGCGCATAGTCACCGATTCTTCTGACAGTCTCGAGCTCATTCACCGCCGGATCAAAAGTATGGAGGGAGTCAGCGCGACCGAAACTCACTTTGTCCTGAAAGAGGTTAAAAACGAGTATTCGGTCATTGTGCATAATGATAACAGCAATTGACAGAAACACCGCCCGAGCATGGGCGGAGATTGATCTTTCGGTGATACGCAAAAACTACCTTTCCGCGTGCGATTACGCCGCGCGGTATGGCGCCGGCGTCATGGCGATAATGAAGGCGAACGCGTATGGTCACGGAGCCGAACGGGTCGCGCTTGAGCTTGAGCGGTACTGCGGAGCGAAATACTTCGCGGTCGCGACGCTCGACGAGGCGCTCGAGCTGACCGGAGCCGGAATCAGCTCGAAGATACTGATACTCAGCGAGGTACACCCGTCGCTCTACGGCGAGCTTTGCAGGTATCCGAACATCATGACGAGCATATTCAGATACGAGTCGGCGAAAAAGCTGTCCGAAGCCGCGTTTTGTGCCGGTGTCTGTGCGGAATACTTTCTCGCGGTCGACACCGGAATGTCGCGCATCGGCTTTGAGTTCACGACGGATGAAAAGCAGTCGGCGAGCCTTGATGAGATTGTGAAAATCACCGCTCTGCCGAATCTGAAATGCGCCGGTATATTCAGTCACTACGCCTGCGCCGACGAGCGCGACAAGACCTCGGCGCTGCTTCAAAAGTCGAGATTTGACCTGCTTTTGTCCGAGCTAAAAAAACGCGGAATCGATCCGCCGATACGCAGTATGTGCAACAGCGCGGCGTTGTGCGAGCCGGAATTCGCGGACAAATATGACCTTGTGCGCGAGGGAATCGGCATATACGGACTGTCGCCGTCAAGCGAGGTCGAGAACAGACTCGGCGTCACTCCGGCGATGAGCCTGATGGCGCGCGTCACCGATATAAAGACGCTCGGTCCGGGCGTCGGTATCAGCTACGGGCACACGTTTGTGACCGAGCGCGAGACGCGCGTCGCGACGATTCCGGTCGGCTACGCCGACGGCTACCCGCGCCTGCTATCAAACAAAGCCGGAGTCATCATCGACGGCGAATACGCGCCGATACTCGGTCGGGTCTGCATGGACCAGATGATGGTCGATGTGACAAACATACCGTCGGCTGCGATAGATTCGACGGCTACGCTGCTTGGTGCTGACGAGCGTGTCAGTGCCGACCGGCTCGCGTCGATTATCGGCACTATCGGATACGAGCTTATCTGTGCGGTATCACCAAGAATTCCGCGAATATATATAAACGGTAAATAATATTCAACAAAATTAATTAATTTTTGAAAAGCTATTGCATTTTGCCGCGAAATGTGATATACTAAATTGTATTAATTATTGCATATGGGAATTGCAATAGAATGAGTGAGGTGTTATAAAATGAAGGAAGGAATTCATCCCGAATATAAAGAAGTTACAATAAAGTGTGCTTGCGGCGAGACCGTCACCACAAAGTCGACCAAGGGCGGCGAGATTCGAGTTGAAATCTGCTCGAAGTGCCACCCGTTCTATACCGGTAAGCAGAAGCTCGTCGATGCCGGCGGACGCGTTGATAAGTTCAAGAAGCGTATTCAGCAGGCAAGCGGCAAATAAACTACTTCTTTTGTCGGAAGTTGTGGCTCGTGTGCGTCTTTATTGTACGTACACGAGCCATTTTGTCTTTTTAGCGCAGATATTTGCAGAAATAACGCAAAAATCCGATCTGCCCGTCGGATTTTGCAAGCTGTTACTCGGGCAGATCTGTAAAATAGATTTGTATAGAGGAAGTGACATATATGCAGGAATTTGAAAGAGCCGTTTTGGTCGCGCTTAAGCTTTCCGACATGAAGGAAAATGAGTGCGAGACCTCGCTTGCCGAGCTCGAACGACTACTCGATACCGCGGGCGGAAGTGTGTTCGCGAAGCTGGTGCAGGCGCTCGACAACCCGAATCCGAAAACCTGTATCGGCAGCGGAAAGCTCATCGAGCTTAACGAGCTGTGTGAAAATAACGACATCAAGCTTGTGATATTCGACCTCGAGCTGTCGCCCGCGCAGATTAAAAATATCGAGGACGGACTCGGCGACGATGTGCGTGTCCTCGACCGCTCGATGCTGATACTCGACATCTTCGCTCTGCACGCAAAGACCAGCGAGGGCAAATTGCAGGTCGAGCTGGCGCAGTTAAAATACACCGCGCCGAGACTTGTCGGCAAGGGCAATGAGCTGTCGCGTCTCGGCGGCGGAATCGGCACGCGCGGTCCGGGCGAGTCGAAGCTCGAAACCGACCGCCGCCACTTGAAGCGCAGAATCGAACAGTTGTCCGCCGAGCTCGATGAGCTCGACCGCGCGCGCATGACCCGGCGCAGCGCGCGCGAGCGTTCGGGGATAGTCAAGTGCGCGATTGTCGGATACACGAACGCCGGAAAGTCGACCCTGCTCAACCGCCTGACCGACGCCGGCATACTCGCCGAGGACAAACTGTTCGCGACGCTCGACCCGACGACGCGCAAGTTCACGCTGCCGTCCGGCGTCGAGATACTGCTGACCGACACGGTTGGGTTCATCCGCAACCTGCCGCACCACTTGATCAAGGCGTTCAAGTCGACGCTCGACGAGACGGTATACGCGGATATCATCATAATTATTATCGACGCGTCCGACCCCGAAGCTGAAAGCCAGTTGGCGGTCACCGAAAATCTGCTCGAGGAGCTGGGAGCCGCCGGCAAGCCGACGATACGCGTGTTCAACAAATGCGACCGGCTCGACAACGCAAAGGTGCTGATGAGCGGCTTTGAGACCGGAAGCAATGAGGTCGCGGCAGTCAGCGCGCTGACCGGAGAGGGAATCGACGATTTCGTCGCAAAGCTCGAGCGCATGGTGCTCGACGGCAAGACTGACGAGGTGTTCAGAATCCCGAACTCGGACGCGGGAGTGCTGAACCGGCTGTACGGCGCGGCTAAGGTGAACAGTGTCGAATACGGCGACGAGTATCTGACAGTCTCGGCGACGGTCGACGCAAAGACGCGCGGGCAGTACGCGAAGTATTTGGAGCAAAAGCAAATCGCGGCGTATGACAACGACGCTGAAACCGAAACGGGCGAATATGGCGAAGAAAAAGACGACTGAATCCGCCGGACAAAACGAAGCGGCAAAGCCCAGATTGTATACGACGCTCGCGCGTGAAGCGTCTGCCGAATTCACCGAGAAGAAGTCGCTGTTCATCGGCTACGCGGCGCCGACTAAGACCGAGCAGGACGCGCTCGATTTCATCGCGAAAATCAGGAAAAAGCATTCGGACGCGACGCACAATGTCTATGCTTATCAGCTGAACGGCGGCGGCATCGCGCGCTATTCGGACGACGGCGAGCCGCAGGGCACCGCCGGAGTTCCGGTGCTCGACATAATCAAAAAGAGCGGCGCGGACGATGTGTGCGTCGTGGTCACGCGATATTTCGGCGGAATCCTGCTCGGCGCGGGCGGGCTTGTCCGCGCGTATGCCGCCGGAGCCAAGGCGGCGATCGACGCGGCGGGAATCGTGACCTACGAGAATTACACCGAGTTCAAACTGGTGTCGGGCTATTCCGAGTATCAGAAGCTCGAATACGAGCTGCCGAGGTATCATGTCAAGGTCGATTCGACCGATTTCGGCGGCGATGTGACCCTGAAGCTCGCGATACGCGCGGTCGACTATGACAATTTCGCCGCGCGCGTCTCCGAGCTGTTCGCCGGTCGGATAAAGCCGGAGATTACCGGCGAGCGGTTCGACTACGAGTAAACGGTCATATCGGTTATAATTTGAGCAAACATTCATATCGGTAAAAATCATGGGATATGGAGGAAGGACAGATGAATTTCGATTTTCAGTCATTGAAGCCGAAGATACAAGCCGAATTCGACGAGGTGGTCGCCGGATACCCGGGCGATACGAGTGAAATCCGCGCGCGTATGCGCAATTGTAACGGCGACGCGCTCGACAAGAAGTTAGCAGTGATCGAAGCCGCCGCCGAGCTGTGTCCGGTACACGTGTTCGGCTATTTCCCATTCGCGATGGAAATCGACGCCGGATACCGCCGCGACGCTGCGTATATGGGCGTCGGCGCGTATGTGCGTCAGGAGTGCGGAGTCGATTTTACGCCATTGAACGAGCTGCGCCGCGAGCTCGCCGAGCACCAGCTCGGTCAGTTCAACGACTACTACGACAGCTGTCACCGCATGGTCGACTACGACCTCTTGCTGTCGCGCGGCTACAAGGGCGTATACGAGGACTGCGAACGGCGAAACAGCGTCGTTTCCGATAATGGAGACGAGACCGACCTAAAGAAAAAACGCTTCCGCGAGGCGGTGATGCGCGCCTGCCTTGCCGTAAAGCATATCGGCGAACGTATACGCAGGCTCGCCCAAGACAAGCTGCAAGCTCTCGCGCCCGACTGCGACGAGGTCATAAGACACAACCTCAAGCGCGTCGCCGAGTCGGCGAACACTCCGTGGGAGCCGCCGAAAACGATGTTCGACGCGCTGAACTCGATGTTATGCTGCATATTATGGACGTCGGTGCTCGACGGAATGTCTATGAACACGCTCGGCTGGGTCGACCGGCTGATATATCCGTTCTACCGGCGGGATATCGAGTTGGGGCGGCTCAATGAGGACGAAGCCGTGTATCTGCTGCGCTGCTTTCTCTACAAGACCGACGCGCACTCGGCGTACTCGCCCGAGCGCATGGGCTTCGACAGCGGCGTGACCGTCATGATCGGCGGCTGCTATCCGGACGGTCGACCGCTGTACAATCACGTCACCGACATGATAATCGACGCGTATCTTGACAACAACTTCATCAACCCGAAGCTGAACGCGCGCGCGTCGGATGAAAGCGATCCCGCGTATATACATAGGCTTGCCGAGCTGATTCTGTCGGGCAACAACAATATCATCGCCGAAAACGACGACCACATCATACCGATGTTTGTGCGCATGGGCGTGGATATCGCCGACGCGCGGCGATATATCGGCGGCGGCTGTCAGGAGGTTGTAACTCCTAACCATATGCACCACCGCGCGTTCGTCTATCTGAATCTGCCGAAGGTGCTGCTCGACACGCTCGAGCTGACAGACAACAATAATGAGCCTGCTTCCGCTGCTCGCAATCCGGCAGACGACAAATCAAGCCGGACTGCCAACACGGCGCGGGATATCGGCGTCTATAAATATGGGCGGTTCGACTGCGGCAGCTTTGACCGGCTGTACGAATCCTTCCTCTTGAATCTGCGGTCGTACATACGGACGCTCGCCGAGAGCTTTCACCCGTATGAGCGGCTGCACAGCAGTATTTCCCCCGAGCCGCTGCTGTCCGCGCTCGTAGGCGACTGCGTCGAGAGGGGACTTGACGTCACCGAGAACGGCGCGAGGTACAATCACAACACCTTGTCGCTTGTCGGCTTCGGCACGCTCTGCGACAGTCTGCTCGCGTTACGCCGCGCGTACAGCGACGGCAGAGTCGACGAGCTGCTCGCGGCGATGCGGTCGAACTTTGACGGCTGCGACAAGCTCCGCGCCGAGCTGCTGCACAGCGGCGACCGGTTCGGACACTCGACAGACGCCGACGAGTTCGCGCGCGAGCTCGCCGACAGGCTCGCGAGTGTGTCGCGGGGTATATACACATCTGCCGGCGTCGAGTGGCGCACGTCGCTGTTCGCGTACTACCTGTTCAAGAATCTGGGCGAGGTCACCGGAGCTACTCCGGATGGACGGCGCGCGCACGAGCCCCTCTCGCGCGGCATGAACATGGCGTCGCTCGGCGAGCTGACGCGGATGGCGCTGTCGCTTGCGAAGATATGCGGCGCGGAGTTTGACGACGTGGGCGTGTTCGATCTGACATTGCCGCTGTCGCACGGCGACGAATATGTCGACGCGGTCGCGAAATACATCACCGCCTGCGTGAAGCTGAACATTCCGGTCCTGCAGCCGAGCTCGGTCGACCGCGAAAAGCTGATAGAGGAGCGCAGCCACAAGGGCACGCACCCCGAGATTGTCGTGCGCGTCTGCGGCTACAGCGCGGTGTTCGGGCTGTTAAGTGAGAGTATGCAGGACGAGATAATCGGGCGGGTAGAGTGAATTCTACGTGAATCGAATTAAGGCAAGGTCTTATTTGAAACAACAAAGTTTCATGTAAGACTTTGTTTTTTATGATATCGTATATTAAAGATGTACGATTGTAATAATTGTACAAAAATCGAATCAGCTGTTTGTCTAATGTCACAAATGCTATTATTATCATGAGAAAACTGTTGACATTGTGCGTATTGCCATGTATAATATAGACAGAGGTGATACAAATGCGCGTATTTATTGTAGCTGTGCTGATCGTAACCTGCATTTTCACCTGTGGCTGCACAGACCGACTTGTGATATATCCGTATCTCGCGCCCGACGGATACGCGCCTGCGGACTGTACCGAATACACAAAGTACGAATATGAGCCGCTCGAGCTGATGAAGCCGCGTCTGCTCGCGCCGTATAGACTGTACGAATCGTTTTATTTCAAGCTGTGGCTCGAATATGACGGTGTGGTCGAGGTGTCGTGCGAAGATGCGTTTTGTGTGATTCAGGGCGCGGACACGGTGATTTGTTATGATATATGGCTGAATGGCGGCGGTCAGCTCGAATTCCGACCTCGCGGGGCGGGGGCGATGATATTGCCTGACGGACATTTCAATTTCGATCTGGTCGAAGCCGGCTATGAGAGCTACATCACGCTGAAGGCCTATCCGCATGATTCGCGGTCGGACAGTCCGGATGTCACCGCGGTGCTGAAGCTGACAAAGCTGCGCGATCCGGCGAAGGAGGACGAAATGGCGATGTCAGCATATTTTACAATCGAGCTGATTTCATATGAGTGAATGGAGTTCTGACCGGAGGTAGTATGAAAACGAAGCTAATCATCACCCTTGCCGTGCTTGGCTTCGCCGCGCTGATTGGTATTCGAATCGCGACATATCAGCCGGAGGATGAAGTCGACATCGAGGACGCGCTCGCGATTTCGGCGTATGTATATGATGATACCGCGACGCCTGATAAGCTCGTGGGTGTAGATAGTCCGCCGATGAGCTTAACGCAGCTTGAACTCGGTGTGAGACGTTATACGGCTTTTGTCGATGAAATGGAAAATATCAACCTGCGGTTCGATTTCGACGGCGGTACAATCGAGGTCGCGAGCGAAGCCTGCGACGTGCAGCTCACCACCGGCGACGAGAAGCGCCCGTGGGATTACGAGGGCGGCTATTGGGAGCGTCAGCGCGGAGCGAAGCTGAACGTGCCGGACGGCGGCTACATTGCAATCAATCCGATATCGTCCGGACGCGGATTCCTCGGATTCGACTACGGCGACCCCGACTGGGACATGAGCGAAAACTACGCCGGACGCGAGCATATACTCGTCGTCCGCGCGTACAGGCTCGACGACCAGCTGTCGCCGCTCGTCACCGCCGAGATAAGACTGACGCAGCTCGGATATCCGGATTCGCCGGATGAGATAATGACCGGATATTACGCAATCGAGCTGATTTCGTATGAATACAGCGATGTATATAAGCTGATGGATGAAGAAAAGCCTTCCTGATACCTTGATATCAGGAAGGCAATTTTATATTATTTTATCGAGATGATTTAACCGATATTCGCTTGCCCTCGGGACCTTCGCTTACGCGAGTCTGCCCTTGAGCTCGCCGAGCTCCTCGTAGAGTTCCTTCGGTACACGGTCGCCGACCTGCTTGTAGAACTCCTCGATTCCGGCAACTTCTTCGCGCCAGAGATCCTTGTCGACATTCAAGAGACCCTTGAGGGTATCGATCGACAGGTCAAGACCGGTGAGGTCGATGTCTTCAGGCTTCGGAACATAGCCGATAGGAGTTTCGACTGCGTCTACCTTGCCCTCGCAGCGTGCGAGAATCCACATCAGGACACGCATATTGTCGCCGAATCCCGGCCAGATGAAGTGACCTTCGTCGTCGGTTCTGAACCAGTTGACGTTGAATATCAGCGGCTTGTTCGGGATCTTCTTGCCCATTTCGAGCCAGTGTGCGAAGTAATCGCCCATGTCGTAGCCTGCGAACGGACGCATAGCCATCGGGTCGCGTCTTACGACGCCGACTGCGCCGGTAGCTGCCGCGGTGGTCTCGGAAGCCATTATCGAGCCGACGAACGTGCCGTGCTGCCAGCTTCTCGACTGATATACCAGCGGAGCGGTCTTTGCGCGTCTGCCGCCGAATACGATAGCCGTTACCGGTACGCCCTGAGGATTGTCGAATTCCTTAGATACGCACGGGCAGTTCTTTGCCGGAGCGGTGAAGCGGCTGTTCGGGTTAGCGCCGCAGGTCGACTTATCCTTCTTGTCATACTTTCTGTAGTCCCACTTGTTGCCTCTCCAGTCGATTGCGTCGTGAGGAGGATTGTCGTCGAGACCCTCCCACCAAACGGTGTTGTTCTCGAGGTTGTGGCAGACGTTCGTGAAAATAGTGTCGCTCTTGGTCGTAGCGAGAGCGTTGGGGTTGGACTTTTCGTTTGTGCCGGGAGCGACGCCGAAGAAGCCGTTCTCGGGGTTGACCGCCCAGAGTCTGCCGTCGTCGCCGACGCGCAGCCACGCGATATCGTCGCCTACGCACCATACCTTGTAGCCCTTGGACTTGTAAACTTCCGGCGGAATGAGCATTGCGAGGTTGGTCTTTCCGCAAGCGGACGGGAACGCGGCGGTGATGTATTTGATATCTCCGTCGGGATTCTCGATTCCGAGAATGAGCATATGCTCAGCCATCCAGCCCTCTTTCTTGCCGAGGTAGGACGCGATGCGGAGCGCGAAGCACTTCTTACCGAGCAGAACGTTTCCGCCGTAGCCCGAGTTTACCGACCAGATCGTGTTGTCCTCGGGGAAGTGTACGATATAACGGTTGTTTTCATCGAGCTGTGCTTTCGAGTGCAGACCCTTGATAAAGTTGTCGCTGTCGCCGATAGCGTCGAGCACGTTGAGACCAACGCGGGTCATGATGCACATATTGAGAACGACGTAAATAGAGTCGGTCAGCTCAATGCCGTATTTTGCGAACGGCGAGCCGACTACAGACATCGAATAAGGGATGATATACATCGTTCTGCCGGTCATAGAGCCGGTGAACAGCTTTGTAAGCTTAGCATAGCATTCCTTAGGATCCATCCAGTTGTTGATGTTTCCGGCGTCTTCTTTTTTCGAGGTGCAGATGAAGGTTCTGTCCTCAACGCGGGCGACATCGTTGACCGCGGTTCTGTGCAGGTAGCAGTTCGGGAGCAGCTCCTGATTCAGCTTGAACATTTCGCCGGTCGAGCAGGCTTCCTCGCGCAGAGCTTCGATCTGCTCGTTTGTGCCGTCAATCAGAACGATTTTATCCGGCTTGGTCATTGCTGCCATTTCGTCGATCCATGCGGATACGCACTTATTTTTGATCAATGCCATGATGTTCTCCTATCTATAATAATAATAAAATTTTGAACGTTATCAAGGCGGTTTACCATTTCTCCGCCATTATAATTATACCATATTATTTGAATTTTGGCAAGCGTATTTTTTCATTTTTCGCGGTTTTTACACTTTATTAATATATTTGTCTGCAAGATTGAATATACACACTTGCATTTTAGTATATTAATGCGCAGAATTTCTGAACGTGTTTCAGCGCTGCATAAATCCATTATATCAGATAAATATTACACGCTACACCTATAAGTGTTAACAATTATTTATTTTCACTTTTCTCTGCTTTAATGGCGGTAAAATAATCGGCGATTCGCGCGAAATCGGCGCAGGACAATGCCTCGCCGCGCACTGATGGCTCGTATCCGCTGGATCTGATCGCGTCGTTAACAATATCTCGACCGAGTGCGGAGTATTCGGTCAAGAGCGAATTCGACAGGGTTTTCCGTCGCTGTGCGAACGCACCGCGTATCACGCGGAACAGCTCATTTGAATCGGCGACGCTGATTTCCGGAGTTTTATACAAGTTGAGCCGGACTACCGCCGAATCGACCTTAGGCGCGGGAACAAAGCAGCCAGATGAAACGGTGAAAAGCCGTTCGCATCTGCCGTAATACGCGAGTACCGCTGTAATCGCGCCATAATCGGGCGTTCCGGGCGCGGCGCAGAGCCGCGACGCGACTTCTTTCTGCACCATAACAGTTATTGACTCAAAGCTGATGCCCGATTCAATGAGCTTCATCAATATCGGAGTCGTTATATAATAAGGAAGATTTGCCGCGACTGACAGCTTGAATTCACTGCCGAATTCAGTTTCGCGAAGCTCGGCAAGGTCGGTTTTCATCACATCCTGATTGATTATTTTGACATTGTTAAAATTTGCGAGTGTTTCGCCGAGTATCGGGATAAGGCTTTCGTCAATTTCGAGCGCGACGACTTTGTCGGCGCGCTCGGCGAGCGGCTGAGTCAAGGTACCGATGCCCGGTCCGATTTCGAGTATGCCGCGCGCCCCCTCCGGCATACCGGAGACCGCGGCGTCGGCAATCCGCTCTGGTATCGTCGGGGAGATGAGGAAGTTCTGACCGTATTTCTTCTTAAATGTGACCGAGTGTCGGTCCATCAATGATTTTATTTCTGATAAATCTGTCAATTTCATTGAAATACCTCTTGACAAATGGATTCGGATGTAGTATAATATTATCGTTGCATTTATTATATCACATCTGGTTTTGATTTGCAACCTAAAAATTAACTTACGCTGGTGTAGCACAGTGGTAGTGCAGCTGATTCGTAATCAGCAGGTCGAGGGTTCAATCCCCTCCACCAGCTCCAATGAGAAATACCGCCCATCACAACGATGAGCGGTTTTTTCCTGTGTATGCGGATGTGTGTTCACCTGGTACGATATGTCGGTCTGCCATGTATAATTTTATTATATGTATTGATTTTATTGCGGCTTCGTGGTATAATTATTACATATGGTTTTGCGTTTCATCGCCACATAAATATAATGTCAATATTATACAATTAATGTTGAATATTGCATTCGGTAGGAAATTGATAAGCGTGAGGTGAATCCGAATGAAGATCGTCTGTCTTTGTGAAAACACCGCATATGCTCCGCAGTTCAGGGCGGAACACGGATTGTCGCTGTATATTGAGACGAATGGATACAAGCTGCTTTTCGACACCGGACAGTCTGATTTGTTTATCTCTAATGCCGAACGGCTGGGAATCAGGCTCGACGAGGTCGACTTCGCAGTGATTTCTCATGGTCACTACGACCACGGCGGCGGAATCCGCGGCTTTATGGAAATCAATTCAAACGCGAAAATATATCTGTCACGGCACGCGTTCGACCCGCATTACAACGCCGACGGGAAGTATATCGGTCTTGACCGGTCATTGATTTGCGATGAACGGGTTTGCTTTGTCGACGATGCAATGAATCTGTCCGATAATCTCGGACTTTATTCCTGCAACGGCAGACCGCGGGTGGTCGATATCGACAGTGCGGGGCTTACAGTCGCGAAAGTTACGTCAAATACGGTCACCGAACAGACAGCCGAACCGAATATAGAAAAACACCCCGACGATTTCCGTCATGAGATATACCTGCGGGTGTACGAAAACGGCAGGAGCTTTTTGTTCAGCGGCTGTTCGCACAAGGGAATACTGAACATAGTCGAATGGTTCAGACCCGACCTGCTTATTGGCGGCTTCCACTTTATGAAGCTGTCGACGAGCTCCGACCACGACCGGCTGATAAGCGCGGCAGAGCGGTTGAAGCAATATGACACTGTATATTACACCTGTCACTGCACCGGGGGCGAGCAGTATTCGCTTCTTGCGACATACATGGGCAATAAGCTGCACTATCTCGCGTCGGGACAGACACTTATGCTCTGACGACGTCGCAATATGAGACAATGATTAAAACACATATACGCGTCTTAATAAATACATAGCTGCGAGCGGAAGATATACCGGGGCTTGTTCCGAATCCGGTCGTTGGCAAAATATATACTTGGAGGGATTAATATGAACGAGACAATAAAAGTGCTTACAACGCGCAAGAGTGCCAGAAGCTATCAGGATAGACATATTGACCGCGCGCTGCTCGACGAGATAGTCGCCGCCGGACTCAACGCACCGTCCGGCATGAACCGTCAGACGCCGCGATTCGTCGTCGTCACCGACGACGACACTGTGAAGCTGCTGTCGTCACTGAACGCCGCGGTCGCGGGTATGCAAAACGACCCGTTCTACGGCGCGAAGGACGTGATAATCGTGCTGTGTAAAAAAGAGGGCACGTATATTTACGACGGCAGCTTGGCTATGGGCAATCTATTGAACGCGGCGTGGTCGCTCGGAGTCGACTGCCGGTGGATACACCGCGCGAAGGAGGTTTTCGCGAGCGATGAGGGAAAGGCGCTGCTCAAAAAATGGGGGATTAACGACGAGGTCGAGGGTATCGGCTTCTGCATCCTCGGCTACGCCAACGACGACAAGCCGAAAACCGAAATCCTCCCCGGTCGGGTGTATTATGTGACCGAATGACAAATTATCATTACATGATATAACGCTGACAGGTATTCGGTATAGTGCCGGCCGGTATTCAGCTTAATGGCAGCGAGCCGGAAGCTGAAACGGCGGATTCAGGGACAAGTGGGGTCAGAGACAAGTGGGGGCAGAGACTGGTTTGATTTGCGTGATATAACTGTTGACAATCCGAGAAATTTGTGGTATACTTATTAGGTCAGAGCAAATATACTGACTGACAAATAAACGATAAAGGCGGCGCACGAATGTATAGAAAGTGATATCCATCCGACAAAAGAGAAAACCCGAGCTCTCGGGTTCTGTTTTGGCGGGTACGGAGTCGCTTTCGGCATTCCGCGCCTTTTTCGCGCCTTCATTAAGTGGTCGTGAACGGTATATCGCGGCGGCTTTCAGACGATAGTAATTTCGTATCCGCTGAAATGAATAGCTTTAATTTATATGAAAGGACTTCGTCTTGACAAGATCTTCGCCTTGACAAGACTTTTGTCTTGACGAAGTTTAGGTGTTTGCTATGTCAATGATAAATGTAAGCGGACTTACTTTCGGTTATGACGGCAGCGGAGTGAATCTATTTGAAAATGTGTCGTTCCGGCTGGACACCGACTGGCGGCTCGGATTCACCGGCAGAAACGGACGGGGCAAGACCACGTTTTTGAAGCTGCTGCTCGGCGAATACGAATATACCGGCACTATAAGCGCGAGCGTAGAGTTTGAATATTTTCCGTATACTGTTCCGGACGAGCAGGCAGATATACTGTCGGTTGCTTACAGTATTGCCGACGATTTCGAGCAGTGGGAGCTTGAGCGCGAGCTGTCGCTGCTCGGTATGCCCGACGATATACTCTACCGCGCTTTTTCAACCTTGTCGATGGGCGAGCGGACAAAGGTATTGCTCGCGCTGATGTTTATAAAGTCGGAGCGATTCATGCTAATCGACGAGCCGACCAATCATCTCGACCTTGACGGGCGCGAGTTGGTCGCGCGCTACCTTGCGTCGAAGCGCGGGTTTATTTTGGTCAGCCACGACCGCAGCTTCCTCGACGCCTGCACCGACCACACGCTCGCTATAAACCGCGCCGACATCACTGTCACCGCCGGCAGCTTTTCGGTCTGGTATCAGAACAAGCAGCTGCGCGACAATTACGAAGCTGCCGAGGACGAGAAGCTGCGGCGCGAGATATCTCGGCTCAACGAGTCGGCGCGCCGTACCGCGGCTTGGTCTGACGCCGCTGAGCGCAGTAAAATCGGATTCGACCCGCACAAGGTTGAGAAGAGCATGAATCGGCGCGCATACGAGGGCGCGAAGTCGAAGAAGCTGATGAGACGCGCGAAGGCTGCTGAAAAGCGGATCGACGCGCAGATTGAGGAGAAGAAGTCGCTGCTCAAAAATGTCGAGGAGACCGAGGAGCTGCGTTTGAATCCGCTGCCCTGTCAAGTGAGCCGGCTCGCCGAGTTATCGCACATCTCGGTCTGGCGCGGTTCGATTGACGTAAGACAAATCCTTGACGACGTCAGCTTCAAGGTTGAAGCCGGCGACCGGATCTGTCTTGCGGGACAAAATGGCTGCGGCAAGAGCACATTAATTCAGCTGCTGCTCGGCGGCGGGATATGCGCGGAGGAGAGTCAAGGCGAAATGCCGCGTTCAGCCGCCGCGCGGGACAGTATATACTACACCGGCAGTCTGTATCGCGCGTCAGGGCTGGTCATATCCTATCTTCCGCAGGATGTGAGCCGGCTTTCAGGTTCGCTCGACGAATTCGAGTCGCGAAGCGGCGTCGACCGTGTGCTGTTTCGGGCGATATTGCGCAAGCTGGATTTTCCGCGCTCGCTGTTTGACGCCGACCTTTCGACCTACAGCGCCGGTCAGAAGAAAAAGGCTGCGCTCGCGCGTTCACTCGCCGAGCACGCGCAGCTCTATATCTGGGACGAGCCGCTCAACTATATCGACATCTACTCGCGTATGCAGATTGAAGAGCTGCTGTCAGAAACGGACGCCACGGTTGTATTTGTCGAGCACGACCGCTCATTCCGCGACGCGGTCGCGACGAAGATTGTCGAGCTGTGAGCAGAATTAGAATGCACTGAACAAAATACGGCGGGATGAGCTTCCTTTTCGCGATTTCCGCCGATATTTTGTATTAATCGGCGTTTTTTGGCGGCTTGCTACTATATTCGTTATGGATTGAAAGGAGAATTGTTATGAAACGTGTATCTTTCCTTATTCTACTGTTGAGTATGGTACTCACTTTCTGTGCATGTGCAAACACCGAAAGTCCCTCTGGTACGTTGCCCGATGGGGCATCTCCAGGCACCGCTGACAACATAAACGAAGAGATTGCAACGGGTCCTGCCGAAACTTTGACAGCCCCCCATTCTTTTACTTCTTTTGAAGATTTTGAAAATCATGAAAAGAAGTTAGGCGCAAAAGCATTATCGCATTACTACACCCCTTCAGCTTTGACTCAAGATTATTCGTTGTCTCAGGTTACCAAGCGTGATGATGTTTATGTGATGCTTGAGTACACTCTTTCGGCAAACAAAGTTATATCTGCTGAAAAACTAAGCGAATATGATGCTGAACGTTTGAGTACATTGATTTGCCGATATTCCTTATATTCCGACGGCAAGAAAGCTTTGGAAGAGAACTTCATCAGCAAAGGATATGAGCCTATTGAGTATGAGGGCAAAGTTTATTATCGTTGGGATGAACATGCAGAAAACGACCCTGACAAGCGAATTATTGGTTATGAGATTGCATTCCTAAAAGATGGAAATTTGATTTTTATGCATCTTCCCGCAGTAGACACTTTTGAGAATATGATGGAATTTGCCGATATCATCAAAGTAGATATTGATTAACGGTCATAAACAAGTCGGACTTTTTATAAGTTTGGATAGTGTAATTTCATTTTACAATCTGCCTTTAATAAATTATTACAAATTATTACCCCCGTCTTTTCGTTTACAGCGGCGTCGTTCAGACGTGGGGATTGAAAGGATTGATTTTATGGAATCTGTAGATAAGAACGGTCTTACCGAAAGTGAATTTTTAGCTGCGTACAAGCCGGGCGATTATCCTCGCCCCTCGGCGACGGCAGACCTTGCGCTGACTCGCCGCGACGGCAGCGAAATATTATTGATAAAGCGCGGAAATCACCCGTTTATCGGGAAATGGGCGCTGCCGGGCGGATTTGTGAATCCGGATGAAACGGTCGAAGCCGCGGCTGCGCGCGAGCTTTACGAGGAGACCGGCGTTTCGTGCGAATCAATTATAGACAGCACCGGAACAGGTTCGGACGTCACAAATCAAGCGATACTGCTCGGCGTTTTCAGCGACCCGAAGCGTGACCCGCGCGGCTGGACGATAACGTCGCTGTTCGGCGCGGAGGTCGGAGACGATACCTCCGCCAACGCGGGCGACGACGCGCGCGACGCACGCTGGTTCAAGCTGTCGGCTGACGACGACGGAGACATATTAAAGCTGCGCCTTGTCTGTGATGAACTGGTGCTGACGTGTGAATGTCGTTACGAGCTGGTCACAACGCCATTCGGCAGCGAATGGCGGGTATGTGAGCTGTCGAATGACGGTCTCGCGTTCGACCACGCCAAGCTGATATCACTGGCGTATTTGAGATATCATCAGTGACCTCTGACGCTGATTAACAGTCAACTCAAAGCCTTTGACAGATATATCGAAACGCGGACGGCGTTTGATTATCGAATGAGCAGATACAAATATCAAGCCTATAATTGCCGGTATACCAAATTTACAGCAAATCTAATATGAAAAAAGCCTTTCGCAAATTGATCGCGGAAGGCTTTTTCCTTGTGGTGGATACTATTCTCTCGAGTAGTTCTGCACCGACTCATTCGACTCACGGAAGAGCAGCGATATACACCAAATGGCGGCAAGACCGACTACGGTATATATAATACGAGCGGCAAGCGTGCCCGCACCGCCGCAGATCCATGCGACAAGGTCGAATTTGAAAAGACCGATCGAGCCCCAGTTGAGGCCACCGATAATAGCTATTATAAGCGCGATTCTGTCAAGCATTGCAATTCCTCCGAATCATTATTTTTTATCGGTCGGATTTAGTATTGACCACGCTGAAAATATTATACATTAAATTTTCGCTTTCCTTTATTGCGACATATTTTTTAATGGGGAAATGGTATAATTAAACAGAGGTGAGCGCGGTGTGACCTACGAAATATACGCCGATACTTTGTTTATTGTAAATTTTTCCATGGATTTTTTATCGTTATTCATCACCGGAAAGCTGACTCATTCATCGGTACGCCCGATAAGGCTGACAATCTCCGCGGTTATCGGCGCGTTATACGCGACGTTATCGGTTGTATTCGACTCGGGTGATATATATTCGCGCGTGATGTGGTTCGCGGCGTTTATATTTTGCGCACTGACGATGTGCAGAATTTCATACAGTCTCGGACCAAAGCGGCTGCTGCCGGTATTCCTTGCGGTCAATTTAGGTTTAGGCGGACTGATGAGCATATTGTTCAGCGCGGCAAGGCAAAGCGGGCTGGTTGTAGAGAGTGGTGACGGAGCGTCGCCGCTTATGTTTCTGCTGTTTGCGTTGATCAGCGGCGCGGTCAGTCTGCTGTACGGCAGGCTGCGCATATTCGGCAGCAAAAGGAGGGAGGTGAATTCACGTATAACTTTACTCGGCGAAACCGCTGAAGCGAGGCTGTTATGCGACAGCGGGAATCTGCTCTGCGACCCGATAAGCTCGAAGCCGGTGATAATACTGGCTCCGAAGATATTCGGCGACCGACTGCCGCTCGAGTTGCGCACGGGCGAGACTGACATCGGCGCGCTGTCGGGCAGCTTGTGCGCCAAGCTGCGGCTGATTCCGGCGCAGGGTGTTACCGGAAACCGACTGCTTGTCGGAGTGGTTCCGGACGAGGTATTGGTTGACGGAAACGAGGTCGACGCGATAATCGCGCTCGCCGACGGCAGTTATGACGGCTGCGACGGGATAATTCCGGAGGAGCTGATATAATTGTGTGTGAGCTGAATATATAGAATCGACAAGGAGCGAATACTTCGCTAACTCGAAGTAGACTTTGCTCATGCAATGTCATGGACATACTTATAAGGGAGATGGGATACAGGTGTGAATAATGAGCTTTATAACGTTAAATTTAACCGTACTGTTCATGTATCGCGAGCGGGAAAGGGGACTTTTGCGGGGCAAAAGCGATGGTGTTTATGATGAAAATGATGATATATATCCCCGATTTTATCAAAAACGCAATAAACCAGCTGTCATTGCGGTTGTCACGACTGGTGAGCGGGGTAAAACCACGCGGCATATTTTACATAAATGGTTCGATGACTCTGCCGCCGCCGCTGTCGGGAGAGGAGGAGGCGAGGGTGATCGAACGGCTCGGAGATGCGAGCGCCGAGGCTGACGCGCGCCGCTGCTTAATCGAACACAACCTGCGTTTGGTCGTATACATAGCGAAGAAGTTCGAGAACACCGGAACCGGCATTGAGGATTTGATTTCGATAGGCACGATTGGGCTGATCAAGGCAATCAACACTTTCCGTGCCGACAAGAACATCAAGCTCGCGACCTACGCGTCGCGCTGCATCGAAAACGAGATACTGATGTACATACGCAAGTGCTCCTGTCGGCACGAGCTGTCGATAGACGAGCCGCTGAGCGTCGACTGGGACGGAAACGAGCTCCTATTGTCGGACATCCTTGGGAGTGACGAGGATGATGTCATGCAGAATCTCGAAGCGGACGAAGAAAAAAAGACGATTCGGGCCGCGCTGTCGAAGCTCGACGAGCGCGAACAGGTGATTATCTCACTGCGCTACGGACTCGACGGTCGTCCCGAGCTGACACAGAAGGAGGTCGCGGACATGATGGGTATATCCCAATCCTACATCTCGCGGCTTGAAAAGAAAATACTTTCTCGTCTACACGGCGAGCTTTCCGGCAAGGTTTGAGATTGAAAAAATAAATTCAAGAAAATTCGCGGAAGCTATTGACAAACACATCCGGTTATGGTATAATAAAATGCGTTGGATAACTGGGTGTGGCGCAGTTGGTAGCGCGCTACCTTGGGGTGGTAGAGGCCGCAAGTTCAAGTCTTGTCACTCAGACCAACATACAAAACCGCTTATCATCACGATAAGCGGTTTTTGCTGTATTTATGCGGTTTTTTTGACCCTGGAGATTGTGGCACTCTACCATGACAAGTAGATTATTATATATTTATCTTTTATTTATCTTTAAGATGTAAATTTATAAAACAGATAAGTATCATCGCAGACAATACTATTTATGTATGTTGTGTTAATAAATCCAAACTGATATTGACTTTTCCAAGGTAAAGTAGTATAATGAATTTGGTTAGCGGGTGATAACTACACATGGTATCAGCTGCCTTTATTCAGGCGTTCGGTTAGCCTATGCTAACCGAACGCGACAAATTGTAACTGCTCAATATTAACATATGTTTGATTGAGCATCTTAAAAAAGCTATTTGGCAAGAAGAATTAGAATAACGATTAAAAGTACATTATAAGGTTTTCATAACTAAATATGCGAAAGGTTTCGGGATGAAATTATGGCGCTTGTAGAATTCAAAGATGTGACACGAATATATAAAGCGGGTGATAACGAGCTGAGAGCTCTTGATAATGTGAATTTAACACTTGAAGAGGGAAAGTTTATAGTCATACTCGGTCCGTCAGGCGCGGGTAAATCCACGCTTCTCAATTTACTTGGCGGTTTAGACAGTCCTACGAGCGGCAAAATTGCTGTTGACGGCAATGATATTTCCGCATTTTCAGATGATGCTCTTGCGGATTACAGAGCCTTAACAGTGGGATTTGTATTTCAATTTTACAATCTGATTCCAACACTTACCGTGTTTGAAAATGTTTCACTGGTAAAGCAGATCTCTGACAACGCGCTTGACGCGAAAGAAATGCTTACCGAAGTTGGTCTTGCTGAACATCTTCACAAGTTTCCGTCTGAGCTCTCTGGCGGTGAACAACAGAGAGTTTCAATAGCGCGTGCGCTTGCAAAAAATCCTAAAATACTGCTTTGCGATGAGCCTACCGGCGCGCTTGATTCGGAAACCGGAGTGCTTATTCTGAAATTGCTTCTTTCCATGACAAAAAATTATGGAAAAACTATTGTTATTGTAACACATAATCAAAATATTGCAAAGATGGCTGATGTGGTTGTGCGAGTTAAAAATGGAAAAATCAGTTCATATGAAGAACAAGAGAATCCCTGCGGCGCAGATGAGATAGAGTGGTGAGCATAAATGTTGATGAAAAAAATGCTTCGGACTGTTTGGAATTATAAATCTCAGTTCATCTCAATGATCATTATGGCGGCGATAGGAATAGGTGTGTTTCTCGGTTTTAATATCCATTGGCACAGTCTAAGGACAAATGCCTTTGATTTTTTTGATGATACCCATTATGCCGATTACCGCCTCTATTCAAACGATGGATTCACAAAGAAAGATATTGACGCAATTTCGAGGATTATACAAGTTGAAGCCGCGACTGGATATTTGAGTATTAACATTGATGTCAAGGATTTTAATAACTCGCTTACGCTCAACATTTCAGATAACTATACTGTATCTACAATGTTTGTTACGAGCGGGACGGAATATGATGAGAGTATAGAAGGGGTATGGCTGTCAGATAAGTATGCTGCTGCAAATGGTATTGAAATAGGTGACAATATATCACTGCTCTATATGGGAAAAGCCATAAATCTGTGTGTTGTAGGTCTTTGTAAAAGCGGAGAGAATATGATATGCGTGGCTGATGAAAATCAGCTTATGCCGGATTTCGAGTCGCATGGCTTTGCGTATATATCGCCTAAAACCTTTGAAAATATGGTTGGGTCTATTCTTTACCCACAAGTCAACATTGTTTCAAGCCTCGAAAAGTCAGAGCTTATTAAAGCACTTGAGAACGCGATTCAGAAAACCGTGCTTGTCACTTCTAAGGATGAGCACGTTTCATATGCCGGAGTTAAAAGCGAAATAGAAGAAGGGAAGACGATGGGGTCAATTCTGCCGGCATTATTTCTTTCAATCGCGATTTTAACTATGGTTACCACTATGCACCGAATAACGGTCAAAGAAAAAGTTCAGATTGGCACATTAAAGGCTCTGGGCTTCCGTAACAGTAAAATTATGATGCACTATGCGTCGTATGGATTTTTAATTGGTGTTATTGGTATTATTCTGGGAATTGTTATTGGTTTTCTTGTCGCGTATTCTATTTCAAGCCCCGATGGTGCAATGGGTACATATGTCGATATGCCTGAATGGACACTGCATTTACCAGTATTTTGCGTTCCGGTTATCGTTGCGACACTCGCGCTTCTCACTTTGATCGGGCTTCTCTCGGTAAAACGAATTCTCAAAGGTTCTGCCTCCGACGCGCTGCGACCATATACGCCAAAGGCAATGAAAAAGAGCCTTATAGAAACGTTGCCATGGTGGGAAAGTATGTCATTTGGCGCAAAATGGAATGTGAGAGATGTACTGCGGCACAAAGCTCGTTCAGCAATGACTTTGGTTGGCGTGTTTGGCTGTATGCTTTTGATTATCGGGGGACTTGGCATGAGAGATACAATGACATTATTCATTGAAATGCTTGACCGTGATATAAATAATTATGAAACCAAAGTAATACTTCCTGAATCAATATCTAATAATGAGGCAGTACAAATAGCCGAGCAGCTTGACGGCGATTGGCAGGCTGTCAGCGGTATAAGCTATGATGACAGAACAATATCGCTCGAAATATATAATGCTGACAATGGTAAGATACGTTTTCTTGATGAAAACAATGAATTGATGGAGCTCTCAGATGAAGGCGTGTATCTGTGTCTGCGTCTAAAAGATACCGCGAAAATTGGAGACACAATAGAATTTTCTCCATATGGGGAAGATATAATTTACAGAGCAAAGGTTGCAGGCTATTTTCGTTCGCTCGTTTCAGAGTGCATCATTATGAGTGACACCTGTGCGAAGTTAACCGGTGTTGAGTATAATATAGACACAATCTATACCGATATATCCAAAAGCCAGATTTCAAGCTATTATAAAAACGCGACTGCTCAGGATAAGAATTCCATAATAGAAACCTATGATTTGTTTATGGAAATAATGGATATTATGATTATTATTCTGGTTATTGCCGCCATTGTTCTTGGTATAGTGGTTCTCTATAATCTTGGCGCGATGAGCTATGTTGAGCGCTACAGAGAACTTGCCACGTTAAAGGTGCTTGGTTTTAGAGACAATGCCATAGGAAACCTGCTTATAACCCAAAATATATGGTTGACCTTTATTGGCTCGTTGATAGGACTGCCGGGCGGGGTCGGAATATTATATGTATTGTTAAAAGCTCTCGCCGATGAGTATGAATTGAGTCTTTATATAGGATTACACACATATATTTTTTGCGCAGCACTGATATTTGGCGTGTCATTGTTTGTGGGAATTATTATTGCGAGAAAAAATAAAGGAATAGATATGGTGGAAGCTCTGAAAGGAACTGAATGATTTATGAAGTGAATTATACGAACTCAACTAAATATTGAAGACTTAATTGAAGTTAATTTTAGCACATTAACACTTGACAATGTATTTGCGATGTGATATAATTTTCGTATAGTGGATTTGTACGGTACGGTTAGCATATGCTAACCGGTGATAGCAGGGCAGCTATTCATAATGGAGGGGCATAGTGACTGGGGAAAGGTTTCTTTATCAAATTAACGGTTTGGTTGATGATATCATAGCGGATGGTGATAAATATGAGGCGAGCTGGGATGAATATCCCGACAAGGAGGAGATAATAACTATATTAAAGAATCTACAAAAAATAATGTTTCCTAAACACTTCAGAAATGGTGAGCATAAGCTGCACGCGATTCGCACCAATATTATGACGCTTTTGGAGAACGTCGCGTATAATCTGACCGAACAGGTAGCTATTGTGCTTCGTCGCGCCGGCAAGGTCGAAGGCGAAATTCCAGATCAGCTTATGCGGACGGCGGAGAAAATTGTCGTTGAGTTTTGCAAAAGCATTCCAGTAATTCGAAGTTATGTGACATCTGATCTTGAAGCCGCTTTTGCGGGAGATCCGGCAGCGGCAGATTTCGATGAGATAATTTTTTCGTATCCCGGATTATATGCTGTAATGATCAATCGGATAGCGCATGAACTGTATAAACTGTCAGTACCGCTTATTCCGCGTATCATGACTGAATATGCTCACAGCATGACCGGAATCGATATACATCCCGGCGCGGTAATCGGAAAAAGCTTTTTTATTGATCATGGTACCGGTGTGGTTATCGGTGAAACCACTGTTATCGGTGATAATGTCAAGGTTTATCAGGGAGTTACACTTGGCGCTATCTCAACAAAAGGCGGACAATCGTTCAAGAATATTAAAAGGCATCCGACAATAGGAGACAATGTCACGATTTATGCAAACGCGTCAATTCTCGGTGGAAACACTGTGATAGGCTCTGGAGCGGTAATCGGAGCAAACGCGTTTATTACGTCTTCGATACCTGAAGGCGCGCGAGTGCGTATGCAAATGCCTTGCTGCCAAAACAATAGCTGATGGCGTAAACCGTTTATTTTTTGCAATGTG
>CAJFKR010000020.1 GCA_904386005.1 Candidatus Flemingiibacterium merdigallinarum
CCATAGCGGCGCGCCGCTTTTGGCAGGTTCGTCCGAAGGATGAACCTGCTGGGGTCACCCTTTCCCGAGCAGCGGCTTAATGCGTACGAACTTTATTGTTTTTTTAGACTTTTACAATCGCCTAATTTTCAAGATTTTTTCCGAAGCAAACGAGTGACCGAACCGCCTGCCTTATAGGATTTCCTTTGATTGGATATGTTCAATTCCCGCAAGGCTAACTGTATCGTCATAAAATATGTCTATTCTGTAGTCGGCATCAATGATGTGAATTCTTGCCAATCAGCGACAGCTTTATCGATTTGTTCGCTGATATATATGTCAAATTGATCTTTCGAAGCAATATTACCGTTTATAATGTAAGCTATATCCTGATCCTCTGTAGATTCACAATACGCTATTGGAATAATTGTATAACTGCCGCTAATAAAATCCATTTTAGCAATCCCATAATCAGACGCGCCGGCCGAATACATAAAAGTTCCGTCAGCCTTCAAATCGTAGAATGACCTGTAAGTAAATTCATGTGCATAAATCCTCTCCTGATCACTGTGCAGAATCAGAGAGCCCCAATATTCGGTCGTCCCTTTGGATAACTGGATAACCATCTCGCAGGTGCCGTCCGAGTTCAAGTCAATAGCTGTGTAATTGTATACCGACAAACTCGAATCTACCAAATAATCACATAGATATACACTCTCGTTTGTATTTGTGTCGAATATTATCGCGGTGCTGTCAAGTATCTCCTTATTGGAAATATCCTCGAAGGAATTATTGTCATTTGATTTGTCTACATCTGTTTCGGTATTATGCGGTTCAGCGCAGCTGACCGCAACCACAGCAGTGCATAGTGCCGCAATCATGCAAATATAGTGATACCTCATGTTAACCATTTCAATTATGGCATTCCGTCAAATCCGCAATCCATATCTGTCAGTCATCACACAAGCCAGGATACTCCCACGGGTGTTAACCCGCGGGAGTATACGCTCATTCTCCGCAAAAATCAATACGCCGTATGAGCGTGCCCTTGAAGTCCGCGCGCTCGGCCATCGTCTGCAGGTGCAGATAGCTTATGCCAAGTGGCGCGGCATTCTTCATCCTTACCTTAAATAACTCTTCCCCGTCGCTTGTCACAGTCGCGATTCTGTCCGCGATAACCGTTGACACCTCGTGCCATACTCCCGGCTTCAAAACGCGCGCGTCCAGCTCATACTCGTAGTTAGCGTAGAGCCCCGCGTATTCGTCGCTCGGATTAATCCAGTGGTCGCAGAGCCGCACGCGCACTCCCTCGCCCTCGATTCGCAGCTGCATTTTCAGCTCGCCCGAGACGGCAGCCGGAAAGTTCCAGACCGCGCCTTGCAGCTCGTTTACCAGCCGCTCGTCGTGGATGCGGCAGATCTGCAGAGCTTCGCCGCCGGTGCAGTCAGGGTCGGGGACAAGCAGCGCGC
This sequence comes from Candidatus Flemingiibacterium merdigallinarum, assembly GCA_904386005.1. Lineage (GTDB taxonomy): Bacteria > Bacillota > Clostridia > Oscillospirales > CAG-272 > Flemingiibacterium > Flemingiibacterium merdigallinarum. The sequence continues at coordinate 1,449 of CAJFKR010000020.1, forward strand.
CGTCGGTGCGGTTCCACGCGCAGTGACCGTTGAAGCCCTTGCCGACATGGCAGTCGCTCAGGCTCTTCACATACATCTGTGTCGAGATATTTCCAAGCCCTAAGTTGAAGTCCTCACTCCGCGACCTGTCATACAGCCACCTCACATCGAATATCGCGAGCCGTCGCGATATCGCGTTCTGACCATACGCAACCAAAATTTTCCCATATGGCAGCTCGAGTGCCTGAAATTGGTGGATGCTCTTGTCGGCAGACGAAACGCTCCCTCCGCGCACCCGGAAATCCGACGCGTCGGCGACAAGGTCAGTCGAGTGCCACGCGCCGCTGCCCGAGCCGCCGCCGCATATACACAGCTGCTTCGAATTCATGTATTGCGTCAACGGTTATATTGACGGCTGTATCGATGACGTCAGCTTTCGGTTGCGCCCCGGGCAGCTCGCCGCGGTGTCGAGCTTTGTCACACACGAATACGAATCATACAACGCCGACGCGCTGCTATTGATAATCCCGCGCCGTCTGGCGGTCGGCTACGAAAAGACCTTTGAGCGGCGCTCATTTGAAAAGGTCGTGGTCGACGACGATGAACAGTATACCCTGCTCCACCAGCTGCGGGCAATATATTCGATACATATGCGACTCGGCTGCTGCTCGGGTATGGATGGGATTGCATACGAGCAGCTTATAGCTTCAGTTTGCTCGGCTTTTTTAGGATTGGCTGTATATTGCTGCGGTCTGCGCGAAAACATAGCGGTGAATTCATCTCTAATCGGAGCACTCGATTACATTCATTCACATTATAATGAGGAGATACGCATACCCGAGCTTGCCCGACTGATGCTGTGCAGTCAGCAGACCCTATCTGACCAGTTCCGCGAGCTGTTCGGAATGACAATCAAAAGCTACATAAACCATCTGCGTGCGAACGCGGTCTGCACGATGCTGTCGACCGACGCGTCGCTTACCCTGTCCGAGGCAACAGAGCGCGCCGGCTTTGGCTCAATACGCAGTATGCTGCGAGCCTACCGCCGCGAATACGGCTGCACTCCATCCGAAAACCGATAAATCACAAGTCAGCACACCATTATCAAGCAAACATAAAAAAGCTCCGAGACCGGAGCTTTTTTATTGTAAATGGTATTCACACAGGTGATTAAGCCTTAGCTCAGCGCAGACTATATTCACATTGGCATTCAATCAACGCCCTGTTGGCAAGCCACATTATATGTCAGCCTTTGTCAACCCCGATGAGTCGTTTTATCGCCTCGAATGATTCGTCGCTGATGTCATGCTCAATTTTGCAGGCGTCGGCAGCCGCGGTCTCACGGCTGACTCCGATTCTCACCAACAGGTCGGTCAAAATAGTATGACGCTCGTATATCTTGACGGCGATGCTCTCGCCCTCGTCGGTCAGCTTGATATAGCCCTCCGGGTCGACGGTGATATACCCGCCGTTCTTCAGAAGTCCTACTGCCCGGCTCACACTCGGCTTCGAATAGCCCATATATTCACAAATGTCGATCGAACGCACGCTGCGGTTCTCATTTGACAGTATATATATGGTTTCGAGATACATCTCACCTGATTCCAACAAATGCACCTCACAGCCCTCCTGTCATATATAATCACATTATATAATTTCATATATAATGATATCATATAATTGTGAATAAGTCAAGTCAAATCACATTCTGTCTCATGTATTAGGCGTCGGGGTGATCATAAATTCGAACTCATCCTGACTGCGTATCTGCTCGCGGTACTTCGCCGGCGTGATGCCGCAGAAGCGTTCGAAGCATTTGATAAAGTAGCCGCTTGACGAATAGCCGCAGCGCTGCGCTACCTCGGCGAGCGATAAATCCTCCTGAAGCAGAATTTTCGAGCGGCTGATCCTGATGGCTGTGATATAGTCGCCAACCGACATATCCACCGCCTCGCGGAAGTCATGCGTCAGCTTCGCGCGGCTGATGAAAAAATGGTCGGCTAGTTTATTAAGATTCAGTTTTTCGGCATAATGAGCCCGTATATAGTCGCATAAATCGTCAATATACCGCTTCTGCCGGTTGAGCTTATGCGGATATAGCTCTGGGCTGTCGACACTGGTAATCGCGGATATTTCATTTAACAGCAATAGCAGCAGATATTTTCGCCGCCGGAGAGAGGTTTCGCCTTCGCAGGGTCGATTTGAAAAATCCCGATAAAGCATCCTGACCACCTCGCAAAGCCTAATAAGCTCATTCTCGTCAAGTCCGCGAGCGAAAAAGGTCTTGGGTATCAGCTCATATTCGCTGTCGATATAGCTCGCGTCAATCGACAGACAGTAGCGCGCGTACTCGAGCATAGGATTGTTTGTCTGCTCGTGTATCAGCCGCGGCGGGATGTAAAGCAGATACGGAGCGTTCATACGTATAATAATATCGTCCGTGGCGATAGTGGATTCGCCGCGCTCGACTATCAAAAGCTCGCCGGTGTTGTGCGTATGCGGTTTAGTCGATCTTACATTCGCAACCTGGTCAACTACATAATCAATGAAAAAATCATTATATAAAAACTGATATGGTGCGACTTTTGACATGATATTACCCCCATTAAATATATTTCACGCGAGCTGCTTTACGTACTTAGTAAAATAAACTTTGACAGCAAATTTCTAAATTTATATCGGCTTTATGAAAATTATCATGACAAAGTATAGCGTCGTCTTTCAGCCGCTTGCCGCGGTACAATAATTATAGCACCGAATTCATTTCTTGTCAATATTTTAGCCGATATTGCAATTTTGCTGTCCGATTATATGTTGACAAAACGACGTTAATATACTAAAATATAGATAAATAAATTTTAAGTCTTTATGCGACTGACTGCTCTGACACGACAAGACAGCTACAATTATTGGTCATATATATTTAAGAAAGGATGCTTTTTACCCGTAAAAGCTATGGATTAACATCATGAAACACTACCGCCAATTATCGCTCATGACGGCTATATTGCTAACCCTGCCGCTCATCGCCTGCGGCGAGACCGCCGTTCCTGCCGACGAAACAGCCACCGCTACCGCTTCTGACACCACCACATCGCCAAGCTCCGAATATACCGACCCCGGAATCGACTTTGGCGGCGAGACCTTCACCGTGGCCGCTCACGTCTGGGAAACCCCATGGCAGCTCGCCAACTATAACGAAGTGTTCATAGACGAGGAAAACGGCGATTTCCTCAATGACGCTATCGTCAAGCGCACACAGCTGATTGAGGAGCAGTTCAACCTCAACCTCGACATATACCCGATCGCCGAACGAAATAAGCCGACCGAGTTGGTCACAGCCGCGCTCGCCGGCGACGACGTGTATAAGTTCGGGCTGGTCATGTCGGCTTCGCTGCCGACTATGCTCGGTACGGAAGGTATGCTCGTCGACCTGAACAGCGTTCCGACGCTCGACTTCACGCATTCATGGTGGGATCAGAACGCAATTGACGAGCTGAATCTGTTCGGCGTCCAGTATGCCGCGCTCGGCGACGTCAATCTATATGCCAAAGGCGGTCCGGTCGTCAACTTCTTTAATAAGGTAATGATTGAATCGAACGGGCTTGAAAACCCGTATGAGCTCGTACGTTCAGGAAAGTGGACGCTCGACAAGATGATCGAAATGGCGACCGCGGTCTCGCGCGACCTTAATTCAAACGGCGTGCCCGACATAGACGACTGCTTCGGATTTATGGGTGAGACCGACTCGATGTTCTATTTGCTGACCGGCTGCGACGTCCGCTTCTCCGAGCATGACGACGAAAAAATTGAAATCACGATTATGTCCGAGCGCTCGGTCGACGCGATCGCCAAAATCGCCGACCTGCTGAATGACAAACACGTGACATTGTTCGACGGCGACTGTCCAGCCGGCTACAGCAATGTGTACTTTGAGATTATGATTCCCACTCTCGGCAATAATCGCGCGCTGTTTTTCTCGAATAACCTGTTAGCGTCGCTGAATATGCGTGACATGGAGGTCGACTTCGGCATCCTTCCGCTGCCTAAATACAATGAGGAACAGGAGAATTACGTCTCATTTTCAAATACATGGTTCAACGACTATGTAATAATCCCGTCGACCAACACCGACCTTGAGCGCACCGGCGAGGTTATCGAAGCGATGTGCTACTACTCGCAGCAGTATGTCGTACCGGCGTTCATCGACAACGCGGTCATGAACAAGACGATACGCGACGACGATTCAGGCGAGATGATCGAGCTTGTATTCGATACAATGGAATACGACATCGCGCTCATTTTCAACTGGGGCGGCATACAGGGCACGGTCACCGGAATGAAATCAAAATCCGGTCAGAGCTACGCGTCGGTATACGAAGCATCGAAAGCGGCTATCCTCGCCGCGGTCGACGAGACAACCGAGGAGCTGAAGAATCGCTGACATAAAACATAAACACAGCCGGTGACTGGTGTCTCCGGCTGTGCTTTTATTTGTCAAAAAAACGCGCAATGTGCGATTTGTTCAGCACGTATTGTATAAAAAATAATTATTTTGTGGAAAACTATTGCTTTTTCAATGTAAATCTGATAAAATAGTTAGAGTTGAAATTATTATTAAGTAAAGTCTTCGTCTGAAACGCGATTTCGGACTGTCCTTTGAAACTCATATCATGCAAGCTTGATGTTGCTATTTTGCGTGATATCAGCCGATAAGGGAGAGAGGGGTTGTCACGATTATGAATTTATTAAGAAGACTGTACGCTCCCGACTATATGGTCAAACCAAGCATGAGACAGCAGGAGCAATACTCGACCGAGGAGATTTACAAATCCTTCATCAAGGTCGCGTGGCCGGCTACCGCCGAATCGTTTTTGCTCGGTCTGGTCAACTTCATCGACTCTATCATGGTAAGTACTCAGGGACATATCGCGGTTGCCTCTGTAGGACTTACAAATCAGCCCCGCATGATCTTCTACGCGATATTTTTCGCAATGAACATTGGAGTCACCGCGATTGTCAGCCGACGGCGCGGTGAAAACCGCAAGGAGGACGCGAACAAGGTGCTCGCTCAGGCGGTATCGCTCTGCTTGATACTCGGTATATTTTTAGTCGGCGCGGCTATCATCTTTGCCGAACCTTTGCTTATATTCGCCGGAGCGAAGTCGGACACTCTGCCTGACGCTATAAGCTACTTCCGCATAACGCTCGTCGGTCTGTATTTCACCGCGATAAGCATGATGATCAACGCCGCGCAGCGCGGTGCCGGCAACACGCGCATTTCGATGACGACGAACATGACCGCGAATATTGTCAACTGTATTTTCAACGCACTGCTCATCAACGGACTTTTCTTCTTCCCGAAGCTCGGAGTCACCGGCGCGGCTATAGCTACTATGCTCGGAAATATCACCGCCTGCTGTATGTCGATTTATTCGGTCGCGCCGTTTGTGAAGTCGCATAAAGACCGTTTCCTCAATCTGCACGCAAAGTCGCTGTTCAAATTTGATTCGGAAAATGTAAAATTGATCGGACGCATATCAAGCTCGGCGGCAATTGAACAGGTATTCATGCGGCTCGGTTTCTTCGTAGTCTCGAAGATGGTCGCGGAGCTTAGCACGGTCGAATTCGCGACACATACCATCTGTATGAATATTACCAACCTGTCGTTCTGCTTCGGTGACGGACTCGGAGTCGCGGCGTCGGCGCTGGTCGGACAGAACCTCGGCAAGAAGCGTCCGGATCTGTCGATAATCTACGGCAAATCGGCGCAGCGCATCGGATTTCTTCTCGCGATGATGCTGTTCTGTCTATTCACGCTCGGCGGAAACATGATGATAAACCTGTTCATGACCGAGGAAGCCGAAGCGGCGAAGATTGTCGAAATCGGCGTCAAGGTGCTGATCATTCTCGCGTTCATCTCCCCCGCGCAGATTTCACAGGTCATATTCAGCGGCTGCGTCCGCGGCGCGGGCGACACGCGCTACGCGGCGATTGTCAGCCTTGTGACGATCGCGGTTGAGCGTCCGCTGCTCACTTTCATATTCTGCTACACCTGCGGTCTCGGCGTTATCGGCGCGTGGATTGCGATGCTGGTCGACCAGTATCTGCGCCTTACCTTGATGGCTATGCGCTTCTCGAGCGGCAAGTGGGCGAAAATCAAGGTTTGATATAACATTACATGATAAGGAAGCCCTCGCTGCGGCGAGGGCAATGGTCTAAATATGACAAAACTGATAGCTGCCTTGCTGGCGGCGATTATGCTGCTTGTGGCGGCAGCCGGATGTTCACAGCCAGCCCCCGATCAATATGAATCGACCGAGCGAAACGAAATAGTCTACAAATCGATCGACGGAACTGACCTCGGACTCGATATATTCTACCCCACCCGACGCGTCTATTCTGACAATCCGACCGTCCTTGTGATACACGGCGGCGGTTGGATTTCGGGCACGCGCGACGAATTCTACCGCGACTTTGAGCCAATGATAACCGAGCTGCGCTCACGGGGAGTGACTGTTGTCGGCGTCTCCTACCGGCTCGCGGTTGATGGCCGTACCTGGCGCGACTGTCTCGACGACTGCGAGGACGCGCTCGAATTCCTCATCGACAACGCCGACAGCTATGACATTGATGTCGACAATATCGGCGTTATCGGCTATTCAGCCGGCGCGCAGCTCGCGCTGATGTGCGCGGTCGAGACTGACGACCAGGTCAAATACTGTGTATCCTTGTCAGCCCCGACCGTGTTTTCCGACAGTAAGGACAGCAAATATTACTCGGAGGCATTAAGCTACTACATTTCGCGCGCATTCGACAATGAGTCGACATACGATATGTATAAAGCCAGCCCGATTATCCTGTTGAGCCGGCGCTGCAAGACCGACTTCCTGATTGTCAACGGCTCGGACGACGTGATTATCCCACCGGCGCACTCGGAGGCTTTCTACAATGAGGCGATTTCGTTTGCAATCGACACCGAGCTGATGATTGTCGACGATCTAACGCACATCTACCCGATATATCCCGACTTTGCGAACCTCTGCTCGGACATCGCCGACCGCATAGTTGAAAATCTAACCGATTGAATCAGGAACTGTTGCGTTTGAATTTCAAGCCAGAATATTGAGCGTGTGCTTTCGGTTGGCATTGAGGCTAACCGTACAGATACTGTCTTTATCACACATTATTTTTATCCAAATTCCACCAAACGAGTTTTTTCAAAAAAAAATGCGAAAACCTATTGACAAACGTGTCTGTTTATGATATAATATTGCTTGTGATGAGGAAGTTGGCCGGGTAGTTCAGCTGGTTAGAACGCTAGCCTGTCACGCTAGAGGTCGTGGGTTCGAACCCCATCTCGGTCGCCATTGCTTGCGCAATAGCGCAGGCATTCGCTGCTATGGCTCAGTCGGTAGAGCGCATCCTTGGTAAGGATGAGGTCATCAGTTCGATTCTGATTAGCAGCTCCAAAAACGCTCCGCGTATGCGGAGCGTTTTTTGTTTTGTATTCGAGTCTTGTTTTATGTTTACCGTTTAGGAAAAACGTAACACTCATTGTATATATTCGCAGCTTGTTTCATGTTTGTCGCTCGTTAAAAAGCATCACTCACCTCCCGCCTCTATCTCCGCTATCTTGCCGCGCAGGTCGGAAATCGTGTCGATTCCCTCCCACGTCGAGTCAAACATCGACGGTATAATCTCAGCCGAGCCGCTCGATAATGTCGACCGGCTATCGCCCGACACATCCGAAACCTCTGCCATTGGGTTGCGGATCACATAATTCTGATTGTCGCCCAAGTCAACCACCGGCAGGATGTATGTTCCGCCGATCTCGAGCTCGGGAAACGACGTCTCAACAATGTATCCGGCATATGTTCCACCCTTCGTGAATACGGTCATTGTGTCACCGGATTCAATTGTATCGCCCTTAAAGACTTCGATTATCTCCACATCATACGGCGTGCGCAGATGGCGAAGCTGTTCTGCTATCGGCACATCGCTGCCAGGATCGAACGTCCTGTTGTAGAGATAGCTGTCGGACATCGATGTTACCTTGGCGAGCACAAGATAGTCGCAGGTCGAATAGATCTCGTCGATATCCCGATATGGGAGCACACGCGAGCTGATATTTATCTCCTCATAATGATCGACGGATGTAGTTTTTTCCTCGCCAACCGCTGTGTCTGTTGCGTCACTCGTCATGACGACAGGCAATTGCCTGACATGCGGCAGACTGACCGACAACAGTGCCGCTCCAACAAATATTACAAGGATTGACAATGTTATGAATATCGTCTTTTTCATGTCAGTAATCCTCCTTTCATATCAAACCGGAGTGTATATTGGCTTGCGCCTTTCTGCCATCTGCGAGCCGCGATCAGTCATAGCCCGCCGATATATCATCCGTCGCGATATTATCTACTGCTCCCGCAAGATATTCGCGCAGGTCGGCGACCGTGTCGATACCCTCCCAGATTCCCTCGAAATAGGTCGGTGTAAGTATGTCGTCGTCTGACAGTATGCCATCGTCGCCGAGGTCGACTTCGGCGACCCCCTGTCCCATAATCGCGTATTCGTCGTTCAAATCGAGATATCCGATAGGCATTACATAGACCTTGCCCACCGTAGGCGGCGGGTAGTTCCCCTTGGCGTAATATCCGCCCATCTCACCGCCGGAGGTGACCGCGGTCAGCTTCTCGCCGACTTCGTCGCCGCCCTTGAACACCTCGAGTATCTCCAGCTCATACGGCGTGCGCATAGACCTGAATTGACGCTGCAATGACAGCTTGTCGTCGGTTTGAACGAATTCCTTGCCGTAAAGATAGCTCTCGCCGCGCGACTCGACTCGGCAGACAACGAAATAACTGCACATACCGACTTCTGAAGCGAGACTTTTAGGAGCGAATACGCACCCGCCGATATCGATGACCTTATCTTCGTCAATAGTTTCGACATCGTCGGCGCTTGTTTCGATTGCGGTCGTCGACTCGGCTTCTGCCGTCCCCGAACAGCCGACGAGACAATAAATCAGCAGCATGATTATACAAAGATTCAGCAAACGCATAACTCTGCACCTCGCTTTACAATTTGAATATACCATACATATTTACATTTGTCAATACTATCCGTACTAAATTTTGCTTATATTAATAATTTGTTTGTCTCTTTTGACGGCAAAAACCCGCCTGCCTTTCGGCAAAGCGGGTTTTATATTTATAATAAGGACTTCAAATCAACGAATTAAATTCGATTGTCGACAATTTGTGTGAGTTTATATATTTATTTACAAACTCATTCGGTCCAGGTCTCGGTGACCTTCGCATACGCGGCTATCTTTGCATTCGCGTCGTCAAGGTCCTTGCCGTGCGCCAGAATGTAGGTCTTGATTTTCGGCTCGGTGCCGGACGGACGGATGACAATTACATCGTCAGCCTCGGTCTTGAAGTAGAGCACGTTCGACGTCGGCAGTCCGGTCGATGTGACCTTGCCGGTGTCGATGTCAAGCACGATGTCCTTTAGATAGTCGCGGCGCTCGACGACACGGTATCCGGCAAGCTCGGACGGCGGGTTGTTTCTTAGTCTGTCCATCAGCCGCGCCATCTTCTCGAGCCCGTCCAGACCCTCCATGTAGATGTTCGACGCGCCCTCGTTGTAGTAGCCGTAGTTCTCGTAGAGCGCGGCGAGCGCGTCACAGAGCGTCATGCCCTTGGTCTTGTAGTAGGCTGCCATTTCGCAGAGCAGCATCGACGCGACGACCGAGTCCTTGTCGCGCGCGTATGTGCCCTTGAGGTAGCCGTAGCTCTCCTCGAAGCCGAAGATATATGTGTCGTGTCCGGTGACCTCGTATTTCTTGATGACCTCGCCGATGAACTTGAAGCCGGTCAGCACGTTAAAAAGTCTGACATTGTGACGGCGGCAGATCTCGGTAATTATTTCGGTCGTGACTATCGTCTTGACCGCGTAAGGATTCTCGGGCATACCGGTCTGCTCGTACGCGGTGATGATGTAGTCGAGCTGCAGCGCGCCGACCTGATTGCCGGTAAGGCAGACGAATTTGCCGGTCTTGTCGCGCGACATTATGCCCATGCGGTCGGCGTCCGGGTCGGTCGCGACGATAAGGTCGCTGCCTACCCTTTCGGCAAGCTTGATTCCCAGCTTAAATACCTCTGGATACTCGGGGTTCGGGAAATCGACCGTCGGGAAGTTGCCGTCGAGCACCATCTGCTCCTCAACCGGATAGATATGCTTGAGTCCGATCCGCTTCAATGCCTCGGGTACGAGCTTGTAGCCCGCGCCATGCAGCGGTGTGTAGACGATCTTGAGGTCGTCCGCGACCTCGGCGACGACCTTCGGGTTGACCGCCTCGGCAAGGACATTCTTAAGATAAATTTCGTCGAACTCGTCGGGAATATACTCGACAATGCCGGAGGTGAGCGCGTCCTCGAGCTTCATCTGCTTCACGTCGTCGAAGATATCGGCGGCGGCGATGAACTCGGACACGGTTTTCGCGTGATCGGGCGGGAGCTGCGCGCCGTCCTCCCAGTACGCCTTGTAGCCGTTGTACTGCTTCGGATTGTGCGACGCGGTGATGTTGATTCCGGCAATGCAATGAAGCTCGCGCACCGCGAACGACAGCACTGGAGTCGGACGGATTCCGCGGAACAGGTGAACCTTGATTCCGTTCGCGGCGAGCACACAGGCGGCAGTCTCGGCGAACAGACGCGAGTTGTTGCGGCTGTCGCAGCCGACCGCGACGCCCATCGCGGCTTTGCCCTCTTTGTTGATGAGGTCTGCGAGTCCCTGCGTAGCGTGCGCTACGGTGTAGACGTTCATCGCGTTTGTACCGGCTACCATAGTGCCGCGCAGTCCGCCGGTGCCGAATTCAAGGTCCTTGATAAACCGGAATTCGATCTCCTCGTCGTTGTCGGCGATGGCGCGAAGCTCGGCTTTTGTAGCTTCGTCAACCTTGTCTGACGCAAGCCAGCGCTCGTAGTTTTCTCTGTAGGTCATCTCTATTCCTCCGTAAAATTTATTATTGTATATTCTGACTTAATATTAATGCCGGCTGTGGTTGAAATATTCATATTATAACGATATAATTATTGTAATAACAATTGGGGGGATTTGTATGCCGCTTGAAGCGAGCCGGCTCAGCACTGACGAGATAAAATCGCTTATCAAGGACAACTGGGGGTACAACGTCACAGAAATAATTCATTTGCCGCTCGGCAGCGCGAACTGCTATCTGATCGACGGCGATATTCGCGGTTTTTTAAAGGAATTCCAGAGCGGCTTTGACATATCCGTTGTCAGACGCGAAGCCGAACTTGTCGACTGTATTTCGCGCCGTGGAATTCCATGCGCGCGCTTTTACCGCACACGTACCGGCGACGCGGCGTTAAATTATCGCGGGCAGGTGTTGAGTCTGTCGCGCTATATCGACGGCGAGACGGTCGACTACACAAATCCACTCCCCGAAATATACCGGCAGCCGGAGATACAAATCGAGGCCGCGCAGATGCTCAATTTTGCATTCAGGCGCACCGAAATCTGTCGTGAGCTCGAGCGAAATGCCGGTGAAATCTCCGAGTCGCTGCGAAAATTGGTATAGGGAGATCCAATTGGTATATGGAAGTCCAATTGGTATAGGTAGGTCGAATTGGTATAGGGAAGTCGATATTGATATAGTACTTTCTGAATTGCCCGTTATTCAGCCGCTTTGCTCGTCTCGGCTTCGGCGCCTCTCTCGGCTTTGAGCCGCTCGAGCGCGCGTGCGAGCTGGTCGGGACAGGAGGTCGGCTTGAAGCCGCATTTGATTCCCTTGAGTCGGGATATCGCCTCATCGACCATCATTCCGGCGACTAACTTCGACACACCCTGTGTATTACCCGAGCAGCCGCCCTCAAACTCTACACTTTCAATTCTATCTCCGTCGACTACCACGTCGATGCGGCGCGAGCAAGTACCGCTCGTCTTATAGCTGATTGTATTTTTCATCTGAAAGTTCCTCTCATTTAATGTATTCATTGTTATTTCAAAGCAGCTTCTGATACTTACCGAGCAGCGAGATGAAGCCGAGATATTCGACCGGCTCGCCGAACCCGCCGCTGCCAATAAGACGCAGTCGGTGCTCTGTCAGCCATTCGACCCGATTGTAAATATCGAGCGGCTGCGTGTGATTGACCGCGTCGACCCCGACTCCGCCGAGCAGCACCACCGATTTTTCGGCCGCAAACTCAAAGAGCCGCTCGTCAATCCTCGGCAGGTACACTCCCATAAATCCGCGCTCCGACGCTGACAGTATATCGTCCTTTGCCGCGTCGCCGAGCGCACGGCTCAAATATACGCAGGGCTTGCCGAATATTAAAGACCTACCGCGTTCGCGGCTCGTGCCAACTCTTTCGACAATGTCAAGCTCGTCGATCATGACCGCGCAGATACTGTCGTCCATGAGAGCGTCCAGCTCGGACGTCCGGTCAATTATGACGACAAACTTCATTCCCTCTGGTAAAAGCTCGCGCCGTTCTATAAGCTCGCGAAGCTCGTATTCCCGACCGTCGATGAACACCACGTCGGATTTGACATAAGCGTACAGCTCGCACATCGTGTCGATATAGTGCTCCGCGCTGTCCCAAAGCTGTGCGCCCCGCCGCCAAATCAGCTGCTCGGCTATAACGCGCGGAATGAACGGTTCGGCGAGCGATACCCGCCCCGACTGACTATTGAGCGCGCGCAAAAATTCGCGATAATCCCGCATTGGCTCACCTCTTTTTAACAATTATAAAATTAAGCCATGACTTCGCGTCAGCAAAATCTTCCTTTTTTAGGCATCGGTGAGATTCAGATAGACCCCGAGCGGCTCGTACTGCGGAACCGACAGGTACATATACAGCGCGAATGTGTCCAGCTCGCCGCCATTGCAGTTGAGCACCACGTCATATGAAAACTCGTTATCACTATAGGTCAGCGGAATCGCGTCTACCTTGTATGGTCTCAGCCGGCAGAGCTCGGACGCGGCGAGCACACCGGCGAGCGTGTTTGTCTCATCCGGTACAAAGCTGAATTCGAAGAACAACGGCGAGCCGGATATCCCGCCAATCTGTGAGGGATATTCGATATTTTTAGAAAGCAGCGCGTATCTCGTCGTTACGCTCTGGTCGGGTGACGTGATACCACAGGACAATACAATTTTTAACTCGTATTTATCTACAAGCCGGACAAATCCAATCAGCTTCGCGTCGCGAGAGCTGTCGAGCGGCAGAATGCACATATCGGCGCGACCGTAGTAAACCTCCTCGCATACCGACTCGAAGTCGGTGCAGTATACGACCGAAAGTTCGCCCAGCTGCTCACAGAACCTCCGGAACGCGCGGTCGGCATACGCGTTGCGCAGATATGCGACCTTCTTCGCCGAACCCAACTCAACGTCATTATCATTTGAATTTTTCAAACTATTAGACTTGACTATGGTTGAAGACTCTGTATTTCGTGACTTTTCATATCCGCTCGATTCGTCTGAATTGCCTTTAATCGCCTCATCTCCGGAGTATATGCATCGTTCAAGCCAGCCGATCGGTCTGTAATAATTAGATAAAAATCCGCATACCGCGAGCTTGTCGGCGAGCAGCTGCGCTCCCAAACAGCCGTCGATATATCCGACCGACTGTCCTGCCGTCTCCTCCGACGGCTTTTCTTTTGAAAAAATCTGACTAAACCGCTCACAGCGATCCTCACTCGTCAGAAGCTCGGGATCGCGCGCGAGCAACGCCGCGCGGTCGCAGAGATGCGCGAGCCGCCGCTCCTCGACCGATGTAAACTCCTGATTCAGCAGCGAAAGATTGTCGCTTATTATCCGATACAGCTCCGACGATTGAAATCTCGGCATCAGAGCGTCCTCCCGCCGGCGTCGAGCAGCAGCCCCGCGAGCGCGATCGCCGCCGCCGACTCAACGACCGGCACGGCGCGCAGCGCGATGCAGGGGTCGTGCCGCCCCTTGATAGTCAGCTTGGCGTCCGCCTTACCCGCAAGGTCGACTGTGTCCTGCTCGATGTAGATAGACGGCGTCGGCTTCATCGCGACCGAGAATACAATCGGCATACCGGTAGTCATACCGCCGACAATGCCGCCGCAGTTATTGGTCTTGGTCACGACCTTGCCGTCGCGGTATTCGTAGGCGTCGTTCGCTTCCGAACCGTACATACGACAAAAGTCAAATCCGGCGCCGAACTCAATGCCCTTTACCCCGGGAATCGCGAACGCGAGATTGGATATCTCGGACTCAACGCTGCCGAACATATGCTCGCCGAGCGCGACCGGCATATCCTCGCCCGCCACCGCGCACTCGATTATCGCGCCGACCGAATCGCCGCGCATCTTCGCCGAGTTTATAATCGTCGTGAATGCCTCCTCCGACATCTTGTCGAGCGTCGGGAAGGATCGCTGGCGCAGTCTGCGCAGCAGCTCGGGGGTGACATTCGGATCGAATCGGCTGTCGCTGACATTGAGTATCTGCCGCACATGAGCCGCGACCTCGATTCCGCGAAGCGCGAGCAGCTGCATACACATGGCTCCGGCAAATACGAGAGGAGCGGTGAGCCGCCCCGAGAAATGCCCGCCGCCGCGCAGCTCGGTGTGCATACCGTATTTGATAAACGCCGGATAATCGGCGTGATTCGGTCGGGGCAGCACCGGCTCGTTCTCCCTGCCGGCGGTATTTTTGTCATTTGAGCCTGCGCTCCCGTCATTCGAGCCGTCGGAATATCTGTCACTCGAAACTGAAATCCTGTCATCCGCGACGGAATTTTTATCGTTCGCGACAGAACTATTTTCATTTGTACCGGCTGCGTTCTTGTCGCCCGAGCCGCCGGTTATATTCCTGTAGTCGCTCGAACGTTGATTCTCGTTTTCGATCACCGCGCAGATCGGGAATCCGTTTGTATATCCGTCGGACACGCCCGACAGTATTCGCGGTCTGTCGCTCTCGCTGCGCTTGGTCGACAGAGCCGCGAGTGACTGGTTCGCGCTGCCGGGAGCGCGCCGCTTCATCATTGCCGCGATCGCGTCAAAATCGACCTTCATGCCGGCGGGAAAGCCGTCGATAACGACGCCGATAGCCTCGCCGTGCGATTCGCCGAACACCGACAGCTTCAGCTTTTTGCCATAGATAGAAGCCACTGCGGCTCATCCTCCTTTATATGTTCAACAGCATATCGAAGCTCTCGCCGAGGAAATCCTTGAGCTCGTCGGCGGTGAGCTGTCTCTGCGCGAGCAGCGCGAGGGTGTAGATCTGCTTTGCCACTTTCTTCGCTTTGTCCGCGTCCGATTCAAGCTCGTCTGCCAGCCGCTTGATTAGCTCGCTCTGCGCGTTGACTACAAGCGTAGCGTCGGTCGGGAACTTCATGTCCGAACCGTCGTTTCCAGCCATGCGGTACATCTTCATCATGTCCTCCATGCGGCGCGACTGCTCGGAGATATTGAGGACAGCCGGTATCTTATCGTTCTTTAACAGCTCGAACGAAACCTTCAAGTCCTTGTTGCCGCTGACTTCTTTGAAGAGCTCGGCGAGCTTTTCGTTCTCCTCCGCTTTGCCGTCAGCCTTGAGCGCGCTCGCGACGTCGGCATCGATGCGGACGAATTTGACTCCCTCGTTCTCCTGCTCGATTACATTGATGAACTGCGTGTCGATCAGCTTGTCGAGTACGACGACCTCGATTCCCTCCGACTCGAACATTGCGATATACTGCGCCTGCGACGTCTTGTCCGCGGTGTAGTAGACCGTCTTGTCGTGCTTGTCCTTAGCCTTTTCAAGATATTCGGGGAGCGTGACAAAGCGCGAATCCGCGGTGCGGTAGAGGATCGAGTCCTTGACTCGCTCGTAGAATTTGTGGTCGCGCAGGCAACCGTATTCGACAAACGTCTTCAAATCGTCCCACAGCTTCTCGTAGCTCTCGCGCTCATTGTTAAACATAGAATTCAGCTTGTCCGCGACCTTCTTCACGATGTGAGCCGAAATCTTCGCGACATATCCGCTGTTCTGCAAATAGCTGCGCGATACGTTCAGCGGCAGGTCGGGACAGTCGAGCACGCCCTTGAGCATGAGCAGAAATTCGGGGATGACTTCCTTGATGTTGTCGGCGACGAAAACCTGATTGTAGTAGAGCTTGACCTGACCCTCGAGGCTGTCGTATTCGTGCGCGAGGCGCGGGAAGTAGAGGATTCCCTTGAAGTTGAGCGGGTAGTCGGCGTTCAGGTGGATGTGGAAGAGCGGCTCGCGGTAGTCATTGAATACCTTGCGGTAGAACTCCGCGTATTCCTCGTCGGTGCATTCGGACGGGTTCTTCTGCCAGAGCGGGTGGATGTCGTTGATCGGCTTCGGCTCTGCTTTTTCTTTTGGCTCGTCGGCAGCCGTAGAGTCTTTTTCATCGTCCTTTTTCTCGTCCTCGGGCTTGACAACGTCGAGATAAATTTCAACCGGCATGAACGAGCAGTATTTTTCGAGAATGCCGCGGATACGGTACTCGTCGAGGAACTCGTCCTCGTCCTTCATTATGTGCATGACGACGTCGGTACCGCGTTCGGCGCGGTAGTAGTCCTTGGTAATCTCATATTCGCCCGCCTCGGTGCAGACCCACTTGACCGCGCTCTCGCCGGTATACGACCGGGTTATTACGTCGACCGTGTCGCTTACCATGAACGCCGAGTAGAAGCCGAGACCGAAGTGACCGATTATGCCGTCGTTCTTCGCGTCCTCGTCGCTGCCCTCGTATTTCTGTATGAACTCGAGCGCGCCCGACAGCGCGATCTGACAGATGTAACGACGCACCTCGTCCTCAGTCATACCGATGCCGTTGTCCGAAACGGTGAGTGTGCGCGCCTCCTTGTCAAGCGTGACAGTGATGCGGTAATTCTCGTCGATGTCCTTAGCCTCGCCGAGCGAGACGAGCCGCTTCAATTTTGTGACCGCGTCGCAGGCGTTTGACACGATCTCACGGAGAAATATCTCCTTCTCCGAATAGAGCCATTTTTTTATAATTGGAAATATGTGTTCAATTTCGACGGATATACCGCCTTTTTCGGTGTTGTTCATCTCATCTGACATAGCTTATACCTCTTTATATTAAAGAATATATTCAAAATTTTCCGGGAAATTCCGCACGAGCAAAATTTCCTCACAATAAATTATACCGCAAAACCCGCGTAAAGTCAACCGATACGCACTGAAAGTTACATAAAAATTAAATATTATTAATATGAACTCACACGGCATCTTGACAACCGGATGAAAATAGTGTATCATAATACTAAACCCACGCAATGCTGATTAGGCTAACGCCTTTCGCGTTCAATCTAAGCCAATCCGCGCCCGATTACACCTATACATTCCACATCTGAGTTTACCGGAGACACAACATGACAAAATCACGCAGGGACGAGCTGTCCTGCCTCAATATAATTTTCTGCCTTATGGTAATATTCGTCCACTCGGCGTCGGTCACAGTCAACGCGATGGACAAGACAAGCGCGCTCTACGCTCTGATGCTGACGCTCTGGCGGATGTGTCCCTGCGCGGTGCAGGGCTTCATCTTCCTTGCCGGCGTGAAGCTCGCCCTGTCGGCGGGCAAGCCGCTCGATTACCCGAAATATATACTGAAGCGGATACTGCGAGTCTGGGTTCCCTACGCGCTCGCGTCGGTCGTGTATTTCGTGTATCTCGCTCATATAGGCTATCTTACGCCTAGCACCGAGCTACTGATTCGCGGCATAGCCTTTTCGGAAATCACCGGACACCTGTATTTCGTCGTCGCGATAATGCAGTTCTATCTGCTCGCGCCGCTCTGGCGGGCGGTCGCGCGGCGGTTTGACCGCGCCGAGGTCGTAGTCGGAGCGCTGATTGTCTCCTATTTCATAAGCCAGCTGCTCGGCTACAACCTCGCCGATTTCCTTTATCTGTTCAATCAGAGCTATGTGTTTCCCTATTGCGACCGAATATTTACGACCTACCTTCCCTTTTTTGTCGCCGGACTCGCCGTCGGGCGCAGCTATGAGTATATAAAATCCGCGGCGTCAAGGGCGCTGCTGCCGACCTCAATCGTCTTTGCCGCCGCGCTCTTTTTCGACGCGCTGCTCGGTTATTTCAGCAGTACGGGCAGAGCTTATGTCTACTGGCTCGAGGTCGCGCACACCTTTTACGCGATAGCTGCCGTCTGCTTTTTGTATACGGTCAGCGTCAGAATCGGACCTTGGGTGATGCGGATTCCGGTCATGAAGTATATCGACCGCGCGTCCTATTCGATCTACCTCTGGCACCCGCTCGCGCTCTATGTATGCGACCGGATAATAACGCCGCTCAATCTTTCAATGAAGCCGGCTTTCGCGCTGAGAATGCTTTTCGGATATGTCCTGACCATCGCGCTCTGTTCGCTGTTTTCATTCGGAATGGGACATTTACGTACACTGATTACCACATATAGGGGAGAATAACAAATGAGTAATATTAACAATACCGACTCGGTAAAAAAACAATACGCAAACGCCGGCAGCCTGAGCGCCCGAATGTCGATACATGACAAATACTCGACAAATAAGCAGGGCTTCAGGAATTGGATCTTCGCCAATTATAAAATTGAAGACGGTATGCGCATACTCGAGCTTGGATGCGGTACGGGCGACATCTGGAAGTCGCGGCAGGACACCATAAATCGCGCTTCCGAGCTTATCCTCTCCGACTTTTCGGAGGGAATGCTCGCGTCGGCGAAGGCTGCCCTAAGCGGCTGCGAAAACATCAAGTACGAGCTGATAGATATCCAAGCGATACCATATGAGGATGAAGCTTTCGATATTGTCATAGCCAATATGATGCTCTACCATGTTCCGGTTATGGGTAAGGCGTTGTCCGAGGTCTATCGGGTACTTAAGCAAGGCGGCAAATTCTACTCCGCTACTTATGGCGAGCACGGTATTATGGAATATCTTGCCAAAATCTTCGCGCCCTACGGCGTTAGGGACGACAGCAGCAAAAGCTTCACATTGCAGAACGGCGATGTGATACTCAAGAGATATTTTAACAGTGTCGAAAAACTTTTGTACATCGACTCCCTCGCAGTCACCAATATCGACGACATGGTAGAGTATATCGCGTCAATGTCGAGCATGGCAGCTATCGGCGGTATGCCGAAAAGCAGGGTGAAAGAAATCCTATGCGAAAATATGACCGGCGACGTCCTGAACGTGCCAAAGGAATACGGTATGTTCGTGTCGACAAAGTGACGATATAAAGTATCCGCGAAGACAAATATTTGAAGCTGTGACCTTGGAGGCAACATTAAATTAATTCCTGCCAAAAACAACGGAGGTAATCAATATGCAGAAATTCATAGTAAGCCGCGACGACACGATCTACGAAGCCTGGCCCGACCTCGCGATGGGAGCGGACGGTCGCCTGGTCTGCATATTCAGCGAGTGTACCGCGCACACCAACCGCGAGCTCGCGCGGCTCACGATACGTATAAGTGACGACCGCGGCCGCAGCTGGTCGGACAAAATCTACCTGTCAGAGCGCGGTAAGCGCAACGCGTATTTCAACTGCGCCCGTATATTCAGTCTCGCCGATGGCAGATACGCGGTCGTCTGCGACTTTCTCGAAAACGAATCGAATGTAGACAATATGCGCAATTTCATCTGGTACAGTGACGACGGTGTGAACTGGAGCGAACCGACCGAGCTGCCGATTCACGGCATCGTGCCCGACTTTTATGAAACTTCAAACGGTCGCTGGATAGTCTCTGCGCACCACGCCCTGCCGGAAACCGGCAAGCTGACCGAATATTTCATCTACTCGGACGACAAGGGGCAAAGCTGGTCAGAGCAAGCCATTCTCGCCGCCGACCCGCGATACAATCTCTGCGAGGCGTCGGTGCTCGAGGTCGCGCCGAACACGCTCGTCACTTATATGCGCGAGAACTCGGGTCAGGGCTGGGACTGCTTCAAAGCAATTTCATATGACAACGGCACGAGCTGGGAGGGCGTGTATAATGTTCCCCTGCCCGGCTGCCACCGTCCGAAAGCCGGTATCCTCAATAACGGCGATATCCTTATAACCTATCGCTTCCTGCAGGGCGGGCGCAGCGCGACGCAGAATATGTTCGGCGCGGTCATGCCGCGCGACAGCGCGACAATGACAGTGCGCGGCGAGCAGCTGGCGCGGATTTTCCCGATAGACTTCGACCGCAGCCGGACTCCCGACCTCGGCTACACCGGCTGGGTGCAGTTCGACGACGGTGAGATTTACGTCGTCGACTACATAGTCGACGACGCTCCGAAGGCGCAGATTCGCGGCAGCGCGTTCCGCCTCGACGAGGTGCTGCTCGGTTAGGAAATATATGCAAAACCTATGATACGGACGTAAATCTATAAGAATAGTCACACTATTTTAACGTGAGTTCGACGAGGTTCTTTAGTTTGGTACAGCTATATTGTTTGCTTTCACTGGGGGATAACCCTACGAGTTGCTGACGCAACGTTGCTTGTTCAGTGAATTGTTTATTAACAGTGCTATATTTCCATCGAACTCATACAATTATATAAAAAGCCGCGCCTGTCCGGAATATCCGGACAGGCGCTGTTGTTATTTCTTGATCGGCAGCCAGTTGAGCACATCCTGAATCCACTTGTCCCAGTAATACCAGCTGTGATTGCCCTCGCTGTCCTTGTAGACAAGGTCGTAGCCGAGCGACTTCAGATGGTCGCGCATACGCAGATTGTCCTTGTAGAGGAAATCCTCGGTGCCGCACCATTGATAGAGCTTCGGTATCGGCTTCGTGCCGTCCTTGATGAGCCGTTCCGCCACCGCGAACAGATCGTTGTCGCTGCCCTTGAACTCGGTCTCGTAGTCGCCGGCGAGCGACTCGGCGAAGCCGGGGCGCGAGCGGTCGTAGAAGGTGCCGAAGTCGAGCGCGCCCGACAGCGACGCGCCGCACGAGAAGGTCTCGGGCGCGCAGAGCGCGAGCTTGAACGCTCCGTAGCCGCCCATCGACAGTCCGGCGACAAACGTGTCCTCGCGGCGGGGCGACATCTTCGGGAAGAAATCGCGCATGACGGCTACCAGCTCGTCCGACATAAACGTGAAGTAATTTCCGGCGTATTTCGTGTTCATGTACCACGACAGGTCGCCGTTCGGCATGACGACCGCGATTCCCTTTTCGGATGCGTAACGCTCGATCGACGTGCGGCGCTCCCAGATCGTGTGGTCGTCGCTCATGCCGTGCAAAAGATAGAGCGTCGGATAGGTTTCGACCTTGTTCTCGATCGAGTCCATGCCGATCATCCCGCGCGAGCGCTGCGGCAGCACGACGTTTGCCTGTACCTGCTTGCCGAGTACCTCGGAGAAAAAGTATACATTCAGCAGAGCCATGATATTATTCCTTTCGTACTATGGTCGTCGGCTCGGAATCCTGTCAGCCTTCGACCGTTTTTATACATTATAGCATAAATATCAGCATAATGCAAGCCATCGGCGAAATAATCCCACGCCGAAAAATATATTTCGCGGATTTGTCCGTCTGCTGACGCAACGTGATAACGCGGGCTTATCAGCCGGTTAAAACAACGAGATAATATTGTATACCACCGCCGACATTACCCACGCGGTGCCAAGCTGCATTGCCACCGCGCCGAGCGTGAACCTGACCGAGCCGCTCTCGCGCTTTATCGTCGCTATCGTCGCGACGCACGGTATGTAGAGCAGTACGAATATCATCATCGCGTAAGCGTTGGCTGCTGTGAATCCGACCTCGCCGAGCGCTCCCGACAGCGCGGTCATACCCTCCGCCGACGAGATGTTGCCGATTCCGTACAGCACCGACATACTCGATACGACGACCTCCTTTGCCGCGATACCCGAGATGAGCGCGACAATTATCTGCCAGTAGCCGAGTCCGGTCGGGGTCATTACCGGTACGAGGAATTTCGCGATAGACGCCGCGAAGCTCTCGGACATATCGCTGACGAGTCCGGACATGCCGAAGTTTAAGAGGAACCAAAGCACAATCGACGCCAAGAATATCGTCGTTCCGGCTTTTGTCAGGTAGTCCTTGATTTTGTCCCAGACATAGATGAAAATCGTGTGCGCGTTCGGCGTTTTGTATTCGGGCAGCTCGATAAGCAGAGTGTGCGTTTCGTATTTCTTTGTCAGCTTCGAGACAATCAGCGCGACGACGATCGCCATGACCAGACCGATCACATACATCGAAAACGCCGCGATTCCGGCGAAACTGCCGAAGAACATCTGCGACAGCAGCAGATACACCGGCAGCCTTGCCGAGCAGGACATGAACGGTGTCACGAAGATCGTTTTCAGCCGGTCGCGCTTGTCCTCGAGCGCGCGCGACGCCATAACCGCCGGCACCGTGCAGCCAAAGCCGAGCAGCATCGGTATGAACGCGCGTCCCGACAAGCCGATTTTGCCCATCAGTCCGTCCATCACATACGCGACGCGCGACATATAGCCGCTGTCCTCGAGTATCGCCAGCGCGAAGAACAGGATCACGATATTCGGCAGGAAGGTGAGGATTCCACCGACTCCGGCGATAATGCCGTCGACCACCAGCCCGCTTATCAGCTCGCCGGCGTTGACAGCCTCGAACAAGCCGCGCACCGCGTCCGAAAAGACCTCGAGCGCGATTTCGAAATAGCCCTTAAGCCAATCGCCGACCGTGAAGGTCAACGTGAACACCACCGCCATGATAACGAGGAACACCGGTATGCCGAGGACAGGATGTGTCAGCAGCCGGTCAATCTTGTCGGTCTTGGCGCTCTTTTCCTCCTTGTTGACGAGCACCTCGGCGATGACTTCTTCGATGAAGTCGTATTTTTCGTTGATCATTATGCTCTCGCAGCCGTCGGGCAGCTCGCAGTCAATCGGATACTGCTTAATAATCTCGGTGTCGTTCTCGAGATATTTAATCGCGTGCCAGCGCGGATTCTCGAGCTTCGGGTATTTCTTTGCGAGCGCGCTGCCAAGCTCGGCGATTTTTTCCTCAATCGGGTCGGAGTAGACAAGCGCGTATTCGCGGTGCAGCTCCTCGTTCGTCCCGACCTTGTGGTGGTGCTCGATGCGGTGGCGCGCCGACATATCCTTGTGGTGCAGCACCGCGTGCATCAGCGCTTCAAGTCCGGTCTTCTTGCGCGCGCTGACCGGAATCACCGGTATGCCGAGCACCTCCTGCATACGGTGCAGGTCGATTTCCATGCCGCGCTCCTCGACTATATCCATCATGTTGAGAGCCATTACCACCGGCTTGTCCAGCTCGACAAGCTGCATAGTCAGGTACATATTCCGCTCGAGCGCCGACGCGTCGGCGACGTCGACAATCACGTCGACCTCGTCCGAGAGTATGCACATTCGCGAGACGCGCTCCTCCATTGTGTATGAGGTGAGCGAGTAGATACCCGGCAGGTCGATGAGACTGAATTCCTCGCCGCGGAATTTGTAGCTGCCCTCTTTTTTCTCGACCGTCACGCCGGGCCAGTTCGCGACCTTCAGATTCGCGCCGGTATACGCGTTGAAGAGCGTAGTCTTGCCGCAGTTCGGATTTCCGATAAAAGCGACGCGCAATGCCTTGTGATTTGTACTGTTTTCCATATCAGTCCTCCGACACCTCGATACCTTCGGCGATTTCGCGCCCAAAAGCAAACCTTGTGCCGCGCACCTTTACTATAACCGCGCCGCTTTTCTTTTTGTTTAACAGCTGTACCGGCGTCTTTTGTGTGAGTCCGAGCATTTCAAGCCGTCTTGCGGTGTCGTCCCTCAGCTTTATGCACGAAATTTTGCACTTTCCGCCGATCTTAATATCGCGTAATGTCATAAAAACCATCCTGAATTGATGTTAGCTCAAGCTAACCTTTATCAATGTTAGTATAAACTAACTCGGACGATTTGTCAATTGTCACTCTATACAAAATATCTGTCAAACGCGAAAAACAAAACGGCTATATCGGACACAAACGCATATGCGGCGAGCTACAAAATCAGCTCATAATCATAATAATCGCCCGAAAAGCTGTTCTCGTGATTTTCACGAATACCGGTCAATATAAATCTCGCGCATGGCAGCCTTGACCGAACAGCTTTTCACATTGCATCAGCGCTTATAAAAAGGCTCGCTTTCACCTGTATGGCAAAAGCGACGCCTTATTCAATTACAAAGTTTCGCTCCCGTCTGTATCGGGAAACGCTGTCCGCAGCTCGCGGGCGATAAGCCCATACACAGAGCGGCTGTGTTTACTCGATGTCGACCGACTTGCCGGTAGCCGCGGACTTATAGAGCGCGTCGAGTATCTTCATAATCACGACGCCGTCTTCAGCGGGAGATTTGCACTCGGTCTTGTTTTGGCAGCAGTCGACGAAGTGGTCGATTTCGTACTGGAACGCGTCCTTGTTGTCGTAATAGGTGTTCAGATCCTTGAGCTGAACGTCGGTCATGAAGCCGTTCATCTCGCTGTAGAACTTCATCGTGTCGAGGCAGAGACCGCCCTTGGTGCCGTACAGGCTGCGCTCGCCCTTGGGCTCGCAGTTCAGCGCGTATGAGGTTTCGAGCAGAGTCGACGCGCCGTTGTCGTAGCGGATTATGCCGACCGCGTTCGACTCGACATCGCAGATATCCTTCTTCGGGTCAGCTCCCTCGGGATGCCAGCCGACGTTGGTTTTCAGCTGTGCGCGCTCCTTGTGCAGCTTGTCCGACGTGACCGCGAATACCGAAATCGGCTTCGGATTGCCCATCAGGTAGCGAGTCAGGTCGAGTGGATGTACGCCTATGTCGATGATAGGACCGCCGCCCGAGCGCGACTTGTCACAGAACCAGCCGCCCGGGTTGCCGTTGCGGCGCATATATGTAGCCTTCGAATAGTAAATCTCGCCAAGGTAGCCCTTGTCGATGAAATCCTTAGCGATTCTCGCCTCGTTCGAGTAGCGGGTGACAAAGCCGAGCATCAGGAGCTTGCCGTTTTTCTTCGCGGCCTCGAGCATAGCCTCGGCTTCAGTCGCGTTCATTGCCATCGGCTTTTCGCACATTACGTCGAGTCCGGCGTTCAGGGCAGCGATCGAGCACTCAGCGTGCGCGCAGTTCCAGACACAGACGTCGGCGGCGTCGAGTTCGGCACCGGCGAGCATTTCGTCAACGCTCGCGAAACGCTTCGGAATGCCGAAACGGTCCGCGGTCGCGTTGCACTTCGCGAAATCTATGTCGCAGATCGCCGCGATCTCGACGTTCGGATTGTTTTTATAGCTGTTAAGATGTACGCCTGCGATGTTGCCGGCGCCGACGAGTCCGACTCTCAATTTTGCCATTTTATATCACCTGTCCCTTTATTTATTGATAATCCCTCTTAAGAAATCGGCTGCGAGCTTGATATCGGCTTCCGGAGTGCCGCCGACTTCGCGCTCTATCGTGAGATATCCGCGATAGCCGATGTCTTCGAGCGCCGCGAGGTACGCCGGGAAGTCGACCTGACCCTTACCGAGCGGAACCTCCTCGAAGTAACGCACGCCCTCGGCCTCTGCCGGAACCGGATGAACCACATGGTAGATATATTCGGGATTGCCGTCGACAAACTTCACGCCGTCCTTTGCGTGGGTATGGACTATGTAATCCTTGAGATTATATACCGCCTTGACCGGGTCGTCGCCGGTGACCATGACGAGGTTGGCAGGGTCGAGGTTGACAGCGACTCCTCTCGAGCCAAGGCTGTCAAGGAAGGTCTTCAGTGTAGCCGACGTCTCGGGACCGGTCTCGATTGCGAAATGCGCGTCGATTGAATCAGCGAATTCGGCGAGCTTTGCGCAAGCTTCCTGCATAACCTTGTAACGCTCGTGCTCCGGGTCTGACGGAACCACGCCGATGTGAGTTGTAACGACGTCGCACTCAAGCTCCTTGGCAAGCTCAAGGATACGCTTTGACTTTTCGATGAGTTCGGGATTCAGCTCGGCGTTGCCGAAGCCGCGTCCGAGGTCGCCGCAGAGCGCGGAGAACTTGAGTCCGTTGTCCTTAACAAACGCGAGCAGCTCCTTCGCCTTAGCTCCGGAGAGGTTTTCAGGCGCGTTCTCGCCGCTGGTCGCATACATCTGGAGACCCTGCAAACCGAGGTCGGCAGCCTTCTTGATAGCCTCGCGCGTCGGGCATCTGAACGACTCGACCATCGCGCCTATCGGAAACTTATACATACTATCAGCTCCTTTAACAAAATTGCCATGTTATATAATAACATTTAGATATTGATTTTTCCTCATGCTTATTATATAATATTAATAGAGATTTTTCAATAGTTTATTTTGCCATTGTTTGACACAATATTGCTATTGTATCAGCTCAGCCAATTCAAGCTCAAATGCCGCGCTTCGATATGGGAACGCTGAAAAATACAAACTATCGGAGGATATTGCGATACCGCAGCTCATCCTGCCGTATTTATTAAAGTATATCCCCAAAGCCGATCATCAGAAAGGAATGGCTACGTATATGCAGGACAACTATTACGAACCGCACGTTGTGCCCGACCCGTCGCGACCGTTCATTTTTCACAGCTACCAATTGAGCCGCGGCTGTATGCCGCACTGGCACGTCAATATTGAGCTGCTCTACTTCCATTCAGCCGGCAAGGTGATACGCGACCGCGCCGAATATCCGGTCCGCCCCGACGACCTCATAATATTCGGCTCCAACACGCTGCACGCTGTGCCGGTTGACGAAAGCAACAGCTACGATTGCCTGATCGTAGACGGTAAATTCTGCACCGACAACAATATAAGTATATCGTCGCTCGACTTCGACTGCGTTGTGCGCGACCCGACCGCTTCGGCAAAATTCCGCGCGGTCGTCGATGAAATCGGTCACTTCGACGCGGAGAATCAAGAATTGTTTTCAGCCGCCGGAACGAAAGCCGCGATACTGTCGCTGATGGTCTATCTCTGCCGCAATTACTCGCGTCCGTCGCATCCCTCGCGCGATCAGAGCGACGCGGTCAAACGCGCCATCGGCTATATAAACTCGAATCTCGCCAAAGCGATGACTGTGTCCGAAATCGCCGATTATGTCAAGGTCAGCAAATACTATTTCTGCCGCGAGTTCCGGCGCGAGACCGGCTACACGCTCATCGGCTATATCAACAACCTGCGCTGCCGCGAAGCCGAGCGGATGCTGCGCTCGGGTGAGGATACGGTCGGCGAGGTCGCGCGCCGCTGCGGATTCGACAATCTGTCGTACTTCACCCGAACCTTTCGCGCGGTCGTCGGCAAAACCCCGAGTGAGCTGCGTGAAAGGTAGTTGCTAGCGGCTAGCAACTAGCAACTAGTAAAGATATTGCGGGGCTGATTATTTCTGCGAACGCTAGGCGGAGCTGTCAATGACAGACGGTTGCTTGGGGCTGGCAACTAGCGAATAGCAACTAGTCGGGCTTCGTTTTCGGATATCGTCGGGTTCAGGACTAAATTAACAGCGGGAATCGGTTTTGATTGATTCCCGCTTTTTTTGTGCTATTTAACGTGAGTTCGATGAAAATTATAACAATGTAATAACGCAATCAACTGAACAAACAATATCATTTTCAAACAACCACGCACAAGCCGAGCCGCCGGTTGGGAAGCAGGGTCCCATTAGGCGGCGCGCCTCTGTGGTTCTAACAATAAGCAGTTATATTATCTCTGTGAAGTTATATACAATTACACCATGACCCAAATTATCAAAAGTTTTCGGGTGGGGGTCTGGGGGAGCCCCTTTTTCAAAAGGGGCTCCCCCAGTAAAAGCGAACAATATAGCAGTACCAAACCAAAGAACTCCGTCGAACTCACGTTATTTACTTTTGCCGTGGATTGTGGGCGGCTTTGTACCTATCGTTACCGGCTATCGATTCGCGCCGCCTGATTCGGTCAGCTCATGCTTTCCACCGGCAGCATGAACGTCATTCCCTGCCCGCGGCTCCATTCGTGTTCGTTGTCAAGGTGGAAGCCAACGCGCCAGTTGAAGCGATATCCGATCTGTGCAATCATATTATACACGCCGATTTCGTGCAGCCGCTTCGGCGACTGCTCCGGCGCGACGTGAAATATCGCCCAATCCGATTCGACCGCGCAAAGCCGGTACAGGCTTGCCGTGGGGATTACCTCTCTGACCCTATCAGCTTCGGCTTCGACGCAGACTGTGCAGCGACAGTCCGCGTCATTTTTTCCCTCATTTCCCGACAGTCCGACCCATACCTGCCCGAACGCGCCCTCGAGCGCGGACAGTCTGCCGTCGCCGTTCAGCTCGTTGAGAAACTCGAATATATCCTTTCCATTCAGCTTCACAAAGCGACTGACGCCCGCGAATATCCGCGCGGGCTTGTGCTCGATCTCGATTATGAAGCCGTGTGATACACATTCGCTCATCAGTCAGTCCTCCGTGTTCAATGCCGCCTCGTGATGGCGGTGTCAGTGTGCCGACACTGTCAGTTGACCCTCGACAGTATCGCGCAGGCTTCGGCGCGCGTAATCGAGTTCGTCGGACGGAAGGTGTTGTCGCCGTATCCGGTGACAATGCCCGAAGCAAAGCAGCGCGCGATTCCGTCATACGCCCAGTCGGCGATAAGGTATACGTCGTTGAATTTCAGCGGATTCGTCGTCTCGGGCAGGAGTATGCCGATGACCTTGCATATCTCCTGACGAGTGATCGGCGCGTTCGCGTTGAATATTGTCA
Source organism: Candidatus Flemingiibacterium merdigallinarum (assembly GCA_904386005.1). Lineage (GTDB taxonomy): Bacteria > Bacillota > Clostridia > Oscillospirales > CAG-272 > Flemingiibacterium > Flemingiibacterium merdigallinarum. Next base: position 30,152 of record CAJFKR010000020.1, read on the forward strand.
CTCCGTTCTCGTCGATGCCGTAGCCGTTCATCATTCCGTTGGCGACCGCGGTGCGGATGTATACAACCTTGTCCTCGGGCGTGTCGGCTTCGAGCGTGATTCCGTCGTTTTCAAACGGCGTCGTGTCGAGCCCGAGCCAGCGCACCAGCAGCTTCGCGAATTCGCCGCGCGTAATCTGTCCGTCGGGGTTGTATGTAAGTCCGGTCTCGCCCGCGGTGCAGTCGCTGTCCTCAATGACCGTCATCTCATATAGCTTCGCGATGTCGGCATATGCCCAATGCTCGGCAATGTCGACAATCGGCGGTACATCGTCCGCCTCGCCGTACCAGATTATCGGGTTGTCGACTGACAGGCTGCGCTCGCCGCTGCCGCTCTCATAGCTGCGAATCAGAGTCTTGAGAGTCAGCGCGCCGGTGCGTATCGATATCGGCAGCTCCGCGGTGAGCTCGCTGTAGCCGAGCTGCCGGTAGTAATCTTTCGTAACCTTGTATTCAAGCTCGTATTCATTACCGCTCTCGTCTACAACCACGCAGGTCATGCGCTCGGGCAGCTCGCCGCCGACCCAGAGCTTAATTCCTCGCGCGTCGGGTGAAATCGGGAAGCCTTTCTGTATTATAAGGTCCATGACCTGACTTGACGTCCGGTTCGTGTAGCTGTAGCCGATTCCCAGCGAGCCGTCCGACTTGTAGCCGCCCTCGATCGGAGCAAAGCTGATATTGCCCGCGCCGTCGCTGAGCGAAACCGAGAAATTGCCGATATCGGTCGGGTCCTCAAAGTCGGAGATCACATCCGAGCCGGTGCCGACCTTGATACGCGCGTAGCTGACAAGGTCGCCGTACCAAATGCCGATCTCAACCTCGCCCTCGACTCCGGCAAAGGTCTGGAAATTGCCGTCGGTCGTGAGATAGCCGATGTCGCAGAGGAGCGCGGCGTTCGGATACGCGCCCTCCTCGGGTACGATATGCGTACCGTTGAGGGTGTAGTAGAACGAACCCGAATCGCAGAGCACATTGCGGCCGTCCTTCTGCGCAACGATATTCAGGCCAACCAGCGATCCGGGAGCGGCGCGCGTGTATGACGGGTCAAGCGACAGGCTGTCGATGTCGTCGACCACGAACACTGACACCTCGCCGTCAATGATGCCATTGCCCGTGTCGTGAGACAGTACAAGCCGGTACTCGCCCGGGACATAGCCGGCGATAAAGCTGCCGCCGATAATGCTGCCGATATCGCTCGGGTAGACGACATCCGGGTCGAAAATCAGGCTTATCTCGTCGCTCGGTATCAGCTCGAGCGAGTATTCGTTCGTCACCGGCATATACGCGCGGTCGAGCGCGTACGCCGAGAAGTAGACGCGGCTGCCGCTCAATACGACCGGCGAGTTCGGAATCGCCGACAGCGACGCGGGTATATTGTCGGGAGTCTCGCTGCTCACAAGCAGTATGCCGTTCGCGAGCGAGCGGTAGCTGCCGTCGGACGGAGCGTTCACATATACGCAGTCGGAAGACGACGAGCTTTTGACCATGACCGTAGTCGAACCTCCGCCGTCAAGATTTAACGCGGTCACACATCCGAGCTCGTTCATCAGCGCCGCAAGCTCGGTTTCGGTTATGCCCTTGCTCGACTGCATACGTCCGTCGACCGCGAAGAACACGACCTTGCCGTCCGGCTTCAATCCCACCGCGGTGCGCGGATTCGAGACCTTTTCGTGGTCCTCGTCGATGATGCCCTCGGGAATGACGCCGTTGTCGAGTATGAGGTCGCCGCCGCCGATCGCGGTCACGACGTTCTCCCAGCCCGGCTCGCAGACTGTGTTAATCGTGACATAATCTCCGGCGCGGAAGCCGACGAACAGCGGGTAATCCTCATACGAGCAGGCGACCGATATCACCGCGCAGCCCTCGGGTATCGACGTGTTGCAGTCGCCGCTGACCACCTCGCGGACATATCCGGTGACCGAACCGCTCGCTCTGAGCTCTCCGCCGAGCTCGATTATGATTTCGAGCGACTCGCTCGACGACAGCGTCGTCGACGCGAAATCGTCGGTCAGCATATACACGCCCCAGATAGTCGGGAATTTGTTGATCTGGTCGATTTCGATCGGCGAGCCGGCGCGGCTGATATTCGTAATCGAAACCTTGACCGACGGCTTGCCTATGACCGCCTGTCCGTCGGCGGTAAAGCCAACGGCGTACTTCGAGTCGTCGGTCGAGACAAGCTCGCCGTTGTTGATCATGACTCCGAGCGGAACTCCGGTCTGCATACTGTAGAAGTCTCCGTTGAGCGCGGCGAGCACGGTGCTGCCGTCATCGGCAGCGGCGTTCGTGAGCGAGTTCAGCCGGTCCTTGCCGTAGACCGTGCTGCCCCAGCTGACAATCGGCAGTGTACCTCCGGCGGGGTCGTATTCGAATATGTATGCGCTCTGCTCGCGTCCGGTCGAATCCTTGGCTTTGTACCGCGTATATTCGAGCCCGTCGCCGATAGTGTCTCGCTTTATCGAATATACCTCGCCGATACCGGTATACGACAACGCGGAAAGCGGAAACGACATCAGCATCGCGGCGGTCAGCGCCGCGAGCGTTATCCTGTATTTTTTCATGCTCCTTCTCCTTGAACCTGTAAAATGTGCCATTTGACTGGCACGCGGAGGTCTATCTCATTATATCATAAAATGCTAAAAAAAGAAACCGCTTTTATACCAAAATTAATACTAAATTCACATAATAGGCAATTTTTGCATTACTGTGAAATCTCTGTGTATAGCCCGACTTAAAGTCTGCCGAGAGGACCGGTTTCGGTCGACTGCTGTACGATGCCGCTGTCAGCAAGCCCGAGCAGCCTATCCGCGGCTTCACAAATCAGCTCAGCCTGCATTGTCACCGCGGCAGGCTTGTAATGGAAGGTGTCGCCCATCATTTTATCCTTGTCAAGCGAATCGGTCGGCGTGAACAGGTCGAGTGTCGCGAGCGATTTCTCTTCAGCGGTTTTGAGTATGTCCGAATTTATACGCTTCACAATCTCATTGCGCACCGGATCGTTCAGCGCGGTACATAATAATAGCAGCAGCTTTGCGTCTGGCAGCTTCGCCCGCAGGAAGTCGACCGCCGCTCTGTATGCCGCGACCCATTCGCCGCGGTCGGTGACAAGGCTGTGCAGTCCGTTGTTGAAGCAGATCAGCGAGTAGCTGTATGCGCCGGCGATGAAGTCGAGCTCGCGGAAATAATCGGGGTCGGTGACGCACTTCGAGCTCGCCCAGAATGTGACATTTGCGCGGCTCGACAGGATCCTGCGCACCTCCGACTGATACGCGTTGCAGATCGAGTCGCCGATCAGCAGCACGCGCGGGTGTGTAGTATCGAGCGAATTGTAGGTGTAGGTCGTCGACCACTCGATTGCCTCGCGCACTCGGCTGGTCTGTTTCGGCTGAAAATCAGTGTAGTTCATCTGTTATAATTCCTTTCCTTATAATTCCAATATTATTTCGCGATTCGCTTGATCCATTTATATCGATTGCAGTGTATCGCGACCGGCAGACACTTGAACACCTGATCGCTGTTCAGCACCGCGACGATGAATACCGCCGGCATATGAAGTACATACGCCGAAATAAAGGTCAACGGCATGACTATTCCCCAGGTTGAAATCATGTTCATATACATGATGAACTTGACGTCGCCGCCGCCCTTGACGATACCGACGCTCGCCGGCATCTGATAGGACATTCCGACCATCGCGAACGACAGCACTATCAGCATCCCGTCCGCAATCCGCAGCGCGTTGTCAGAAAGGTCGTACAGACTCAAAAAGGGGATTCGCAGAAAGAAGAGCGCGAAACCGAGGATGATTCCGAAAATGATGTACAGTATCTGCAAGGTTCGGCTGTAATCCTTGATTATAGTGTCGTCGTCCGGATTTTCGCCGATAGTCTTGCCGATTATGACCGCGGACGCGCTCGCCTCGCCTATCGCGATAATCTTGACATATTGGTAGATAGTAGTCGCGACCGAATTCGCCGCGATCGCGTCGTCCTCAAGATGACCGAGCACCGAGGTCTGTATCGGCGTCGCGACGCTCCACAGAAAATTCGACAGCGCCGACGGCCAGAGCACGCGCAGGAAATCGAATAACAGCGATTTCGAATATTTAATTCCATTTAGACAGAATAATTTTAACTTTTTATCTATGAAGATTATATAAAATAGAATTATCACAAGCTCGAGTATGCGCGAAACTAAGGTTCCGACCGCCGCACCGAATATACCAAGCTCCGGAAATCCTAACTTTCCAAATATCAGCAGATAGTTGATTCCGATATTTACAAGTAGCGATACAAGCGACACCTTAAGCGCAAGATGTACCGTCTCGACCGAGCGAAGCGACGACAAGAGAATCGTGCTGATTATGTAGAGCGGATAGGTGAAGCAGATCAGCTTTAAATACTTCGCTCCCTCGGCGATGTAGTCGGCGTTCTCGGTGAAAATCGACAGCACCCCCGCCGGAAAGAAGCAGGTCCATATGAACACTCCGGCGGCGAATATTATGCCGATCGCGAGCGCGTAGAAGGTCAGCAGCCGTATCTCCGCCGACTTCTTTTTGCCCCAGTACTGTCCGCCGATTACGACTATGCTGTCGCCGACCGCGAGCGTCAGCTGCTGTACCATGAATTGTATCTGGTTCACGGTCGCGGCTCCCGACAGCGCGTTCTGACTGTACATACCGAGCATGATATTGTCGGCCATGTTGACGCTGTATGAAATCAAGTTTTGAAAAATAATCGCGGTCATCAGGCGGACTACCGTCTTGTAAAAGCTCTTATCGCGCGTTAATAGCGGGCGGCGAGCTGCTGTGGTTGCGTCCATGATTATGACCATGACTTCGCGTTAGCGAAGTCTACCTTTCTATGTCGATGTTTTGTGACGGTTTGCGAAGCAAATCGCGGTTGAAGACCGCGAAGTCACAAAACTCGTGTCTGAAAATTTAT
>CAJFKR010000021.1 GCA_904386005.1 Candidatus Flemingiibacterium merdigallinarum
TGGGCGTCTCAGTAAAAAGAAAATGATGTTTAAGGCTGCCCTCAATCCTCAAGTTTTGCTTGATATTATTTTTCCGAAAAAGTAAATGCTGTTGCCGTGAAAATTTCGTCTAAACCTATTGACATTTGCCCGAAAATGTGGTATAATAAATAGCCGCTTGAAGCACGGCTTTCAAATTTGCGCCCATTTTGGGGTATTTTCCCAAAAATACGCCGCAATGCCTGCTTTGGCGAGTTCATGACCGCAATACGGTCGTTCGGAAAGAGAGGTGCTTTTCGTGTTCGCAATAATCGAAACCGGCGGAAAGCAGTACAAAGTAAACGAGGGCGATGTAGTATTCATCGAAAAGCTCGAGGTTGCAGCAGGAGACAAGGTTACCTTTGATAAGGTTCTCGCTCTGTCGGGTGACAAGGGCTTCACCGCGGGTGCTCCCTATGTAGAGGGCGCGAGCGTTGTCGCTAATGTCGTCAAGAACGGCAAGGGCAAGAAGCTCTACATTCTCAAGTATAAGTCGAAGAAGAACGAGAAGAAGAAGATCGGTCACAGACAGCCTTACACTAAGGTGCAGATCGAGAAGATCGTCGGCTAAAAGCGCAAATCCGCTTTTGCCGCGGGACAGGATCCAAAAATGACAAAGATCGTTTTTTACAAGTGGGATAATACCTTTTACGGTTTTTCCGAGAAGGGTCACACCGGCTACGGCGAGTCGGGGGACGACGTTCTCTGCGCCGCGCTGTCGGCTATGACTATGCTGATAATCAACACAATCGAGGTGTCCTACGCCTCCGACGTCGATTACACAATAGACGAAGCCACGACCGACATACAGGTCATCGCGCACGGCGCGCTCAAGGAATACGAGGACGACGACGCAAAACGCTTCGCTGTCTCCGGACTTATCCAGGCTTATTATTACCTGCTCAACGATATGCTCGAGGATTACTACGAGTTTCTCGATGTCGACGTCGTGGAGGAACTGATCTGAATCATCTGTCCGCGACTACGCGGACAAGAATCATTCTTTATTGGAGGTAAAACTATGTTAAAGCTCAGCTTACAGTTTTTTGCTCATAAAAAAGGTGTCGGCTCGACTAAGAACGGACGCGACAGCGAAGCTAAGCGTCTGGGCGTGAAGAAGTCCGACGGTCAGGCTGTCAAAGCCGGCAACATCATCATCAGACAGCGCGGAACCGCGGTACATCCCGGCAAGAATGTCGGCATCGGTACTGACGACACTCTGTACGCGCTCATCGACGGCGTTGTCAAATTTGAGCACATCGCGGGCGGCAGAAAGGCTGTCAGCGTTTACGGCGCGTAATTGCTCTTGTGCCAACGGTTAATTAAATGATGCGAGGGTATTTCCGATATCGGAAATACCCTCTCTCTTTTTATCACGGATTATTACGAATTACACGTGTGCTCTAAATCTAAATATTATTGTCCTTTGTATTGCGATATTCTGTAGGAGTGCATCCGACATACCTTATAAAGATTCTGTAGAATGTCCTCTCACAATCAAATCCAGCTTTTCGAGCGATTAATTCCACACTATCATTGCTTTCAAGCAGCGCAATTTTAATATCATTCAGTCTAAGCGTATTGATATATTGTCTGACTCCCATACCAAATTTACAGATAAACATATCCGTCAGTTTCTTGGGAGAATAACCAAACCTTGCGGAAATGCACTTGATATTAAGTTCAGGATTGTGATAATTCTTATAAACATAAGTATATACATCTTCACCGTCAACGCTTGATTGGTCAGCTTCAGAACTTGACAGAAGTTTAGGAATAATAAGGGCTATTAAAGCGTTAGCCAGTGAATTCTTTAATAGTATCGTATATGAATCATCTTGTATATTGCTGTAATCAGCGATTATTGAAAGCAGCTTCAACACCTCTCCATTATTATCACAAATAGCGGTATGATTTCCCCTGCTTATATCCGGCAGCAGCTGTTCATTCAGACATTTCGGAGGGATAAATGCCAGATGATATTGACAATCCTGACTGCGTACAGTTTCATGAATAACATTACTGTTTATTATCACATATTGTTCTGGGTGAATTTCGATATTACACAATTTATTATTTATATTAAACAGCTCAAGTGTCAGCTTTCCCTGCGTAACATACAGGATTTCGATATTATAATGCAGATGCAGCATACTGCGCTCATTATCAATAAATCTTGTCCTCTCACAGTGCGGACATACATATTCATCTCTAATATTTTCATATTGCCATTTCATATCGCCACTCCAATATAAGTGTCAGTTTGAAGTATTAAAATGTCATTGATATTATACCATAATTATAATATAATGTCAATATGGAATATTTTTTAAGTATATGGCGCATATTAAAGTCATTACAAAATATTTACGAATATTGCGAAATACGCGCCTTTGCTTATATTAAAAAAAGCCTTTGTAAGCAATATATGAATTAAATTGATTGCAGTTAATATCGATTATAGTCGATTAATTCAAAGGGATTCCAGCTTCACTCATGAGTCATTTTCATTTATAGCTATTTTGGCAATCAAAATTAGAAAGGATGAATAAAATAATGATTGCAAAATTCAAATCCGCGCTCGTATTGGTTTTGGTTTTATCATTGATATCACCCTGCGTTTCCTGTGGAGACAATGAGGATACATCACCGATAACTACCACCAGTCAGGAAAGCGAAAGTGAAACCACATCAGACGAATATTCTTATCCTGATGTAGACTTCGAAGGATATGAATTCAAAATTCTGAATTATTCAGATATGTGGGGTTGTTATATGGATATAGACCTCGATGAGCAGAGCGGTGAACGTCTCGACGACGCGGTTTATAACCGAAATCGAATGGTAGAGGACAAGCTCGGGTTTGAAATTGCTGAGACAAAATTCGCGTATCCCGGCTGGTCAGAAATCACTCAGATTATTGATATGTATACCAATTCGATCATGGCAGATGACGGAATTTATGATTGTGCGTATATTCCTGTCTCGTTTAAGCCCGCAATAATCACTGAGGGATACCTGTATGATATGAACAGTATCCCCGAATTGCAGCTCGACCAGCCCTGGTGGGATAAGTCAATCAATGACGCAATGACAATAAACGGTAAGCTATATACCGCCTCCAGCCCACTGCATCTTATGAGCTTCGATATGTCATGGGTATTGTTGTTCAATCAAGACATGATGGACGACCTTAAACTTGAATATCCTTATCAATTAGTGCGGGACGGTGATTGGACTCTTGATAAATTTTACGAATATCTGACAAAAGCCGCCTCTCTCAATGGTGACAGCAGCTTCACATATAGTCCTGATGGAAGCGCAGTTTATGGTCTGGCAGTTCATCACGATTCGATACGCGGCATGATCTTCGCGTCTGACAACGAAATGATTATAAAGAACAATTCCGGTTACAATGTAAATATTGAAACCGAACGGCTTTATACTACGCTTGATAAACTACTTCCAATATACAGCACTGCCGACGGTATAAGCAACGGTACTTCAGATGAGACTCAAAGTAATTATTATATGACAATGTTCAGGAACAATCGTTCACTCTTTGTCACCTGTGAGCTGATGTCATCATTAAGTATACGTGATATGGAAGATACTTTCGGTCTGCTTCCGTTCCCCAAACTTGACGAAAATCAAGAAAATTACCGCACTGAAGTCAATTCGAGCAGCTGCCTTTTGACTCTGCCGGCAACACTGGACAATCCCTCGCGCGCGGGAATCATTCTTGACGCTTTGACATATGAGAGTTACGCGAATGTATTGCCTGCATATTATGACATAACGCTTTCTCAGAAAGGTTTACGGAACGAGGAATCGATTGAAATGCTAAATATTGTACGTGACACAAGAGACATTGACTTCGCGTTGATGTTTGGATTGACAACCGATCTCTCAAACGCCTTGAAATCCATGATTACAGCAGGACAGAATAACGCTGCCTCCATCATTGCCGAACAAAGTACAGTTGTGCAGAATAATCTCGATAAACTCATCGAAACTTTGAATCAATAAAACTTATTCATTTAATATTATCTCCTCCGAAGCCAGTAAATTAGCTTCGGTTTTTGTATATTTTTATTATTTTTTTGTATATTTTTATTATTTATAAATTTATTCTTTACATTTCACTGCATATATTGTATAATAATTTCAGCATGAATTTGCTTTTGACACGATTAATTTTAAGGAGATCTGTTATGAATAATAAAAATAGCCTGTTATGTCTTATTCTCACAACTACAGCTTTAATTTCATCCTGCTCCGATTCAAATGCTGATACAGTTACTGAAACCGTAACCACATCTTCTCAAACTGATTCCTTTTACGACAGCCTGAACGCCGACTACGATGGATACGAATTCACGTTCTTCAACCCGACCGAACAATTCAACTGTTACATACGACTCGACTTTGAGGAGCAGACAGGCGAGACACTCGACGACGCGGTCTATGAACGCAATAGTCTCATTGAGGACAAGCTGAACTGTACAATCACCGAGTTCCAGTTCGAGGGCGACACCGGTTGGGGCACGCAGCAGCAGAGCCTCTGTACACACATTACACAGATGGTCATGGCGGGCGACTGCGACTACGACGCCGCGTATCTGCCGGTATCATTCCAGCCCGGAGTCGTCACCGGCGGCTACCTCACCGACCTGTATACTATCCCCGAGCTGCAATTCGGCGAGGAATGGTGGGACAATGTCATCAACGATTCACTGACAATAAACGGCAAGCTCTATACCGCGTCCAGTCCGCTGCACTTTATGTCGCTTGACCTCGCGTGGGTGCTCTTGTTCAATCAAGACATGATGGATGAGCTCGCAATGGAATACCCCTATGACCTCGTCCGCGAGGGAAAATGGACACTCGACAAATTCAACGAATACATAACCGGCGTCGCGAATCTGAACGGCGACAGCTCGTTCACGTGGGATTCCAACGGCAGCGCGGTCTACGGCATAGCCGAGCACACCGGCTCGCCGACCGCGTTCATATATTCGGCCGGAAACCAGCTGCTCGAGCGTGATGGAGAATCGTTCAAGTTTGTCGGCAACACCGAGCGTATGTACAATACGGTAGACAAGCTGCGCAGCCTGTTTAATGTAAGCTCTGGCAACGCATATCAATCAAACGCCGCTATGGAAACCCAGAGCGGCTACCTCTACGCTTTTTCGGTCGACCGTGCGCTGTTCATAACCTGTGAACTGAAAGCCACGCTCGAGCTGCGTGACATGAATTCGACCTTTGGTCTGCTGCCACTTCCGAAATATGACGAGAGCCAGCCAGATTACATTACCAGCGTCAACCATATCACCGCGTTCCTCACGATTCCGGTCACACAACCGGATATGTCGCGCGCCGGAACCATTCTGAACGCGCTTACCTACGAGAGCTGGAAATCGGTGCTGCCGATTTACTACGATGTGTCAGTTTCGCAGAAAGGACTGCGCAACGACGACTCAATCGAAATGCTCGACATCGTCCGCTCGAATCGCGGCGTGCAGTTCTCCGAGGTATTCGGAATCACGACCGAGCTCAGCACGTCAATTCAAACGGTCGTTAACTCGAATCAGGACACAATCGCGTCGACAATCGACGCAGGCATACCGAAGGTCGAGGAAAACCTTAAAAAGGTATTGGAAGCGTTCGAATAATATTTTCGTCAGCGTTTGAATTATTACATATCAATATTAATTTGGATACGTTCGAACAAAGCCAGCCTGTCCGGCAAGCCGGACAGGCTGTGTCTTTGCGTGGAGATAATCCCCGTCAGTATATTCAGTTCACCGCGTCCGCTTCGGGCTGTGCGTCGGCTCCGAGATTGACCCGCTTGATCTTCTTTGACGTCGTCTTTTCAAACTCGGTCGAGCGCAGCTTGATTTTCAGTATCTTCTTGTAATTCGGCAGCTTGCGGTTCAGCTCCTCGACCGCGTTCTTGATTGTCGCGTTGCGCTCCTCGTTCGACTTGCCCTCGAACATCTCCTCGTCCGGAAAGATCTCGGCACAGAGCGCGGTCTCCTCACCGCTGTCATTCTTGACCGCGTAGACGACGACCTCGCTGACATAGGGTATCGACGAAATGTATTCCTCTATCTCCTCGGGGTATACGTTCTTTCCGTTTTTGAGTACTATAAGATTCTTCTTGCGTCCGGTGATGAACAGCTGTCCCTCGTCGTTGAAGCGACCATAGTCGCCGGTGCGGAACCAGCCGTCCTCGCCGAGTACCGCCGCCGTAGCCTCGGGGTTCTTGTAGTAGCCCATCATAACGACGTCGCCCTTTACGCAGATCTCGCCCTCGCCGTCCTCGTTCGGCTCGTCTATCATGATTTCAAGGCAGGGCAGCTTGACTCCAACCGAGCGGTAGTCCGAGTAGTAGTCGCGGTTGACCGAGACGAGCGGCGAGCACTCGGTGATGCCGTAGCCGTTGATCAGATTGATTCCGACCGCGTCAAAGAAGGCCGCGAGCTCGGGGCGTATCGGCGCGCCGCCGCAGACCAGCTTGATTATCCTGCCGCCGAACACGTCGTAAATCTGCGAAAACAGCTTCCGGCGCATATCGATTCCGACATGGCGCATACCGTTCGACATCGCTATCAGCTTGTCAAACGCCTTTGTCTTGCCCTTGGCCTCGATGTTCGCGCGTATCTTCTTGTAGAGGTTCTCGACGAACAGCGGCACCAGCATGATGTAGTCCGGTTGGAAGATTTTCATGTTCTCGGCGACGTGGCGCAGACTGTCGTTTACGCAGATCGTCGAATGGTGGTGCAGCGACACGAGCAGTCCGCAGACCGCTTCATAGGTGTGGTGATAGGGCAGCACCGACAGGCAGGTGTTGAACACGGTCGATACTTGTAATCCGTAGTAGACGCTCGACACCAGATTGTGCAGCGACAGCATTACGCCCTTGGCGACTCCGGTCGTGCCCGACGTGTATACGAGCATTTTCAGCGCGGAGTCGTCGCTCTCGAGCGCAAGATAGCTGTTGTCTCCGGCTTCGAGCAGCTCCTCGCCCTTAGCCATCAGCGCCTCGCGCGAGACAAATCGACCGTCCGCCAGCTCGGGCGCAAGGTCGATTCCAATGAAATACTTGATTTGCGGCAGCTCGTCCGCCCTCTCGCGGAACTCACGCTCATACGCTCCCGAATAGAACACGACCTCGCTGTCGCTGTGACGGAGAATGTTCATAATCTCGTCGAACGGCAGTTCCTTGTCGACCGGCACATATACGCCCGATGAATTCAGCACCGTGACATAGGTGAGTATCCAATAGTAGCTGTTCTCGCTGACCATAGCGACATGACAGTCGGTGATGCCGAGCGACGCGAGACCGGTACCGAGCGCTTCGGTCTCGTGCTTGAATTCATGATAAGTAACGTCGCGTATCGACTTTGACGCCCAGTCGACAAAATAACGTATCGCTATCTTGTCGCCCGCCTGCTCGTCCGCCTGACGCAGCATATCCTTGAAATCTTTGAGCGGCGCGACCTCGTAAAGCGGGGAATTCTTGTTCTTTGGCATAATAATGACCATGACTTCGCGCAAGCGAAGTCTTCCTTTCCAGTCTGAAAATTTATTTTCAGACTCTTTCCGTCCTTGAACCTGTCGGTTTTTCCGCCCAGCCGACAGATGTACATTTGTCGGGCATTGTTGCGGATTCAATTTATATTATTATAACATACGGCAATGTCATTATGCAATTCTTTTTTCGTGTTTTTACAGCAAATTTTTCATTGGTTCACACAAAAAAGCATATTCGGTCAGTTTCTGCCGCGCGGCACAATAACCGACCGCTGGACAATATTCGTCACAAATCCGACCGCTGCATCGCTGTCAGCCTTCACGACGCCGGTATTTGCTCGGCGATACGCCGACCTCGCGGCGGAACATCCGCGAAAAATAATTCTGGTCGGAATAACCGACCGCTTCGGCAATTTCGCGCACCGGCATATCGGTCTCGCGCAGCAGCTCCATCGCACGGTCGATTTTTATCGACAGAATGAATTTTTTCACCGACTTGCCGGTGACCTCGCGGAACAAATGACAAAACCTGCTTTCGGATAGACAGCATTCGGCGGCGAGCGCTCCCGCGTCCGGCGGCTCGGCTAAATTGTCATAAATACGGCGACAGGCGGCATTGATTCTCGTCTCGCCCGAGCGGCTTATTTTGTTGTGCCGCAGCATATACTTTCGGGCGATTATATTCAGCAGCTCGTATAGATACGCCGCGCACCAGCTCTCCCACATCGGACGCTTCATCGTATATTCGCGCGCCATTTTAGCCGAAATCTCCTCATAGCTTCGGCTTGTGCCCATGTCGAACACGCATAGGTCGGATATACCGAGACGTCCGAGCAGCTCCGCACAGCCCGAGCCGGTGAAATGTATGTAGTGCGACACCGAGTTGTCGTTAGCTCGGAAGCTGTATATCTGCGGCTCGCGCGGTCGGAAGAGTATTATTCCGCCTGCGCCGACGCGCACTTCCCGTCCGTCAAGCGCGAGGTGGCAGCAGCCCTGTTCGATATACAGTATGTGGTAGTCGAGCCGACCGTTCACGCGCCGGCTGCCGCGGTCGATAATACCCAGCCGCTGTATCCCGCAGCTGTTCAGCGTCAGGTACTCGTCCGACACGCGCTCGGTGGAGACGCTGTAATCGTCGTCTATGATCATAGCTACACATCCTCAAAGTAAATTTTATCTTTTGCATAATATTAAACGCGCAAACCGTCAAGCATGAAAATCATTTTCATGCTTCTTATCATTATATCATCTGTTTTTGCTTCTGTCAATAGCGATTTTGTGCTAATTATCAGCAGAACAATCCATATACAATATGCGTATCAGGTGTTATAATATCATTGCAAGGCTGTCACATTGTGGCAAGAATCACGGCTTTACTGCCGTATAAGCACGAAAGGATAGAATCATGGAAAATATCAACCTGATACCCGAGGATCAGCTCGGAGTCGGCAGCGGAATCCGTCTCGCGGTCTGCGACACTGAGCACGACCTCTACTGGCGTATGGCGATCGAGGTCGCCGAGCTGATCAAGAAAAACAACGACGCGGGCGAGGACACGATAATGATCGTCCCCTACGGACCGCTCGGACCGTACAGCCGACTCGTCTACCTCGTCAATACCCACCGAATCAGCCTGAAGCGCTGTACCTTCATCAACATGGACGAGTACCTGACCGACGACAAGCAGTACCTCGACAAGAGCGACCCGCTGTCCTTCCGCGGCGGCATGGACCGGATATTCTACAGTCAGATAGACGACGAGCTGAATCTGCTGCCCGAAAACCGCCACTTCCCGATTCCGGGCGAGGAGTACCGCGTCGCCGAGCTGATAAAGAAAGCCGGCAAGCTCGACATGGCGTGGGGAGGCGTCGGTATCAACGGACACTTCGCGTTCAACGAGCCGCCGGAGCCGGGCGAGGTCGTCACGGCCGACGAGTTCCTCGACCGTCCGACCCGCGTCCTCGCGATATCGCGCGAGACCAAGACGATAAACGCCTACATGAACTGCGGCGGCGACCTCGACGGAATCCCGAAGTACTGCATAACCGTCGGTATGTGCGAGATTTTCGGCGCGAGACGGGTCAGAATGTGTATGCCGCGCGACTGGAACGCGGGCGCGCTGCGCAAGGTTTTGCACGGCGGCGAGACTCCGGCGGTTCCCTGCTCGCTGTTCAACCGCCACCCCGACGCGGTGCTGTACGCCGCGCGCGTCGCGTTGACCTCACCCGTGCCCGAGATCCGTATTTACAACAAATAAGGCATTGTCAACCGCGGTCGTGCCGAAGCCGCGGTCAGCCGAATCGCGGCTTCGGCAGGTACGCAATGTTCTAATTTGACAATATACAAACTGATATTATAATTATTCCAACTGATATTATAAAGCTGATATAATAATGAAGCGATTGCTTATCACAAACGGAAAGCTCGTACTGCGCGATACAATTGTCGACGGCGGTCTGCTCTGTGAGAATGGAATTATCGCGGAGGTCGGCTATACGGGCGATACCCCCGACGACACCGAGCTCGTCGACGCCGACGGCTGCTATGTTCTGCCCGGCTTCATTGAGCCGCACGCGCACGGCGGCGGTGGTTATGACTTCATCGACAACACCGAGACAGCGTTCGACGAAATATTCAAGCTGCACCGCGCGCATGGCGTGACACAGCTCTGCCCTACCCTCTGTGCCTGCGGCGAGGAGAGTATGTTTATTTTTCTCGAGCTCGCGTCGAGACTGTCCGACCGCGCCGACTTTGCCGGAGTCCACCTCGAGGGACCGTTCCTGTCTCCGGCGATGTCGGGCGCGCAGAACCGCTCACGGCTGCTGCCGCCGGACGAGCGAATAATCGAGCGGCTCGAATACTACAAGGACATTATCGCCCGCGTAACCGCCGCGCCTGAGCTCGATGGCGTCGACACACTCGCGCGCCGTATGAAGTGCGCCGGAGTGTCGATGTCGATAGGTCACAGCGCTGCCGACGCCGAGACGGCACGACGCGCCCTCAGGCTCGGCTTCGACTCGGTGACGCACCTGTTCTGCTCCACATCGGGGCGCACGAAATACGGCGGCTTCGTCCGCGGCGGCATCATCGAAGCCGCTTTGCTCGACGACGACTGTTACATCGAGCTCATCGGCGACGGACATCATGTCAGCCCCGAGAGCTTCAGACTCGCGCTGAAATGCCGCGGCGCGGATAAGATATGCGTCGTCTCGGACGCGATGCGCGCGGCGTTTGAGGTCGTGAAGCCTAATAATACCGACTGCCGCGAAAACGCTGTCTCGTCCGGCAGGCACGGTTGTGAAAATACCGTCGCCGCGCCGAACGCGTACCCTAATCTAAATACGGTGTCGAACGCATACTCCAACCTCAACACGGTGTCGAACGCGCACCCCAGCTTCAACGCCGCGCCTAACGCGTATTCCAACCTCAACACCACATCGACCGGCGAGAGCTACCTCGGCGCGATTCTGCCCGAGAACCGCGTGATACTCGAGGACGGCGTCGCGAAGCTGCCCGACCGCACGAGCTTCGCCGGAAGCCTTGCCGTCGGAGACAGCATGGTCGAGTCGCTCTGCCAAAATTATGGGCTTGACCTCGTGACCGTCTCGCGCATGATGAGCGCGACTCCCGCCGCACTGCTCGGACTCACCGGCCGCGGTCAGCTTCGCGCCGGCTACCACGCCGACATCGTTCTGCTCGGCAAGGACTACCGCACGAATGCCGTATTCATCGACGGCAAGCGTGTCGTCTGATAAACGGAGGATTATATTATGCCGCAGGATTATATCATCGTCTCGTCGCAGTACAAGCACAAGCTGCCGCATGACGAAAGCGAAATCGCCGAATATGCCGTCTCGCGCGGTCTGGCGCTGCGCAACGAGCCCTATTCGATACAGCTGCTGCTGCGCGCTCCGGACAGTCTCTGCTGTCCGGTCAGCGTCGCGGTCGACTGCGAGCTGCCGGTCAAGGTCTATCGGCTCGACTGCGTCGCGGTCACGAACGCGGCGAACGATTATGGCGAGCGCGGCTACACGGGCGATCTGCCCGGGCTGTACGCCGACCTGCTGCTGCCGCGACCGGCTAAACCCGAGATAGTCGAGCGCGGCGGGCTGTATTACGAAAAGGACACAGAATATCTGCTCAACCTGAATCGAGACAGTTATACCGCGCTGTTCGTGACGCTGAACCCAGAAAGCGAGACAGTCGCCGCCGGCGAGTATGTAGTCAAATTCAAAATAACCTCGCTCGCGAACCCGAACGACACGACCGAATGTGCTTTCAGTCTCACAATAGTCGACGCGCTGCTGCCCGACATTGAGTATTACTACACAAACTGGTTTCATGTCGACTCGCTCTGCGATTATTACAATGTCGAGCCGTATTCGGACGAATTCTATGCACTGTTCGAAAGCTTCATCCAAAACGCTGTCCGGCACCGAATGAACACACTGCTGCTGCCGGCATTCACGCCCGCGCTCGACACGCCGAAAGGCTCGGAGCGTCGATGTGTTCAGCTCGTAGACATCGAGCGTATCGGTGACAGCGGGTGTGACGACAATAGACAGTACGTCGGCGGCGGCTGGCGCTTCGGCTTCGAGCGTATGCGCCGGTTTGTCCGCGCCGCGCGCGACTGTGGAATCAGCGTGTTCGAGCACTGCCACCTGTTCTCGCAGTGGGGAGCCGCGAGCGCGCCGAACATCTACGACGTCACGGGAAAGCGGCTGTTCGGCTGGGAGACCGACGCGTCGTCGGACGAATATCGCGGCTTTGTTCGCGCCTACCTCAAGGCATTCCTCGAATTTGCCCAAAGCGAGCGGCTCGGGCGCGAGAATCTGCTATTTCACATCTCGGACGAGCCTACCGAAAAGCAGATCGACGGCTACCGACGCGCGTATGAGACGGTCGCCGACCTGCTTTGCGATTATGACATGATAGACGCGCTGTCCGACGCCGAATTTTACAAGACAGGGCTCGTCCGGACTCCGGTCGCGGTGATCTCGAACTCTGACAAGTTCGCCGAGGTCTGCCCGCGCTTCTGGCTCTACTACACCTGCGGAACCTACCTGCGCGAATGTTCGAACCGGCTCATCACCAACACCGCCGCGCGAGGACGCGTGCTCGGCCTGCAGCTCTACTATTACAAAGCCGTCGGATTTCTGCACTGGGGCTACAACTACTACTACGACCGCATGACGTCGGCGCGCTTCGACCCGAAACAAAATCCCTGCGGCTACAAGCTGCTGCCCGGGTGCAGCTGGCTCGCGTATCCGATACAATCGGGCGCGGCGCCGTCGCTGCGCGAGGAGCATATGCGCGAGGTTTTCGACGACCTGCGGCTGTATAAGCTGCTCGAGGAAAGGCTCGGTCGGGAGCGGCTGCTCGATATAATCGAGTCGGAGCTGGGCGGGAAAATCGGCTGCAAGCTGATACCCGACGGGAATTCGCTCTGGCGGCTGCGCGAGAAGCTGATTGCTTTGCTGATACAGTAAGCGATGTCAGGTCGTTCACTGAAATCAACGGCTCTGCAAGCTGTTGCAAGGAGAGACGGAAGTATTATGTATAGATTGGGAATCATTGGCTGCGGCAGCCGCATGAGCGGACTGCTGCCGCACTTCAGACATGAGGGGCTGACTATAGCCGCGGTCGCCGACCCGCGCGTCGGCGATATGCAGGAAAAATTCGGAGCGGCTGCAGTCGTGTGCAGCTCGGACTCGACTGAACACGACTCGCAGCTGGTCGCGCTCTACCCCGACGCCGAGTCGATGCTCGCCTCCGAGCGTCTCGACGGAATCTGCATCGGCACGCGCTGCTCGCTGCACACGCCGATGGCGCTGCTCGCCGCATGGCGCGGTATACCGATCTTTTTAGAAAAGCCGGTGTCAACGAGCTGGGAGCAGCTCAAAGCCCTGTCGGAGCTGCTGCCGTCGAGCGATTCGATAGTCGTGTCGTTCCCGCTGCGCCGCTCGGCTATAGCCGAGACGGTGAAGCAGATAGTCGACTCGGGCGAGCTTGGCGAAATCGAGCACATACAGGCGTGGAACAACGTATTCTACGGTCGCGGCTACTACAAGAAATGGTACCGAGACGACAGCGAGACCGGTGGGTTGTTCCTACAAAAGACTACGCACGACTTCGACTATATCAGCTATCTGCTCGGAGACAGAAAGCCGGTGCGGCTCTGCGCGGTCGAGTCTAAGCAGATTTACAAGGGAGATATGCCGGCGGGTCAGAGGTGCGCCGACTGCACACGTCAGCGCGAATGTCCCGAGAGTCCGAAGAATCTCGAGCGCGCCGGTGAGCCGCCGAACGGCGAATACTGCTGCTTCGCGCTCGACACCGGAAATCAGGACAGCGGAAGTGTGATAATCGAATACGACACGGGTATGCACGTGGTATATTCGCAGAATTTCTTTGTCCGCAAGGGCGCGGGCAGCCGCGGTGCGCGTCTGATGGGCTATCGCGGAACGCTCGAATTCGACTTCAACACAAACAGAATCGAGGTCTGGAAGCACTTCGAGGACAAGCACTACACAATCGACGTCGGCTCGGGCGGCGGACATTCGGGCGGCGACGCGCGGCTCTGCGAGAATTTCGCCGCGGTCGTTCGCGGTGAGGAGAAGTCGCTGACGACGCTCGCCGACGGGATCGCGAGCGCGCGGCTCTGTCTCGCGGCGCGCGACTCGGCGAGGGAGCACAGGTTCATCGAAGTGTGAGAACCCAACGCATTCACAAGAATGTATAAATACAAATCCCCGACTCGGACGCTTCGTCCAAGTCGGGGATTTCCATTCTCTTCTTTTCTTTTGCTTATATATCAGTCTATTCGTTTTTCTCATCCCAACCGGCATACAGTGTGAGATCGCCTTCCACCTTGTCGGTCGCGAAGTCCCACTCAACCGTGCAGTCGATATCGCGATACCAGCCGCAAAAGACATACCCCTCCTTGACCGGAGTCTCGGGCTCGATAAGCAGATCGCCGTACATCGCCTCGACCGCGTCTACGCGCGAGGCGCCGTCGGTGTCAAACGATACCTTGAAGCCATTGTTTATCGCCACAAACACAATCACAATGACCAGCGCGGCGAGCAGTACACCGACGAGTATGTTCGCCGACCGCACCGACATCTTCACGTGCTTGTACAGCCCGCCCTGATTCGGCGCGTCCTGATTTTGTGAGCCATTTGCAGCCATAAGTGTCACCTCGTTGGGATGCTTTCCTTTTCTTATTTGCGGACCAGATATTTGCGCATATCGATAGCGCAGGCGGCAAGGATTATAAGACCCTTGATTATATACAGCATATTCTGCGAGATCGACAGGAAGGTAAGACCGGTGAATATAATCTGGAGCAGAAGTACGCCGACGACGATTCCGCTTATTTTACCGGTACCGCCGACAAACGATACGCCGCCGATTACGCAGGCCGCGATAGCGTCGCACTCGTAGTTGAGTCCGGTGTTCGCCGAGCAGGACGCGATACGCGCGCCCTCGATGAATCCGGTGATGCCGTACATCGCGCCGGCAAGGATGAACACGCCGACGATAGTCCAGAATACATTGACGCCCGATACGTTTGCGGCCTCTTCATTGGAACCGACCGCGAACATATTTTTGCCGAATGTGGTTTTATTCCAGATAACCCACATAATGGCGGTGAGGATTATCGCATAAAGCACAAAATTTGGAACAGCGACTCCGCCGATTGTGAAGAGAGTACCCTTGACGAAATCGAGGTAGCCTTGGTCAAGACCCGAAAGCGTCTGACCGTTGTTGCCGCCGATCATGAGGTAAAGCAGCACGGTACCGAATACAATCAGCTGCGTTGACAGCGTAACTATAAACGGGTGCAGCTTGAACTTTGCCACGAAGAAGCCGTTTACCAGACCGACTACCGCGCCGACTAATACGACTACGAGCAAAACGAACCACAGCGGCATCGGACCGATTTCGGGGAACATCTTGCTCGCGTAGTCGCTGACCTGAAGGAGCGACGCCGCGATACAAGCGGTCAGACCGACACAGCGTCCGGCCGAAATATCGGTACCGGTAAGGACGATACATCCGGCGATACCGAGCGCGATAGGCAGCTTCGCCGCCGTCAGCGAGATTATGTTGATTATCGACGAAAGCGACAGGAACGCCGGCTGCAATATCGCGATGATGATGACCGCGAGCAGGATGATGATGATCATCGCGTTGTTGAAGAACAGGTCGGATATCGTGCGCATTTTGTCGCGCTTCGACATCCCGCGGAACTCGCTTATATTGTCACTCAGCTTCTGTCTCAGTCCCTGAACGCGTGAGACGATTATATTTGACATTTCTATTTACATTCCTTTCTGCGTATTGTCGGGTGTATTATAGCTGTCTTTGCAGCACCCGCGTTTGTTGCTCACGCGTACTTCGCCGCGAGCGTCATTATCTCTTCCTGTGTAGCCGTCTTCGCGTCGACCTCACCGGCGAGCCTTCCGCCGGACATAACGAGAATCCGGTCGCAGACACCGAGCAGCTCGGGCATCTCGGATGATACCATGATCACCGTTCTGCCCTCGTTCGCGAGATTCAATATGAGCTGATAAATCTCATACTTCGCGCCGACGTCGATACCACGAGTCGGCTCGTCAAGCAGCAGCACCGTCGGGTCGGTCAGCAGCCAGCGTCCGAGTATGACCTTCTGCTGATTTCCTCCGGAGAGCGAACGTATCTTCGTCTCTTGATTCGGCGTCTTGACGCGCATTGACGATATGCACCAGTCGGTCGCCTCGATCATCTTCTTTTTGCTGAGGAAAGGACCGACGAGATATTTCTTGAAGCTTGATATAACCGTGTTTTCACGGATGTTGAGGATTCCGAATATACCGGTCGCGCGTCTCTCCTCGGTGAGCAGCGCGAAGCCGTTCTTTATCGAGTCGCGCGCGTTCGCGTTCTTTATCTTCTTGCCGTTAAGCGTTATCTCACCACTGCGGCGGGTGGCGACGCCGAACAGGGTTTCGAGCACCTCGGTGCGTCCCGAGCCGTCGAGTCCCGCGATACCGAGCACCTCACCCTTGTGCGCGACGAAGCTTACATCGCGCAGGTGCGAGTATTCACCCGACAGCCCCTCGACTCGCAGCAGCTCGCCGCCGATCTTGTTGTTCTTCGGCGGATAGCGGTTCGTGAGCTCACGACCGACCATCAGCCGGATTATCTCGTCCATTGTCAACTCGGACGCCGGACGTGTCGCGATCCACTTGCCGTCGCGCATTACCGTGACGTCGTCGGAGATGCGGAGGATCTCCTCCATTTTGTGCGATATGTAGATGATTCCGCAGCCGCGGTCGCGCAGCATATTTATAATTCTGAACAGATGCTCGACCTCTTCCTCGGTCAGCGACGACGTCGGCTCGTCGAAAACGATTATCTTCGAGTTGAATGATACCGCCTTCGCGATTTCAACCATCTGACGCTGCGAGACCGGCATTTTGCTCATAACCGTTCTCGGGTCGACGTTGATTCCGAGCTCATCGAACACCTTCTTCGTCGCGTCGTACATCTTCTTCTCGCTCGTGAACGGTACGCCGCGCGCGACCTTCGGGAAGCGTCCGAGCCACATATTGTCCATGACGTTGCGCTTCAGTGCCTGATTCAATTCCTGATGCACCATCGCGACGCCGTGTTCGAGCGCTTCCTTTGAGTTCTTGTAGTTGACCTCCTGCCCCTCGAGGTATATCTTTCCGCTGTCCTTGTTGTATACTCCGAACAGGCACTTCATAAGTGTTGATTTACCGGCGCCGTTCTCGCCCATGAGCGCGTGTACGGTTCCGGCACGGACGGTCAGCGATACATTGTCCAGTGCCTTTACGCCGGGGAACTCCTTGCATATGTTTTCCATTTGCAGAAGAGCCGGTTTGCTGTTTTCATTCGGTTCCATCCGAACACCTCTTTCTTAGCAATGCGGTCGACTCATCGCATAGATCAGCCGACCGCTCGGTTTGACCGCCATGACCATTGAGCCTGACCGCTGTCTTTTTTATTTGAAAGCTCAACTATCAAGCTCGTTTGGTCTTCACAATTCTATTATTATCAGCCGAGATATGCCGAATACGGAATGTTTACACGCCATTCGCCGACAAGGTTTTCTGCCACGATTCCGTCGAACATTGCGGTGCCGTTAATGAGGTTGCCCGCGATTGTGACAATCGAGCTTGCCATGCCGTCAGCGTCCTGCTTGATAGTACCTACCATCGAGCCGCTGCTGATTGCCGACTGAGCCGCCGGAGTAGCGTCAACGCCGAATACCGGGATAGTGGTTCCGCCGGAGGTGTTGTAGCCTGCCGCCTGCAGTGCCGAGATCGCGCCGAGAGCCATTTCGTCGTTGTTGGCGATTACAAGCTCAACCATGTTGCCGTTTGCTTCGCTGTACTGTGCGAGGATAGTGCTCATGTAGTTGGTAGCCGCTGCCGAGGACCACAGACCGTCCTGGTCGACAAGGTACTTGCTCGAGTTGGAAGCGTCGTAGAATTCAAGCTCGGGCTTGCCGGCCTCGGCGAGCACCGCGTTAGCGTCCTCGACCCCGTACTGGGTTCTCGCGATTGCTTCCATGTTGCCCTCCTGACCCTTGAACATTACATAGCTGATGACTCCGTCGCCGTTGAGGTCGACCGCGTCGTAGTTTTCAACGAGGTATTCGCCGATCATCTGACCCTGCATATGACCTGCCATCTCATAATCGGTACCAACAAAGCAGCACTTGTCGTAGCTGGTTACGACCGACTCGTCAACCGAACGGTTGAAGAAGATTACCGGGATGTTCGCGGCCTTTGCGAGGTTGACTATGTTCTGAGCCGCGTCGTTCGAACCGGTGTCGACTACGTTTACGATGAGAGCCTTCGCGCCCTTGGTTATCGCGGTCTGAACCTGTTCGGTCTGGGTGGTCTGGTTGCCGTTGGCGTCGTAGTCCTGATACGAGTAGCCGGCGTCCTCAAGCAGTTTGTCCATTACGGTACGGACGGTCGAGATGTATGTATCGCTGTAGGTGTAGTAGAACACCGCTACCTGTCCCGCTCCGCTCGCCGAACCGCAGGATGTGAATGTGAGCGCCGCGCCTACGATAAGCATTGCGGCAAGTAAAATCGCTATAACTCTTTTCATTGTTTTTACCTTCCCTTTCATAATTAGAGTTAAATCAGATTTCAAACGTGGTTCTTTTTTGTTTGTATATATATTATAAACCCATCATGTAAAAATTGAAATAGAATAAATTACTCTGAATGTTCGAAATTTTATCTATAGGATTTATTACCGCTCTGAAAATTATACACCTACATTTCGTCAGCTTATTGCTAAAAAACAAATAATATGGTATAATAATGTATAGGCAGTCTCTAAAACACGATATAAAGGAAAAGACAGATCGATACCATGGGCATCGATTTACCTTTCCCACGGATTTTTTTTGCGTATTTTTAGATAGCCCCTATAATGGCGGCTATAGCGCCACATGATGTGAAAGGATCACAGCGATGTATACCGCGTTGATAGTTGACGACGAGGAGGAGCTTCGTCGCGCGATAATTGAAAAGGTAGACTGGCAGGAATCGGGCTTCACGGTGATCGGCGACGCCGGCAACGGCATTGACGCGCTCGAGCTCGCCGAACGTCTCGAGCCCGACCTGATACTCACCGATATCCGTATGCCGATGATGTCCGGTCTTGAGCTGGCGCGGCAGGTGCGCGAGCTGCGACCGGCGACACAGGTCGTGATTCTGAGCGGCTACGACGATTTTGGCTACGCGCAGACCGCGATACAATATAATATAATAGGATATCTCCTGAAGCCGATATCCTCGTCGGAGCTGACCGAGGAATTAAAAAAGATACGCGGGCGTATGGACCGCTATTTCGCCGAGACCAAGGGCGACGGAGCGTCCGCCCTGACCGAACGGCGCATGAGCGTAACCGAGTTCTTGCTGCCGATACTGCTTGGCAACGGCGAGGACTCGCCGACCGAGGAGCGTCTGCGCCGACGCGCCTCCGAGCTGGGACTTTTTGCCGACGGCAAAAGCTACCAATACGGCGTCATCGCCGCGAAGTTCAAGAACGCCGACAAGGTCACAATCACCGACCACACGCATATCGACTTTGTCAACAATATTTTCGGCAAATACCTCGGCGTTGAGAGCTTCCTCGTCAACGGGCGGATAGTCTCGCTCGTATATTCGGACGGCGAGAATCTTCAAGAGCAGCTTCGGCTGCCGTCGCGCGAGCTTGTGCAGAGCGCCGTGCGTATGCTCTCCGAAACCTGCACTATCGGCATCAGCCGACCGTTTGGTAAGCTGTCGCAATGCGGCAGCGCGTACTTCGAGGCGATAACCGCACGCCGGTACACCATAGACGGCGCCGGTCCGATACGCTCAATCACCGACCAGGAGCATTCGAGTGTCGGCGAGTTCGACACAGTCGAAAAGTCGGTCTACAAGCTCGAACAGCTGCTGAAGGTCGGCACGGAGGACGAGCTTGACGAGTTCCTCCGCTTCATCGGAGACGAGACGCGCGAGCATCATCTTAATTACCTTGTAATACAGGTGCTCGCGACGGTATATCGCACGGTCAGCGCCGTCTCTGACAAGGAGGCGCTGAACGAGCTGATACGCGACAATCCGGTCTACGGGCGCGCGGCGTTCTACGACAGCGAGCCTAATGTCCAGAGCGACCTCGAACGGCTCTGCCGCAACGCACGCGCGATAATTTCCAGATATCAAAAGCAGAACTCCGAGCTGCTCTGCGACGAGGTCGTCGCGATTATTGACAAGGAATACGCGAACGAGTCGCTGTCGCTGACCGATATCAGCGAACGGCTGTATGTCAGCCCGAACTATCTGAGCTCGCTCATCAAGAAACACAAGAAGGTCAACTTCACCGGACTTGTCACCGAGCGCAGAATGAGAGCGGCAGCCGATATGCTCGTTATGACTCAGATGAAGATACTCGAAATCGCCGAAAGGTGCGGATACTCGGATCAGCATTATTTCAGCTATTGCTTTAAGAAATACTACGGAATGACCCCGATGAAGATGCGAGAGGGACAGAGGAGGGACGGCGGTGGCTGAAAATATCACGAACCGGAAGATGCGGCTGTCTACGTTTACTATAATAATCACCGTCGTCACCGCGGCCGCGGCGATATTCGCCGGAATGATCCCATTCCTTATCGTCTACAACAAAACGGTTTTGAACGACGCCGTCGTGGGGCTCGACCAAACGGTGCGCCAGACCTTGCTCGCGCTCGAGAATTTTCTCGGCGATATGGAGTCGAGGCTCAAAAATATCTGCATTGAGGTTTCGGGCAGCTCCAACCTCGATGAAATCAACGCAAAACTCAACACCGCCGCGCGCATCGAGCAGTCAATCGAAGCGATATGCGTTTATGACAGCTCGGGCGAGCTGCTTGTCTGCGGTACATACGGTCGACCGCTCAAGGATGAGGTCATGACAAACCTGTCATACGACGCAGAGCTTTTCGCAGACTCGGACAGCTACGCGGTGTCGCTGCCGCACGTGCAGACGATGTTCTCGGAGTATTACCCGTGGGTCGTTACAATTGTACACCACGAATATGACGCGCTCGGCGGGCAGGATATATACGTCGCGATCGATTTCAGCTTCTCATACATCGCCGAATATGTCGACAACATCGGAATCGGCGCGCACGGCTACTGCTTTATTATCGACAGCGACGGCAGCATAGTCTATCACCCGCGTCAGCAGATGATATATTCGGGACTCATCGACGAGGATATCGACAATATCGTCAGCCTTGACGACGGCAGCTTCCGCGACGGCAATGTACTATACACAATTTCATCCTCCGACGAGAGCGGCTGGCGGGTAGTCGGCGTCAGCTACCTTGACGAGCTGATTCGCACACGCGACTCGACCGTCACCGGTATACTCAGCGCGACCTTTTTCTGCTGTGCCGCGATCGCTCTGCTTGTGACGATAATCTATTCACGGCTTGTGGCAAGACCGGCCGCGTCGCTGCTCGCGGCGATGAAACGCTTTGAGAACCACGCCGACAACTACCGCTATTCGCCGGCGAAGAACCATGTCTACGAACTACAGGCGTTGTCCGACTCGTTCGGGCATATGACCTGGATGGTACAGACGCTGATGCAGAGGATACGCTCGGAGGAGATAACCCTGCGCAAGACCGAGCTGAAAGCCCTGCAAGCGCAGATAAACCCGCATTTTCTCTACAACACGCTCGACTCGATCCAGTGGATGTGCGAGCGCGGCAATACCGACGGGGCGATAAACATGGTCAGCGCGCTCGGCCGGCTGTTCCGGATAAGCATCAGCCGCGGGCACGAGCTGATACCGATACGCGACGAGCTGCGTCACGCCGAAAGCTATCTTGTGATACAGAAATACCGCTACAGCGACCGCTTTGACTACCGCTTTGACGTCGACGAGGGGCTGCTCGATTATCTCTGCAACAAAATCACATTGCAGCCGCTGATCGAAAACGCGATATACCACGGTATCGAGCCGCTTATAGACGACGGCGAGATTGTGATTTCAGTAAGGGGCGACGGCGACGACATCCTGCTGTGCGTTTCGGACAACGGCGTCGGCATGACCGAGGAGCAGTGCGCCGGAGTGCTCAAAAAGGAGCGCAGCGATTCGAGCGGAATCGGGATCAAGAATGTAAATGACCGCGTGCGCATTTATTTTGGCGAAAAGTACGGTCTGTCAATCAAAAGCGAGCTTGACGAGGGGACGACGATCAGTGTGCGGATTCCGCGCGTCTTGACCGAGCCGGACGTCGGCAAATAAGAGGAGGCGGCAAATGAAATTCAAAATAGCTATACTCTGCCTGCTCGTAGCTGTGACCGGCATAATCATATTAAGTTGTTCGGGCGAGAGCTCATCACAGAACAGCTTTAAGATAGCGGTGATTGCAAAATCCACTGTGTCCGACTTCTGGCAGAATGTCCAGCGGGGCGTCAAGGCAGCCGCGACCGAATACAATATTGAGATAAGCTTCGACGGTCCGGAAAATGAGGAGGATTATGTCGCGCAGAACGAGATGATCACGTCTGCGGTAGCTCGCGGCGTCGACGCTATCGTGCTGTCGGCTATCGACTATTATGAATCGGTCGACGCGGTCAACGCCGCGGTCGCCGCCGGAGTCAAGGTCGTGATGATAGACAGCGGAGTCGACAGCGACAAGATAAGCTCGTTTATCGGTACTGACAACTACGGAGCCGGTCGGCTCGCGGGCGAAGCCGTGCTCGACGCGGTAATTAAAATGCACAACGGCGATGACAGCAGCTCTGACAGCGTGACCGACAGCAGCTCTGACAGTGTAGCTGACACAGAATTTAACGGCGACAACGTCACAAAATCGAACGACACGTCGGACAATGACGACGATTTCGATTACAGTAGAGTTGTCATCGGCATTGTAAACTACGACCCGAATTCGGCGAACGGGCAGGAGCGCGAAGCCGGTCTGCGCGCGGTCACAGAGGAAAACGGCGCGACTGTAGCCGGTGTGGTCAATGTCGACTCGAATATTGAGAGCGCGACCGCCGGTGCGCTCGAGCTTTTGAACGAGCACCCCGAGATAAATGCAATCGTCGGATTTAATGAATGGACGACCCTCGGCGTCGGGTATGCTGTCGAACAGCTCGGGCTCGCTGACACGGTCGCGGCGGTCGGGTTTGACAGCAATGTCGTTTCAATCGGTATGCTTGAGACCGGCGAAATGGACGCGCTCATAGTGCAGAACCCATTCGCCATCGGTTATATCGGTGTTCAGACCGCATATGAGCTGCTGAATAACGGCGAGGTCGACGAGACAATTCTCACATCCGCTACGGTAGTGACACGGGAGAATATGTTCAGCGAATCGATCCAAAGAATACTCTTTAGGTTCGATTGAGCGAACGAAAAATTCTCGTCAAACCAACAACCGATAGCTAATAACTAAAAACTAACAACTAATAACTAACAACTAACAACTAATAACTAACAACTAATAACTAACAACTAACAACTAATAACTAACAACTAACAAACGAAAGCGTGTTATTATGAAACATCTTCTCTTTGCTCCCGAGCTTCTTTCACCGGCGGGCAGCCCCGACAAGCTGCGCGCCGCGATACTCTACGGCGCCGACGCGGTCTACCTCGCCGGCGACGACTTCGGTATGCGCGCCGCGGCCGGAAACTTCACGCTCGACGAGCTGGAGACAGCCGTAGAATACGCGCATGAGCATGGTGTGCGCGTCCACCTCACGCTGAATACACTTCCCCATTCGGACGAATACCCGAAGCTCGTCGAATTCGTCAAGGCGGTATCCGGCTTCGGGATAGACGCGGTCATCGCCGCCGACCTCGGCGTGATGGCGCTTGTCCGCGAGTATATGCCCTCGTCGGAGCTGCACATATCGACACAGGCGAGCGCGGTCAGCGCCGCTACCTGCCGCGAGTGGTATAAACTCGGCGCGAAACGCATCGTCCTCGCGCGCGAGCTTACGCTTGATGAAATCAAGTATATCCGGCAGAACACTCCGCCAGAGCTCGAACTCGAATGTTTTATACACGGTTCGATGTGTATATCGTACAGCGGACGCTGCCTGTTGTCGCAGCACTTCGTCGGCCGCGACGCGAACCGCGGACGCTGCGCTCAGCCCTGCCGCTGGAATATGTCGTTTGGAGCTTCGGCGGCGTGCGGCGAGTCGGAGAATGGCGGCTCGGATAAATGCGACCGCTCGAAAACGTGCGCCGGTTCGGCGTTCGACCTCACGCGCGGCGGCGAGTCTGACGGCTACGAGGGCTGCGCGAAATTCGAGCTTGTCGAACAAAAGCGTCCCGACAACCGCGTTCCGGTGTTCGAAAACGACTTCGGCACGTTCTTCCTAAGCTCAAAGGACACCTGCATGATCGAGCATATCCCCGAGCTTATCGACGCCGGTATCAGCAGCTTCAAGATCGAGGGACGCATGAAAAGCGAATACTATGCCGCGGTAGTGACAAATGTCTACCGCATGGCGATAGACGCGTATGTACGCGACCCGGACGGATACAGGTACGACCCCGCGTGGCTGCGCGAGCTTGAAAGCGTCAGCCACCGCGAATACGCGACCGGCTACTACTTCGCGAAGCCGAACGAGGACGCGAATACCGCAAAGACGCCAGGATATATGAAAGAGAAGGCATATCTGTGTCGCGTAGAAGAATATGATAAGAACAGAGGTCTCGCATGGTTCGTTCAGCGCAACAAGGTGTATGCCGACTCGGACGTCGAGGTCATCTCGCCCGGCAAAATCGGACGACCGCTCCATCTCGGCAGGCTGTACGACGAAAATCTCACTGAGATCCCCGCCGCGCCGCACCCGTATATGCGATTCTGCGCGCAGGTGCCGTTTGAGCTTATGCCCGGCGACATTGTCCGCGCGGTATGACAATTGGGCGAATGTACAAAGTCTGTCCGTATTTCTATATATTCACAACATGAAAGGAATTCACAAATGGGAGATCTGACATTTTTCGAGCTCTTGAAGGTGGTTGTAATCGGCATTATTCAGGGCATCACCGAATGGCTGCCGATTTCGAGCACCGGACACATGATACTCGCCGAGGAGCTTTTAAAGCTCAACGTCAGCGACGAATTCATGGAGATGTTCCGCGTCGTGATACAGTTCGGCTCGATACTCGCGGTCGTCGTGCTGTATTTTAGAAAGCTGAACCCGTTCGCTCTGTCAAAGTCGAAAGCCGAAAAACGCGACACCTGGACGCTCTGGTTCAAGGTGCTGGTCGGCATAATTCCGGCGGGAGTCGTCGGAGTGCTCCTCGATGACTGGCTCGACGAACACCTCTACAACTACGTCACCGTAGCCGCCGCGCTGATTGTCTACGGAATACTGTTTATTGTGATCGAAAAGCGCAACAAAAACCGCTCGCTCCCGACCAAGACTCTGTCCGAGCTGACCTACAAAAAATCGCTCGCGATCGGCGCGTTCCAGATGCTGTCGCTTATACCCGGCACGTCGCGCTCGGGCTCGACGATAATCGGCGCGAGCATACTCGGCTGTGAGCGACCGGTCGCCGCCGAATTCTCGTTCTTCATGGCGATTCCGGTCATGCTCGGCGCGAGCCTTCTGAAGCTCGTCAAATTCGGCTTTGATTTCACGTCTACCGAGCTTATTGTCATGGCGGTCGGAGTCGTCACCGCGTTCGTCGTGTCAATCGCGGCGATCAAGTTCCTGATGGACTATATACGCAAGCGCGACTTCTCTGTGTTCGGCTGGTATAGAATAGTACTCGGTATCATCGTCCTTATCTGGTTCGCCGTCCGGACATTCGACGCGTGATACGGCGTTAGTGAAAAAACAGCCGCAAGTCAAAGTCCGCAAAATCGCGTTGTATGTAATCATAGTATATAATAAATCATAGTATATAATAAATGAAGATAATTTTAACCGACGCCGCGACGATATCGCGCGGCGACCTCGACCTGTCGGTATTTTCGAAATACGGCGAGGTTACGATCTACGATATCACAGCAAAATCCGAGGCTGTCAGCCATATCGCCGACGCCGACGCGATTCTGATGAACAAGACGATACTCGACGCCGACGTTCTCTCACACGCGAAAAGGCTCAGATACATCGGCACGTTCGCGACCGGATACAACACCATCGACATCGAGTATTGCCGCAAACATAATATCACCGTCTGCAACGCCGATACATATTCGACCGACGCGGTCGCAGAGACCGTGTTCGCGTATATACTCAACCGCTTCCACCGCGTCGCCGAATATTCGACTTTTGTCAGCGACGGCGGCTGGATACGGTCGGGCGGGTATTTGCCGCTCGAGTTCCCGATTTTTGAGATGAGCGGCAGGACGCTCGGCATCGTCGGCTATGGCGCGATCGGGCACAGAGTCGCGGAGCTGGCGCGCGCGTTCAGAATGCGCGTGCTTGTGTATACGCGCACGTATACGCGCACGCCAAGTAACGACCCGTCGGTCAAATATGTCAGCTTCGAGGAGCTGCTTGGTGAGTCGGACATCATAACCTGTCACTGCCCGCTGACCAAGGACACCGCGGGTCTTTTCGACAAAGCGGCGTTTGGACAGATGAAAGCCGGCGCGTATTTTATCAACACGTCGCGCGGCGGAGTTATCGATGAATCCGCGCTCTTTGACGCGCTCGAATCAGAGCGGCTCGCGGGCGCGGCAATCGATGTGCTGACACAGGAGCCTATGCACCCCGACTGTGTACTGTATCGGGCGAAGAATCTGACGATAACCCCGCATATCGCGTGGGCGGCTTATGAGACCCGTCAGCGGCTCACGCGAATAGTCGAGGACAACCTCCAAAACTTTATAGCCGGCGCTCCTACAAACGTTATCGTCTGATATCGTGATAACCGCTGTCATTGGTCGCCGTAGCCATGTCAATTTGCATTATTTCAATGGGTTCATGAAATCAATTATTGTTATATACAGAAAAATTGTAATTTGTGACGATTTTTTAACAAAATTATATTGATAAAAAATTCCGTATGTGGTACAATAATCCCAAAGGGTAATTTATAACAACAATTATGTTAAGTTCAAATATGAGGTGAAAATCAATGTATAACAAGAAGTCTATTGAAGACATCGGCGCGGGCTTCCGCGGCAAGAGAGTGCTCGTAAGATGCGATTTCAACGTTCCGGTAAAGGACGGCGTTATCACTGACGACAAGCGTATCGTCGGCGCGCTGCCTACCATCAAATATCTAATCGACAACGGCGCGAGAGTAATCCTCTGCTCGCATATGGGCAGACCGCACAATGTACTCGACGACAAGATCGTGCTCGATAAGAAGGAAAAGAAGAAGATCGAGGAGCTCCCCGAGTCGGAGCGCGAAGCCGCTACCGCAGCCGCTCTCGAAAAGGCAAAGGGCGACAGAACCAAGCTCTCGCTTAAGGTTGTCGCTGACGATCTTATCAAGAAGGGCATCAATGTCACTCTCGCTTCTGACGTAGTCGGACCTGACGCGAAGGCTAAGGCTGCCGCTCTCAAGGACGGAGAGGTTATGCTGCTCGAAAACGTTCGCTTCCACGCGGCAGAGGAGAAGAACACTCCCGAGTTCGCAAAGGAGCTCGCAAGCCTCGCTGAAATCTATGTAAACGACGCGTTCGGAACGGCTCACAGAGCACACGCTTCGACTGCCGGCGTCGCCGACTACCTCAAGGTAGCTGTCTGCGGATACCTGATTCAGAAGGAAATCGAGATCATGGGCAAGGCGCTCGAGGATCCGAAGCGTCCGTTCGTCGCTATCCTCGGCGGCGCGAAGGTTTCCGACAAGATCGGCGTCATCAACAGCCTGCTTGAAAAGTGCGACACTATCATCATCGGCGGCGGTATGGCATACACCTTCTTCAAGGCTATGGGCAACCAGATCGGCACCTCTATTTGCGAGAATGACAAGCTCGACCTCGCGCTCGACATCATGAAGCGCGCTAAGGAAAAGGGCGTCAACTTCCTGCTTCCGGTCGACAACGTAATCGGCCGCGAATACAAAGAGGACACCACATATATGAGAATTTACTCCGATTCGATCCCGGACGGCTGGATGGGACTCGACATCGGTGAAAAGACGCAGGAGCTCTTCTCCAAGACCCTGATCGGCGCCGGCACCGTAATCTGGAACGGACCGATGGGCGTATCCGAATGGGAGCATTTCGCGTCGGGCACACGCGCGGTCGCTAAGGCTATCGCAGAGTCGGGAGCTATCTCGATCATCGGCGGCGGCGACTCGGCAGCGGCTGTTGAAGCGCTCGGCTACGCTGACAAGATGACTCATGTCTCGACCGGCGGCGGAGCTTCGCTCGAATTCCTCGAGGGACTTGAGCTTCCGGGCATCGCTTGCCTCAACGAAAAGGACTAAGCATTTGTCGCAATGCGCGGCTATAATGTCGATATATAAATAAGCGCAAATATACCGAAAGCGGAAAGCGGAATACTTCGTGCTTTCCGCTTTCATAATGTGAGCGCGGTCATTTTATGACCACGTTCAGCAAAGGTAATATTGAATTTAATAAACGAAAGGAATAACAAAAAATGAACAAGGCAACACGCAGAACGGTTATCGCCGGCAACTGGAAGATGAACATGACCCCCTCCGCTACGACCGCTTTCATCAAGGAGCTTGCCCCGATGGCAGCCGGCAAGGATGAGTGCGACATCGTACTCTGCGTTCCGTTTGTCGACATCGCTCCCGCAGTCGAAGCCGCCAAGGGCACGAACATCAAGATCGGCGCGCAGAACGTACACTTCGCAAAGAGCGGCGCGTACACCGGCGAGATCTCGGTCGATATGCTGAACGAGTGCGGCGCGGAGTACGTCGTAATCGGACACAGCGAGCGCCGTCAGTATTTCGGCGAGACCGACGTAACCGTCAACCAGCGGACAAAGGCCGCGCTCGAGGGCGGACTCAAGGTTATCCTCTGCGTCGGCGAGCTGCTCGCTGAGCGTGAGCAGGGCATCACCGAGGAGATCGTATCGCTCCAGACCAAAATCGCGCTGCTCGACGTGACCGCGGAGCAGCTGAAGAACGTGATCATCGCGTACGAGCCGGTATGGGCTATCGGCACCGGCAAGACAGCTACTCCCGAGCAGGCGGACGAGGTCTGCGGAATCATCCGCGGCGTGATCGCGCGTCTCTACGGCGACGCGGCGGCTGAGGCTATAACAATTCAGTACGGCGGTTCGATGAACGCGAAGAACGCTGCCGAGCTGCTCGCAAAGAAGAATGTCGACGGCGGACTCATCGGCGGAGCGTCGCTCAAGACGGCTGATTTCACTGTGATCATCGACGCGGCTCAGTAATATATAGCACATAAAGCAAAAGAAACGAAGCGTCTACGCTTCGTTTCTTTGTTTATACGTGTTTATATCCGCGACACAGCTCCCATTGCAGTGTCGCCATTTCACTTGATTTCAGCCAAATGCCTGTATAGTCTGCGCACATCAGACGGCTTGGTTCCGGTATACTCCTGATAAACTCTTGAGAAATGACTGCTGTCACAGAATGACAGCCGATACGCGATATCGGTTATACTGAGGTTACTATCACACAGCAGGCGGGTCGCGTTGCGAACCTTGATGAGATTGATATAGCTATGCAACGAATATCCGGTATGTGCTCGAACGACGCGGTTTAGATAGCTCTCATGATACGAGAACGCGTCTGCGACCGCGCGGCAAGTAAGGTTGTCCTCACAGTGCCGGTCGATATAGTCGACGACCTGATATGCGATATCGTTCATCTATCCGCTCCTCCTATTCGTCTGACGGGATTGGCGTTGGGTTTGGTGATAGTATATCACAAATCGCGGACAATGTCAACTGCGTAATGGCGATTGTATGTTTTTTGAAGTGCTATGTTAATAAAGCAAGCTCAAATCAAAAGCATATACAAGTCAGAAAGTTGACAAAATCCCCTGCCATAAATCAAATCGGGCAGCTTTAATGCCCGATTTGATTTTATTCATTTCACAATATCAATGAATTCATCCAGCTTTGCCTGTATCGTGTTCCGCCTTGTCTCTATCTGCGAAATATAGTCGCGGTTTTCACTCTTTGCCATATTCGGCAGCAGAGTCAGTATGTCGCCAATGTTGTAAAACAAACCAAAATCGAGCACTATATTCTCAAAAATCACATCAAGCATATCCGCGGAGTCGTCGTCTCGTATTGTCTTTCCGGTGAGAACATTGTCATAATACGCGGGAATCGTCGTCTTGGATGAATAATACGCTATCACATCCAGCACACGCATAACTTGCTCGGGTTCGCTTTCGGTCACCGGTATGACCATCGCGTTCGGCTGCCACACTGACATATGAGGATAAGTATAATATTTGTCCTGCGAAATATCGAATTTGGGATAAGGCAAAAGTCCGAAATCCTCTTCTATCGCGCGCTTGCTTCTGACATCCTGTATCATGGACGAGCGGAACAGCATACGTCCCTCATCGAAAATCCGCGATGAAGACTGCCACACATCGGTGTCCGAACCGCCGAGTCTCATAGTCTCTGTGATTTGAAAGTTGGATTTGTTGTACATCACATCGAATATCTTGTCAAGATAATCGGCGTTCGGCTTCGCGATTATATCCATCACATAATTGCCGTTTTCGACAGATGAAAATTTGCCGCCGAAGCCGATATACAGCGCGTTCGCGGTCGTAGCCCCGCTGACACTGCCCCACTGATCGAGCGAATCCATAACGCTGTCGCCATTCAGGTCAAGCGTCACATCGGTCATCATTTCATTGAATTTGTCAACAGTCCATTCCCCGTTCTTAACCAGCTCATATGGATCCTCGCCAACATATTCATTCATCAGACCTTTGTTAAAAGCAAGGCATATCGAACTGTCATATAGTCCGAGCGTCATATCTGAAAACAGGCAATACAGCTTCCCCTCAAGCTCAATCTGGGAATTGGCGTTATGGTCATACCATTCGCTTGATAAATCGACTCCCAGTGTCTTTAGGTCGTAGACCATCTGATCGCTGATACATCTGTTCATATTGGTCGACAGATATTCAAGCTGGAACGCCTCATAATCATCGCTGCCCGCCATGATTGATGTTAAGAAAGCTTCTACAGTATTGTTGACCGAGACTATATTGAGATTATACACTTCCTCGATATTACGGTTTCTCGCGTATAACGCGTCATTGTATGTTTCCGCTGTTTCGGATTCGGTGTCAAGCAAATATATAGAATTCAGCGCGCCGTCGCGAATATTCACGCCTATCCGAAAATCCTCTCCGCCATAGTCAAAAGCTTCCGGCGCTTCATCCGCGGCAGAGCTGTCACTTCCTGCCGATTCTCCACTGTCAGTCAGGTCTTCCGGTTCATCACTACTGCACGAAGCCAATATGAAAGACAGCGTTATCAGTATTGATATAAGTTTTTTCATATTCAACCACCCTTGCTTTTGCGGGTACCGTGTATACAGTATATCATATCCGAACCAGTATTTGAAGCGACTCCTTGTGTTCCGCGTCTCAACTGTGCGTTGAGCCCTCACCCCATCGACCCGAAATCCCCTCTCCGGTATTCGCTCGGCGCAATCCCGTACCTTTCGCGAAAATGCCGGTATAACTCGGACGGAGATGAGAAGCCCGCGAGTATGCTCGCTTCGGTCACACTGACCCCCGATAATAATAGCTGTGCCGCGATGTCGACGCGCAGCCAGTTCAGATAGCGCATCGGCGTCACACCGTATTCGGCTTTGAATCGCTTCGAAAACCAGCTCGGGCTCATCGCGCATTCGGCGGCGAGCATATCGAGCGTCAGATTCTCGGCAAAATCGAACGCCATGCGGTCGAGCGCCGGCGCGAGCTCACTGTCTCGTTCAGCTATCGTCTCAGCTTCGGCAAGCGGCAGATTTAATAAAAACAGCGCGTACCAGTGCGCGGCACGCCGCTCGCAAAACTCGCCGCCCTGCCGCACGGCGTCGACCATGTGCAGCAAGAGCTCGCGCGCGAGCTTGTTCTCGCGGCGGTAGAAAACCGGCGGGCAGTCGCTTCCGATGCCAAATTCGATAGGCTTGATACCCGACTCCTCGAACAGCCGGTATTCGTCGAAATAGATGAACTCGCAGCGGCAGTCGCCGACATCGGCTCGATCAGCCGGATTCACATTCCCTACCGACCGCGAGTAGTGCGGAACTCCCGCCTTTACCACGACCGCGTCGCCGGGCGACAGCGCGTAGGCTCTGCCGCCGATGAACCACAGCCCCCGTCCCTCGCGGCAGATTCCGACCTCGCATATCTCGTGATAATGCAGCGCGTCCGGAGCGCCGACCGGCAGATACGTGTCATAGCTGTCAGTATATACCAGCCTTGAGCCAAGGTCTATCGGCGTGTGAAACACGCGATAGGATGATTTTTGCACGATTTACACCTCTATTATGATTGTTATATTTCATATTCCATGCTATAATTATATCACAGTATCGATAAAAATACAGGGAGATGACTCAAATGACAATAAATACCGCGAACCTCATTCTCACCCTGTCGCCTGACTATAACCACCTCGCAAGCCTTCGCGACGGCAGCCGCGAACTGCTCGCCGACACGCAGCCGCAGCTGTTCAACCTGCGTGCCCGCAGACCCGACGGCGAGGCGGTATACTTCAGTTCCGACGAAGCTATAGTCACTGCTGACAATGACACTATCACATATGCTTTTGAAAATCTCCGCGTAAAGCTGACAGTCGACGGCGGCGACTCGATTTGCTGGCGCTTCACGGTCGAGAATCGCTCCGACCTCGCGGTCGAGTATATCGACCTTGCGCGTGTCCGCTTTGCCGGTCGACTCAAAAAGAACGGCGGAGACTGCGCTGTAGTCAGCTCGTACAACGAGGGGCTGTATGTCGACGACAGCACAAAGAAAAGAGCGATGACCGACCCCGAGTTTCCGTCGCAGGGCGGATATATGATGTACCCGTATATGCTGTCGACGCCGATAATGATGTGGCTGTATGGCGAGCAAGGAATTCTGATGAGCGTCGAGGACAAGACCGCGTCGCCCTGTGGACTCGACTTCTGCTGCGGGGACGATTCGACCGAATTCCGGATACGTCTGTTCCTCGGCGGCGAGCCGGGCGGTGATATCAAAAACGATATCGCTATCCGCTGGACACGCTTTGACGGCGACTGGACGGACGGCGCGGCGATCTGGCGCGACCGGCTCTACCGGCTGACCGATAACGGCAATGAGACTACCGCACAATTCAGCGCGAAATACCTGTCCAATATCGACCTGCCCGACTGGTACAAAAACGATATGCCGCTCGTGTTGACCTATCCGGTGCGCGGCATACACGACATGGACAAGATGGATCCGAACAAGCTGTTCCCCTACATAAACGCGCTGCCCTATGTCGACGAGTTCGCGCGCCGAACCGGAGCGAAAATCATGGTGCTGCTCATGCACTGGGAGGGCACCGCGCCGTGGGCTCCGCCCTATGTCTGGCCGCCATACGGCGGCGAGGAGAGCTTCCGCGAATTCATGTGCGAGCTGCACCGCCGCGGACAGCTGCTCGGAGTCTATTGCAGCGGACTTGGGTTCACCGAGCAGAGCAATCTAATCGCCGAATACAACCTGTCCGACAGGATATCGAGCGAGCGGCTCGACCGCGGCTTCTGTCTTGCCCCGGGCGGAAAGCTAATTCACAGCAGAATCTGCACCGGACAGCGTTCGGGCTACGACATCTGCCCGGCGAGCGAGGTCGGCAAAAAGCTGCTCGACGACGCGCTCAAGCCCCTGCTTGCGAGCGGCGTCGACTATGTACAGGCGCTCGACCAAAATCACGGCGGCGGTATGTATTTCTGTTACGCGCCCGACCACGGACACCCGCCCGTCCCGGGTTCGTGGATGACCAAAGCGTCGCGCGAGCTGCTCGACGGCTGGAAAAAATCCTGTCCGGACACATTGCTCGGCTGCGAGTCGGCTGCTGCCGAGCCGTATATATCCGACCTGCGGCTGTCCGACTGCCGGTACGAGCTTTGCTATTTCCTTGGCAGCCCGATTCCGCTGTATTCGTTCCTCTATCACCGCTGGCTGCACAACTTCATGGGCAATCAGGTCTGCTGTCCGGTCGGCTACACGACCGAGGGGCTGTGTATGCGAATCGCGTACTCGTTCGCCGCCGGAGACATGATTACGCTTGTACTCAATGACGACGGCGAGATAATGTTCCACTGGGGAATGCGCGATTTTTCACGAGTACCCGACCGCGACACTATCATCGGTTTTTGCGCCGAGCTGACCCGCTGGCACAAGCTATATCCCGCGCTGTTCTACAACGCCGAGATGGTGAAGCCGATAAAATACAACTGCGACGAGGTCGAAATCGGAATGCTTGATGGTTCGACAAGATATGAGCGCGCGCTGTTCTCGACCGCGTGGAAGCTCGACCCGGTCGCATCCGACGACAGCCGCAGGACGGTTCAGTTGTTCGTCAACCACACGAGTGAGCCTCGGCTTTGCAAAGTCGAGCTTGACAATATCGCCTCACACCGCGGGATTTTCCTGCGCGGCGCGGACGGCAATCGCTCAAAAATCGACCCTCGGGTCGGATTCACCGTCGGCGCGCACAGCTGTATGGCGATTGAATATTGATGGTGATGACATAGTTGGTTCAAAGCAATACTATATCAGTCTTTCTCTGATATGACCCGTATTAATAAGCTATTGTATACATTACAATAACCTTTTCTCACCGCCGGACGACGTTGTCGTCCGGCATTTTGTCCTGCCTGTGCATAAATTGTTAAATCTACACGGCAACAGCATTTACTTTTTCGGAAAAATAATATTAAGCAAAACTTGAGGATTGAGGGCAGCCTTAAACATCATTTTCTTTTTACTGAGACGCCCATACTTTGCCTGATTAACCAAAGCAAGGGCAGTTTTACG
>CAJFKR010000022.1 GCA_904386005.1 Candidatus Flemingiibacterium merdigallinarum
TGGCATGACAACAAAGTAAAATCTGCAATGTTATTTGCCGATTAATCAATTGACAATCACAGCCGCGGGTGCTATAATTATCTCACCCACAAAATCCGGAAATGGAGCAGCTGTATATGAAATCGTTTTTAATGATGGGACAATCGAATATGGCGGGACGCGGCGCGATTGGCGACGTCGAGCCTATCTCGAATCCATACGCATATATGCTTCGCATGGGCAAGTGGAGACCTATGTCCGAGCCAATTAACGTCGACCGCCCGATTGACTATTCAGGCAATATCACAATTTACAGCGGCGTCGGTCCGGCGGCGAGCTTCGCCGACAGCTATGCGAAATATTACAATGAAAAGGTAGGGCTGATTCCCTGCGCCGACGGAGGCAGCTCACTCGAGGATTGGAGGGTCGACGGGCAGCTATTTCTGCACGCCCTCTATCAGGCGAAGCTCGCGATGAACATCTCCGAGCTTTGCGGCATCATCTGGCATCAGGGCGAAGCCGAGTGCGGCGACTTCACGCGCGCGACGACCTATCGCGAGCGATTTCTCGCGATAATGGACGAGCTGCAAGCGCGTCTCAACGTAAGACTGCCGATTGTAGTCGGCGAGCTCGGCTATTTCTATGCCGACCACGACCCGAAGCCGAAATATCTCGACATTGTCAACTCCGAGCTAAACCGGCTCGCCGAATACGACAACATCGCGGTCGCCACGGCAGCCGGACTTGTCGACCGCGGCGATAAGCTGCACTTCGACGCGAAGTCACAGCGCGAATTCGGCAGACGCTATTTCAAAGCCTACCGCGGGCTGGTCGAGAAGCAATAATAGAATCACAAAACACATGGCTTTTCCGGAATCACGCCGCCAAAGCGATTTCCGTTGGCCATAAGAAAGGAATACAAAATGAAACTCACCGAAAAA
The DNA here is from genome assembly GCA_904386005.1 of Candidatus Flemingiibacterium merdigallinarum. GTDB lineage: Bacteria > Bacillota > Clostridia > Oscillospirales > CAG-272 > Flemingiibacterium > Flemingiibacterium merdigallinarum. The sequence goes on from CAJFKR010000022.1 coordinate 921, forward strand.
TTCAACGAGCTGCGCCCGTTTGACTCGGATATGCGCAGACGCGTATACCTCCGCCCGACCCGCGTCGTCACGACCTCGGGCGACGTCACGAACGCCGAGGGACTGCTTTTAGACCGTCCCGGACAGATATCGTTCGACGGCAGCGGCTGCACTGTCATGCGCGGCAATCCCGACAACCCCGCGCGTATACTGCTCGACCTCGGCCGCGAGATACACGGCTCGATGCGCATACTCGTACAGTCGACGAAGCCGACGCGCGTGACGATAAACGTCCGCTTCGGCGAGTCGGTCAGCGAGGCGCTGACGCCCGAGACTGTACACAACGCGACCAACGACCACGCGAACCGCGATTTCAAGCTGACTCTGGGTATGCTCAGCGGCACCGACACAAACGAGTCGGGCTTCCGCTTCATCTGCCTCGAGCTGTCCGAGCCGGACGCCGAGATCGCGATAAAGGCGGTCGAGGGCGTGCTGATTTACCGCGACATCGAGTATGTAGGCTCGTTCGAATGTAATGATGAGACTGTAAACAAAATCTACGACACCGCCGCCTACACCGCGCACCTCAATATGCAGGAGTATATGTGGGACGGAATCAAGCGCGACCGGCTCGTCTGGATCGGCGATATGCACCCCGAGGTCATGACTATCTGCTCGGTATTCGGAGACTGTGACGTCGTGCCGCGCAGTCTCGACTCGCTGCGCAAAATAACGCCGGTCGGCAGCTGGATGAACGGCATTCCGGCATACACGCTTTGGTGGGTGATGTGTCAGTACGACTACTATATGCAGAACGGTCGGCTCGATTACCTGCGCGAGCAGCAGGAGTATCTGCGCGAGCTGATACCCGCGCTCTGCGGCTATGTGTCGCCCGACGGCAGCGAGTGTCTGCCCGACTGGCGGTTCATCGACTGGCCGACGAACGACAACCCCGGAGCCAAACACTGCGGTCTGCAGGGACTGCTCGCTCTCGCGCTTAATTCGCTCGCCTACCTCTGCGAGGTACTCGGAGAAAACGAGCTCGCGTCGCTCTGCCGTGAGAAGTACGGGCTGATGAAAAAACACATCCCGTCGTCCGAAGCGAAGTCGGCGACCGCGCTGCTCTCATTGTCGGGAATCGGTGACGCCGAGACGCTCGACCGCGACGTGCTGTCGGTCGGAGAAGCGCGCGGCTACTCGACATTTTACTCCTACTACATACTCGCCGCGCGCTCTCTCGCCGGCAAGACTGCCGCTGCGCTCGACAATATGCGCGAATACTACGGCACGATGCTGAAGCTGGGCGCGACGACCTTCTGGGAGGACTTCAACCTCGACTGGGCGTACAATGACAAGGGCGAGTGGGACGCGAACCCAATCGACGAAATTGTCCCCGACGGCGGCAAGGACATCCACGCCGACTTCGGCGCGTACTGCTACGTCGGACTGCGCCACAGCCTCTGCCACGGCTGGTCGAGCGGACCGGTGACCTTCCTCACCCGCCATGTCGCGGGCATAAAGATACTCGAACCGGGCTGCCGCCGTATTCAGATAAAGCCGAATCTCTGCGGACTCGACTACATCCGCGCGTCATTCCCGACGCCGTACGGCAAGCTGACGATATATACGGACAAGTCGGGCAGACTCGACGTCGACGCTCCGGCGGGCGTTATTGTCGAGAAGTGACCGTATAAGAGATTCGCAAAAGCTCCGAATATAAAACCGCGCCTCCCGCGAAATAACGCGGGAGGCGCGGCTATTGTTTTGACGCGGATTGTGTTCTTACGCGAATATTATTTTGACGCAGAGCATTAATCAGACTCGACTATTTTTTGACGCGGAGCATTAAACCGTATCAGCTGCCTCTTATATGCGCGGCTGTCAGTTCTCCTCCGCGTTTTTCTTGTAGGTTTCAAGCAGATCGGCGAGCTTCTGTTCAAATCCGGCACGGCGACCTTCGTAGAGCGACATTATTCCCTCCTGCTTGTTGACAATCTGGTCAAAGAACCACATCACGATACGATCGGTCGAGGTTTCGTTGACAAAAGTAAAGTCGAAGAAGCAGTTCGAGTTGATGAGGTCGATCATCTTGCGGCTCTCTTCATCACGGCTGTATTTGTTCTTCAGAGCTGTATCGTAGTAGACGTTGACTACATTCTTGTAGCTCTCAGCGTTGAGCGCCTCGAGCATGACCGCGCTCATCTCCGGGTCAGCCGCGGTAAGCAGTATCGCCATATAGTAGGTACCGAAATTGTATGTGACGTAATCTTCCTGCGAATCGTCCATCTTAGGCATCGGTATGATACCGTAATCGATCTCCATATCGCGCAGATAGTCGGTCGAACCTATGCTGGCTCCGAGGAAAAGCAGGCGTCCGCCTTTGAATACATTTTCGAGCGATTGCGCGGTGTCATAAACCACAGATTTGTTATTGTTAATGAGGTTATATATCTCATCATATCTGTCGACGAAGCGTTCGTTCATGAAGTTGTATTCCCAAGCCCCATCTTCCGCTCTCGTCGCGATTTTCATACCGGCAGATGCGAGCATAGCGCGTCCGGCTTGAAGCGCGCAGGCATAACCGAGCTGGTCGTCACCGAGCTTCAATTCTCCGTCTCCGTTTATATCCGAACTGCCAATCGCGATAAATTCATTGAACTTGTCAAGCGTCCAGTCTCCCGACTCAACAATTTCATATATATCCCCGATGTTGAGACTGTCAACCAGCTCCTTATTGAAAAACATGACATTCTGATTTTTGATAAGGTCAAGCGACATCGAGCCGACCGCGCTGTAGAGCTGACCGTAAATTTCGGCATTGTCATTCCAGCCGGCAGTCCACCATGGCTGATCGAATTCGAAGATGCTGTCGTAATCGTGTAAATCGAGAAATAGTCCGCGAGTCTCGCAGCCCCACCAATAGTCAGGCATCACCACGTCATACACGTCTGAACCTGCCATAACTTCGCCGTCAAGCGTTGAATTCCACATATTTGAATCGTCCGGCAGAGTTTCAATCACTATGTTTACATTGAACCGTTCGGATATTTTGGCGTTCCGGTTGTAGATCGCGTCGCTGACGACGTCTCCGGTTTCCTCCTCAGGTGCTGTGGTATCGACCTTGTTCTCGCGAATCAGCATTGTAAAATCCTGACCGTTAAAATCATATTCGCCGAGGTTGTCGAGAAACGGCTTTTCGGTCTCCGTGGCAGAAGATTCGGTGGAAGTATCGGTTTCATTTCCACTGTTTTCCGTGTCACCACAGGCGAGCAGCTGTAAAGACAGTGCGGTCAACAGCAGTATTGTTGTGATTTGTGCGGGTCTTTTCATTTTCTCATTTCTCCTCTTAACATTATACATATTTGGTATTTATATTATAACATATCTATGCATATAATGTCAATAAAGAAACGACATATTTTCGAAGCAGTGCACAATTAATCGTTATTCAACTTGATATATAAAGTATTCAAACAGAAGAATCCCAAGGATTATCGCACAGTCCTTGGGATTCTTTAATTGACAATATTGATTTGCTTCTTTACAGTACGATTTCTCTTTCAGCGTCGGACGAATCGTAGATCGCCTGCATCATCTTCGCGGTTATGATGACTGTGTCGATGTGAGACGGGAGCTTCTCGCCGGTCTGCGTGCAGCGGACGAACGCGTTGATCTCCTCCTGGAACATCGGCTTCGATTCGAACGCGGGCGTGTATGTATACAGCTTGCCGTCCTTGACGGTCGAGACGTCGAAGTCTCCGCCGTAGCGCAGCTTGATACCAGCCTTAGTGCCGAGGAACTCGATATAACCCGAAGCGTCGCGGACATTCTGCGCCCACGCGCCGTTGAACGTAATTGTCGGTCCGGCAGTGCGGATAAATCCGGTCACGAAGTCGTCAACGTCGTAGGTGCCGTTCAGATCCTTCGTGTTTTCAGCCCACATTCCCTCGTATACGTAGTTCTTCATATCTACGCCGAGCTTCGAGAAAGCCTTGCCCGATACGGTCTTGGGCTCGGGGTCGTTCATGCAGTACATGACGATGTCAAGATAGTGTACGCCCCAGTCGATGAGCACTCCGCCGCCGGCGATCTCCTTAGTCGTGAATGCGCCGCCGAGTCCGGGAATCGAACGGTAAGCGCGGAAGTTGACGTACACATGGTATACCTCTCCGAGCTCGCCCGCCTGAATCATTTTGCGGATCTCGTTGACCGCGGTGTTGAAGCGGTTGACGACGCCGATGTTCAGAACCTTTCCGGTCTCATGCTGGACGCGCTGCATTTCGAGCGCTTCGTTGTAGGTGCGAGCCGCCGGCTTTTCGCAGAGCACGTTCTTTCCGGCGCGCAGGAAATCACAGGTGATGATCGGGTGCATTTTGTTCGGTGTGCAGACCGAAACCGCGGTGATCTCGGGGTCGTTCAAAATCTCGTGATAGTCGTAGACCGCCTTGCCGCAGCCGTACTTCTCAACAGCGGCGTCAGCTCTCTCCGGAATGATGTCGCAGAAATACTTGATTTCGGCGTCCGGGCAGGCGAGATAGCTCGGGATGTGCGCGGTGTTCGCGATAGTACCGCAGCCGATGACGGCAACCTTGATTGGCATGATATAAATCCTCCCTGAGGTAAAATTGGAAATTCTATTTCCCATCATAATAATTGTACATCATTTCTGTGAAAAAATCAATAGCTTTCGAAAAAAAGAGCGTGTATAAATACACATTAAGTATAAATACACGCTCTTCTATTCAATTAATAATTATCGCGCTTATTTTTCTGGAGGATGCCGAGGATTTCGCTGAAGTCGTCGTCAGAAATAAGCTCGCTCTGCTTGTCCTTCTTTTCAGGCTCGGACTTTTCGCTCTCCTCACTCGCAGCCTTTTCCTTAGCCGCGGTGTTAGCCGCCTTGGCAGAATTGGTAGATTCGGGAGCTTTAGCTGCCGATTCAGACTGCGCCCTCATCTGCGACTCGACTGTGTTCTGCATACTCTTCGGCGCGTTGTCAAATCCGGTCGCGATGACCGTGACACGCATTTCGTCCTCGAGCTCGGGCTTGAGCACCGCGCCCCAAATGATGTTTGCGTCGGGATGAGCCTCGTTCATAATCATGTTCGACGCGAAGTCGACCTCCTCGAGTCCGATGTCCGGAGACGCGGAGATGCTGACCAGTATGCCCTTCGCGCCGGCAATCGAAGTTTCGAGCAGCGGGCTGGAGATAGCGGCCTTTGCCGCGAGCTCAGCCTTGTCCTTGCCCTTGGCGTCGCCGACGCCCATGTGCGCGTAGCCTGCGCCCTGCATGATTGAAGTTACGTCCGCGAAGTCGAGGTTGATGAGTCCCGGCTCGTTGATAAGGTCGGAAATACTCTGCACACCGCGGCGGAGCACGTCGTCGGCTACCTCAAACGCGTTCAGCAGCGTGATGCGCGTGTCGGAGACCTGCTTCAAACGCTCGTTCGGAATTATGACCAGCGAGTCGACCGTCTCAATCAGATTCTTGATTCCGTTTTCGGCCTGCATCATGCGCTTGCGTCCCTCGAACGCGAACGGCTTTGTGACAATACCGATTGTGAGGATACCCATGTCGCGGGCTACCTTCGCGACTATCGGAGCCGCGCCGGTACCGGTGCCGCCGCCCATACCGGTCGTTATGAACACCATGTCGGCACCCTCAATGGCTTTCTTGATGTCGTCGAGATTTTCGTTAGCGGCTTTCGCGCCGATCTCGGGGTTAGCACCCGCGCCGTGACCCTTCGTAATCTTTTCGCCGATCGGAATTTTATATGTCGCGCTTGAGTTCATCAGCGCCTGTCTGTCAGTATTTATAGCAATAAAATCAACGCCGCGGATGTTTGTTGAAATCATGCGGTTCACCGCGTTGTTTCCACCGCCGCCTACGCCTATGACCTTTATATTAACGCCACTCTCGAAATTATCATCCAACTGGAAATCCATTTCTATATCCTCCTGATTTATTGTCTTAATGACTATCGTCTTTTTACAATATATTTCTGCCGCGTAAAATTACGGCGTCATTCGCCGAACCATTAAGGCAAAACAGCGAACGGTATTTTCATATCACACAATAAATATGATAATATTTATTCCTATAATATTCAAGCCGATTTTGTAAATTTATATAAAATCGGTCGGAAGCGTTTATTAAAACGACCATTAAGTGGGGCACCGCGTGACAATTCCCTGCCTTAAGCGTCGAGCGAGATGTCAGCATTGTGACTTACAATCGCGCTCGAGACCGCCGGATCAGCCATATCGATTACAGCCGGCGTCCCCTCCGGGAACGCTTCGGTCTGAGACAGAACCCCCGCCGTAGCCGACAGCTTGGTCGGAAGGTCTTCGCCGTCCGCAAGCTCGACTAAATACAGGTCGTCGCAAATCAACTTCAGGTCAAATTTGTCGCGCAGGTCAAGCGCGGTGATACGCGGATACAGCACGCTTCCGATGACCGCGTCGAGATAGGCTGTGACATACTCGTCGTCCGACTCGTTGGTAAATTCGATTCTGCGTCCAACTATAGCCGAGTCTATCTCGGGCAGACGCAGCTCAAACAGTCCCTGACCCTCGAGCAGCGACGGCTCGGACACCCGGTCGAGTATACGCAATTCGCCCGACAGCACAAAATATTCGCCATACAGCTCGCACCATGCCGCCGCTTCGTCCTCTACGACTTCAATGACAAGCGTATCCGGAAGCTTTCGCTGAAGCCTTGCCGAGCTGATAAACGGAAATTCGTCCGAAAGATCGGAAAGCACCGCATTATTGACCGAATACAGGCTCTCTCCGAGCTTGATGTCGAGTGAATTAATAATCTCGACCGCGCTGTAGCGGGTCAGCCCGACCACCTCGATATGTTCAATCTTGAAAAAAACCGAGAGACAGACTATCACGAAAATCGTTCCGAGTACCAGAAATATCAGCACATATGACAGTCTTGACAACCGTCTGCGTTTCTTATTGTGACGGACAAATCTTTGAAGGCTTTCCTTACTTTGTATTTCCTGAAGCTCGCTTCGGTCGCCGGTGAAAAACCTTGAATCCCGGCGATTGTCTGCATTGCCGTTCATTTGACCTCCAGTCCGTGAAACGGCGCGGCAATTAACTCAAAAAAGCCGAAATACCGCCTTTATAATATTATAACATAGTAATATTCAAAAAGTCAAGTAAATTTGCATTTATAATCGGAGAATTTTATTGTTTTTCGGTAGAACCGAATCGATATAGTCAATTTGGTTCGGATGAATCAGTCGGACTGAATCGGCGAAGTTGATTTAACAGAACCCAAGCCGTCTGAATCCAGTTCACCCGCGTCGCTTTTTTTGTCCGGCGAGCAGCATTAAGTCGTCATATATTGCCCGGTTTGCGTCGGGAAGCGCGAATTTCCGGATGTTCTCGGACATCTGCTTGCGGCGGCTCCCGTCGGCGATGAGACGAGATATCTCGTCTGTCAAAATGCCGCCCGACAGCTCCTTTTCTTCGAACAGCAACGCCGCGCCGGCGTCGGCGAGCACCTTGGCGTTTTTGTACTGGTGATTGTCGGTGACGTGCGGCGACGGTATCAAAATGCAGCATTTACCAAGCAGCGCCAGCTCGGACAGGGTCATCGCGCCGGCACGGTTCACGACAATATCCGCTGCCGACATTTTGAGCGGCATATCGTATATATATTCAAGCAGCTGTATATTTTCGTATTTCGAAAGCCCGTATTCCTCAAATTTCGCGCGCGCGGCCTCGTATTCGATAGCTCCGGTCGCGTGAATATGCAAAATCTCCGGATGCTTCGACGTATAGTCGCGCATCAGCGCGAGCATCTCGTCGTTTATCTTCTCCGCGCCCATGCTGCCGCCGCATGAGAGAATGAAGTATTTGTATTTGCCGTCGATACCGAGCCGCCGTCTCGCCGAAGCGTAGTCGAGCGAGCTGAACTCGGACTTGATCGGATTGCCGACCTTCTTGATTTTCGGGGCGTATGCCTCGCCGAGCGCATCGGCGGTAGCGTCGAAATTGACGTATATCCGGTCGACATAGCGCGCGAGCATACGCACAGCCACGCCCGGTATCGCGTTCGACTCATGTACCGCGGTCGGGATTTTCATTCCCGCCGCCGCTTTGAGCAGCGGCCAGCTCACATACCCTCCGGTGCCGATGACAAGGTCGGGTTTGAATTCGCGCAGCAGCTTTTTCGCTTTCATCGGCGACGTAAACGCGAGCCACGCGGACTTGATGTTGTAAGGCGTCAGCTTGCGCTTGAAGCCCTGAACCTCGACATGGTACAGTTTGTACCCCTCTTTGGGTACGAGCTTATTTTCAATGCCGTGCGACGTGCCGACGAAGGCTATGGTCGAGCCGGGGCAGTTGTCGCGTATGTTTCCGGCGATCGCGAGCGCGGGATTGACATGACCGCCCGTTCCGCCGCCGGTTACAAGTACTCTCATAAACTATAAATCACAGCCTCCGACTCTGGAGACTTCCTCCTGAATTGAATTTGGAAACCCTTATTGACATATATAATCCGTGCGTATCGTTTCTTCGGATGTTACCCATATGTATGTCGCGGTCGCTTTCGGTCGCAGCGGGCGTCAGTGCGATTATTCTGTAACCGAACGCGATGTGGCTATTTCTTTTGTTTCGAGAACCTCGAAATCGACAGGACGACCCCCATCTCGGTCATTAGTATACAGAGCGACGAGCCGCCGTACGAGAAGAAAGGCAGCGAAATACCGGTGTTCGGTATCGAGTTCGTGACGACCGCGATGTTTAACAGCGCCTGCAAAGTCACCTTTCCGACGATACCGATGACTACAAGCGAGGAGAACGTATCGGGTGCTTTCATCGCGATGACCATGCCGCGGTAGGCGAACAGCAGAAACAGCGCGATGACCGCTACTGCTCCGACGAATCCGAGCTCCTCGCAGACTATGGTAAATATGAAGTCGTTCTGCGGCTCGGAGACATACATATGCTTCTGTCGGCTCTCTCCGAGTCCGACGCCGAAGAATCCGCCCGAGCCTATGGCGTAAAGTCCCTGCAAGGTCTGCCAGCCGCCGTCCTGCGGGTGCTCCTCGGGATGCAGCCAGATTTCAAAGCGGCGGCGCGTGTAATTAGTCAATAGTCCGAATAGGAGCAGTCCGATACCGCCCATCGCGCCGAGAATCGACATTACCTTCATTGAAGCTCCGCCCGCGAACATGACTATGATACCGAGCAAAAACATGATAATCGTTCCGGACAGGTGCTTTTCAATGACGACCAGAAAGCAGGTTGCGCCGATTATTACAAACGGCACAAACACGCCGAAGAAGGTCGAACGACCGAAATGCTTATAGTCGGTGACCCGCTCGTAATATCGGTCGAAGTACCACGCGAGCATCAGCACGAGTCCGAATTTCATGAACTCGGACGGCTGTATATTGGTGAATCCGAGACTGATCCAACGTTTCGCGCCTTTGATCGTAACGCCGATTATCGGCACGAGTGCCAGCATGATGAAGCAGACGCCGTAAATAGGCAGAGCAAACTTGCGATACCATTCGGGGCGGAACCACATTGCGAGTCCCATGCCGATAAAGCCGACGACGATGAATATCGCCTGTCGGAAGATTATATAGTAGCTGTCGTCGTATTTATTCTTCGAATACGCGTAGCTTGCCGAATAGACCATTATCGTGCCGAACGCGAGCATGATTATGACGAGTATCAGGAACACATAGTCATAACTCCCCTGCTCACGGACAATGGCGCGTTGTTCGAACACTGTCTTGTCGACCGTAAAGGTGCGCTTGAGGAAGGACAGTGTCGACTCCTGCTTTTTTGTGACCGCGGCTTTTTTCCGCACCCGAGCGGGCGGGCTGGCAGCTCTGACGCCGCCCCCCTGACTTGATGCTTGAACATTCGAACCAACGCTCGCCGCGCCCCGACCGTCGTTCAGATTATTCGGCTGCGCAGAGTGTTGATTTGACTCAGCGTACTGGTTGTGAGCGGCGCGCTGGTCTTGCGCGGCGCGCTGATTCTGTGCCGCGCGCTGATTCTGTGTTACGCGCTGATTCTGCGCCGTTTGTTGATTTCGGTTGCCGGCAGCAGCTTGATTCTGTCCGGCACCGCCGTTTTGTCGCGATCTCGATGTCTGCGCTGAAGCATTGCGGCGGTTATATGAACCTGTTGAGCCTGCCGAATTCCTCGGGTCAGACGAAGTATAGGAATAGCTGTTATTGTTTCGGCCATTCTGCAAACCGACTACCTCCTTGGTCAAAATAATATTACTGCGTGTATATGAAGATTGCGGGTTAAGAGTGGTCTCAATTCGACTTTGTCGAATTGAGAGAGTTAAGAGTGGACATGACTTTGCCATAGGCAAAGTCATGTGAGTGGTCTCCGCCTACGGCGGAGAGCTTAGGATGAAATTTGCCTGCGGCAAATTTCATTTAATCAAATTCGCCTTCGGCGAATTTGTACCTCCTCTCTCCCGCAAAGCGGGAGACCACTCTCCACTCTCTCCCACGCAGTGGGAGACCACTCTCTCGACTTCGCAAAGCGAAGTCGAGACCACTCTTTTTCTAAGCCACTCTCTCGACTTCGCAAAGCGAAGTCGAGACCACTCTTTTTCTAAGCCGCTCTCTCGACTTCGCAAAGCGAAGTCGAGACCACTCTATAATCCAAAGTATGCCGCCGCTCCGGCTATCACCGTGACGAGCGCGAATACTCCCACAATCTTCAGCTCGCTCCAGCCGCACTTTTCGAAATGGTGGTGTATCGGCGCCATCTTGAAAAATCGCTTGCCGTGCGTCAGCTTGAAATAGGTCACTTGAATCATAACCGACAACGCCTCGATGATGTATATGATTCCGACTATGACTATGATAAGCGGATTGTTTATCATATATGCCATGCCGATCACCAATCCGCCGAGGAACAGCGAGCCGGTATCGCCCATAAATACTCGCGCCGGATAAAAGTTGTAGACGAGGAAGCCGAGGCAGCAGCCGAGAGTTATCGCGGCGATTATCGCCTCGGGCAACGCCGACAGACTGAACGCCGCGACCGAGAAGAAGGCCGCGACCGCGAGCGTCACCGTGCTCGCCAGTCCATCGATTCCATCCGTCAGATTAACGCTGTTGACGATGCCTGTGATTAGCAGTATTGACAGTATATAGTAAATTATGCCTAAATCAAGCTCCACGCCGACATACGGAATATACAGCGTCTCTGAAAGATTGCCGGTTAGCTTCATCGCGGCGAGGAAAAGTCCGGCGCAGATTAATTGCAGCAGATATTTCTGCGACGCGGTCAGACCTTCGTTGCGGTGATTTTTGAATTTCGTCAGGTCGTCGACTATACCTACCGCACCGTTAGCGGTCGCCATCAGCATTACTATAGCCATCCGGTCGACGCCGTCCACTCCCTTTGAGACAAGGTATACGGCGAACGGGATAAACACGATAAGCGCCGCGGCGATGAACGAGAGACCGCCCATTGTGGGCGTTCCCTCCTTCGATTTGTGCCAGCGCGGTCCGACGTCCAGTATCTTCTGCCCGAGCTTCATGCTCCGGAGCTTCGGTATCAATAACCGCGCGGCCAGAGCGGTGACTATAAACGTGGAGACAAACGCGGTAATATAATATCCGATCATATGGTTCTCCCGATATTCAGCGAATCGGTTTTGCGTCGATAAGCTGCTTGAGTTCCTCGATTACGCGCTCGAGCTTCACCGCTCGGCTCGCTTTGAACAGCACCGCGTCGCCGCGCCCCAAAAGGTCAAACACGACCCGCGCGGTGGCGGTCGGATTTTCGGTGTTTGTGTTTATGCTGATATTGTCCGGCTTGTATGCGTGATTGATTGCTCCGAGCGCGATATTTTCGGCCTCGCGCCCGAATGTGATGAGGTGAGAGATGTGCTTTGACGCGACGAGCGTGCCGATTTCCATGTGCAGCTGCTTCGAATATTCGCCAAGCTCGCGCATATCGCCGAGCACCGCGATCGAGTTGCAGTGATTCTTGTCCGCCAGCTTCGCGAGCACGTCTATGGCCGCGCGCATCGACTCGGGACCCGCGTTGTAGCAGTCCTCGATTAATGTAATTCCGCCGTATTCGTAGATATTCTGCCGCATTCCGGTGTTGCGGAAGGACACGAGCCCGCGCTTTATCTCCTCGTCGCTCATGCCGAGCAGCACGCCTACCGCGAACGCGTAGGTCGCGTCGTATACATTGTGGCGACCGATTGTCGGTATCCGGATGTTAGTAACGACCCGCTTTCCGGCGACGAGGTCAAACTCGGTGTTGTCCTCACATTCGCGGATATTGAGCGCGCGGTAGTCGGCCTGCGGATTGGACAATGAAACAAAGAGTATGTTCTGCTTGAGCTTGCCCTTCTGCGCGAACAGCATCGGCTCGTCGGCGTTGAGGATAACCCAGCCATCGTCGGGCATACCCTCGATTATCTCGAGCTTCGCGCGGCAGATATTTTCGCGCGAGCCAAGATTCTCAATATGCGAATTGCCGATGTTGGTTATGACCGCGATACTGGGCGTGGCGATGCGCGTCATGCGCGAAATTTCGCCCGCCTGACTCATGCCCATCTCGAGCACGCAGACCTGCGCAGTCTCGGGCATACTCAGAATCGAGAGCGGCATTCCGATCTCATTGTTGAAGTTGCCCTCGGTCTTGTGCGTCAGGAAGCGCGCGCTGGCGACCGCATATATGAACTCCTTGGTCGTCGTTTTGCCGACACTGCCCGTGACCGCGACCGTGCGCGGATTTATCCTGTCCTTGTAGGCTTTTGCGACCTTGCCGAAGCCGTCGAGCGAGCTTTTGACTACGAGTACGCGTTCGGCTTCGTCCTCTGCGAGATCCTCGGGCATCCGCTCGGCTATGACCGCGGCGCCGCGGGCGAGCGCCTGCGGTATGAAGTCGTTGCCGTCAAAGCGTTCGCCCTTGAGAGCGATGAACAGCGAGCCGGATTCGGTCTCGCGCGAGTCGGTGGTTATAGACCGGATCTTCGCGTCACAGCTGCTTTCGAGACCGAGCAGCGAGGCAATCTCGCTCACACTGAATACGTCTTTTTTGAACCTGATGCTCATTTTTCAATTCTCCATTTATATTGACATATTATTGATATGTAATTTTCACAATCATTTTACAGCCGAGTTGTTTCATCGACCCCCGACATTGATCTTGCGGTGTCATATACAATATCCCGTTCGGAAAATGGGTGCTTTCCGTCAGCGTCGATTTCATAATCCTCATGTCCCTTTCCGGCGAGCAGAATAATATCATCCGCTTCGCTGTGCTCTATAATATAACGTATCGCGTCCTCGCGCCGCTCGATCACCTTGTATTCGGCGCCGCGATCAACTCCGCGCATAATGTCGCAGATTATCGCGCGCGGATTTTCACCGCGGCTGTTGTCCGATGTTATCACCGTGAAGTCGGCGAGCGAAGTCGCGATTTTTCCCATGACCGGACGCTTCGACTTGTCGCGGTCGCCTCCGCAGCCAAACAGCAGTCTGAGCCGTCCGCCCGGACGCTTCAGCTCACGCAGCGTGCGCAGTGTGCGTTCGAGCGCGTCAGGAGTGTGGGCGTAGTCGATATAGACATCAAAGCCGAGTCCATCGAGCCTAAGCCGTTCCATCCTACCCGGGATCTGCGGACAGCTTTTGAGCGCCGAGACAATAGTCTCGGGGGCTATTTTGAACAGCCTTGCCGCCGCTATGGTGGCGAGGGTATTTGATACGGTGAACCCGCCCGGTATCGGGCAGGATACGCGGTAAAGCCGACCTGATTCAAGCAGGTCGTACATGATTCCGCCGTCGCGTGTCACGCGCGGGCTGATTGCGGTGTAGTCCGCCGCGATGCCCGACGCGGTCGTGATGTCGTCAGCCTTGCCGGAGCTATGGTTATTTGTGGAAGTGGTGTTGAATAGAGTATTGCCGCCGGTATCACCGACTATACCACCGGACGGCTCATTGCTGTCATTGCTATATGTCTTGACAACGGACGACATTATATCGCCGTCATTGCCGTCAGTGTCGGACAGGACCGAGAAGGTCACGTGCGGTATCGGGCAGCTCGTCGCCATTCGACCGAACCATTGGTCGTCAGCGTTTATCACCGCCGCGCCGCAGAGCCCGAGGAGCCGGCGCTTCGCGTTGTAATACTCCTCCATCGTACCGTGATAGTCGAGATGCTCGGGCGACAGATTCGTGAATATGCCCAGAATGAAGTGGAGCGGGTCGAGCCGGTGCTGCGACAGCGAATGGGACGACGCCTCAATAAACACAATCTCAACTCCCTCATTTGCCATATGAGCAAGCTCGGGGTAGAGCCGTTCGGGCGGCGGGGTGGTCATCGAGTTTACATTCGACTCCGCGCTCTCGGATATGACCTCGGGCGTATCGCCGACCATGCACTTGACCGTTCCTACGATTCCGGTCTTATAACCGGCGGCTTTGAATATCTCGCGCAGGAAGTAGGTCACTGACGTCTTGCCGTTAGTGCCGGTCACGGCTATCGAAATCAGCCGGTCGCCGGGTCGTGCGCAGAGCTCGTTCCACATATTGGCTTCGGCAATCCGCGTATTTTTGACTATCAGGTATTTGATTTCGGGGTGGCTTTTGAGATATTCGGTCATATGCTCGCATATGATCACACCCGCGCCGCGCTCGTGCGCGACGCAGATGAAATCGTGACCGTCGTATTTCTGTCCCGCGAGACAGATGAAGGTATCGCCCGGTCTTACCTTGAACGAGTCAGACCGCAGCTCGCCCGAATCGACCGTCTCCGGATCAAAGTTTGACTTAAGCAGCTCCGTGCCAAAAAGCAGTGCTGAAAGCTTTGCCATATTATTCCCTCTCCCCTGTGAAAATATCACGTAAATCAATTATATGAGATGTGAATTGCACAATCCCGACTTATTATGATATTTACGCAAATCGAGAGGGAAATATGATTAAGCTTCGGGGAGAGATGAGTTAGAATCAATGAGGAACGAGGAGTGAGAGCAAGCTAACGTTTTCGGGTTCCTCAGTCGGTTCCGTCCATATGTCGGAATTCGACTGTGACTATCGTGCCGGGCGTAACTACGGTTCCGGCTGCCGGCGACTGTGCGATTACCGTCGCGCCGACGCCCTCTTCGTAGTTCTGCGCGCCCTCGATTTTTACATTCAGCTTCGAGTTTACAAGTATTTGGTTGCACCTCGTCGCGCTCATTCCTATGAGGTCTGGTACAGTCACAGTGTCTGACGGAGCTTCGGTGCCGGTATACAGGTAGATGACGCCGTTTTCGGTCGAGAGCCGGCTGCCTCCGGCGGGCACCTGTGAAGTGACCGTGTCGCCGTCGCCGATGATCTTGTATTCGAGCTTGCGGTTGGTGATATACAAGCAGGCGTCCTCGATCGAATAGCCGGTGAGGTCGGAAACCGTGACCTCCATGTTCGCAAGCTCGGCTTCGGTATACTGCGGCTCAATTCCGAGATACGGCAGAGCCGCCGCGAGGAACTTCGAGATATACGGCGCCGCGACCGTGCTGCCGTACGACGTGCCGTTCGTCGGCTCGTCGACCATTATGAGCACCGCTATCTGCGGGTCCTCCGCCGGAGCAAAGCCTACGCACGAGCCGATACGGTAGGGTCGGGAGGAGCCGATAATGTTGCCTTCCTCGTCATATTCGTATTCGTACTTATCCTGCTTCTGCGACGTTCCGGTCTTGGCAGCGACGCTGTAGCCCTTGACATAAGCGTTCTTCGCGCCGCCGTCGGTCGAAACGCCCTCGGCGAGTATCTGCGTCAGAGTATCGCAGGTCTCCTCGCTGAGCACCTGTATCTTTTCTTCTTCCTCGTAGGTCATTATGACGTTGCCCTCGTCGTCTGCCATTTCTTTCAGCACGTGCGGGGTTACAAGGTAGCCGCCGTTGGCGACCGAACAGATCGCGGTGAGCTGCTGAAGCGGAGTGGTCTTAAAGGTCTGACCAAACGAATAGGTCGCGAGCTCGGTCGCGTGCATATCCGATTCGGCGTGGTAGATGCCGTACGCTTCGGCCGGTAAGTCGATGCCGGTCTTGCTCGTATAACCGAACGCTTCGAAATATTTATAAAAGGTCTCGCGTCCGATGCGTTCCATCAACGTCATCATAGTCGGGTTGCAGGACTGCTGCAAGCCGCGCGCGAACGTGACCTGACCGTGTCCGGACGTCTTGTGGCAGGGGATGTTGCCGTATCCCTCGACGTAATGATATCCCGGGCAGTAGAACTCGTCGGTCGGCGTGACGCAGTCCTCCTCAAGTCCGACCGCGGCGGTGATGATCTTGAACGTCGAGCCCGGCTCGTAGGTATCGCTTATGCACTTGTTGTTCCACATCTCGTATATAAGCGAGGTTTTGAGCTGCGCGTATTCGTCGCTGTCGGTCGGATATTCGCTCGCTACGAGTTGTTCGGTGAAGTATTCGGCAAGCGTATACGGGTCGTTGCAGTCATAACTCGGATATACCGCCATCGCGAGGACGGCTCCGGTATTCGGATCCATAGCAAGACCGCAGATACGATTGCCCGCCCCCGACGACTCATACGCGTCCTTTAACTGGTTTTCAAGCTCGTTTTGCAGCTTCAAGTCGATTGTCAATACCAGATTCGCGCCGTTTTCAGCGCCGACATAGCTCTCGTATTTGAACGGCATATCCCCGAGCAGAGCGTTGCGCGCGGTTATGTATTTGCCCGACACGCCCTTCAGATAGTCGTTGTAGGTAGCTTCGACTCCGTATACGCCGTTGCCGTCCGAGTTCGTAAAGCCGATTACGTGGCTTGCCAGCGTGCCGTAGCAGTAGTAACGCTTGGACTCGGCCGAAAGATTGAGCATACCGCCAAGGTCGTTCTCCTGTATGAACTCGCGCAGGAGAGCGGCGGTATCCTGATCGACGTCCTTCTTTATCGTCTCGTCGCGCCGACCTATCTTCGCGGCCTTTTCCATGACCATATCGTAGTCGACGCCGAGCAGCTCGGCGCACTTGTCGGCGATTATCACCGCCTTGCTGTTCGTCGTGACCTCGGCTGCCATCGACGCCATTACGACGTCGATATCCTCGTCGGCAATCTCGCTAAAAACCTTATCTCCGCCGGCGATGTCGTACGGCGAGATGAATACTCGATATACAGTGGTGTTTGTCGCAAGCAGGTTCATGTTCGTGTCGTATATCTTGCCGCGCTCGGGGGTAGTGTCGGTCTCATACATCAGCTGTGAGATTACCTTTTCCTGATACTTCTCGAAGTTAATCACCTGAAGTGAAAACAAGCGGGTCAAAAGCAGTCCGAAGCCTATGATGACAAACAATCCAAACGCGATGACACGTCGGTTCATTTGGTTGTGCTGCGGCATAAACGCCATTTGTCTCATCCTTCCTTTCACTCTCGCACGCTGCCCCGGCTTTGTCCGGAGCTATAAATGAGCAAAGAGCAAGATTTGAGATTTCCAAAACACTTGCTCTTCGCAGTAAGATATCACAATATAATATTAATTTATAAGCCAAAAAATGCGCGTATACGATCGGCAATCGACGCGCCGAACTCAAGTAATTCGTCAATGAAGCCCTTTTTCTCGGCAACTTCCTCGTCAACAAGCTCAATCTTGTCCTGTTTATTTATAGTCAGGTAATATTTCTGCACCTGATCCTTCTTGACCATGCCAAGCTCGTCCTTGGCCATCTGTTCGACGACGCGCAGATCGTCGCGCGTCTCGAGCTCGGTTCTAAGCTCGTTCTCCTCGTTGAGCAGCGACGCGTATCTATTCGAAAGCTCGGAGTTCTCGGTCGTGATCTCATTTATACGCACCGAAGCGGTGATCACCGCCAGAATAAGCGCGGTCACCGCGACCGCGATAAGCACTATAGACAGCGGGAACGCGTAGCTCTTCTGTATAACTATAGTATGCAGTGTGGTTATCGATTTTTTGCGGATTTTCGCCGCTTTTTGCTTTACCTTTTCAATGCCGACCGGCTTTGCTGCAGCGCGCGCTTTTTGCTTCTGCGCGGTCGGATTTTGACCCATTGGTCTCGCTCCCGCTGCCGGACGTGCTCCGGCTGAGGTCATCCGCCGCAAATTCGCTTCGGACGCGTTTATGCGCTGTGTATTCACGGTCGGAGCGGCGCGGCGCGTTTTTTGCGGAGCGTATCCCGCGCCGACGGATGCCGCCGCATACCGTGCATTTGCTGTGTTCATTGAATTAGCGGTCGAATACCCCGCCCTCGCGGATGCATACCCAGCGTTTGCGGTCGAATATGCCGCGCGCTGCGTATTCGCTCCTTTTGCGGTATGAATATTTGGGTTAGTTCTGCTCTGCGCGGAGCCGCGCGCTTGATTTTGCGGCGCTTGTCCGTGTTCGTCGGTTATGCTTTGATTCCGCCCGGTCAGCGAGCTCCATGAATATTCGGTATAGGACGGATGTGTTGTCCTCTTGTCGGTATCCGAGCGCGCCTGCCGCGCTCCCGACATAATATTCGCGCTATTCGCCTTCTTGGTTGCGGCATCAGTCATATTCGAGTATCCTTTCTCCGGAGTCATCAGTCCGGCAGAATGAATCGGAAAAGCTCCGATCAATTTGTGCGGTCATGACCGCGTATACGCGCGGGGCTCAGCTGTAAATCGTGCCGCGCTTATTGAGCCTCACAGCTTCTCGGCGACGCGCAGCTTCGCGCTGCGCGAGCGCGGGTTCTCGTCGAGCTCATGCTCTGACGGGAGTATAGGCTTGTGACAAATCAGCCGCAGAGACGGCTTCTTTCCGCAGACGCAGACCGGAAACTCGGGCGGGCAGGTGCAGCCCTTGACCCATCGCGCAAAGGTCTGTTTGACAATCCGATCCTCGAGCGAATGGAAGGTGATGACCGCGAGCCGACCGCCCGGGCGCATAAGACCGACGAGCGAGTCAAGCGTCGGCTCAATTACCGACAGCTCCGAGTTGACTTCGATTCGGATTGCCTGAAAGGTGCGCTTGGCCGGATGAGGTCCGTCCTCGCGCGCCTTAGCCGGAATCGCGGATTTTATAAGCTCCGACAGCTCTCCGGTAGTCTCTATCGGCTTAAATTCACGAGCTTCGCAAATCCTGTCCGCGACGCGTCCGGCGAAGCGTTCCTCGCCGTAGTCGGTGATTATCCGCTTGAGCGCGTCGCGCGAATAGCCGTTGACTATATCGCGCGCGGTCAGCCGGCTTTCCGGATTCATGCGCATATCGAGCGGCGCGTCGTGCATATACGAAAATCCCCGCTCGGGCGTGTCGAGCTGGTAGGACGAGACTCCGAGGTCGATTAGGGCGCCGTCTATTTGATTTACCCCGAGCCCCTCGAGTGCCGGCGCGACGTTTTTGAAATTGTCATGTATAAATGTCACGCGCTCCGAATACTCGCTAAGCCGGACCCTCGACGCGGCAATCGCGTCGGCGTCCTGGTCTATCGCGTACAGCCGACCGGTGACAAGCCGTTTTAGTATCTCGAGCGAGTGTCCGCCGCCGCCCAATGTACAGTCGACATACACGCCGTCCGGCTTAATCGAAAGCAAGTCTATCGTCTCATTGAGCAGCACCGAATAATGTGAAAATGCGGGTGTGTTATTATCGTTCATGTTGATTTTTGACCGTATCGCCGCGGTCGGGATGTGTCGCTCGGGTTTATTTAATCACCGCGGGCGACGGTATTATTCTATCTATGATAGTATAACTCAATTCGGGTAATTTTTCAAGTGTTTTTGGAATAATTTTTTTGAGGATATGCAAATTTTTACGCCATCGACGTAAAGAAAAGCTAACATTCCGACAATATATTGCCTATTATCGTATATATTGTTAATAATATTTCCGTATTATTTCTTTTTTGTTAGCTCGTGCAGTAACCGCAAAGTACCGGACGGAACATAATTCGCATAATCGCGGCCGTACTTTATCATCTCTGATACCATTGTAGAGCTGATATGCAGATACTCCTGCTTAGTCGGCAGAATTATCGTGTCAAGCTCCGGTTCAACGGCGCGGTTGATAAGTGACAGCGACAGCTCGTAGTCGAAGTCGACCGAGCCGCGCGCGCCCTTTACGAGCACGCCGATGTCATGCCGCACGGCATAATCGGCGAGCAGACCGTCCGAAAGCTCGCAGTGTATATTCGGGATATCGGCAAAAGCCGCTTCGAGCAGCCGCAGCCGGTCGGGCGCCTGAAAGCGTCCGTGCTTTTCGGAATTGACAAAGGCGACGACATACAGCCGGTCGAATATCTCCGCGGCACGGCGAGCGATGTCGTAGTGCCCAATCGTGACCGGGTCGAAGCTGCCCGGCATCAATGCGATTTTCTTATTCATAACGATTTATTTCAGTGACAGCACGGTTATATGCGTGCGGCCGTAGCGGTTCTGCTTTTCGATATTGTAGTATGAAGCGACCAGATCGTCCTTGTCAAATGGGTCGCCGTTTTCGTCTTCGGCGATAATCCACGCTCCGTTTCGAACAATGTCGCACTCGGGCAAAAGCGCGAGTGTGTCGTGCAGAAGTCCGGTCGAATATGGCGGGTCGAGGAACACAAAATCGAATTTATACAGCCCTCTTGAGCTCTTAAGGTACCGCGCCCAGTCCATAGTCAGTATCCGGCAGCGGTTATAGAGGTGAGTTTTCTGCGCGTTCATGCGTATTATGTCGGTGGCGGCGGACGAGGTGTCAATGAAGTGCGCCTTCTCCGCCCCGCGGCTGAGCGCCTCGAGTCCGAGCTGTCCGCTGCCCGCGAACAGGTCGAGCACCCACGCGTCGACGAGGTCGAACTGTATCATGCTGAACACAGCCTCCTTGACCCGCTCGGCAGTAGGGCGTGTGGCTTCTCCGTCAAGAGTAGCGAGACGCGTTCCCCGCGCGCTCCCTGTAATTATTCTCATTGCCATTGCGAAAACCTCCTAATAGTCGGTGGAAAACTTAAATTTAGTGAGAAGTTAGGAGTGAGGAGTGAGGAGTTAAGGTAGCAATTCGCCAAAGGCGAATTGCTATTATTATATTTACTTTGCGGGAGCTTGTTTGCTTTCACCTTGGGGTGAGTGATAAGTGAATAGTGCGGACTATCGCACCGTCATGGGCGGTAAGCGATTCCCGCTCACTCAAATAAGCGCTCATTTGACACTTTCCCCCGCCGCACGGATCACCCATCCGCGCCAAAATCTTCACTTTTCACTTTGTCCGCCGCAGGCGGACATTAATTAAAATTTGCCGCAGGCAAATTTTTTCCGTAACTCCTCACTCCTAACTCCTCACTCCTAACTTTTTTCCGCCTCACTCCTAACTTGTTCCGCTTTCTCCATTCTCCCTCTCGCTGAAATATTCGATTATCGCGTCCGCGTTCGCGGCGGAGATGCCGGGGGCGCGGAGCAGGGCTTCTCGGTCAGCCTGCTTCACCGCCGCGAGACTGCCGAAATGCGCGAGCAGAGCCTTCGCCTTGATGGCGCCGATACCGTTGATCTTCTCGAGCGACGAGTGCTTCAAGGTCTTTGACTTCGCGTTTTCCATGCGCGTAATCGTGTAACGGTGAACCTCTTCCTGCAGTTTGTAGATGAACATAAACACCGACTGCTCGCGCGCGATGCTGATTTCGTTCTCGTCGTCGGTCAGCGCGCGGGTCTTGTGGAAATCGTCCTTGACCATGCCGTACACCGGAATGTCACAGCCGAGCTCGTCCATCAGCTCACGTATGACCGAGACGTGACCCTTGCCGCCGTCGAGCAGTATCAGGTCGGGCGGCGCGCCGAAGCTCTCGTCGGCGAGGTGCGAAAGCCGCCGCGACAGTGCCTCGCGCATAGCTCCGTAGTCGTCGATACCGTCGGTCGTCTTTATCCTGAACGTGCGGTAATCCGACTTTTTCAGCTTCGCGTTCTCGGCGACGATCATGCCGGCGGTGATGCTGTCGCGTCCAAAATTTGAGATGTCGTAGGCTTCGATTCGCTCGGGCACGACTTCAAGCTGTAGCATTGACGCGAGCTTGACAAGAGTCTTGTTGTCCTTTTCATTCTGCGCCTTGTATAAAAGCGCCTGCTGCTTCGCGTTGTCGTAGACCATCTCGCACAGCTTGCGTCGGTCGCCGCGCTCAGGCGTGCGGATCTCCGGCTTGTATCCGGCTTTTGACGCTATGTGCGCCCTCAGCGTCTCCAGCTCGTCGTCCGGCAATGTGAAGTCGAGCAGAATTTCGCGCGGCACATATTCGCGTATATTGTACAGCTCGCCGAGGAACGCGCTCATTGTCTCCTCGGTGACAATCTGCTCTGCCGGATATAGAAAATGCTCGCTGTCGGCAATCACGCCGCCGCGGATGTAAAACACCGATATGCACGAGCAGAGCTCGTCGGTATAGAGCGCAAATACATCCTGCTCGGTGTCGGGCGACGCGACGACCTTTTGCCGCTGCCAGAGCTTGGACAGAGCTTCTATTCGGTCGCGGTATTTCGCCGCGGCTTCGAACATCAGATTCTCGGACGCGTATTCCATACGCTCGCGCAGCAGCTGCTCGCACTCCTTGAACGAGCCGCGCAGAAAGGCTATGACCTCGCGGAAGAGCGCGCGGTATTCCTCGCTCGAAATCTCTCCGGTGCAGGGCGCCGAGCAGATTCCGAGGTGATGATTGAGGCAGGGGCGCTCTTTACCGATGTCGCGAGGGAAGGTGCGGTTGCAGGAGGCTATTCCAAACGACTTCTGAACCGTGCCGAGTATGCTGTACAGCGCCGATATGCTCGAATAAGGACCGAAGTATTTCGCGCCGTCGGCGAGTCTGCGCCGCGTCACTGTGATTTTCGGATAGGGGTCGTTCAACGTGATTTTTATATACGGATAAGACTTCGAGTCCTTTAATTTGATGTTGTACTTCGGGGTATACTGCTTGATCAGGCTGTTTTCGAGCGACAGCGCCTCGATTTCGGTGTCGGTCAGGATGTAGTCGAAGCGGTATACATTCGAAACCATGCGGCGGGTCTTCTCGTCGTGATGCGCGGATTCATGGAAATACTGCGACACGCGATTTTTGAGCGCGCGCGACTTGCCGACATAGATGACCTTGTCGTTCTTGTCTCGCATAATATACACGCCCGGGCGAAGCGGCAGCGAATTCGCCTTTTCAAGCAGCCGCGCGCGCAGCTCCTCGCCCTTGATTGTGTCAGCCATTGCCCTCACCCCCTTTTCTTATCGACGCTTTAGGCGATTGTATAAGTGCGTTACTGTTCGCTTTCTCTGGGGGAGGCGCCTTTTGAAAAAGGCACCTCCCCCAGACCCCCTCCGCGAAAACTTTAATAATTGGGCATAAATGTTATTATATAACTGTACACCAAGGCATAATTTATGCATAATTGTTCAAGCAACAGAGGTGCGCCGCTTTACTCGGGTCCCCTTCCCCGAGCAGCGGCTTAATGCGTACGAACTTTATTGTTTTTTTCGACTTTTACAATCTGCTATTATAGACGCTTTATAATGGTTTTGTAATGTCAAGCCTTACATCGCAGTTTCCGCAATTTGACACGGATGTATAGAAAAGACGAGTCATGGCTGATTTCTTCCTCCGCGACCCGTCAAACAATATTAAGATAGCCGATTGGACCGCGAATTATTCACACGGTCACGCCCCGATGTCCGCGATCATTCGCCGAAATTGGTATCGACAAGCTCAGACAGACCATTCAGCGCGACCTCCTCGTCGTTGCCGTCGGCAATGAGAGTAATGGTCATACCCTTTGTGATTCCCAGCGACAGCACACCGAGCAGACTCTTGGCGTTGACACGTCTGTCTTCCTTTTCGACCCAGATCGCGCTCTGATAGGTATTTGCTTTCTGAATAAAGAATGTAGCGGGTCTTGCGTGCAGACCGACGTTGTTCTGAATCGTTACGTTTTTGGATATCATTTGTAAATTCGCTCCTATCTATGTTAGTGTTTTCGCTTTACCGAGGAACCGGTTCACCTGAGGACTCCGGCAGGCGTGATATTTCACTGGCTGTTCTTCCACTGCGCAAATAAATATACTGATTATAGTATAACAGATTTTTGTTATAAAATCAATAGTTTTTTTGCATATATTTTAATCGGGTGCGAACTTTTTTATCTGCCAAAAATCAATATAAATCCGCGTTAAATGAATTTATCTCACCCATATGGTAGCAAATTCCGCCATAACGCGTCAATATTCACTGCGATTCGGCATCATCGACCTTTTCTATCGCGGTCACGGTCATGTATACGTCAATGTTCGAGCTTTGCATATGGACCGTCGAGCCGGGCGCGATGTAGTTCGTGCCGCCGAGCAGGAAGCCGTCTTCGGTGAACGTACCCTCTCCGACCAGCACGCCGCGCACGTCGATGCGCTGCTCGTTGCCCGAATTGCGCTTGAATAACTCGCCGTATTCGTTGACTACGAACGCCTCGGCAGGTATGAACTGCCGCGACTCGAGGACTCCAAGCTCGCAGTCGTGCTCGGCGTCGATGAATCTGTCGCCGACCGCGAAGTAGTTCCACGACTCGTCGTTGATGTCGAGGATCAGAAAGGATATGCGCGCCGACGTCAGACCCGACTGATTCGTTATCCGCTCGACAAGACCGAAGCGCAGCGTGATTCCGATTATCGCGCCGAGTATGACGACGACTATAAGAAAATCTATAATATTCAGCCGGAGCTTGCCTCCCGCCGGCTTTGCGTCAGTAGCTGTCTTGCCCATGTTTATGCCTCCGTTTTCTTTATCTGCGTGCAATACGCGGTGCCAGTGTAATTAGGCGTGCGGACGTACACCGTCGTGCCGACCGACATACGGTAGCCCTCGTCGAGGATATACATTCCGTCCGAGTCGACCTTCGCCTGTGCGCTGACCGTCAATGTGACGTCAAAGCGCTCGGGGTATTCGCTGTAATAGAGCGTGCCGTCGATGAGATTGGTGCCGGTGAAGATAGTCGCGGTCG
The DNA here is from genome assembly GCA_904386005.1 of Candidatus Flemingiibacterium merdigallinarum. Taxonomy (GTDB): domain Bacteria; phylum Bacillota; class Clostridia; order Oscillospirales; family CAG-272; genus Flemingiibacterium; species Flemingiibacterium merdigallinarum. The sequence goes on from CAJFKR010000022.1 coordinate 25,832, forward strand.
AGTTCACCGCCGTGACCTCGCCAAGCCGGTATTTCTTCGACGCGTCCACGACCTCGACTCCGGTCTCGAAGTTGCCGAGGAACTCCTCCCTCACCTGTCGGAATTCAAGCACATATTCGACTCCGACCGTCTGGGAATCGCCAAACAGCTGGTTCGCGCCGAAGATGAACACCGCCGCGGCAGCGACAGCGATCACCGCCAATATTATTATTACGTCGATAAAGTTGAATTTGTGCTTCGCGCCCTGCGCGTTTTGTGACATTATAATCATCCTTTCATGGCGCGCACGATAAAAATACTGATCGTGCCTCGCCGGCGTTTATCATATTCGCACTTAATGCGCGTCATATATAGTCGTCGTCGACCGAGCTTACAAGCACCTTGCGCACCGCGACGCCAAGTCCGAGCATTAACCAGAACATCAGAAATACCCGGTAATTGTACCAGATATAGTCGGTAAATCCCTGCGCGAGCACCGACAGCATACCGCACATTATCGCCGCCGACAGCAGCCGCATATCCCGCTTTTCGTTTGTATGCAGCGTGAACGCGCCCTGCACATACAGGAACATTGCGGCGAGGAACACGATAAGCCCGAATATTCCGATCTCGACGCAGATTTGCAGATAGAGGTTATGCGAGTGCGGAGCGGTCTCGATTCCCGAAAGCGCGTAGTAGGGATATACCAGCTTGAACGAGTCGTTGCCGATTCCGATGCCGCCGCCGAAGCAGTCGCTGAGCATATTGACTACTCCCTGCCAGATATATACGCGGTAGGAGGTTGAGCTGTCGCCAAGGTTGCCGATGCTCATAAATCGCTGCGTTATGCTCTCGGGCAATATAAACGGCAAAAAGGGTATGGCGAATAGACAGAACAACAGGAACACGAGCGTGTTTTTTGAATACATCAGCATGAATATGAACAGCCCGATGAGACAGCCGAGCCACGCGCCGCGCGACCAGGTATATATTAGGCAGGCGGCACACAAGGCACCGGCAACCGCGAGCATCAGCTTACCTCGCGCGCCTGACTTCAGGATGAAAGCCGCGAGTATCAGCGGCAGCACCATGATCAGGTATTCGGCGAGGACGTTCGGGTTCTCGAAGGTCGACACGACCCGTCCCTCGATTTCGCTGAACATATCCGAGTCCTGCCAGGTCTGCTCGATTGTACCGAAGAAGTTCTGATACAGTCCGTACAGCGATACGAGCGTTGTGGAGAAAATAACCCCAACGACACAGCGGTTCAGCCATTCCCTTGAGCGTATCAGATTGACGACGAGGAAATATCCCACCATAAACGCGACATAGACGAGCATAGGCTTTATGCTCGCGCTCGACGCCGCGACGAGTCCGCCGCCGATCATCATGAGCATGAATACGAATATAGTGCCGTCCAGCAGGTCGAATTTGAGGCTGCGCTTGCCGCACATCAGCTTCAGTAAAAAGCAGAGCGCGCAGTAGAGCACCGCCGCGACAAGTCCCATCGTAGGAGCCACCGGCAGCAGCACCATTATCATCAGAACGCCGAACTCGGGGCTGCACAGCACGAGGTAGGCGGCGATAAGCCCGCCCAGCCCGATCAGTATCCACATCGGCGCGATGAAATAGGACAGTATGCCGAATAACATACCCAGTATAAACGCGATGTTGTACCTGCCCTCGCGTTCTCCCGCGTTGTCGAAGGTCTCGCGCCGCAGACCGGCGACTTCGAACAGAAAGAACGACGCGCTCGAGCTTTGCAGAAGTGCTCCGGCGAGCGTGTGCCGCGAGGAAATCATGCCGACCGAGGCTATCACGGTCAAAACCAACGTGACAATTGTACCGGCGTCTATTGTCGGCACGTCGTCAATCAAGAATATTCTGAACACATACACGATCGCGCTGTATACCGCGAACGAGAACAGGAACAGACCGTAGACCTTGAACTGACAGGCGAGCATCGACGACAGCAGTCTGCGTATGCAGCTCAAAATCGCGCTATTTTCGAAGCCCTTAGCTAACTTTTGCTTGAGCGGGTGAATCACCCGCCCGCCCGGGTCGAGCCGGTTTACGTATCCCGCGACCGCGCTCTTACGCACAAGCTCGTTCTCACGGTCATACGCGGTGAAGACCCCGCCGATAATACTTTCGTCAAACTTTCGGTATATGACCGCGGCGAGCCTTCGCAGCAAAGTTATGATGAGCGAGCCTGCGACAAGCTCGGGCAGCGAGCGCCTCGGCTTTTTTACTGAGCGTTCGCTCTTTGCGTTATTCAATTTTGATTCCTCCTTGTATTGGGAATTATCTCCGGAATGGAGCCGTTAATTTAATATGGAGTGTCGGTATAATCCCCGAGGTTATTTCTGATATTTTCCCGCGGCTAACGTTTTTTTGTAATTATAGCTCGTGACAGTTTACTTTTCGCGTTATTTCCCGCCAGCGCACTTTTCACGTAATATCCCGCGGTCGTGCGCCAGTCGCGTATTATCTCGTGATAATATACTTTTCACGTTATTTCCCGCGGCAGTACACTTTTCATGCAATTTCCCGCTGTCGTCTACTTTTCACTCTCGGGTCGAATGTATTGAACGGCAATGTATAGCTCCGTCCGGCATCAGCTTCCGAAGCCGATGCGCGCGAGCCGCGCCCAGACAAGATATACCGCCGCGCTTGGCAAAAAGATGATAACTGCGCGTATAATGTTCGATATCATGCCGACCGAATACGGGTCGCCGCCGACCAGACGCGATATCACAAGGCAGAGCACAAACACCATCGCGCCGCCGCAGAGCAGCTTGACTATATCAAGCGTAAGACCGCGGCTCAGCAGTCCCTTAATCCTTACCGCAGCAAATCCGAGCAGCACCAGCGCGGATACGGTCTGTCCCGCCGCGTTCGCGGCTCCGACCGAAGCGATTCCAAATACGCCTGCCCGTATCAGCGCAAGCCCGACGCAGAAGTTCGCAATGATCCCGCAGAGCGCGGCATACATCGGTATGCGCACGAGGTTCTTTGAATAAAACACACGCGAGAGCAGCTCATTAACGACGAACAGCGGCATTGCCGCGAGCATCGGCCGGAGCGCGGCGGCGGTGGCGCGCGCGTCGTCCGGAGTAAACGCGCCTCGGGTGTAGACTATCGAAACGCCCTCTCCGGCGAGTATCAACGCCGCCGCGGCAAAGGGGATTACAATCATCAAAGCCGAGCGCAGCCCGTCGCGCACGCAGGCGGCGAAGCCCTCGGGATTCTGTTCGGCCGCGAGCCGGGATATCTTCGGAAAGGTGTAGTTGCAGATGCTGTAGGTGAGCGTGCCGGCGATAATCACATAGATATTGTTCGCGTAGTCGAATATAGTCGTCGCTCCCGAAACATCGGTCGCGAGCGCGACACGTGACGCGAAATACTGCCCGAGCAGCACTCCGGCGGGCGACAACCACGAGCCGGTTATTATCGGCGGCGCCATTTTAAGCGCGCGGCGCAGCGCGGGGTTTTTAAGGTCGAGCGACAGTCTGAATTTAAATCCGCGCCGCCAAAGCGGCACGACAAGTGTCAACAGCTGCAGCAGCCACGACAGAAGATAGGCTATCGCGAGCCCGTATATGCCAAAGCTCCCGAGCCGGTCGCCCGACAGCGCGAGATAGAGGACGACTCCGGCGTTCGAAATCGAGCTGATCATCGCCGGAGCGATGAACGAGCCCTTAGACTGCAGTACGCCGACAAGCGTATACGCCGCGCCGGTGAATATCACAAGCGGAAACATTATCCGCGTGAGGCGCACGGCGAGCCGGTGGGTCTCAAAGTCGAGGTTTCCGCTAATCAAGCTGACCAATGGGTCGGCGAACAGTATTCCGACCAGCGCCAATATCGAGCAGAGCAGGATTATAAAGGACAAAAACACAGACGCGAAGCGGTCGGCCTTTTCGTCTCGGTCGACGTCGTCAATACCGGCGAAGCTGTTGTACACCGGTATAAAGCAGCCGAGCACCGCCGCGGCGAGCAGCATATCAAAAAACGCGAGCGGCAGCTTGGACGCGGCGACGAACGCGTTCGCTTCGGCGGTAGTGCCATATATGCTCGCCTGAAGCACACTGCGCAGCATACCGAGCAGCTTGGCTATTACCGTCGCCGCCATCATGACCGCTACTGTTTTGACGGCTTTAGTATTAGTTTTGTTCCGATTCATCTGGATTTTTTTGAATATTCCTTTCGGTATTCGCTGACCGGTCACAACGCGTCTCTGCTTTATCGATTGTTCCGGATACGCTGACGTCCCGCGCCAACAGCTCGGGGCGGTTTTTCATTGTCAGCTCGATCGAACGTTCCCTCCGCCACTTGTCGATATTCGCGTGATTGCCCGACAGCAGCACGTCCGGCACTGCCTTTCCGTGAAATTCATACGGGCGGGTGTACTGCGGGAATTCGAGCAGCCCCGACGCGATGCTCTCGCTCCGCCAGCACTCGGCGTCGGACAGCACGCCGTCTATCATGCGCGATACGCAGTCGACCACAATGCAGGCCGGCAGCTCGCCTCCGGTCAACACATAATCGCCGACCGACAGCTCCTCGTCGACGATCTCGTCGATTATCCGCTCGTCTATCCCCTCATAGTGACCGCACAGCAGGATCAGATTGTCATATCCGGTCAGCTCGTATGCCTTTTTCTGCGTCAGCAGCGAGCCACGCGGCGACATATATATGACCCGCCGCTTTGCCGGACGACCGAGCCCGCGGTCGCTCGAAAGCTGCATATCGATAATAGCCTGCCAGCAGGCGTAGATCGGCGGCGCGCTCATCAGCATCCCCATGCCGCCGCCGTAGGGCGTGTCGTCGACCCGGTGGTGCTTGTCGGTCGAGTAGTCGCGGATATTGTGCGAATGTATTTCGATAATCCCTTTCTGCCGCGCGCGCCCGATTATGCTCGCGGACAGAATCGAGTCGACCAGCTCGGGAAAGAGGGTCATTATGTCAAAGCGCATTACCGGCTCTCCCCGCCGCTGTCAGTGTCATCACTGTCAGTGTCGCCGCTGTCAGTATCATTGTTGTCGTCAGTATCACTGCCGTCGCGGTCAATCACATACCCGTCCGTGTCGAACATACCCGGTATCGGCAAAAGATATACGCCGCTCTCGTCGATGTGACCGATGAATTCGTCGACCGCCGGAACGAGCACCTCATGACCGTCGGGGGTTTCGACGACAAACAGGTCGTTTGCCGGCGACTCGTCGACCGATTTCAGTCTGCCGAGCCGCGAGCCGTCCCGCTCGTCGAACACGTCAAGTCCGATTATGTCGGCAATGAACACGCGGTCGTCCGCGAGCGGCAGGTCGTCGCGGTCGACGAACAGCACGCGGTTTTTTAATGGCATCGCCTCGTCTATCGAGTCTATGCCGTCAAAATGAATGAGCACGTGATTTTTGTGTATCGAAGCGGTTCTGACTGTGAGCGGCATATACTCGTCGCGCTTCTTGTAGTATAGCGTCTCGAGAGAGCAGAGCTGCTCGGGCGAGTCGCACCACGGCTCGACCTTGAGCGCGCCGCGCACGCCGTGAATATTGACTATCTTTCCGATTTCGAGATATTTTTCCTTTGACATATCCTTCTCCGGTTAATTCCTCTATAAAAATTATGTGTTTATATTTTAGCACATTTTTCCGTCATATTCAAGGAATTCGGCAAATTTAATAGCTTGTACATAAAACGGCTGTTAAGTAATCCAATTGTTAACAAATATTGTTTAACACAAGCTCTATTGACAACCGACTGCCGGATAATGTATAATTATAGCATAGGATAATATCACTGTGATATGCTCGCCTCAGACGCGACTATCGAAAGGAATTGTACAATGGAAAAACAAAACCGCAAAGTCAAGAAATATCTGTCGATACTTGACTCCACCCGACTCAGTGACCGTAGGACGATTGACAACATCACAATCTGTCCCTGCGACTACAAGAAAAGCAACACTCCTCCCGCGCTCTCCGAGTTTTCGCCCTATACCTCGGGCGACCTCTGGGGCAGCGGCTGGGACAGCCACGCTTGGTTCCACTTCGAGTTCGACGCCGAGCCGTCAGACAAACCGCTCCGTCTCTACGCCCACACTAAGATTCAGGGCTGGGACGCCTGCAACCCGCAGTTCATCGCATACATAAACGGCGTGCTGCGTCAGGGACTCGACACCAACCACACCTACGTCGAGCTCGACGGCGCGGGACACTACGACTGCTACATATACGGCTACACCGGACCGAAGATCTCCGAGACCCGCTTCTATGCCGAGCTCGCGCACGTGAACACCGACGTCGACCAGCTTTACTATGACATCCGCGTGCCTTTTGAGATGCTCGACTACCTGCCGACGACCTCGCAGGAATACGCCGAGATCCTCCGCCACCTCGACGCGGCGGTATCGCTGCTCGAGCTGTACGAGGTCGGCAGCGACGAATACTTCGAGTCGGTCAAGACCGCGCGCGACTATATGCAGAATGAGTTCTACGGCAAGTTCTGTAACAGTGACCGCGGAGCGAACGCACCTACTACAATAGGAATAGGTCACACGCACATCGACTGCGCATGGCAGTGGACGCTGAAGCAGACCCGCGAAAAGGTTCAGCGCTCGTTCGGAACAGTGCTCGAGCTGATGAAGCGCTATCCCGAATACAAGTTCATGTCTTCGCAGGCTCTGCTCTATCAGAACCTGAAAGAGGAAGCACCTGAGCTGTACGAACAGGTCAAGGAACGCATCGCCGACGGCCGCTGGGAGTGCGAGGGCGGAATGTGGGTCGAAGCCGACTGCAACCTCACGTCGGGCGAGAGTCTCGTTCGACAGGTGCTCTACGGCAAGCGTTTCTTCAAAGAGGAATTCGGCGTCGACAACCGCGTGCTCTGGCTGCCCGACGTGTTCGGTTACTCGGCAGCGCTTCCGCAGATACTTAAAAAGAGCGGTATCGACTGGTTTGTCACATCGAAGATAAGCTGGAACGAGACCAACATGATGCCCTACGACACATTCGAGTGGACGGGTATCGACGGCACCTCGGTCAACACCTACTTTTTGACCGCGCAGGATCAGGGACGCGGCGAGCCGGCGCGTTACACCACCTACGTCGGCAACACCGGCGCGAAGATGGTAGCCGGCACCTGGAACCGCTATCAGCAGAAGGAGCTGAACAACGAAGCCATTCTGACGTTCGGCTTCGGAGACGGAGGCGGCGGACCCACGGCTGAAATGCTCGAAATGGCGCGCCGCACCGAAAAAGGCATTCCGGGCGCGCCGCTGATGAAGATAGACTTCGCGGGCGACTTTTTGTCGCGGCTCGAGAAGAAGATCGAGAACAACCCGCTGCTGCCGAAGTGGCGCGGCGAGCTCTACCTCGAATTCCATCGCGGCACCTATACGTCGATCGCGAAGAACAAGCGCAACAACCGCCAGAGCGAATTTTTATATCTCGACGCCGAGCTGCTCGCCGAGACTGTAAAGCAGGTCTGCGGCGACGCGTTCCCGAAAGCCAAGCTGCACCGCGGCTGGGAGATGATACTGACCAACCAGTTCCACGATATCATTCCGGGCTCGTCGATCAAAGAAGTATACGATCAGTGCGACATCGACTACAAGTTCATCAAGGACACCGCGAATGAGATCATCGACCACGCGAAGTCCGAAATCGCGTCGAAAATCGACAGGTCGCGCGGATATGTCGTATTCAATCCGCACTCATTCGTCACAAGCGGCGAGGTCAAGATCGACGGCGTGGCCGCGATAGTAGACTGCCCGGTATCGAAAGGCTACTTCGTGTGCGACAGCTTCAATTATGACTGTGACGTCGACGTCTCGCTCGAGGACAAGACCGTGACGACCGATCGCTATATAGTCAAGTTCAACGACGCATGGCAGATAATTTCGATTTACGACCGCGACTGCGAACGCGAGGTTATCGCGCCGAACAGCGTCGCGAACGACATCCGTGTATACGCCGACCATCCCGACGTTTACGACGCGTGGGAGTGGCAGCCCTATTCGATTGACAAGTACAAATCGCTCACCGCGGTCGAATCGGTCGAGGTTGTCGACGACGGCGCGAGACGCGGCATACGCATAGTAAGACCGCACATGAAGTCGAAGATCACACAGACGATCTGGTTCTGGGACAAGCTCGGCAAAATCGATTTCGAGACGGTCGCCGACTGGCATCAGCAGCACCAGATGGTCAAAGCCGCATTCCCGGTCGACATCAACTCGGACAAGGCTACCTACGAGATTCAGTTCGGCACGCTCGAGCGCCCGACGCACAAGAACACGAGCTGGGATATGGCGAAGTTCGAGGTCTGTGCGCAGAAGTATGCCGACCTGTCGGACGGCGGCTACGGCGTCGCGATAATCAACGACTGCAAATACGGTCACGACATCCATGACGGCACGATTCAGCTGTCGCTGTTCAAATCGCCGACCGAGCCGAACCCCGAGGCTGACCAGGGTATAATCGAGCTCACCTATTCACTCTGTCCGCACGCCGGCACGCTCGCCGAGAGCGACGTCGTCAAGTACGCGTACTACCTCAATTATCCGATGAGCGCAGTCCGTGCGACCGGCGATGAGAGCACTATACCCGAGAGCTATTCGGCGGTGACGCTCGACCGCGAGAACGTAATCTGCGAGACGGTCAAGGAGTCGGAGGACGGCAGCGACACAATCTTGCGTCTGTACGAGTGCCGCAACCGCAAAACTAAGGTCACGCTTTCGACATCATACAAGTTCGAAAAGGCTTATCTCTGCGACCTGATGGAGAACCCGATAAAGGAGCTCGAGGTAGTCGACGGCAAGATCAAGACCGATATCGCAGGCTTCGAGATTCTGACAATCAAGCTTATGTAAATATAGGCTCGACTGAATAAGTCTGTCTTTTCGTAATAATTTGCCTTCGGTCGGAGAAAGCTCCCCGACCGAAGGCTGATATTTTAACCGAAAATACGCAATTCCGAATCTTCCATTTCCTAACCTTTCTAACTCAACTAACAACTAACACCTAACAACTAATAACTAATGTCTCCTGACCAACCCAAAAAGTATTGCACCACTGGACATTTTCGTCGATTTGTGGTATAATAAATGCAAGGAAAAACACGAGAACCGGACAAAAAGCTTGCACATGGAGGGAACAGGAATGTATAGATACAGCAATGGGCAGATCAGTCTGTCAGATTTTCATCAGCCAATGGGTATGCAGCTGCGGGGGGAAGACAACCGCTGGGTGAAAAAGGCACAGATGATCCCATGGAATAAAATCGAAGAAAAGTATGCTGATCTGTTCCCATCGTGCACCGGCAATGTAGCCAAGCCTCTTCAGCTGGCATTGGGTGCCTGCCTGATTCAGGGGGAGTATGGCTTTTCCGACGAAGAGATAGTGCTGCAGATCCAAGAGAATCCGTATTTGCAGTATTTTTGCGGATACCCGGGCTACGACGATAGCAAGCCACCCTTCGATTCTTCCTCCATGGTGCATTTCCGGAAACGCCTGACTCCGGAAATCCTTGCTGAAATCAACGAAATGGTTATCTCGGAAGCAGAAAAGAAGGACGAAAAGGACGATCATAACGATAGCAACTCAGGCAATAGCGGCAACAACGGCACCATGATAGTAGATGCCACCTGCGCTCCGTCAAACATTCGTTATCCCCAGGATGTTTCCCTGCTGAATGAAGCCAGAGAAAACGCTGAAAAGCTGCTGGATGTTCTACACAGCCCAACCGACGGAAAGAAGCCACGTACCTACCGCAAGTGCGCTCGAAAAGACTACCTGAAGTATGTCCGCAGCCGCAAGCATACCACAAAAACGACACGCAAAGCCATTAGGAAACAACTGAACTATCTGAAAAGAGACCTTGCCGCCATAGATGAAAAGCTGAATCAGGGGAAATCTCTGGATATTCACCAAAAAGAGCGTTTGGAGACAATTCGCAAGATTTATGAGCAGCAAAAGTTCATGTATGACAACCATACCCACAGCGTTGAGAACCGGATTGTCAGCGTCAGCCAGCCCTTTGTGCGCCCAATTGTGCGTGGAAAAGCCGGTAAACCGGTAGAGTTTGGCATGAAATTTGACATCAGTGTCTCGGACGGCTGGACACGTCTGGAGTATCATTCCTTCGATGCCTACAATGAGGCAACAAAGCTTCAAGAAATGATTGAAAATTTCCGCAAGCGCGAGGGACACTACCCCAGCCGGGTACTGGCAGATAAGATTTACCGGAACCGAGAAAATATCAGCTACTGCAAAGAGCGGGGAATCCGGTTGTCCGGTCCGGCTCTGGGCAGACCAAAGAAGGATACTATCTGTGATAAGGCACAGGATTACCGGGATGAGTGTGAACGGGTAGAAGTAGAACGCAAATTCAGTCTGGGAAAGCGGAAATGTGGAATGGGACTGGTGACAGCGAAGCTGGAAGAAACAGCTGCGCATGTAGTTGCCTTGTCAATTTTGCTGCTGAATCTGCGTAAGATTCAGTGCGCCTTTTTGCGGTTTTTGGATTGGCTGTTTGGTTTTTTGTTGCCGTGCGAAAATTTGATGGTTATTCAGTAGACATTA
>CAJFKR010000023.1 GCA_904386005.1 Candidatus Flemingiibacterium merdigallinarum
GACACGAGTTTTGTGACTTCGCGGTCAATGAAGTCTGCGACTTCAAAGAAGTCGCAGACTGCGATTCTGCTTCGCAAACCGTCACAAAACATCGACATATGAAAGGTAGACTTCGCTGTCGCGAAGTCATGGTCATAAATATGATTAAATACTGCGGAGCCGCTCTGATCGCACTGTTCGCCGTATTGCTGCTGCGGACGCAGAAAAGCGAGTTCTCGGGGATAGTCTCGTTCGCGGCGGGGATACTGCTGCTCGGAGCCGCGGTCGTGACACTGACGCCGACGCTCGAAATGGTCGGAAGTCTCATTGAGGGCAGCGGCTTCAAATCCAACTTCACCGCGCTCATAAAGGCGCTCGGAATCACGCTCGCAGTGCAGTTCACCTCCGAGCTCTGCCGTGACGCGGGCGAGTCGTCGATCGCGTCCAAGCTCGAATTCATCGGCAAAGCGGAGATATTGCTGCTCTGTCTGCCGCTCCTGAACGAGCTGCTTGCGCTCGCCGGACAGCTGATCGGCTGACAGTCGGGGAAATACGAGGAAGTATGAACAAAAGAATACTAAAACAGCTCGCGGCGGTGTCGCTTGCATTGTCGCTGTCGCAGCGGCTCTCAGCTGAAGTCGGAGCGGCTGATGCCGCAGTCAGCGGTATGTATAATACCGAACAGACATATAGAATAGACAGCTCTGACTATGCTGTCAGTATGAATACTGTCAGTTCAAGCGGCGCCGACGATTCTGACAGCGCGGACGTACAAGCTCCGACCGAAAGCATATCCGGCGGACAATCGGCTGACAGCAATGACACCGATAGCCTCGAGGACATCACCGACATCGAGCAATACACGCCGGACGATTTCGACGCCGACTCAATCTTCGACGCCCTGCCTTACGAGCTTCGCGAATACCTGCCGGAGGGCTCGGAGAGCTTCGATCCCGAGCTTACCCGCGAAAGCTTCACCTTCGGTTTCTTTATAAACGTCATATTGAAGCTGATTTCAGCCGCGGTAAATCCGGCTGCCAAGACCTTCGCGACACTGCTCGGACTGACGATAATCGCGTCGGTGACCGGCTCGCTCAAAGGGATATTCAAATCGGACGGTATATCCTCGCTGTTCGACTTCATGTCGGGACTCTGTATTATGCTCGCGATGTTCAGCGTCACGACCGGATTGTTCGACAGCGTCAGCGAGTACCTCACCAGACTGTCGGTACTGGTCAACGCGATTATTCCGGTCATGACCGCGATGAATGTCGCCGGCGGCAATCTCGGCTCGGCGGCGGTGTCGGCGAACGCGATGATGCTGTCGCTGTCATTCATTCAGCTGCTCGCGACGAGCGTGATGTTTCCGGTTCTGCGGATTTGCTACGGTATGTCTATCGCGTCAGGGCTGGGCGGCGTCAAGCTCGACGGAATTACGAAGCTGATACGCGGTCTGCTCTCATGGGTGCTCGGTATCATCGCGGCCTTAATCGGCTGTGTGATGAGCTTTCAGAACTCGATTGCCGCGCGCGCGGACAGCCTGTCGATGCGCGCCGTAAAATTCGCCGCGTCCGGAGCGATTCCGGTCGTCGGGTCGATCGCGGGCGACGCGGTGCGCACTGTAGCCGGCAGTCTGACGCTTGTCCGCGCCACGGTCGGCTGGACCGGAGTTATACTGATACTGCTGCTGACATTGCCGGTCATAATCGAGGTATTGTTGACACGGCTCGGGGTCGTGCTCGCCGAAACGGCGGCGAACATCATCGGCTGTGAACGCGAGCGAGGACTGCTAAACGAAATATCCGGTCTGCTCGGATTTCTCGCCGCGGTCTCGGTGATATCCGGACTGATGTTCATATACGCGCTGACTCTGTTCGCGACAAGCTCCGCCGCACTCGCGAGCTGACAGCCCGACCGCTACATAGACTGACAGTGTCCATAAAACCGGATCAGCTCGCGACTGTGCCGTATGGCAGACCCGAAAACATTTCCGCTCGACGTATGATTTTCAAGGAGAAATCATTTCATGGACGAAATCAAAGGATTCATTATCTCACTTATAACCGCGGCTGCGGCGTCAGCGCTGATCGAGGGCTTTGTGCCCGACTCGGACGGGCATGGACTAAAAAAGTACATGAAATATCTGATCTCGCTGTCGATACTCGTGACCTTGCTCGCGCCGCTGCGCAGCTTGGCGTCGGCACTGCCCGCGCTCGCGGATAAGGTCGACGACAACGTCGCCGCATTCGCGTATGAGGACAGCGATTCGGCGCTGCGGGTAAATTCGATCATCGCCCTGCACATCGCCGAGGCAATCTGCGACAAGTTCTCGCTCGAATATTCGGACGTCGGCGCCGAATACGACGGCGAGCGGGTATATCTCGAAATCAAGCGCAAATTCGGGTTGTTCGAGAGCGACGTTGTCGACTACACAGCGGCAAAATTCGGAGTCGAAGCCGAGGTGAAATTCTATGAGTGAATCGAAATTCGACCTGCTTTCACTAATCCGCTATATGCGCGAAAAAAAGAGTCTTTGGCTCGCGCTCGCCGCACTGCTCATAGGCGTCATACTGATTCTGTTCGGCGGCTCGGACGCGAGCCGCGCGGTGTCAGCTTCGCCCGACAGCAGCGTCGACCCGCAGTCAGGCGAATATGAACAGCGGCTCGAAGCGAGAGTCAAGGAGCTGCTCGAACAGGTGTCGGGCGTCTCGGATGTGACGGTGATGGTCACGCTTGACTCGCTGTCCGAACAGGTCTACGCACAGAACTACCGCAGCAGCGAATCGGACAGCTCGACCGACATCGATCTCGAGTATGTCAACGGACAGGACGGACTCGTGCCGACCAAGGAGCTGTCCCCGAGCGTGCGCGGAATCGCGGTCGTCTGCCGCGGCGGCGACGACGCCGAGGTCGCGCTCAAATTGACTCGACTGTTGTCCTCTCTGTTCGGCATACCGTCGAGCAGCGTGTCAGTGACCGGAGCGAAAGAAACTTGAAAATCCGGCGCGGCTCTGTGCCGCGCGGAATAATTTCCCATTTTTAGCATAAATATAATACGCACGGCATATCTATTAAACGTAATTACATGAAAAGGAGATTCGCATTATGGACGAAAGAATCATAAACGATGAGGAAGCGATGGACGCCGTCGTCAGTGTCGACGAGAAGCAAAGCCGACCTCGGCAGGTGCTCACCTCAATCCGCGGGGCGATATCACGCATAGGCACGCGGAACATCATCATCGCGTCGTCGCTTGTGCTTATCGGCGCGGCGGTGATACTCAATTTTGTCTTTTTCGGCAACTCGCAGCCGGCGGTCGCCGACGGAGAGCCGTTAGGCGAAACCGGCGGCGAGGTCGTCGAGGACGTAGTTTACGCCGAGGACAGCTATTTCGCGTCGGCGCAGCTCTCGCGCCAGCAGTCGCGCGACCAGGCTATAGCGGTACTCCAGACGGTCATTGAGAGCAGCACTGCCGACGCGGCTACCAAGGAAGCGGCTTCGGCTGACATCAATCGTATCGCGTCCGAAATCCAGACCGAAGCGAACATCGAAACTTTGATAAAGTCCAAAGGCTTCGAGGAATGCGTCGCGGTAATCAGCGAGGGGACGGCGAGCGTCATTGTCGCGTCTGACGGACTCATGCCGAACGAACTGTCGCAGATTAAGGAGATCGTCTGGGAGCAGGCGGGCATCGATCCCGTAAACATCAAAATAATCGAAAAGCAGGACGCATAAGTATTCCGGCAGGCTTTTGACAAAGTCTGCCGGAATTTTTACAATATCAGTAATGAGCGAGTATTGAGCAGCAATTAGCGAGTGCGGCATTTCACCGATTCGCTGCTGCGATTCCACAACGGATAGTTTTGAGACACCGTTTGCTTATTTTCCGTATTCCTCGAGTATCTTCTCAATGTTAGTCTTTACCGCGCTCTCGTTCGCGGCATAGAAGGTTGTGAAGTTGTGGTCAGAATATGCTGGATTTGTCGCGAGTTCTTTTCCCGCGCTGCCAAGTGTACCGCCGCAGTAATAGTAGCCGATATCAAAGATTCTGCCCTCTTTGATTATATCGAGCATCTGAACCGACAGGTCGTCGCGGGTGTATTTGGTCTGGAGCGCGACCTCGTAGTAAGCCGGAATGACCTCGCGATAGCCCTCGGCCGAGAGTGCTTCAAGTATTATCGAAATGCGCTCGGGGTCGGAGTTGGTTATCGGAACTATGAACAGATTCGTACCGGCGTCGACGTTTGTATAATATTTGTCAGTCGTCTCGTCGTATTTCGGCATCGGGATAATACCGAAATCGTCTTCCATCTCGCGCATCTGCGAAACGTCGTTCAGGTTTCCGTCTACAAACATCGCGCGGCATTCGGTAAACAATTTTATACGGTCGTATATGCTGCTGCCGTCGTCACGATTCAATTCAAGATAGCAGTTGTTCGAATCGACCAGCTCAAAATAATTTTCGAATATATCGATATTGCGCTCGGTGTTTATAGTCAGCTCAAGTCCGCCGTCGTCGCTCTTGCTGACTACTCGTCCGCCGCCGGTGGTTATCGCCTGAATCGGACCTACCCAGACATATGTAACATATCCGAATATGTCGGTGTCCGGTTCATACAGTCCGTCGCCGTTCACATCCTCCGAGCAGAGCTTGGCGAGCCGCTCGAATTCGTCGAAAGTCCACTCGCCGTCGAGCACTTTCTGATATGGATATTCCTCGTTGTACTTGTCGAATATCGCCTTGTTGAACATCATGCAGCCGGTCTGCGCGAGCGCCTGATAGCTGATGTCGCCGACCATGGGATAGAGCTTGCCGTTTATTTCGAAGCTCTCGCGCGCGTCCTGATCCCACCACGGCTTGTCGAGGTCGACATAAGGCAGGTCGGTGTTCCAGTCGAGACAGAGTCCCTGCTCGGCGTAGACGAACGCCGCCCGCGCGTGCGGGACGATGATATCGTATGCGTCGTCGCCGGCGAGAATCGAGTTCACGCCGTCAGTCTCGTAGTTGTTGTTCGAGCTGCGAATCAGCTCAAATGTGACTCCGAAGCGCTCGCCGACCGTGGCGTTGCGGTTGTATATCGCGTCGGAGATGATTTCGCCGGTCTCGGACTCACTGAACATATCGCCGATCCAGTCGGGCGACGTGCTGTCGCGCATCAGTATGCGCACCGAGTAGTCGTTGTAATTCTTTTCGGGCAGCTCCTCTTTGATCTGATAACGCTCATCGACCGTTTCGTCCGCTTGAGTCGTCACGTCGCCGCCCGACGCGGTCGTCTCGGCTGTATCCGCCTCGCCGCCGCAGGCGGTCGAGGTAAGCAGCGCGGCGAACAGCATAAGGCAGGCAATTCTCTTCATAATCATGGCAATTCCTCACTTTTTGTTCAGGGATACATTTGACGTTTTATATACGAGCTTCTCTAAAGAAATACATCATATCCGCGAAACAATAAATATACTTTTCCGGCGATGTATTTTCTACAAATCAAGTATACTTTAATATCTTGATATCGCTTCAGATGATTTTCTTTAATCTGATACCGTTATAATATTATATAATATTAATATTATAATATAAATTCGCGAGTAATACAATGCGAAATAAAACGAATTTCGTGCAAAAAGTTGTTCAATAATTACAGAGGTCGAGCAGACGTAATATAAATTAAAGGGAGAGACGACAAATCTCTCCCATAAATATGCAATAATTTCAATCCTCGGGCATATTCTCCCAATTGTGGTAAACCTCGATAACATCATCGTTATCTTCGAGGTTCTCGAGCAGCAGCGACATATGTTTGATGTCGTCCTCGCTTGTCAGCGTGATATATGACGACGGAATTTTATCGGTGTCGGCCGACGAAATCGTGTAGCCCTTGGCTTCGAGCGCCTCGCGCACCGCGTCGAGGTCGTCGGTCTCGGTCGTGATTTCGTAGATTCCGTCCTCGGCCGAGAAGTCGGCGGCACCGGCTTCGAGCGCGTCCTCCATCAGCTTGTCCTCGTCGATCTTGCCGTCGGCTTCGATGACAATTACGCCCTTTTCGGTGAACATGAAGGAAACGCAGCCGGTGGTTCCGAGGTTTCCGCCGAATTTGTCGAAGTAGTGGCGGACATCGGACGCGGTGCGGTTGCGGTTGTCGGTCGTGGTCTCGACTATGACAGCGACTCCGCAGGGACCGTAGCCCTCGTATACAATCTCCTCGTAGTCGGCACCGTCGGCGCTCGACGCCTTCTTGATAATGCGCTCGATGTTGTCGTTCGGCACATTGTTGGCTTTAGCCTTGGCGATGAGCGCGGCGAGCTTCGAGTTAGACACCGGATCGGCGCCGCCCTCTTTGACCGCGACCGCCATCTCCTTGCCGATCTTCGTGAAGATCTTAGCGCGCTGAGCGTCGGTCTTCTCCTTCTTGTGCATTATATTTTTCCATTTGCTATGTCCTGACATAAAGTTAAAACGATCCTTTCAAAAACTATATGAATGTGATTATAAATATCCGAATCTGACCTCGCCGCGCACCGCCTTGATATTGCGGCCGGCGGTTATATCTTTTCGGTCTTTTTCATGCAGATAAGGTCAAACGCGCTGCCGAGCACAGTGCGTGTGCAGTCGGTGAGCAGCACGCGGAAGTCGCGTGTGCGCTGACTCGAGGCGGTGACTATTTGACATTCGTGGTAGAAACGGTTGAACGACGTGCAGATCTCGTAGATATAGCGCGCGATTACCAACGGCTCAAGCTCGTCTATCGCCTCAAGCACCTTTTCGGGGAAGAGCGACAGGGTCTTTAAGAGCGCGGCTTCGCTCGGGTCGGTGATATCGGCACCGGTCGGTGTAATCTCGGGAACGCCGCCGGCTTTCGATATGATCGAGCAGGTGCGCGCGTAAGTGTACTGTGCATACGGTCCGGTGTTGCCGTCGAAGTTCAGCGCGTCCTCGAGGACAAAGTTGATGTCCTTGATGCGGTTGTTCGACAGATAGTAGTATACTATCGCGCCGACTCCGACCGCTTCAGCGACCTCGTCGCGGTTTTCAAGCGACGTGTGCTTTTCGTCCATGATCTCTTTGACCTTGTCAATGGCTTCGGAAAACAGATCGCGCAGCAAAATTACGTTGCCGGTACGTGTCGCGAGCTTCGAGCCGTTCAGCGATACTGTGCCGTAGGGTACGTGGATAAGCTGCTTTGCCCAGTCGTAGCCCATCAGCTCGACGACCTTGAAAATTTGCGCGAAGTGCAGACTCTGACCGGCGGACGTGACGTATATGCACTTATCGAAATTGTAGGTCTTCTTTCTGTAAATCGCCGCGGCGATATCGCGCGCGGGGTAGAGGGTAGAGCCGTCCTTTTTGAGTATGAGGCAGGGGGGCATATTGTATTTTTCGAGATTGACTATCGACGCGCCGTCGTCGATCTCGAGCAGATGCTTCTCACGCAGCTCTTCTACGACCGCGGGCATCTTATCGGTGTAGAAGCTCTCGCCGCAGTAGCTGTCGAATGTGATTCCGAGCTGCTTGTAGGTCTTTTCGTACTCGACGAGCGACAGGTCGATGAACCACTTCCAGAGCTTCAGATCCTCCTCATCGCGGTGTTCGAGCTTTGTGAACTCGGCGCGTGCCTCATCCTCGAGCGACGGGTCCTTTTCAGCCTCCTCGTGGAATTTGACATACAGCGATACGAGCTCGTCGACACCGCCTTTTTCGACCGCTTCGCGGCTGCCCCACTTGCGGTATGCGACGATCATTTTGCCGAACTGCGTACCCCAGTCTCCGAGGTGATTTATTCCCACACAGTGATAGCCGGCAAAGCTATGCAGCATCTTCAGCGCGTGACCGATTACGGTCGTGCCGAGGTGACCGATATGGAAAGGCTTCGCGACATTGGGCGACGAGTAGTCG
Source organism: Candidatus Flemingiibacterium merdigallinarum (assembly GCA_904386005.1). Lineage (GTDB taxonomy): Bacteria > Bacillota > Clostridia > Oscillospirales > CAG-272 > Flemingiibacterium > Flemingiibacterium merdigallinarum. The sequence goes on from CAJFKR010000023.1 coordinate 7,868, forward strand.
AGCACGACAGTCTTTCCCTTGCCAAAGTCGAACGAGCCGTATTTTTCACGCTTTTCGACTATTTCAGGCAGCAGCTTACCGGCGAGGTAGTCGGGCGAGATATAGAAGTTGATATATCCTCCGGCTGTGACCGCGCGGTCGATTATATCGTCGCCGAGATTATCGCAGAGCTTCGCGGCAATCGCGGGCGGAGCCATTTTCAATTCACGGCTGAGCTTGAAGCAGGGGAACGCGAGGTCGCCGAGCGCCTCGTCGGGCGGATATTCGAGGAAGCCCTCGAAGTCGGACGCGCTCATCGTCGGCGTTGAAACAAGTCCGGTATACTTTTCATACAGGCATTCGCCTATGTGTTTTTTTACTGTCAGCATTGTCTTTTATCCTTTATATTCAAATTTTCTGTTGTATATTTGTGATTGTGGTATGATATTCTATAATCGACTTTCAATCAGACGATTATACCGAATTGAAACGCTGATTAATTCTGTCGTCGTCGCATATCCTCAATATATGAGTCCTGCCAGAAGCACATATCCATCAATTTCATAGGCGGATATTCAATACCGCACGTGCTGATTTCCTGTCGCAGCTCTTCAAATTCGTCGAAATTATCGCAATAGTATTTGGCTATGTCAAAGACAGAAGCTCTGTCGTATATGTCGCTTGATATATTATATTTTTTGACAGCCTGTTTATAATAGCGGTCATACGCGGGTACACAGCCTAACGTACCCAGTAAAATTTTCGTTATCAGAGTATCTGTCGCTTTGTTGGGCGTTCCGTCAAACGCCGGCTTTTCCATTGCGTAACAGACTTTGATTCTTGTCCCAAGCTCATCTAACAGTATGAGATTGCTTTCTTTGCACAGGTTTTCGGCGGAAATCGCGTGCAAAGGGTTGTATTTTTCCTCTTGAATAATCCGCACGACAGGGATATGTATCTTATAATCTTTGTGAAGCAGGAAAGAAGACCTATACATTCCCCAGCTGGCTAAATAGAACGCGAGATGAAGCGCGAGATAATCGATTGTTTGCTCATCGGTTTTGTTTCTGTTCTCCAAAAACACTTTGTAGCAGTATACCCATGACATATATCTTGCGTGTGTGTCTTTTACGGTTTCACTGAAATAATCCCGAATGTTGCTGACAGCGCGTTCAATAGGTATGGTAACAGTTTGCTGCTTTGCATCAATTAGCGGCACATCAGTTTTCTTTATAATTGCGCTGACAACTTCTTTCCGCGAAGGAACAGATGTCTCACTGAGAGAATATCTTGCCGGATGTGTGCCTGATTGAATGACAATATTGCTGTTTACAAGTGACATGAGCGCGGTATACACAGCGGGTGCATGGCGCTTGTCACCATATATAGCCTCTGCCAGCTCGCTTTGTGTCATTATACCGTTATCAGATAACAACGATATTATTTTTTCTTTTTGCTTCATATTTTTTCACTCTACAAATACTTCTAATGATATGGGAATTTGGCTCTTGAGTGTCTTTCTATTATTATACCATATTTCCAACGATTTCGCAATAGCAATATATACAAAATTTTCACCGTTTTTTGTAATATATGAGAATCAGCCACGCAGTCGAGCTGTCAGAGATTGATATTCAAGACCATAAAAAACGGGTTCTCGGTGAACCGTGAACCCGTTATAAGATATAAACTGTTTATTCGGCGTGCTTGCCAAGATAGCCGAGCAGAGCGGTCGAAATCGCGCCGCCTACCACAAAGGTTACAGCCGCTTCGATGACGCCGTTCAGTCCGACGAAAGCCGCGAAGAACTCGACAAAGCCCATTCCTCCGCGCATTCCGCTGATGTATTCGCTGTTGCCGAACAGTACGATTACCAGCGTGACAAAGAGAGCGGTATTGATCAGCGCGACCGCGAGCGACGCTATCGGACTGCCGATGAACTTAGCTTTCTTTTCGCCGAGCAGCTTCCTGAAAGCAGCGAATATCAGCGCTGAGAGCCAGCCGGCGAGGATTCGGGTCGGAACGCAGACGATGAACGTGAGAACGGGATTGATGCCGAGCAGCGCTGTTCCGAACGCGCTCATTCCGAAGCACTGAATGAAGCTGGTAACTCCCCAAAGTCCGCCGAGAATCGCTCCGGCAGCCGGACCGAGTGTTATCGAGCCGATTACGACCGGAATCATGATGAACGTGATCTCGACGCCCGCGGTTTTCAGGTATCCGAGCGGGGTAAAGGACATGAGGATTACGACCGCCGCGAGCAGCGCGACCTCTACCATCCACAATGTCTTTTTACGGCGTGCGTTTCTGGCTTGTTGTGCGTTTGTCATAGTAAAAACTCCTTTGCTGCTGCCGCGTCGTATGGGCTTGTATTGGCCGATTCAGACTTGTGCAGCGCTTATTATATTTATAAAACGGAGACTGTCCGCTCCTTCGCGATAACCGTCGGTCGACGATCGGCTTCGCGGGTGTGCTGTGGGCGGTGTGCGGCGGTTTTTATTACCGCGGCAAGCGATATCATAAGACAGTATTTCCGGTTTATACGATTTTTATCTGCGCCTTTGTCGGGTATTGCTTTCATACAGCCGACAGAGCCCGTTCAGAGTCAGGTCGGGCTCGCGGCGGATCTCATTTTCGCAGAGCGGAATTATCAGCTCGGACAAACCTCCGGTCGCGATTATCGAAAGCTCATCGCTTATCGAAAATTCGCGGCGTATCCGTCCGATGAAGCCGTCAAGCATCAACGCGGTGCCGTACACCGAGCCGGAGTTCACGCAGTCGGGAGTGTTCGTGCCGAGCAGCTTCTCGGGTGCCCTCAGCGACACCTCGGGCAGCAGCGCGCATTTTTCGGACAGCGCGTCGAGCGAAAGCCGGACGCCGGGCGCGATTATGCAGCCGCAAAGCTCGCCCCTCGGGTTTATCGCGGTTATCGTCGTCGCGCTTCCGAGGTCGATGACGACGAGCGGAGGCTCGGCGATTCGCAATGCTCCGACTGTGTCGGCGACTATATCCGCGCCGAGCAGATTCGGGGTGTCGACGCGTATATTAAGCCCGGTTTTGATGCCCGAGCCGACTATAAGCGGCTCTATGCCGTATAGCTTCAGCGCGGCGGTGAGCGTATGTGTCAGCGCCGGAACGACCGAAAGCATTATCGCGCCTTCGATGTCGGACGTCGGGAGTCGCTTCATCGCGAAGATTCCGCCGAGCAGGACGGCGTATTCGTCCGCGCTCTTATAGCGGTCGGAGGATATCTTTGCCTTGAAAGCAAGGTGCGACCTGTCGCCGCGGAGTTCGTAAACCCCGAGACAAATGCTCGAATTTCCGATATCGACCGCGAGAATCATACCCTTGCATATCCCTTTCACTGTGTGAATGTTACATAATTCCTACATATTTAATTATACACTTTTGGCTGTCAATTGTCAATCAATATAGTGAACAAATAGAAAGACAAATACGCGGGGTTTATTGACGTTACGCGGAAAGCGGCATTATCCCACGTCTATACTGAATTCGTGCGCGCCATCCGGTGCGACCGCGACTGTGTCGAAGCGCTCGGGAATATTCACGCGTATCGATTTTACAGCGCAGTGTTCGGTCGCGTGCGCGGACAGACGCACGATTTTATTCTCCTTGGCTTCGCATTCGACGACGACACCGCCGTGCGCCAGAAGCCGGAAGGAAAAGCTGTCATGTTTTCTGTCGAGCGCGGGCGCGATATATACCTTGCCGTCATGGCAGGACAACAGGCACTCGTTCAGCGCGTGTACAAACATTCCCGCCGCGGTTGTGAACCACGGATGTATGTAGGTCTGGCTCTTGTCGTTGTTTATCTCGAACATCTCGCCGAACCAGCCCGACTCGCCCGCGACTCGGCGCAGCGCGTCCACAGCCTCGTCGGCGCGTCCGAGCCGCGCGAACACCAGCGCTTTCCAGCAGGCGTACCATGAGCAGATGCCGCTTCCGATTTCGTACATATTTCCGAATGTGTCCTCATATTTGACATAGTCGTCGATTGCGGCGGTTTGCAGTTTATCTCCGCGGTCAATGACATCGAACGGGAAAGTGCCGCTGTAAGCCGATATGCTGCGCTCGGTGCAGACGGGGTATGGAATGTATCGCTCGCCGTCGTCCGGCAGATTGCGCATCAGCTCGTCCGCGAGCGCGAGGTATTCGTCAGCAATCGCTGTGTCGCGCCCGAGCAGACGTGCGACCTCGGCGAATACGCGGAAAGTCGACACGACGCCGCAGGTCGTCATATACGCGTTCTCGACACCCGAACCGAGCCGCTCGAGGTCGGTGCATTTGCCGACGATCAAGCCCTTGCCCTCGACGCGGTAGAGCGCGTGGACATAGAAGAACTCGGCGCAGGAGGAGATGACCGGATACGCGACGTCGCGCAGGAATTCGAGGTCGTTCGTATACAGGTAGTAGTAATATTCGGTCAGTGGTATCGTCGACATATGGAAGATGTGCTCGTACCAATAGCCGTAGGGCGACGCCTCGCTGCCGTCCTCGAGCGTCTCCCACGGGTAGCGCGCGGCGTTGTGGTGCTTGGACGAGACCCGCTTTATCGCCGATTCGAGACCGGCATGGCGGAAGTAGGGCACGCACGACGCTTCACGCGTATGGTTCGACGTGAGCAGACCGAAGAACATATAATGCTCATCAAACGCGAAGAACTTTGACTCCCAACAGCTGTCGCAGAGTCCGACCGGAAGCGACCATTCGGTCGCGAAAATTTTGAGGTGATACTGCGCGGTGAGGTAGACGTCATCGCAGAGACTGTCGCCGATTACGGCTCCACCCTCGGCGTAGTAGTCGCACCATGCCGCGTCGTGCCTTGCTTTCAGGCTCTCGAAGCCGTCGCTGAGCGCGGATTGTATTATGTCTCTGGCTAATCCGGCGTGGTCGGCGCCGTCAAGACTGTCGCTTTGCGCAATATAAATTACAAGCTCGGTCGGCTCGTCTACAAGGCGGGAAAGTATCACCGAATTCGCGGTCATGCCGAATTGGCAGTCACATTCGCAGCCGACGCATATGCTGCCTCCAAAGTCCCTGCGGTCGGTCAGGCGGTAGGAAATCCTGCCCGAATTATCTCCGACCGACACGGCGGCATCGCACAAATCGGGCAGGATATCCGATTTTCCCTTGCCGCAGAATGAATAGCTGAAGCGGTAATTGAGCTTGTCCGCCGGAGTTATCCGCTTTTTTAATATTATCAGCTTGTATTCGGTATCAACAAAGGCGGTCGTGTCGACTACACTGCCGTCGTTATATTCGGTGTGGCAGTTCACGACAGCGCGCTCGGCGTCAAGCTCCTGCGTAAAGCCGGCGACTGTAAGCTCGCCGCCCGCGAACAGCTGCTGCTCAAAGCGACCGTGACAGAGCAGCGTGCGGTTGCCGCTCATGCTCCTGCGTCCGGCGACCCAGATGTTCGTCGACGGATAGGCTTTGATAAGCGCGCCGCGCATATTCGGGTTCATGGCTCCATCCGGCGTGATTTGCAGCGACAGCTTTCCGTTGCCGAGAAAGGGCGCGCAGTAGGTCTCTCCGATGTTTTTGTCAGTGTATAGCATTTTCGATTCCTTTCAATATACGAGATTTCCGATTCTATTATAACCGATTTCAGCGAGGTTGTAAATACCAAAAACACGCCCGCTTATATAAAAATCACGCATAAAACAATTAACTTTTATATACTTGACAAAAAAGCATCAATATGATATAATTTAATGTAATTATCTCGTATGTGTAATTACGTTCCGCAGACCCTGGTTTGCGGAATGTTTTTGTGTGATTATTATAAGGAAAGGAAGCTTGGGTCACTTAAATGAAATACGACGTTGTCATAGTCGGCGCGGGACCCTCCGGCATATTCACCGCGCTTGAACTCATCCGCCGCGGCGCGGACAAGAAAATCATAATAATCGAAAAGGGACTGCCGGTCGAAAAACGGCGCTGCCCGAAACTAAAGACCAAGCAGTGTATGCAGTGTAAGCCCTACTGCCACATCACGACCGGATTCTCGGGCGCGGGCGCGTTCTCGGACGGCAAGCTGTCGCTGTCGCACGAGGTCGGCGGCGAGCTCCCCGAGCTTATCGGCTGGGAGAGGGCGCAGAATCTGATCGACTACACCGACTCGATATATCTCGAGTTCGGCGCGGACGAGCATATCGAGGGCGTGTCGAACGACCCGTTCATCAAGGAGATCCGCCGCCGCGCGATACAGGCCGGCCTGCGGCTGGTCGACTGCCCGATAAGGCACCTCGGCACCGAAAAGGCGCAGCATATATATTATTCGATACAGCAGTACCTATCTGAGCAGGGCGTCGATATGCTGTTCTCCTGCAACTGCACCGACCTTATCGTCGAGAACGAGGTCTGCCGCGGCGTGCGGGTCGTAGACAATCACGGAGTCGAGAGCGAAATTTTCGGCGACGACATCGTCGTCGCGACCGGTCGGCGCGGCGCGGACTGGCTTGAAAAAATCTGCGTTGAGCACGGAATCGAGCACAAGCCGGGCACGGTAGACATCGGCGTGCGCGTCGAGGTCAGAAACGAGATAATCGAGGACGTCAACAAGGTGCTGTACGAGTCGAAGCTGATCGGTTATCCGAAGCCGTTCAAGAACAAGGTGCGCACCTTCTGTCAGAACCCCGGCGGCTTTGTCAGCCAGGAGAACTACGACAACAACCTGGCGGTCGTCAACGGTCACTCATATAAGGACTATAAATCGGGCAACACAAATCTCGCGATTCTCTGCTCGCACAACTTCAACGAGCCGTTCAATCAGCCGATCGCATATGCGCAGAAGGTCGGTGAGCTGACGAATATGCTCGGCGCGGGACATATCCTCGTCCAGCGATTCGGCGACATACTCGACGGAAAGCGCACCTGGGCGCGCGAGCTGTCGCGCTCGAACGTAAAGCCTACGCTGCCCGACGCGGTCGCCGGCGACATCACGGCCGCAATGCCTTATCGCGCGATGGTCAATATAATCAACTTCATTCAGGCGGTCGAAATAGTCGTCCCCGGCTTCGCAAGCCCCGAGACTCTGCTATATTCGCCCGAATTGAAATTCTATTCGAACCGTGTCAAGATGGACGAAAACCTGTCGACGTCGCTCGCCGGACTGCACTGTCTCGGCGATTCGAGCGGCTGGACGCGCGGTCTGATGATGGCGTCTATAATGGGCGTGCTGATGGGTCGGAAAATAGCCGGAGTCGAATGATTGATATAAAACCGACACTGCGCATACCGAATATTTTACCCGCTGCGGATCTTATTGGTCCGCAGTTTTTTATCAGGCGACGAAATTTCGCCGCTCACAGAGTGTCTGTGCTTATTGCACATATTCAATCGGTAAGATTATACAAATTGCCAATATTTAATATTTAGCAAGCTATATTGAATATATATTTACAATTTGTTCATGTAATATCCCGCGAATGATGCTATACTTGTTAATAGAGTGTAAATCTCAATTTCATATTTCAAAGGAGTGTTGAACGTGAAGCTGCGAATCCCGACCATAACGCTGTTATTTGCCCTGACCGTCTCCGCCGCGAGCTGCGGAGATGTGACCGACAGCATTGTAACCGAAGCCACCGAGCCGCAACAAACCTCCGAGGTCGTCCGAACGCCGTATATCGAGAAAAACGACTACGGCGGGGCTGTATTTACGGTATTCGCGCCCGAGTGGGGCAGTTATGTCGACTATATGTTTGCCGAGGAGCAGACCGGCGACGCGATGAATGACGCGCTGTATGAGCGAGAACGTCTGGTAGAGGAATATCTCGGCGTCAACATCGAATACCTGCTTGAGGGTACGATCTCCGAAACCAGCTCCAAGGTCAATTCGGTCGTCATGTCGGGCGACGACACCTACCAGCTTGTTCTGACCCACTGTATCAGTCAGACCGCCGATATGGTGTCAAAGGGACTGCTTATCGACTGGAACGACATTGACACGGTCGATCTGACGCGCGAATACTGGAACCAGCACTGCAACGACGGTCTGACTGTATACGGCAAGCAGTATTACGCGGTAAACGACTTCATGATACCCGACCCGAACGCGATCATCTTCAATAAAGAAATGATCGAAAATTATAGTCTCGACGACCCTTACCAACTCGTCTATGACGGTACCTGGACGCTTGATAAAATGTTTGAGATGAGCGCGGCTGTGACCAACGACCTGAACGGCGACAGCGTATATGACGTAAACGACCAGTACGGCTTCGCCGCCGAAGGCGACTGGATGCTGTGCAGTTTCCTTTATTCAAGCGGAATTCGCTTGACCGAAAAGAGCGACGACGGCGGGTTGGAGTTGGTACTCAACAACGAGCGTATGTATTCGCTTGTCGACAAGCTCGACACCTTCTTCAACCGCTCGAACTCCGCGTATCTCTGGAAATACGGCGCGGCTGCCGAGGAGCAGTTGGATATGCACTCGGGGCGGATACTGTTCAGACTGATAGGCGTCAAGGGTGTCAAGAACTACCGCGACTGTGAGGTCGAATTCGGAATCCTGCCCTACCCGAAATACGAGGAGTCGCAGACCGAATACAACACGAACGACTGGTCGGGACTGATGTGTGTTCCGATTACCGCGGGCGACGCCGACATGATCGGCGAGGTCTGCGAGATGCTCGCGTTCTACAGCGCCGACACCACTCTGCCCGCGTATTATGACGTCGTCCTCGGCGAAAAGCTCGCGCGCGACGACGACTCAAGGAAGATACTCGACATTATCTTCGACGGAATTGTTTACGACGCGGGTTCGAACTTCCTCGGTCAGACCAACAATATGTTCAATTTATACTACACAATCCCGTTCATGATTTTCCGCGACGGCAGCGGCGACTTCGCGTCCTGGTATGGAAGATATGAGCATGGAGCGCTTGGTGAAATTGAGCAATTGCTCGATGATATTAAAAATTAAGCAAGACACTTAGCGTGAGATTCGCAGCTTGCAGCTGTTTAATTATGTAATTATATGCAATATTTTGTTTTAATTTTGGACTAATAGCCAATTATTTACGTCAGATTTAGGATTTTTGACATCACAACCGTCCGAAATTTGATATAATATTATTATTCAAAATTAAAAGAAAACCGGCAAAGAGAGGAACCAATCAATGAAAACAAAGCTGCGACTCACACTCGCGTTTGTATTGCTTATGAACATTGTCTCCTGTTCACAAGCTCAAAGTGAAACCCCCGAGACAACCGCCAGCCAGACTGAGGTCACATCAAGCGGCGAAACCGACACAAGACAGCCCTACATAGAAAAAACCGATTTGGGCGGAGCGCGCTTCACGATCTTCGCTCCCGACTGGGGACTTTATTCAAACTACTTCTTCGCCGACGAGCAGTCGGGCGACGCGATGAACGACGCTATCTGGGAACGCGAAATGCTGACCGAGGACTACCTCAACGTCGATATTCAGTATATCAAAGAGGGCACTATAAACGACACCCGCGCGGCTCTGAGCTCGATGGTCATGTCGGGCGACGACACCTACCAGCTCGCGCTGACGCACTGCATCACGCCCACCGCCGAGCTGATTACCGACGGACTTATCCTCGACTGGAACACCATTCCGACCGTAGACCTTTCGCGCGAATACTGGAATCAGAGCTGCAATGAGAATCTTTCGCTCTACGGAAAGCAGTATTACGCCGTCTCCGACTATATGATAGCCGACCCGAACGCTGTTTTCTTCAACAAGGAGCTGATTGAAAGCTACCAGCTCGAAAATCCGTATGACCTTGTACGCCAAAATGAGTGGACGCTCGACAAGCTGAATGAAATGGCGTCGGTAGTCACCATCGACCTCAACGGCGACAGCGTGTTCAACGAAAATGACCAGTACGGCTTCTACGGCAGCGAAACCTGGATGTACGCGAGCTTCTTCTATTCAAGCGGTATACACTTCACCGAAAAGCAGGACGACGGCTCGCTCGCACTTTCATTAAATAACGAGCGCACCTACTCGCTTTTTGAAAAGCTCGATCAGCTCATCAACCGCTCGGGCAGCACCTACAAACCGGCGGACACGACGCTCAAGCTGGATATGTCGTCCGGAAAGCTGCTCTTCCAGATCGAGGCTTTGAACCGACTCAACCTCTACCGCGACTGCGACGTCGACTTCGGCATAGTCCCCTACCCGCTGCTCGACGACACGCAGACCGCATATGAGACCAACGACTGGTCGGGACTGATGTGCATTCCTGCGACTGCGGGTGACACCAGTATGATCGGCATGGTCTGCGAGATGCTCGCCTACTACAGCGAGGACACGACGATCCCCGCCTACTACGACCTGCTGCTCGGCGAGAAATTCGCGCGCGACGCCGACTCGAAAGAAATGCTCGAGCTGATTTTCGACAACGTCATCTACGACGCGGGCATGAACTATTTCGGTCACAGCGGGACTATGTACGACCTGTTCTACTCGATTTCGAATCTGCTCCTGAAGGAAGGCAGCAGCGACTTCGCGTCCTACTACAACGCGCGTGAAACAAGCTCACAGGCTCTGATCGAAGATATGCTCGAAAAGGTCAGCGATTGACAAGTCTTATTAAAAGCGAATAAATTTAATCCAGCCGCTTCGTTTGAATCGGCTGGATATTTATATATAATTTACATTTTGTTTTTTTGTCTGACATATTTTTTCGCCCTATATATGCTATAATCAGTATACCAAACAATAAGCGTAAAATATCATTGAAAGGCGGCGAATATAATGTATAATACCGGATTCAAAAGGTTGCACCTTGTGGTAATCGCACTGCTCCTCGCGCTGCTGTCGGGTTTTGGTTTTACTGCAAATAGCTGCACTGCGGACGGTGTTGACTATACGTTTATAGAAGCCAACGCGATATTCGGTCACACCGCGTCGGACAATGGCGAGCGTGTATTTCTGCTGTCAGACAGGCTCGCGTATGTCGACAAGGCGAGCGGCGCTCTGGTCGAAACCGACATCATACCCGCGTATTTTCCGCGGGTATGCGGCGGCTATGTCTACTGCCAGCTCCCGTCGGCTGAAGCTGACAGCGACAATCCGAACAAGCTCGACATCTGGCGTTTTCCGGTCGGCTCGCCCGAGATGTCACAGGGCGAAAAGCTGTTTTCTGTAAATTCACCCGAGCGGATTTCGGTCAGTGACCGGATATATATTGAGTGCGTGTACAATAACATTGCGAGCTGTGACCTCACCGGCGGGGCGACGCGTGAATGGAACGGCGAGCTGCACATTCAGACCACCGCCGACGGCGAATACACGTTAGTCCGGCTCGACGACGCCGGCAGGCACTCGCTTAGGCTTGACGGCAAGGAGGTCTGCACGGTCGACCTCAATCCCGCCGCCGACTACCGCTTCAACAATTTCATGTATATTCTTGACGGCGACTGCTATTATGTCAGCGAGGGCAGCTTGTATGTCATTCGCTCGGGCGAGCCCGAGCTTCTGATGTCGTTAGGCGGCAATGCCTCGAGCTTTGAGTCGGCGGACATTCTCGCGATCACGGGTGGCAGGATATACAGTCACAGCGACGATGCGCTCTGGTATGTCGACATCGCGACCGGCGAGCAGATCGGCTGCGCGCGGGGCTATGACGACGGGGATGTTTATTTCATCGGCAACAACGGCAGGCTGTGGGTCTGGGACGGCAGTGAAATCGCGGCGGTTGAATGAGCATTCGACGACAATGTCAAGTTAACACAATAACGACCGGAGCTGTCGCTCCGGTCGTTCTATTTTCATCGCCGATTATTCTCCGGTCACGGCTTCAACAATATCACCGATCGCCGCCTCAACCGTCGCGGTGTTGCTCTCGATCTTCGACGCAGTCATCGGCTGTCCGGAACTGAAGGTCTGTGACACAAAACCATCGCGTACACATCCGGTCAGGAATGTGTCGCCGAAGTCGTAAATTCTGCCCTCCATGATCATGTCAAGGATTCGCGCCGATGTGTCGTCGCGCGTATACTTCGTCTTGAGCGCGACCTCGTAATAGGCGGGCAGCACAGTATTGTGCGACTCGCAGGCGAGAGCTTCGAGCATCGCGCCTACGAATTCGGTGTCATTGACCGTGACCGGTACAACATACGGGAAACCGCCCTCGACACGGGTATAGTACCGCTCCTGCGACTCGTCATACTTCGGATAGGGTATGACGCCGTATTCGACATTGCTCGCGCGGAAAATGCCGCCGAACAGCGCGTCAAAGCTCGCATTGCAGAACAGCGCCTGTCCGTTCGAAAACATCGTGTAGCCGATTTCCTCAACCCCGAGCTGCTTGTACCAGTAATCGTTCTCCCAAGTCAGCTGATAGACCCGGTCGAGCGTATTCAGCATCCGTTCGCTATTCATAACGAACCGCGGGATATCGGAGTCGTCCTTTTCAATTGACAGGCAGCCGGCGGCAATCCAGAAGCAGGGTGAGACCTGCTTCGCGTCCGAAACGAAGCCGTAGCGGTCATTTTCGTCATATATCGTGTCCCCGTTCAGGTCAGAGGTAGCGGCGGCGAGGTATTCGTTGAAGCGATCGAGCGTCCACTTGCCGCTGTCGACCAGCGTATACGGATCGTCGAGCGACAGCTCGTCAATCATTGCCTTGTTGAAGGAAAGCAGATGTGTGAAATCATACGCGGTCAGCATCATGTCACTGTATGCCAGTACCTGACGGTCGGCAATCGTGATGCTCTCATTCAGCGTCTGATTCCAGTATTCGCGTTCGAGGTCAATATATGGCAGCTCATCCATATAATAGATCATGCCCTCGGCGACCAGCGACAGCGCGTTGCGGTCCGCGAGCGAGATGACATCATACACATCGTCTCCGGCACTGACGCTTGTGCGCACAAGCGTATGCGCTTCATTATAAGTCATTGGCGTCTCAACGAAGGTCACACCGAAGCGCTCCATCACCTTTAGGTTGCGCTGATATATCGCGTCGTCAAGGATATCGCCGCTGTTTTCGGTCACGAGGAGCATATGCAGACCGTCGCCGAAGCCCTCGTATTCCTGCGACGAGAGTATGCGCAGCTCTCGCCCATTGAAGTCGAGGTCATCCGGCAGGTTGTCGCTGAGCAGCGCATCATCAACTGTCGTGCTGTCATCGCTATTTGCGACTGGATCGCTGTCAATTGAAGTTTGCTGCACAGTTTCGCCGCAAGCCGTGAACAACAGTGTCAGAAGCAGCAGCGCGGATACTGATTTTCTGCGTGTCATTTTATTACCCTCCATTTATGTATAATGGTACCGCTATACAATATTATACACATTTTTTACGTATTTGTCAAGGCTGCGCAATATTTATATGTCAAATTATTTTATAAAATTGATATATGCGGTATGTTTTCATCAATTCCGACATATATGAAGTTAATAATAATTTTAGTCTTTACAATTCGGAAAATTTATTGTATAATTATTACAGCGGCAGCAAGCTACAAATAAAGGAGGCATACCACATGAAACACCACCTGCGGCTAATACCCACACTGCTTGTCATTTCGGGACTTGTCGCCTGCGGGCAGGAAGTGACGTCGACCGAGACTGACGAGGTCGCGACTGACACTTCCGATACCGCGACCGAGCGCAGACCCTACATCGACAAGGCTGATTACAACGGTGAGCGCTTCACGATTCTCGCGCCCGAATGGGGACTCTACAACAATTACTTCTTCGCCGACGAGCAGATCGGCTGTGCGCGGGATTATGACGAAAGCGATGTTTATTTCATCGGCAACAACGGCAGGCTGTGGGTATGGGACGGAAGTGAAATCGCCACAGTTGAATGAAACCCGACGTCAGTTCGAACGAGCATATGGCGACAATACCAAGTCAGCACAATACGACCGGAGCGCGTGGCGCTCCGGTCTTTTGGTTTTATTATGCTGTTTACTTGCGAGCTTGCGTTTCTGTGTGCCGGTGCTCCGGAATCCCGCTTCGAATCTTCACTCCGAAACCACCGCTCCGCATTCCCCGCTCAATCCGCGTCATGACACAAATGTGCCACCCTCGTCCCACGCGACCGCCTCGCCGTCATCCTCGAGCATATCGAACAGCCAGCGCAGCTGGTCGCCGAGCATCGTGTATCTGACGCCCCCGTAATCCCCGACATAGTTGAAGTCGAAGTCATATTCGCAGTAGTCGTCGCCGTAGTAAAGTCTTAGTACATACGGATGATACCCCTGACCGAAACCGAAGCGAAATGACGTCCTGAACGTGTAGACAAGATTATGCAGCCGCTCGTGCGTGTCCGCAATCACGCCGCTGTCGGTGATTTCGAGGTAATCGGTGTGCTGATAACCGTGCAGCGGACAGCCCTCCGGATATATTCTGAAAACGACGATTCTGTCCGGCACTTCACTCGGGAAATGGTCGATACAGAAGGTATTGAGCAGCGTGCATATCCCGAGGATTATAACAATCAAAACGGGGATTCCGACAATCACAAGCAGTGTATACAGATTCTTCTTTGACGCGAATATCATAGCATCGAATCCTCCATAATAATCGGTATATCTCAATCTAACGCAAAGCCGGCAAATACATTCCGCCGGTATAAAACCACCCGCAAATTGAAATTCCCAAAACCAACTAACTTCAACTGACAACTAACACCTAACAACTGACAACTAAGTGCCAAACCTTGCTCTCGCCGTCATGCCAGCTGCCGGTCAGATTCAGTCCGGCGTTCATCAAGAGCGCGCCCGAGTAGCGTCTGCCGGTCGCCTCGTCGACATAGATCTTCTCGGGGTCGAGACCGACGAGACGTATGTAGCGCGACACGCTCACCTGCGTGCGCATTACGACATAGGTAAGCAGAACCTCGTTCTTGTCAGCCGAAACCGATTCCCACGCCGCCGCGCAGGTCGGATTCGCCTTGTCCTCGGTCGGGTTGATGAGACGGTAGTAGTCTCCGTTCTGAATGAGGTCGTAGTACTTGTGGTAGTCTGCGACCTGTTTCTTGACCAGCTCGCGCTCCTCGTCATTCAGCTTCGTCAGGTCAAGCTCGTAGCCGAACGCGCCCGCCATAGCTACGTCGCCGCGCGTCTTGAACGAGCTCTCGCGTCCGGTCTGATGATTCGGCGACGCCGATACGTGCGCGCTCATCGCCGACGGCGGGTAGCAGAGCGTCGTACCGTACTGAATTTCGAGCCGCTCCATCGCGTCGGTGTCGTCGCTCGTCCAGATCTGCGGGCTGTAGTAGAGCATACCCGCGTCAAAGCGTCCGCCGCCGCCCGAGCAGCCCTCGAGCAAAAGGTGCGGGAACGCGGTGAGCAGCCGCTCGAGCAGCTCATATACGCCGAGCATATAGCGGTGCGCGGTCTCGCGCTGACGCTCGGGCGGGAGCAGCGCACTGCCGACCTCGGTCAGGTTGCGGTTGAAGTCCCACTTCACATACTCGATATTCGCGCTCGACAGAATTGCCGACATCTGCTCGAAGATGTTGTCGCGCACATCGGCACGCGACATATCGAGCACATACTGCCGCCGTCCGATCGAGCGGTCGCGTCCGTCGACGTGCAGGCACCAGTCGGGATGAGCGCGGTAGAGGTCGCTGTCGGGCGAGATCATCTCGGGCTCGAACCAGATTCCGAATTTCAGCCCGAGCGAATTTACACGGTCGACAAGCGATTTCAGTCCGCCTTTCAGCTTGTTCTCATTTACATACCAGTCGCCGAGCGAGCAGTTGTCCGAGTTGCGAACTCCGAACCAGCCGTCGTCCATGACCAGCATTTCGATTCCGAGCTCGGCCGCGTCCTTCGCGATAGCGTAGAGCTTCTCCTCGTCGAAGTTGAAATATGTGCCCTCCCAGTTGTTGATTATGATCGGGCGCTTCTTCGTCTTCCACTCGCCGCGGCAGAGATTGTAGCGGTAGAGCTTGTGGTAGGTGCGGCTCATGCCGCCGACGCCTTCAGCCGAGAATACCATGACGACCTCGGGCGATGTGAAGCTCTCTCCCGGCTCGAGCCGCCAGCCGAAATCGACCGGATTGATTCCCATGACTACGCGTGTCGAACGCATACAGTCGACCTCGACACAGGCTTCGAAATTGCTCGAATATACGAGCGAGAAGCCATATACCTCGCCGCTCTCCTCGGTGTAGCCGTCGCGTGCCAGCGCGATGAACGGGTTGTTGTTGTGGCTCGACGAGCCGCGCTTCGACTGAATTCCCTGAAGTCCGAACTGGAGATGTCGCTTAACGAGCGTGCGCTCCTTTGCCCAGCGACCTTGCAGGTGCATCAGTGTGAAGTCGCTCTCGGTGAAATCAAGCGCCATCGAGTGGATACGCTCAATGTCGAACGGCTTGTCCGAGCAGTTGGTCACGCGCACACTGCGCGTTATCGCGTCGAGCTTCGTGAACACAGTGTAGACAAGCACGACCTCTGCGCCGGTGAGCGCGTCGCGGCAGGTGAGCTCGAGCGTGTCGGCTTCGTCGTCACTGTTAGTGTAGGTCGCGGGAAGTCCCTCGAGGCGCGGTTTGCCGCTGTAAATTCGGTGCGACGCGTAGCGGATATCGGTGACCGAGCTGCCGTTATCGCCGCGTATCGACAGAGCCGAGACGCGGAAATCGCCCGAGCCGTTGACCGGATATTCGATAGCCGCGGTGTCGAGCGACAGCCCCTTTTCCTCGGGGCTCGCGACGCTCGCGCTGAACGACGCGTTTATAAGTCTCATGCGCAGATAATCGAGGTCGGACTCAGGGACATACGCGCCATAGTAGAGGTGCAGAAGGTATCCGGTCGGACTGATTTTGAACACATAGCTTGACTTCGGCGTATCGAGCTTGAATGAGCGTTCTGAATCATTGTAAGTGATTGCCATTTTCTTAGCCTTTCTTATAATACTAAATAATATAAATTAACTTTATATACCAAAATTATAACAGATTTTCATGTCAAGGTCAAGGGTGTATGTAAAAAATAATTATAATATGTTGTATAGTCGCCGCTTTTATGGAATCAGCTTGATTTATTAACATAATATTGCTATAATTATATTTGATTACCTCCGCTACTATCGAAAAAAGAAAGGAATCAGTATGAAAAAACGTCTTGCAATATCAGCCGCGGCACTGCTCTTATCCGGTCAGTGCCTCGCGTGTATAGTCTCGGCGGCTGAACATGACTCAACATATATAGTCTTGCTCGAGGACGGTTCGGTATCACCGTCTGACGCTGCCGAGTATATCACGTCAAAGCTGCCGGCCTGCGACGTCGGCTACCGCTACGACACGCTGATCCGCGGCTTCGAGCTGACTCTGCCCGACACGCTCGCCGGATATATAGCTTCTCTCGACTTTGTCGACAGCATATACGAAATCGGCAGCTACCAATCGCTCGAAACCGAAGCCCTGTCGGGAATTGACGCGGTTTATGGCGCTGACGCTATGTCTAATGCCGGCGCCGCGTCCGACGCCGCACGCAGTGACGAAACCGCGTCCGATACCGAAACGGTCGAATATACTGACGGCTATACCGCCGCGGTCGAGTCGGCGCGCGAGCTGGTCGGGCTTGATGACGAGCTGTCAAGCGAATACGGGCTGACCGGCGACGGAGTTATTGTCGCGGTCATAGACTCGAATTTCGACATTGACCATCCGGCGTTCGCGGGCGAGACCGCGACCGAGGTCTACACCGAGGAGTCGCTCGCCGCGCTGCTCGACACGACCCGATTGAATGTGAACAACTACGCTTCCTCCGAGGAGCTTTACTACAACGAGCGGATTCCGTTCGCTTTTGATTACAGCGGGCGCGACTCCGACCTTACGGGCAGCGCGTCGCACGGCACGCACGTAGCCGGAATCATCGGCGCGAACTCGACCGAAGACAACAGTATGCAGGGAATCGCGCCCGAATGCCAGCTGCTTCTGATGAAGGTGTTCAGCGACGACGGCGAGGCTGCCGACGACGCGGCGATTCTCGCCGCGCTCGAGGACGCGGTTTCTCTCGGCGCCGACGTCATAAACCTTTCGCTCGGCAGCTACTCCGGTTCGGCTGCGGCGAAGTCGTCGAAAACGCTTGAAGCCGCGCTGAAAAAAGCCGAAGAAGCCGGATGCATAGTCGTCTCGGCGTCCGGCAACGAAGCCACTTCGGCGCAATACAGCCGTTTCGCGTATGAATACGACATCAGCCTGCCGCCCGCCGACTACACCGACTACGGCACCGCCGGTTATCCGTCGGTGTCCGAATACTCGCTCGCGACCGCGAGCGTCGACAATATGTACAGCTTCGGAACCGCGTTCGGCTTTGAAAATGGCGGCGAGCTGTTCAGCTATACCGACACTAACCTGATGTTCGGTCTGCTCGACAAAACCTTTGCCGAGCATTTTGGGAACCGCGGCATCGAGTTTGTGGTCGTGCCCGGAATCGGACTTGATTCGGATTACGACGGCGTCAATGTCAAGGGCAAGCTCGCATTGATTTCACGCGGCGAGACTACATTTGCCGAAAAAACCGCGGTCGCCGCTTCCAACGGCGCGGTCGGCGTAATATTTTATAATAATGTAGAAAATGAGCTTATAAACCTCGACCTCACCGACGCTTCGCTGCCGGCGATAGCTATATCCCTCGAGGACGGCGAACGCCTGATTGAAGACTCCCGCCGCGAACTGCGCTTTTATCCGTCGTCCAGCTTCAAGGTTGAAAACGGCGGTCTGCCGTCGTCCTTCAGCTCGACCGGAGCCACTCCGCAGCTCGGACTCAAGCCGGACATCAGCGCGGTCGGCGGCAATATATACAGCGCTATCCCCGACGGCTACGGCACAATGTCCGGCACGTCGATGGCGTCGCCGCAGCTCGCGGGCATAATCGCCCTGCTTTGCGAATATTACGCCGATTCAGCCGACTATGCGCAGACAGATAATCAACAGACGACTGATATACAAGCAACTGATACACAAGCAACTGATACACAGACAACTGATACACAAGCAACTGATACACAAACGACTGATACACAAGCAACTGATACACATGCAACTGATACGCAGATGATTCATCCGCAGACGATACGCACCCTACTCATGAACAGCGCGCAGCCGCTGCTCGGACCGGACGGCGTCGAATATTCGCCGCGGCTCCAGGGCGCGGGACTGGTCAACCTCGAGTCGGCGCTCGAAAGGGAGATTGAGCTCACCTATGCCTACAACGGCAAGCCGAAAATCGAGCTTTACGACCTTATCGGCGACTATATCTACATAGACATTACGCTCACGAATCTGACTGACTCTCCGCTTGACGCGACTCTGTCCGCGTCGCTGATAAACGACGGTTATGAGGTACACGAAATCGACGGCGAGCAGAAGTATTTCTCGTCGCTTGTATCTGTGTCCGACTCAAAGTCGATAATCAGTGCCGGAGAATCGAATCTGAACCGCGCTGCGGACGACTACGCGCCGTACGCGCTCACGCTCGACGCGCATGAGAGCCGCACAGTCAGCCTGATAATCGAGCTTGACTCCGACTATTCGGAAAAGCTCGCGTCGATATTCACAAACGGCTACTTTGTCGAGGGCTATATCTACTGCGAGACCGCGAGCCGCAGCTATTCGATACCCTATATGGGCTATGCGGGCGATTGGACGAGCGCGCCGATACTCGACGCGTCGGTATATACCGAATCCACATATCAAGCCGACGCTCTGTTGAACGACAGCGCGATAAGTCAGCCGATATTCGGCGGCGTGTCTATAGTCACTCCGGTGCTCGGAAGATACCTGACCGCCGGACTTGACATATTCTCGGACAACCTGTCGGGCACTAATATACCCGCTGCCGACGAGATAGCGTTTTCGCCGAACGGCGACGGCGCGGCCGACTATATATACCTGCGCGCCGACTTTCTGCGCAACGCGTCCTCGGGCAGCATGACCGTGCTCGACTCGGAGGGCAAGGCTGTATATACCTCGCTCATTGCGCCGAATTACTTCATCAAGTCGCATGACTATGAAGCTCCGGTCGCACTGCTGTTCGAGTGGAACGGCAGCGACGGAATCAACCTGCGCTATATTTTGCCCGACGGCAGGTATACCCTGCGATACGATTTCACGCTCGATTACCTGTCGGGCGTCATGCAGACCTACACGTTCGACGTCCGGCTCGACACCGAAAAGCCGTCGGTCGACAGCTATTCCTACGACGCGGACAGCGGCATACTGACCCTGACCGCGTCCGACAACCACAAACCGCGCTATGTCAAGCTGTTTTCCGACGACAGCGAGGACTTCAGGCTGATCGAATACTGTCCGGGTATCGACGAGGGGAGCGGCTTCACCGCTGAATTCGACCTGTCCGGATACGACGGCGACAGCATCTATGTTGAGATAGTCGACTGCGCGTACAACTCGCTCGTCGATATCATCGAGCTGGGCGCGTCAGAATGAGGTGTGATATGAAAACAATATCGATATTGCTGTCAGCAGCACAGCTTTCAGCTGTGCTGACATTCGGCGCGCTGCCGGTATCGGCTGCGGATATGTCCGGAGCGGCTGACAATCATGACGCCTTTATATACAGTCAAGAAATTACAGCGGCTGACAATATTACAGATACCGACAGTTATAATGAGACTGACAGTTTCGCAGAAACTGACAGTTTCACAGAAACCGACGGTATCACAGAAACCGACGGTATCACAGAAACCGACGGTATCACAGAAACCGACGGTATCATAGAAACCGACGGTATAATTGAAACTGACAGTATGACCGCGTCCGAATCCGAATACACCGGCGCGGGAATGTGCATCGCTCTGCTCGGTTCGGGATTTCTCATAGAACATGAGAGCTATCGCATAAACGGCGAGCCAAAGCTGACCGAGGAGGATGTAAACGCTTTGTCCGTTTCTGCCGATTCATCGCCTGAAGCAGTAATTTCTCTGTCCGAGGCTACCGGCTCTCACTCCAAGCTGAACGCGCGCCTGCCCGAGGGGCAGCCGGACGCGAGCTTCTATATAAGCCCGAAGATTCCCTTTGCCTATAACTACGCCGACGACACGCTCGAGGTCGGCGGAATCGCGCAGAGCGGCACCGCGCTGCTCTACGCCGCGGCCGGCAATCCGACCGGTTCCGCTCACGCCGCCGGCGTCGCCCCCGACGCGCAGGTTCTCGCGATGAAGATAGCGTCCGACAACACCGGAATGATAGACGAGAGCGCGGCGGCAAAGGCGGTCGAGGACGCGATCACGCTGGGCGCGGACGTAATCTGCGTCGCAATCAGCGACCCCTGCGGCTTCGACGACGACACTACCGAGCTCGGCATAGCTGTAGCCAAAGCCGAGACCGCCGGAATTCCGGTGATATCCGCGGTCGGCGACGTCGGCGCGCTCGGCAAGGAGAGCGCGTATTACGACGCGTACGCGATGAGCGCGCCCGAGACCACTCATCCCGACACCGGTATGGTGAGCTATCCCGCGAGTCTTGACGAGGTGCTCGGCGCAGGCAGCGCGCACACGAACACATTGACCGCGCACTGCCTGATTTATGACGGCGGCGTCATTCCCTACTCCGACTCGAACCACCTGTATCAGGCGACCGGTGGAATGAGCTTCGCCGAGTATTTCGGTGGGCAGACACTCGAGTACGTATTTGTCGACGGTCTGGGAGAGCCAGAGGACTTTGTTAGCGCGGGCGACCTTGCCGGCAAGCTCGCTATAATCGACCGGGGCGAGCTGAATTTCTCCGAAAAGGCCGCGAACGCCGCGGCAATGGGAGCTATCGGCGTGATTATCCGCGACAATCAGCCCGACCCGAACCAGACGCTCAATCTGATCTGCGATTTGACCGGCTCGCCGATACCGCTTATAATCGCCGCGTCGCAATTCATAGATCAGCTCAATCGGGATGGCGGCAGCCTTTATGTCAGCCCCGACGAAATCTACACCGTGAAGCTGTTCGACACGCCCTACCCGTCCGACTTCTCCGCGAGCGGTCCGACGCCCGAGCTGTCGCTCGGAATTGACGTCGCGTACATAGCCGAATCGGTCGAGACCTTGAGCAGCGACGGCAGCTATATCAGCGCGAGCGGAACGGCTGTAGCCGCGGCGCGGCTGTCCGGCGCGCTTGTTATCGCAAAGCAAAGGCTGATTTCGGAGAACCCCGGTCTGTCCTCGACCGAAGCCGGTATAAAGGCGCGCGCGCTCGTCGTATCCTCGGCCGAGCTGATGACGCAGACCGGCTCGTCTATCCCATATTCGCCGAGATTGCAGGGCGGCGGCGTCGTATCGGTCGACGCGCTTGTCGACTGCGGACTGATTCTGACGTCGGACGGTGACTACAAAATCGAGCTCGGAGAGCTGGGCGGGCGTTGGATGTCGTTCGACTTGACGGTTGAGAACCTGCGCGGCTATCCGGTCGACTGCACACTCGACTTCATAATCGGCTCGGACGGCTGGCGCGAGTTCAGCTATTCGGAGCTGATGTATGACGACGGCAGCACAAAGGCGCCGCTTCATGAGCGGCTGGGTATGCAGCCGGACGACCGAATCGCGTTCACGACGGATTTTGTCGGGTTCGACAATCTGTCAATTTATGTAAACGACAATCTCATTTCTGACGATATGACCGACGGATATGAATTCAGTCTCGGCGCGAACAGCGAGTATACGTTTAGCGTGACGATATACATCGATGCCGAGACATATGACGAATACTGCCGTGTGTTCGGCAACGGCTTTTTTGCCGAGGGCTACGCGAAAGTCAGCGCGGTCAATCCGGCTGACAGTGGCGACAGCGTCAGTGTCGATACCGCTGCCGCCGGTACAGACACAATCGATTCTGATGCCATTGCTGCTGATATCGTCGATTCCGCTGCCGTCGATAACGCACCCGACACTGTCGGTATTGCCGGCAATGACGTCTCCGACACTGTCGACATTGACGTCGCGACGATACCAATAATCGGCTTTTGCGGAAACTGGTACGACGAACCGGCGCTCGACGCAGACATATACGACCACGCAGAGCCGATAATCGACGGACGCTGGCTCTACCGACTCTACGCGAGCAACGCAATCAACTCGACTGTGGTACTCGGCACAAACCCGTTCCTGTTCGGTCTCGACGGCAATCTTCCGGATCGAAATCTGATCTGCTACTCTCCGAACGTCGACCTGAACAATGAGGGGATTTATCTTAACTTCGGACTGCGCCGCTCGGTCAGCGGCGTCAGGGTCACAGTCACGAATTCAGACGGCGAGGTCGTATACTCCGCCGACCGCGGCGACTGTGCGCGCACCTATGTCAACAGCAACGGCATGATGTTCACCACACAGCTCCCGCTCTGGAACGCGCGCGCCGGCGACAACCGCTACTATGTCTGTCCGGACGGCTACTACGAAATTACAATAAGCTACCACAACGCCGACTCTCCGGTCGAATCGAGCTTTTCATATACAGTCTATCTCGACTCGGTGCCGCCGACAATCAATTCGAGCGAGTTCATAATCGACCGCGACAAGGCGCGGCTCGTGCTTGACGCGACCGACGACTATGGAATCGCGTATATCAGTGTCAGCGACTCATCGCTGAACTCGGCGCCGATGACTGACGACGGCTGCTACGACGTCGGCCTGCTCACCGGCGAATACATCTACATCGAGGTTTGCGACCTTGCGCTGAACACGACTCTGATAAGATTAGACAACCCGCTGTACTTGGGCTGAAACGCGTCAAGGTAAATACAATACAGATTGCCGCATATCACGTTGGAATATCGTCGTGATATGCGGCAGTGCTATTATATGCACAGTCCGGCGGCGGCGTGGTCACTGCCGCAGGCACTGTGTCGTTGTATGTTCAGTCAGGCGGTATCGCAGGCAATACTGCCGTCATTGTATTGTAGTATGTTTAGTCCGACGGTGTCGCGGGCAATACTGCCGTCACTGTATTGTAGTATGTTTAGTCCGGCGATATCGCGGGCAATACCGCAGTCACTGTGTCGGCTTCACCACCTGCACTGCCAGCTCCTTTGAGGCGTTCACACCGAACACCTTCATATATTGGCGGCAGAAATAGGGGAAGCTGTCAAATCCGGCCTGCCGCGCTGATGTATATCCATGGCTTCTATCCTCATTTGCCGCACTCCGTCGCGAAACAGGGGCTTCGCCGAGGTTATGTGTATTGACAAAAGGTGCGTGTCCGCGACATACGATGAGGTGCGCTCGGTCTATTTCGGGAACGCGTTGACATACCCAGGCAAAAGCTCATACTCGCCCGCTCCCGGCACAGTGCAGCTGATTTTCCCTTCCAATATTATAATCACCGTATCCGCCGGCGTACCCGACCGCATATAGGTTGTATACCCCGCCGGATATTTTATATTCAGCACGTTGACGCCCGACACAAGGTCGACGCCGTTTATATTTATGTATTCCTTCATAGCTTCCCTCCGATTGCTGCGGTGATCGCGTCGGTCGATATTCCCTATCGCACCGAGATTATCTCTGCCGACTGCGTTTATTATATCACACTCATCGCCGCATGGCAAGACTAATCACGTTTTGTGCAATCGATTGACAATTTGCGGTGCTGTCCGGCTCGTTCATGCAGGGACGGGTGCAAATCGGCGCGCCGTGGTGGTGGAACGACCATTTTCGCGGGATATATGACTGGCTTGACGCGGCGATGTATTACTCGGTGCTGTCCGAATTTTTCGGGTTCACGACCGATTCGCGCTGCATTCTGTCGCTTTCGCGGCATGATTATTTCCGGCGAGTGCTCTGCTCGTTTCTTTCGGACAAGGTGAGAAGCGGCGAGCTGAACGGCAAATTCGACGTCCTCGCAGAGATTATATACGCCGTTTGTCACGACAACGCCGCAAGATTTCTCGGTCTGCCATGCAAATCCGGCAAGCCGCAGTGACATTGCGGCTGTATTTGCGGATACTCGGAGTCGATTTCGCGTTTGACGGCTTGCATTCCAAGACAGCATTTATCATTTACAATGGCTTGCACAGAACAAGCTATGCCATTATATCAGCACAATTATGTAGGGGTGGGATTACAAGCACGACCATGACGCGGTACTGATGACAGAAAAAGCAAGGCGTCGTCAATCGACATGGAATCAATGGCATGACAGAAGCAGATATTTATTGAGACGCGGCAATTTTTCGACGAGGTATACAAATATAGATGGAATCTTGAATTACGCGATTAATTATTAGTCGTTTACACAGAATCTGTATGGATACGATTGCTTTCATACGCCAACGCATCTAACGGTCGATATTGACGGCGTGGGCTTCACGACCAAAACCTCCGGCAAATGCAATCCGGAGGTGAGCTGTGTTTTTTGCTGCGGAGATATTATTTACTATTGTTTTTTTTCGTCGAATGATGTATAATATTAACAGTTATATCAGCTCAAAGTGAGGTGCGAAAATGCAGAAATTCACCAAAAACCCCGCGAACCCGATCTACGGTGGACCAGAGACCGGAACGCTGTTTGATGTGTATGTCCAGCGCTTGGATGGCAGGTACCGCATGGATTTCTCATGGCGTCCAAAGGGTTCGCTCGCAGTCGCGTTCTCAGACGACGGTATCAACTGGACTGAACCGAGAATCACCCTCGGTCGCAATTACGACAGCGGCTGGGAAGATCAGATCAATCGAAACTGTGTAATCAAGGTCGGCGGCAATTACAAAATGTGGTACACTGGACAGGCGCGCGGCTACAGCTTCATCGGCATAGCTGAAAGCGACGACGGGCTTGATTTCCACCGGAGCGATTCACAGCCGGTGCTGATTTCCGAACGGCACTGGGAGGGAATGTCGGTCATGAATCCCTGCGTACTATACGAATCTGGCATATACCGGATGTGGTACGCCGCCGGCGAGACCTACGAACCGAATGTCCTTGCATATGCAGAGAGCGGTGACGGCATCAACTGGCAGAAGTCACGGATAAACCCGATTATTGTCGCCGACAAGCGGCACGAATACGAGCGCGACCGTGTCGGCGGCTGTCAAATACTTCCCCATCATGAGCTCGGATATCTGATGTTCTACATCGGCTACCGAGATATTCACACCGCTTGTATCTGTGTCGCGGCGTCGCCTGACGGAGTAACGCGCTGGAGGCGTTATCGCGGCAATCCGATCGCAGTGCCAACCGCGGGTATGTGGGACGCAGATGCCTGCTACAAGCCGTCAGCGCTCTACGAGCCAGATCGTGGCTGTTGGCGGGTCTGGTACAATGGCAGACATGAGCATACTGAGTACATCGGTGAGATCAGCGCAGCCGGCGATTTTTGCGGTGACGATTTCGAATGAGGTTCGGCGGCACTGATTCGAGCATATCGTCTGTTATACCTCGAGCCAAGTAAAGCTGAAAACAAGTCAAGCGGCGTCTACTACTATACGGACGCCGCTTTTCCACAATTTGACACAGCGACTGAGACCATTCTCTATAAGTTTTTATTATATAAATTTTGCAAAATGTAT
>CAJFKR010000024.1 GCA_904386005.1 Candidatus Flemingiibacterium merdigallinarum
AAGTCTGAAAATAAATTTTCAGACACGAGTTTTGTGACTTCGCGGTCAATGACCGCGATTTGCTTCGCAAACCGTCACAAAACATCGACATAAGAAAGGTAGACTTCGCTAACGCGAAGTCATGGTCATAATCAACAATGGAACGAAATTGAGAAAATCCGCGGACGTAAGAGTGTAGGTTATACCGTCCGAGACATAACTGCGAGCGATATCGTACACTCCGTGTATGTGCCCGAAATAGCAGCGGCGGATTCCGAATTTGTGCATTACCGCCGTTATCTCGCGGCAGACATAACCTCGAAAGTCGGGCGGGAAGTGCAAAAACACGAGTATCTCCTTGTCCTTACCGCGCTCCTTTGCGGCCGCCTGCAGCTTTTTGGCTTCATTCAGACTCAATTCGAGCCGTATAGCCTCGCGCGCGACAATTTTCGCGTAGTCGGCGTCCTGCGGCATCTTACGGTTCGACTCGTCGATGTACCAACCGCGCGATCCGGCGACGATGAAATCGTCGGTTTCTATAGCATTGTTGTAGAGAAATCGCAGCGTAGTCAACTCATTGTCGGCGCAGAAGCGGTTTAGCTTTGTCAGCGACGTCCACCAGTAGTCGTGGTTGCCGCGCCCGATTATCTTCGTGCCGTGGAGCGCGTTGAGAAATGACAGGTCGGCGAGCGCGCCGGTGTGACTCATCGCCCAAGATATATCGCCCGCGACGACGACCGTGTCGTCCGGATTCACGACAGAGTTCCAATTGACTCGAATCTTTTCGGTATAGCCCGCCCAGCGCGAACCAAATATATCCATAGGCTTATTATCATTTATTGAGAGATGTGTGTCTGAAAGGACAAATAGTGACATGATAATAAACCATAGCTTGTGTGAAACAAAAGCTTCCTTTTCTTTGGAATTGAGACTGGTCAGGCGAAGTGAAATCGCTGCCGCAAGGCGGCGGGGGCTTCATTAATGTTGGAATTATGACCTGCCTTATTAAATATTGATATGCCGCGGAGAAAGGCGAACTCCGGAGTAAAAATTTTTCACGCTGTCTCCGATATTTGTTTTGGCCGCGTATACATGGGAGCGGTCGGGTTAAACTTTATATACAGACTGTATGTGGACCGAGCGTGGGCACAGCAGACTGCGTTTAACCGATGAGACTATACATGAAAGGAAGAGCGAAAATGGGATTGTTTGACGACAGACTCGTGCCGAGGGTCGACACTCAGCCGCGCCATATCAGCGGGATAACCTGCGACGCGCGCAACTGCGTATATCACGACGGAGATATCTATTGCACCGCCGAGCACATCACGGTGAGGAGCATGGTGGCGACCAACTCGTCCGAGACCCGCTGCGCGACGTTCGAGGCGCGGCGTGGCGTGACGAAAAACACAGTGAGCTGAAAACGTCGTGTGGGCGGCGAAAAGCAAAAATTAAAACACAGCATACGGCGAACCCCGCACGGCGAGGTTCGCTCGTGTTTTTATTATGCGGCTCGATCGGACGAAATGATTTCGACAAAATAATCAAACGATATAATTTCGCGTCGATCATTGCGAATACTATCTTGCCGAACGTTATATTCGTAATATGAATCAGAGAGTCGATATAAGCGCTTCGCGCATATCGACCTTGTCGATCACCTTGTCAAAGCGAATCGCGCGTTTATCGATGCCGGAGAGCGGGTAGGGAATCTCGGTCTTGGTGAGCTCGGACAGCTCATTGAGCGCCGACAGCTCGTCCGCGGGCTGACTGCCGGTTATCGACTTGTATACGTCCGACGCGAACTTGTACGGGCTCGCGGTCGACGCGACCAGCATTTTCAGTCCGTCGTGGTTGTGCTCGATATACTGCTTCGCGCAGTTCAGACCGACCGCGGTGTGCGTGTCGACAAGATAGCCGTCGTCACAAAACGTGCGCTTGATTTCGAGCGCGGTGTTGGCCTCGTCGCAGTACAGTCCGGTGAAGTGAGCGTCGATAGCCTGCTTCAGGTCGGCGGGAATCGTGTATTTGCCGTCGGTCGAGAGCTGCTTCATCAGCCGCGTCGTCAGCTTGCTGCCGCCGAGCGTATACAGAAGCCGCTCGAGATTGCTCGAAATCAGTATGTCCATCGACGGCGACATCGTGGTGTAGAACTCGCGATTGCGGTCGTATGTGCCGGTTTCGAGGAAGTCGGTGAGGATGTTGTTGCGGTTGGACGCGCAGACGAGACGGTTTATCGGCAGCCCCATCTGCTTTGCGAGAAACGCGGCGAAGATATTTCCGAAGTTTCCGGTAGGCACGGTTACGTTTATTTTTTCACCGGCGTAAATCTCGCCCGAGTTTATAAGGTCGCAGTAAGCCGAGACGTAATATACTATCTGTGGCACGAGACGTCCCCAGTTTATCGAGTTCGCGCTCGACAGGAAAACGCCGCGGTCTTCGAGCTGCTTTCCGAATTCAACGTCGCCGAAGATCTCCTTGACGCCGTTCTGCGCGTCGTCGAAGTTGCCGCGTATCGCGCAGACCGCCACGTTATCGCCGGTCTGAGTCGCCATTTGCAGCTTCTGTACCCGGCTGACGCCGTCGACCGGATAGAACACCATTATCTTTACGCCCGGAACGTCGCGGTAGCCCTCGAGCGCGGCCTTGCCGGTGTCGCCGCTCGTCGCGACGAGGATATAGGCAAGCCGAGTCTCATTTGTCATCTTCAGTGCGCGCGACAGCAGCTTCGGCATTATCTGGAGTGCCATGTCCTTGAACGCTGACGTCGGACCGTGCCAGAGCTCGAGCGAGAATATATTGTCGGACAGCTTGTGTATCGGTGCCGCTCCGCCGACGAAGCGCTCGGGAGAGTAGGCCGAGGCGCAGTCCTCGAGCAGCTCCTCCCAGCTGTAATCGGTAAGAAAGCGCGAGAGTATGTAGGCGGCTCGTTCGGGATAGGAAATCTCGCAGAGCTCGGCTATATCCTGAGAATCAAGATCGGGCAGAATCTCGGGCATAAACAGCCCGCCGTCGTGCGCGATTCCCTGTTTTATTGCTCCGGCGGCGGACAAGCAGTCCCCACCGCCTCTTGTGCTGATGTAGTTCATCAGAACCTCCGTTATTTTACCGCGTCACCTGTGTGACGCGCGGGAATATTGCTGTGCCAGCGACTCGCCCGGTCGCGGCTCAAAATTCTGACGCGGCGGAACGGCTTGCGGTCGGCACAATAAAATATAATTCAGATAATATTATATCAGATAAAAGTCAATTTAGCCATAGCGAAATGAAATTTCGGGCGTTTGCATAAAAGATTTTGTCAATCAATATTTCGTTATAGTTATTTTGTGCGAGCTTTTCGGCGATTTTGGCGAGATCGGAGACATTGTCGATCCCCTCGGGCAGATGACCGACGCCATCGAGGTCGCAGCCGAGGCAGACGCTGTCCTCTCCGCCGAGCGAGAGGTAGCGCTCAATGTGAGCGACGATGTCGTCTATTGTACACTTGTCGCCGTTTGTCAGGTGCATCGGCGCGAGGCTGACGCCGACTATGCCGCCGAGCCTGGATATACGACGGAAGCTCGCGTCGTCGAGATTGCGGCGGTGATTGCACACCGCATACGAGTTCGAGTGAGTCGCGACGCATACCTTGCCGGATTTCTCGCACATTTCCAAAACCTCGCTTGTCATCTTCGCCGACGCGTGCGAGACGTCGGGAATGATGCCAAGCTCGAAGCAGCGCAGGACGACCTCGCGCCCGAAATCGGTCAGCCCCTCGTCGCTGTCGTGCGCGCCGCCTATTTTGCAGGTCTTGTTCCAGACGAGCGTCAGAAAGCGCACTCCGGCTTCATAAAGACTATCGAGCCTGCTAATATCGTCCGACAGCAGACGCCCGCCCTCGACCGCGAGCATGACCGCCATCGAGCCTTGATCTTCGGCTTCGGCGAGCGTATGGCTGTCTGTGCAGAGACGCACGCTGATTCCGAGCTTCTCCGCTTCGGACAGCTGACGGGCGAGCAGCTCGCGCGCCATAAAAAAGTTCCGGTAGTTCTCATCCTCGCTGTCTTTAGGGTCGCTCCACATCGCGAGCACCTGACAGAAGCGTTTGTATTCGGACAGCCGCTTCAATGAGAGGTTGAGGTCGTTCGATACGAGCGATTTGTTTTGTTTATTACATTCATAGAGCGTATCGCAGTGCAGGTCGAATAAGCGCAGGTTCATATCGTCACTCCTTGCTATAGTCGGACTATGATATTGCTGTATACGAAAATCAATTTATAGCGGCGTTGTCGAGTATAGTTCGCAGCGAGCGCAGTGTCATAATTCCACTCGACCTTGTCCCCGATAGCCTGACCGACCATAGGAGCGCGGAGGGAGTCCGGCTTGCGGAACGGCGCCGGAGCGCGGCTCGGACAGGGCGTACAGGCGCGAAAAATCAACGCTGTCGGACGCGAGCGAGTCGAGGCAGTGAGTCTTTACACAGGATGACCGGCGAAACAGAGGCGGCTTTACACGGAATTCGTCTGTCAGAACGAGGATTATATTCGACCGCGTCGGTATATATATCGCTCCCCTCGCCACGCTCGGCATAAAATCAATAGTAATAATACCGCTGTTTTATCACCGCGTTGCGGAAGTGGTGGATTTTCAATGGGATCAGGCGCGAAATGTCGATCGGCGTGTCCTCGTGTATCGGCGGGAAGTAGACCTCGACGACGTCGATACGCGGCTGCTTGTGCGGCTTGTTCTGCCGCAGATAGCCCTCTCCGGCGCGTATCAGTCGCTGTTTTTTCTGGTAGTTCACCGCCATCGCCGGACGACCGTAGCGCATATTCGATTTAGTCTGCGCGCGCGACTTTACCTCGACGAATACAATATATTTATCGTCCTCGGCGATTATGTCAATTTCGTCGTGACCGACATAGAAATTGCGCGCGACGATATGCAGACCGAGCCCCTCGAGATATTCGGCGGCGAGCTGCTCACCGCGACGGGCAAGCTGTTGTTTATAGCTCATAACAATCAATCCATGGCTTTTGTGAAAAAAGCTTCCTTGTTCGGATTTGCTTTTGGCTTTGACGCAGTTTGAATCAATCTTGCCGTAACGTGAATTTTCTTAAAAAGCTGACTCTATAGATTTCGGGCAGCTCGCCGTTTTCGGCTATGTATTCGCGCAGCGCCGCGTAGTGCGCCTTTGTCGGGTAGCCCTTGTGCGAAGCGAGTCCGAGCGTCGGGTAGTCGTCGGCGATCTGCTTCATCAGCCGGTCACGCGTGACCTTCGCGATGATCGACGCCGCCGCGATCGACGGGCAGAGTCGGTCGCCGCCGACTACGGTCTTGGTCGCTGTCTCGAAGCCGCGCGAGACATTGCCGTCAATCAGCACGAGCTGCGGTCGGTGAATAAGGCTGTCGACCGCGCGGCGCATCGCGAGCTGTGACGCGTTCAGGATGTTATATTCGTCGATTTCATGCGGCGACGCCATTCCGACCGCCCATTCCGCGGTCTGCGTGATGAGCTCGTACAGCTCCTCGCGCCGCTTTTCGGACAGCTTCTTCGAGTCGTTCAGATAGGGCAGGTCGTAGTCGCGCGGCAGTATGCAGGCGGCGGCGACGACCGGACCGCAGAGCGGACCGCGTCCGGCTTCGTCGGTGCCGCAGACAAGGTCATATCCGCTCGAAAGCTCAAGCTCGAGCGATTTGTCCATATATTTGTCCATGTTCATTCCTCTACCGGCGCGTCGGGCGGAGCTGTCGCGTCGTCGGCAGGTTCGGATTTTGCGCTGTCAGCAGATTCAATTATGGCGTCGTCGGCGGGTTCGATTTTTTCGCAGTCTGTGACCTGTTTTTCGCTGCTCGGCGGCAGCTCGAGCGTGATCCTGCCGATTTTAGCCGAACGGAACTCATCGAGCAGCATATTCGCGCATCTCTCGGTGTCGACCTCGCCGCCCGAGACGAGGAATCCGCGCTTTTTTGCAATCAGGCAGAACAGCTCGTAGTCGCTGAGTGAATTGTAATCGGCAATCGCGCCGAGCTTGTAGCGGGCGCAGAGCTGCTCTGGCGCGGTATGGCGCAGTCTTGCTACCAGTGCGACCGCGATTTCCTCGATGTCGAGCACGTCGTCCTTGATAGCTCCGGTGATCGCAAGGTTTTCGCCGACCGCGCGCTCGTCGAATTTAGGCCAGAGCACGCCCGGCATATCGAGCAAGTCAATTCCGATTTTGGTCGTCACCCACTGACGGTCGCGCGTCACGCCCGGGCGGTTCTCGGCTTTAGCCTTGTTCTGTCCGGCGAGCGCGTTGATGAGCGAGGATTTGCCGACGTTCGGTATGCCGACAATCATCGCCTTGACCCGCCGTCCGGTCATACCGCGGCTCTCGTAGCGGTCGAGCTTTTCGCCGAGGATAGTCTTTATCGCGGGCGATATCGCGTTCATATTCTCGCCGGTGCGGCAGTCGTAGAAGATTGAATTTGCGCCGACGCTTCGGTAATAATCGCGCCAGAGCCGGCTCGCGGCAGGGTCGGCGAGCGACGCGCGCGAGAGCAGCGAGAGCTTCGGCTTCTGTTTTATCAATCGGTCGAGCTCGGGATTCTTCGAGCTCTGCGGAATCCGCGCGTCGAGGATTTCTATGACGATATCGACGAGCGGCAGGCTGTCGGCGATCATACGGCGGGTTTTCGCCATATGACCGGGGAACCATTGGATTACATCTGACGGCATAATGCACCTTGTTAGTTGTTAGTTATTAGTTGTTAGTTGTTAGTTATTTTAGAAAAGTAGGGATGGTTTAAGTTGGCGGTGATAAGTGACGACAATTCCACCGCTGAAGGCGGTATTTAATCACAAAAATTGCCTCCGGCAATTTTTGTGTACCATAACTCCTCACTATTTTCAGTCTACCGGTCCGATTTTGTTAAGCGGGGTTACCCGGAACAGCACGTGACCGAAGATGAAGCGGGTGTCGACGCAGCCGATTTCGCTGCCACGGCTGTCGTTCGAGTGGTTGCGGTTGTCGCCCATCACGAATACACAGCCCTCGGGCACGGTCAGCGGGAAGGTGACGTCATACGAACGCATCGGCAGCCCCGCTTCGTAGTTGACATAGTCCTCGTCGAGCGCGACTCCGTCGACCGTGACCTGCCAGGTCTCGAAGTCGATGTCGACTGTCTGTCCCTCGGTCGCGATGACCCGCTTGACGACTCCGCCGTTTATCCCGCTGTCGGGCGACTGGAACACGACGATGTCGCCGTTTTTGGGTGTATAGAACAGGTTGCTGACGACGAGCGTCTCGCGGTCGTGCAGAGTATTCAGCATTGAGTCGCCATCGACATAGGCGATGCGCGCGATAAAGGTGAATACTATAAATATCGCGGTTATTGTGATTACAAATATTTCGATCCAGTCGTAAGTCTCTTTGAGCAGCTTCATCGGTGTGATAGCTTCACAGCCGTCCGGATCGGGACCATTAGGCGTATTCGAGCCATTATCGGCAGTGGTTTGAGATAAGGTTGACAGCTCGTTGTTTTCGTTGCTATTATTCAAGCTTCTACCTCCTGAATATTTATATTATTTCGCTTTTTCTATCATATATGAGAGCAGATTGTAGCCGTTCTCGATATAGAAGTTCTTGGCCTTGCAGCTGTCCTCCGAGAATACCGACACGCCGTCTACCTTTTTGTCGGACGAGTAGATCATAAACGGAACCGGGTCGCTCGAGTGTGTGCGCATGACTATCGGCGTCGGGTGGTCGGGCAGCACCATTATCTTGTACTTTTCGCCGGTCGATACGAGGTAATCGTACACCGGCTTCAGAATCAGCTCGTCGATTTTCTCGATTGACAGCACCTTGTTGTCAATCTCGGCGCGGTGTCCGCACTCGTCCGGGGCTTCGACGTGGATGTATACGAAATCATAACCGTTCTCGAAGGCTTCGATCGCCGCGTCAGCCTTGCCCGACCAGTTCGTGTGGACGTTTCCGGTCGCGCCCTCGACGTCGATTGACTTGAGTCCGGCGCAGATGCCGATTCCCTTGATCAGGTCGACTGCCGATATGACCGCGCCGCGCAGTCCCCACTTCTCGTAGAAATTGGGCAGCGCCGGCTTCTTGCCGGGGCTCCAGAGCCAGATCGAGTTCGCGGGGCGCAGTCCGCGCGCGCGTCTCGCCTCGTTTATCGGGTGATGCTCGAGGATGTCCCAGCTCTTTTCCATCAGCTCAAGGTAGGGCGCTCCAGCTTCGCCCTGCGGCAGGTAGTCCTTGATTTTCTTGCCGAGGATGTCGTGCGGGCGCATGAAGTTATATTCTGACGGAGCGTTGTTCCAGATCATGCAGTGACGGTAGGACACGCCGGTGTAGAAGTGGCGCGACTCGTTTCCGAAGGCTTCTTCAAGCGAGCGTATAAGCTCCGACGCTTCCTCGGTCGTGATCTCATCGGCGCTGTGGTCGAGCATCGTGCGATCTTCATAATCGCAGTCCTCCTCGGAGAGGGTGACGACGTTGCACCGGTAGGCGGTGTCCTCGGGGCGCATATCGAGCCCCATTGATACGGCTTCGAGCGGCGAGCGTCCCTTCGAGTAGATTTTCGGGTCGTACGACAAAACGGCGATATTCGCGGTGTCGCTCTCGGGCACCATTCCCTCGGGCACGTTCAAAACCGTGCCGCAGAGCGAATCCCTCGCGAGAGTGTCCATCATCGGCTTCTTCGCGGCTTCCATCGGGGTCTTATCTCCAAGTTCGGCGAGCTTATAGTCAGCCATGCCGTCGCACAAAAGTACAAGATATTTCATTATTGTTTCCAGTCCTTATCATTCGATCAATTTGCTGTTCCGCGTTTTGGCGGAACAGTGGCTGTAATGCTTGGTTTGGCATACAGCAATACACTGATATTATAGCACAAAAATTTACCTTGAGCAAGGGAAATTGCGAAAATTCGGCAGATGTTGGACGTATTTAACAAAAAATTAACAATGCAAAATTGGCTTTATTCGAGCAGCTCTGAAATTTTTTCTTCAAAATATATCGCGAGTCGGGCTGCGTCCGCATATTCGCCGCTGTCGTCTGCCTTTCCGAGATATGCCAGCCGCGCGACCTCGATTGGTCGGCGCAGCTCGGGCTCGAGCCGTGCCAGCACCCATTCCGCGGCGGTATCTTTCGACACGATATCGCCATTAGCAAGCGTGTACCACATCCGGCAGTAGGTCAGCAGCACGTTTCGCTCATCTCCATGAAGATATCCGGCGAGATTCGGCAGCTCGCCGCGCATCGCACGTTTGATGTCGCTGTCTGGTATCGGGTCGACGAGAGCTGACAGCTCGCAACCGTACAAGCGCAGGCTGTGACGCTCCGACTGACGCAGCAATATCACAAGGTCGGTGCTCTCGTGCGGCATTGGCAGCTCGCCGGCTTCGATTTCGGCTCGCAGCCATTCGCCGTAGAGATACTCGATTCGCGGCGGGAAACGGCGCGGCTTCAGCTTTACAGAATCAAGTATTGTGACCTCGAGGGGGCGAAGTCCGTGACGCTCGCATCGCGCGGCTTCGACTGTGACTGACAGCTTGAGCAGTCGCTTTGTAAGCTCGGCGCGCTGCGTGCCATCAAGGCTGCCGTCTATTATAATCAGGACATCGACATCGCTGTCGGGGTGCAGCCCGCCGAGTACCGCCGAGCCGTAGAGATAGACGCCGCACAGCCGTTCGCCGAATAGGTCTGCCGCCACTATGGCGACGTCGCGCGCCTGTACCGGTATTTTTATATTGTAATTATCAGTCATTGTTATCACCATTATTCAATCAATATCGGCAGCACTAAATATGCTGCCGATATATGCTAATCTTCGCTGATCACCGCGATTACCGTCTGTCCGGTTTCAACATAGACTTTTGTAAAGCCGGTAAGGGTCGGCCGCAGTGTATTGTCATTACACCGCGTTCGGTCAATCCGCAGCACAGTGTGCCACGAGGCGCGGTTTCCGGTGTTAGTCACCTCGATATGGCCGCGGTCGAGCCATTTCTCGTCGAACGTAGTGTATGACAGCCCGTGCCCGAACGGGTAGAGCGGCTCGCCGTCGAAGAAGCGGTAGGTGCGGCCGCGCATTGAGTAGTCCTCGAACGGCGGCAGGTCGTCTATCGATTTGTAGAAAGTGACCGGCAGACGACCGCTCGGCGAGACCTTGCCGAACAGTATGTCGGCGAGCGCCCCTCCGCCCTCGGCGCCCGGGTAAAAGCACTGCAATACCGCGCTACAGTCGCGGTCCTGCTCGACAAGGCTGACGCAGCTGCCGCTGACATTGACAAAGACAATCGGTTTGCCGAGCTTTACAATCTCGTGGTAGAGCTGCTTCTGTATTGCCGGCAGCTCGAGGTCGAATTTGTCGCCGCTCGAGAAGCCGTTGTACGCGTCGCCCTCCTCGCCCTCGAGCGTCGGGTCGAGACCCATGCACATGACGACGACGTCGCTGTTTTTCGCGGCGATTATCGCCTCGCGCAGCGGGTGCTCCTCCCAGCCGCCGAGCTTGTCGCGGAACAGGTGGCAGCCGCGCGCGTATGTGACTCGACCGGTCGCCGCGTCCTGTATGCCGCGCAGCAGTGTCGTATAGCGCGACGGCGTGCCGTTGTAGTTGCCGAGCAGAATCGTCTTCGAGTCGGCGTTCGGTCCGATGACCGCGATTCGCTCACTGCCAGTAAGCGGCAGGATTCCGTCGTTTTTCAGCAGGACCATCGACTGCCGCGCCATCTCGCGGTTGAGCCGCTGATGCTCGGGCGAGTCGACCACGTCCATAGTGATATTGTCATACGGGCATTCGTCGAACATACCGAGCCGCAGCCGCGCTTCAATCAGCCGCTCGCAGGACGCGGTTATGTCCTCCTCGCTGACAAGCCCCTTTTCGTAAGCTATCATTAAATATGTATACGCCGAGCCGCAGTTGAGGTCGCAGCCATTTTTCAGGGCGAGCGCCGCGCTCTCGTCCGGACTGCCCGTGACGTGGTGGTGCGCGTTGATGTCGTTTATCGCGCCGCAGTCTGAGACGACATAGCCGTCAAAGCCGAATTCACCGCGCAGTATCTTTTGAAGCAGCGTCGGGCTCGCGCAGCAGGGTTCGCCGTTGACGCGGTTGTACGCGCCCATGACCGCCGCCGGCTTTGCCTTGTCAATGCAGTACTTGAACGCCGAAAGGTAGGTTCCGTATAGATCCTCGTCGCCGATCTCGACGTTGAAGCCGTGGCGCAGACCTTCCGGACCGCTGTGTACCGCATAGTGCTTGAGCGTCGCGTCGGTCTTGCGATAGACCGGGTCGTCGCCCTGCAAGCCTTTTACAAAAGCTACTCCCATGCGTCCGGTCAGATACGGATCCTCGCCGTAGGTCTCGTGACCGCGTCCCCAGCGCGGGTCGCGGAAGATGTTGATGTTCGGCGACCAGCAGGTCAGACCCTGATATATCTCGGTGTCGCCGAATTTTTTGTACTCGTTGTACTTAGCGCGTATCTCGTCCGATATCGCGGTCGCGACTCTGTGCATCAGGTGAGTATTGAAGCTGGCAGCCATAGCGATAGCCTGCGGAAACACGGTCGCGGTGCCGTTGCGCGCGGTGCCGTGCAGGGCTTCGTTCCACCAGTTGTAGGCGGGAATTCCGAGCCGTTCGACTGGAATCGCGTCATAACGGAGCTGTCCGGCTTTTTCCTCGAGCGTCATCTGTGCGACAATTTCTTTTGCGCGTTGCTTGAAATCCATACAAACACCTCTTTTGATTAGTTAGGAGTTAGGAGTGAGGAGTTAGGAGTGGTGGAAGAAAAATTTCCTGCGGAAATTTTTCAATATTCACAAATCATTTCATGCCACGATTTTCAAATAATTTCATGTCTCGCAGTTATCAATATTTTGAAGAAATCTACCACGGGCGAATTACAACCGCCGCTCCTCATTACTGACTCGTCACTTGATTTACGTTATATCAATAATATAATAGCTGTCATTCAACTCCGATTATTCGCTCGTCGTTCGTCGGTACTACCTTCTGCCCCGGCTCGACTATGAGAAAATCCTCGTAGTTCCAGTCGCCGGAGATGAAGCGCTCGAGTAGCGACATATCGCCGTCAAGCTCGTTGTAATCCCAGTTGTAGAATTTGGCGGCGTTCTGTGTGAACAGCTTGTATTCGGGCTTGTCGAAAAAGGGCATTTTTATATAGGCGGCGTTCCGGTAGTCCTTCTTCCAGCCGTTCAGGCTTTCGAGCAGGAACTCGATATCGTCGTCGTCATAGCCCTTTTCATGATAATATTCGATAGCGCGCTCCTCGCGCTCCTCACACGGCATTTCGGCGTTTTCAATCCAGCTCGCCGTGTACCAGAAGCAGCCCGGGATATCGCGGAAGAGCCGCATATAACGCTCCTTTGAGCCGAGGAAAAAGGTTATGCAGTCGTGACCGCGCGGAATGACGAGCCGGTGCTTCTTCGAGCTTATGCCTACGACTCCGTTCGAACATAGACCATAACCAATCAGAATCGCGTCGAAGTCGTCCTTCGTGTATGGAACCGGCGAATCGCTGTTGCCGCCGAGCGCGTTCGTGTGCGGGTCGTTGCCCGAATCTACGAGGTCGATTTCCTGTTGCAAATTTCGCCGCAGCACGTCGGGAGCGTTGTGGTAGCCCTGACGGATATAAGTGGTGTCGATATTGTTGTCGGTGAGCGCCGAGAGATAGCAAAGCTCGCGCGACAGTGCCTTGCAGGCGATAAGTTTCAGGCGCATGGTGTGCCTCCGTCAAATAATTGTGATAAACCTATCTACAGTATATCACGTAATTGTGAACAATTCTACCAAAAGCAATGCCGCCGAGCACTTTCGGCGGCATATTTGTAGAATTGTGTTATTACAGTACCAGTTCGGCAAGTCCCGCGTGCCCGAGCGCGATATATATCCGCTCGCCGCCGTCAACTTTGACTGACGCGGCAAATTCGGGGAACAGTCCGGTCTCCGCCTGTTTTATCAGACGCGGCGAATGAGGTGACGATATGTCGAATACTTCGATGAGTCCGGTCACGCGGTTCAGTAGTATGAGCCGGTTGCCGCATACGAACGGCAGTCCGGACATTGAGCTCTGTGTCAGTTCGGAGTCAATTGCGACACCCGCGTCCGGCTCTGGCAGCGAATTCAGCGACGCGGGGTTGTCGAGACAGTGATATTTCCGGTCAAATACACAGATGAGTTTGTCGCGATAGCCGCACGTGCCCTCCTCGAATGGGCAGGTCTCGTGTCCGAGCCGATATCCGGTGCGCTCGAGACCGTTGTCGCCGAGGCGCAGCAGCTCCGGACCTCCGGCGAGCGGCAGGACGATTATGAAGCTGCCCGAGCTGTCGACATATGTGGTGCGGGCGATGTGCCGGTGGTAGAGCATACCGAAGCCAAGTCGCGCTCCGAGCGGCTCGAGCCGGTATTTGTCGCCGCATACAGTCAGGCAGGCGGCGGCAAGGCTTCCGCAGCCGAGCTGTAATACGAGCTTGTCGCCGACCGCGACTACCTCGCGCACCGACAAGCCGATGCCGAAGTCGATTCGCGACAGCTCAACGATTCGGTCGGTCATCCGGTAGAGCGCGCAGCCGCGGTCTCCCTCGGCGGTTGCGATGAGACAGCCGTCGTGTCCATGGTCTCCGCGCCCATGGTCGTCGATTAGCGCGACATCATGGCAGATTCCATCTGTCGCAAAGC
The DNA here is from genome assembly GCA_904386005.1 of Candidatus Flemingiibacterium merdigallinarum. GTDB lineage: Bacteria > Bacillota > Clostridia > Oscillospirales > CAG-272 > Flemingiibacterium > Flemingiibacterium merdigallinarum. The sequence goes on from CAJFKR010000024.1 coordinate 13,651, forward strand.
TGTCGATATAACCGCCGTTTTGGTCGAGCCGGACAATCCCGTTCTCACCGCAGGCGGCAAGCAGGATATCTCCCGACTGCACAAACGAGTGCAGCTGCGAGTTGGTATTGTATAGTATTTTCAGCGTTGGATTCGAACTGCCGCGCTGCTCGGTATATGAATATTCGTGCCGCTCGGTCGGCGTGTTTTCAAGCTGTGTTCGGTCATATGCCGCACAGGCGCTGGCTTTGACCAATGCGGGAGCGTGGCCGCCGCTTGACAAAATATGTACGCCGTCCTCGCACGCGGCGCAGACGCAGCCGTTTACAACAGCGACTCCGGTGACAATTCCGCACTGAAGCTGTATCGACGGCGGCGACAGCTGCTGTACCGGCTTCGGCGGCAGGCGGAAGCTGTGTGTAAAGCGGGGCTGTGTCAGGTCGGTGATGTCGATTCTGAACAGTCCATTCATCGAATCGGTGAAATAGCAGCAGCCGTCCGAGCCGAATACGCGCCATGTGTCGAGTCCGCCGAACAGCGGCGGGGCTTTGAGCCGCGACAGGAATTCGGGCTGCGTCGGATCGGTGATGTCAAACAGCTCGACGCCGTGTCCGCAGCCGTAGCCGTCGGCGAGCATTTCGGGCGTGACATAGGTTTGGTTTTTGTATTTGACGCGGTTCATAAGCCGCGCCGAATGGTGTCCGGACGCGACAAGGCAGACTGTGCGCGCGGCTTTGCCGCGGCTGACAGTCACGACCGACACACCGTCCGAGAAGCCGTCGACCGAAAAGGTCGAGAGTCGGCGCGGGATATGTGGATTCGATATATCGAAGATATGCACCTGCTTGTTCATCCAGTCGCTCGCGATCGCGAGATTCCGGTGCAGCCAGACCGACTGCGCCTCGCCGCAGAGGAAATCGCCGAGCCGCGCCGGATGATACGGGGCGGAGATATCGTAGAGCTCACAGCCCATATGCCGGTTTGTGACCGCGAGCAGCTGTCCGGCTGCCGCGACTCCGGTCGCGAGCTCGAGCGTGTCGATATGCGCGGCGAGACGCGGCTGCTCGGGTGATGCAAGGTCGACTATATACAGCCCGTCGGCGCGGGCAGTGAGGTAGCCGAAGCCGTCGGATACCGCGAGCTGCCGTGAGTCCGCTTGAATTTCGAGCGACGACAGCTGCTCGTATTTTCCATCCGAGCCGACGCGGTAAACTCCGACAAGCCCGCGTCCGGCGGCGACGAGCAGCTCCTCGCAAGTTGTTTTGTTTATGAGCGCGGCGGTATCCATTATCTGACCGCGTTCGCGTATCGCGCCAAGCTCATTAAACGGCTCGCCAAATGGCGAGCGTTCTGGGATCAGGATTGATCGGCTGATATTGCCGTTTAGAATTGACATACTGCCTCCGAGGATATTCGGGCAGGATTTAACCTGCCGGATAATGGTTGGTAATAATATGTTTATAAAAATGTGATATGATAATTTCTACTATATTCATTATAACCTGCAATAGACAATATGTCAATTGCAAAAACGTGATATCAATATTATATATGTGAGGTGACAATATGGACTCTATTAATATTCCGGTTACCACCGTCTCACCGCTTGAAAACGTGACACGACTGAACGGCTTTATCCGTGCTTCGACGACCGGAGGAAGTCGCGAGCGGGGGTATTATTCAAACGGAATCGTCCGACCGTATGATCGCTCGTGTATTGTCCAGTATACAATCAAAGGCTGCGGAGAGACTTGGGTCGGAAATCGGCGCTGGCGCGTGCCCGAGGGACGTGCGTTCATCAATATAATCAACCGAGTCGACACCGGCTATCGCTATCCGCGTGACGAGGAGCGAACCTGGCGATTTGTCACATTTACATTTATAGACGGCAATGTGCGCGAGCTGTTCGGCGAGCTTATCGCGCGCTTCGGTCCAGTGTATGACCTGTCGCGCTCGCATGACGCGCTGACGCGCATAGCCGAGCGAATCGACAGACGGCAGGGGCAGGTGTATTCGCTGTCCGAGAGCAGTTCGATTTATTCGGCAATAGAAGCCATGCTGCTCGATAGCGTCACAATTGACGATACTCGCGAGCGCGGTATCGTCAATCGCATACATGAGTTGGTTGAAAAGCGTGTGCGCAGCGTTGACAGCATCCGCTTCGGCGTCGGCGAGGCTGCGGAGATGCTCGGATATTCGCGCGAGCACCTGTCGCGGCTCTACCGTGACGCGACCGGTCGCACACTCAAAGTATATATTGATTTTGCGCGTGTCGAGTATATCCGCGAGCTACTCGAATTGAATGACTGCGCTACGACCGCGCGTCTGGTCGGCATGGACAGCCCCGCGAACCTGACCGCGTATTTCAAACGCTGTACCGGCATGACGCCGTCCGAATACAAATCGTCCGGCGAGCTCGCGTCATGGCTGTGATGAGCATAAAAACTGAATAAATCGCCGCCTTGCGCAGTCAAATCAATATACATAAAAATACGGCGCCGACTGGGTCGCAGTCGGCGCCGCGCTGAATTTATCAGGAATTATCACTTATCGAATATTTCGCGCCGTCGAAGCCCTCGGGCAGATACTTTTTCATGTCGTCGGCAATCGACCGCTCGCCGCTCGCGTAGACGCCGTCAGGGTCTTCGATTGTGATGTACAGGCAGTTTTCCTTGATTCTCACTCCGGACGATATGACATACGGCGCCGGCTCTATTCCCGCGTCGCGTTCATCCTGCTGAAGGTCGAATATTTGTTCCGAAGCCTTTTTCAGCTCGTCATATGAGTATTTCACAAGCTTTACCGGCGGATTCTCAAGTCCGGTCGCGTCGCGCAGGATGTCCATTATCTCCTCGCTGTCGTCGGTAATGCAGAGCACCGTGCCGTATATCGGGTCGATATACGCACCGGCGTAAAATTCAGGGTATTCGTTGTCCTCCGGGGTGTAGCCATGCTCCTTGAAGTAACCGATGAGCCCGCTCGACTTCGGCTCGGAGTCACCGGTGTCGTCGGGGTCGCGTGCTACCGCCGTGCCTTCGACAATGCCTGAATCGAGGTAGTCGTATTCACTTGGCGACAGGTTCAGTCCCGCGTCGCTGTTAGAGGTACAGCCGCTGCATATGGTCAGCGCGGACAGTATAGCCGTCACTGACAGTATATTCAGCGCGGAGTTTATTGCCGCTGTGCAGTGTCTTGAATATACGCGCTTCTGTGCCATATAATCACCTGCTTACATTTGCCGTGTCAGGATGTCTCGAGCGCGTCGAGTGCCTCGATGAGGTCGCCGACATTCTCGATCCCCTCATACGCGGTCTTGAAATACAGCGGCTCGACCTTGTCGTCCGAATCGAGCTCGAGCGACAGGATGTCGTCGTCGTTGTCAATCTTCAGCAGGCTCGGGCTGTTTACATAGATCTCGTCCTCGCTGTATATGCCGAGCGCGAGCAGATAGGTCCCGCCGTATTCGGGTATCGGCAGTATCGGCTTGTAGCCGAAGGTGTAGCCGTCGACCGGACCGTTAATGCTCAGAAAGGTGAAGGTATCGCCTACCTCAAAGTCGCCCTTGAAGCAGTACATCACCGTTACCTCAAACGGAACGCGGATCTTTTCGAGCGCCCGTTTGTTTTGGCTTTCGAATATCGAGCTGTCTATCTTGCCGCCGTCGGTGCGATAGGGTTCGCCGATGTCGGTGATCTTGCCGATGACCATGCCGTCGGCGAAGTCGTACAATGACTGCAAAGTCTCGTTTTCGCCAATTGTCGCGAATCCGAACTGGATGAATTTCTCGTCGTCGGTCTCGACCGCGTCCTCGGAGACCGGAGCGCCGTCCTCGGAGAGCGCAGCGCCGTCCTCAATTGGCTCGGCGTCGGGGCTGTCCGCGTCTGTGCAGCCAGCGATGAGCGTGGCTGACAGGATGAACAGCGTCAGTATAAGCGATAAACGTTTGTATTTCACTTTTACGGCACCTCCTCATATCCGTAAATCATCAATAGGCGGCGGGCGTATTATTTGCCGAATAAGCTGCGCGGCATATCCACGATCTGGTCGATTGTCCGACAGACCCACAGCCTGATCGATTGTCCGAAAGACCCACGGTCTGGTCGATTGTCCGAAAGACCTACAGCCTGATCGATTGTCCGACAGCCCCACGGTCTGATTGATTGTCCGACAGACTAACAGTCTAGTCAGTTGTCCGACAGACCCGCAACCGCGTCCGTAAGCTCGGAGACATTCGAAATTTCTTGATAGGGCGGGTCATACATCAGCGTCTTTACCGCCGCCCCGCCGTTATCGCTAATCGCGTGCGTCGAATCGTAGCCGTCCAGCCGCGCGGCTCCCTGCAAATACGGATAGGCTTCGTATTCGGACGCGACGCAGATCGGCAATAGATAGACTCCGCCGACCTCGAGGTCGGGGAAAACCGTGTCGACCGCGTAATTATCGATAATTCCGTTCAGTCCGAGCACGGTAAAGCTGTCGTCCGGCGCGAGGTTGCCCTTGAAGCTTTCGAGCACCTTGATCTCATACGGTGTGCGCAGGTCGATAAGCTCTTTCATGATCTCGTCGTGCGGCATACCGAACGTCAGTTCTCCGTCGTCGATGAGGTAGGAGTCGCCGCGGCTCGTGACCTCGCAGACTACGACATAGTCGACCGAGTCGAATATCTCGGGCAGAGTGTTGTACGCCGAAACCTGCCCGCCGAGCCGCAGTATATTGTCCTCGGGAATCGACGAGATGTCGGCGGCGGCGCTCATCCGCGCCCCGCAGGCGCAGAGCCCGAACGTCAGCGTCAGTAGGACAAGCGGCAGTATAAGCTGTGATTTTCGCATATTCAGGTCTCCTTTCGACAGTATTAGTTGTGTAGTACTAATATAACTATACCACACCGTGGGTTGATTGTCAATAGACAAATCTGACGATATTGACGGCAATAAATATACAGAATGCACAATTGCCCAGCCGGTATAACCGACTGGGCAATATAAGCGCGGAGTTGTCAATCAATAAATTCAAATTTCCGAAACGCGGAATTATTCGTACATCTCGACAACCGGGCTCGCGGTGATGCCCATGTCGCGCAGACGGTATTCGTAGCACCACTTGTCGCCCGACGTGCGCCAGATCTGCGGTCCTACCCAGCGCTCGTTAACATCGGTGTTGTGCAGCGCGCCGAACGCGTTGAAGCGATTGCCGAACAGCCTGAATACCAGCTTGTGGCGTCCCGCCTTGACGCGGCCGAGGTTCAGTCGGAACGGGTCGAACGCGATTACGCCCTTGTCCTCGCCGTCGAGGAATACCCGCACGAGCGCGCCGCGGTACTCGGATACCCTCGCGACCAGCTCGCAGTCGGGAGTTTCGATTTCTTCAACATAGTCGATATTGCCGGTGTAGAAGGGCAGCGCCTGCGATGTAATCGTCGAATAGCCGAGCTTTTCGGGCAGAGCGCAAATTGTGCGCTCGCAGCCGGCGACCTTGACTCCGAACTCGCCGAGCAGATAGCACCACTCAACCTTTGTGCGTATACCGATAGGCGTGCGGACGAGCAAGACGTTCTTGCCCTTGACTATCTTCGGCAGGGCTATCTTCTTTATCGACTCGTCGACGAAATAGCCGTGTGTCGCCTTGTCAGCCTTGACGCCGTTCAGTATGACCTCGCAGAGCTCGGCGTTTTCGATCGCGAGATACGCGCCTCGTATTCGATTTCCGACTCGAAGACAACGCGCAGGTCGACGTAGTGGCAGAGCACCTCCGGCGGCTCGACCCAAGGCTGCGCGCCGTTGTATGCCGGCAGTCCGGCAAGCTGGGCGGCGCGGTTGTTCAGGCGCAGCATCTCCTCCTCGGGCAGCCATTCGCCGTCGGCGGTCAGCGACTCGGAGTCGACGCGGAACTCGGCTGAATCTATCAGCATCGCGTTCGGCTCGTCGAGCGAATATGGCAGTGTATGACGCTCGATATAGCTGCCAATCAGCTTCATCTGCGGCTTTTCAGCCGGCTTTGCGGCTTCGTTGTAGGGCATGAGCCGGAGCAGTATGCTGTCGAACGCGTTCATCACGTAGTTGATTATAGTCTTGCCGTCCTCGACACGGTAGTCGGCGATTTCGGTTTTACCGGTGAGCGTGTCCCAGATTACCGGTGTGAACTCGCCGACAATTTTGATGACCAGTCGTTCGGGGGCATGGTATCCGACGTTGGATACCGGACGACAGTGACAGATGAATATCCAGTCGCAGTCGGTGTCACGACGATAATTGTAGATATATCTGTTTGCGAGGTTTCCGCTCTGATTGCGGATTTCGACGCGGCGGAAGTCGTCGAGCGCGCCGATCAGCTCGTCACGCGAGAACTGTATCGACTCGCACTGCGAATAGAACGGCTTTACGTCGTCAGAGACAACAGCGTCGACGTATTTCGGGCAGTCGCCCATGAAAATTACCGTACCGCCGGCAGCCTTGAACTTTTCGAGTATGTCGAGCGTCGTTTTGCGCATCGTCTCGAGTCCCGGAACGACTGCGACCTTGTATTTCATCTTGCCGACTTCGAGCTCGCCGCCATCAGCGCCTACATATTGCTCGGGCAGCAGACTCTCGCTGATGAAGTCGAAGTCGAGCTGCGCGAACAGCAGCCAGTCGACGACGTTCGAGAAGTTGCCCTCAATCTGCGAACGGATGCTTCCGGTGTTCTCGGACGGTCCCCAGTGCAGCCAGTAGCTCTCGACCGGATGTATGACCGCTATGTCGACCTTCGGACGACCGCGTGTCAGCGCGGTATTCAGACGCGCAAAGTGATTTTCTATGTACGGATATTCCTTGTACCACGGCGACTGATAGAATATCGACGCCGGATAGTCACGCTTCGCCTCGCCGTACATCGACATCCATGCGAGGTGCGGTACGCGGACGGTGACGCCGAGCGCCGCCTGCCAGTCGCCCTGATGCTTGTGACCGCGGAAGTCGTAGTCCCAGTCGGTGACGCCGTACAGCTCAGACAGCATACCTTCGCGTCCGTACTGGTGGACAGCCGACTGCGCCTGCTTCGCGGTCGCGTAGTTGTGTCCGTCGCAGAGCATATCGATTCCGGGTATCTGGAAGTTGCGGTAGGAGCGCATAGCCTCGCCGAGGCAGGCGGTCTGGCTGTGCAGGCTGTCCTCGGCCATCATATGACCGGTCATCGAGATGCCGTTCTTCTCGCACCACTTGCCGCAGTTGTCGGCGAACGCCTCGGTGAACAGCTGGCAGATGAAGTCGTGGTACAGGTAGCGCGGGCGCGAGATCTCGCCGTTCGGCTTTTCCCAGAACAGCTCGGGCAGAGTGTCCTCAATCTTCGCGCCGTAACGCTTCTCATACAGCGTGTCGAGCTCGGGAGTCCAAGGCAGGGTCACGTCGGCGGTGCTCTTCGCGAACGCGAGCGTGCCTTTGTGAGTGAACTGCGGCTCGTCGGTGAAGATCGCAGGAACGCAGCCGTCGAACTCGTCGCCGACCGTCTTTTTGTAGGTCTCGTGCGTCGTTTCGATGAATTTATCTATAGCCGGCTTCGACAGTGTGTCGACGTAGGTCTGGTTGTTGTACCAGCCCGATTTGCCGGTAGCTTCGCAGTAGGTGAACCACTTTGTGCCGATTGCTTCCTCGTCGGGCGAAATCATGCGGTAGGACTCAAGCTCGCCCGCGTCGTTCAGCACAATGTCGTAAGCGTGGAAGAAAAAGGGTTCGCCGGCTTCGACCGCTTCCGCCTTTGGTTTCAGGTCGGCGGTCAGGTCGCGCAGTGTGATTCGGAGGAATCTCTGACGGTAGCGCGGAGTTTTTGTGACAAGACCTCCGGCGGCACCGCTCGGCCAACGATCCTCGTCGTAGAGCCAAGCGAGCGTGTGCGTGCGCTTAGCTTCGTCGGCGCAGTGGCGGATCAGCGACATGAACTCATCGGACAGGTAGGGCACGTCCATTCCGGTGCGCGAGTGGATGTGGTAGCCGCCGAAGCCCATCTCTTTAAGGTAGCCGATCTGGCGGGTGATGAGGTCGGGTGTGACCTTGCAGTTCCAAGCCCAGAAAGGCGCGCCGCGATATTCGCTCGTCGGATTCTCGAACAGCTTCATATCGAGCGTTTTCGATTGATTCTTTTTGTAAAGCATAAAAACCCCCTGTAGAAAGAGTGGTATGAATCGCTCCGCGATTCATAGAGTGTGGTATCGCGCTCCGCGCGATAGAGTGTTGTCCCGCTTTGCGGGACAATGGATTTAGTAATGACAAGAATACGTTTGGCCCATACCACTATATCATATTTTACGGTAGTTGTCAATATATATGGAACAAATACACACAATTTATCGGCTGCTATTCGTCACTGTAAAAAAACAAAAGAGCCGCATTGCTTGAATGCAGCTCTTTCAATATCAGTGTAGCTATTATCGCGCGGAGCGGGACACCACTCTTTTAATAAGCGATTCCCTGCCACTTCATCGCGTCGGCGATCTTTAAGAAGCCGGCGATGTTCGCGCCTGCGACGAGGTTGCCCTCGCAGCCGTATTCCTTTGCGGCGTCAGCGCAGTTCTTGTAGATGTTCGTCATGATGCCGTGCAGCTTTGCGTCGACCTCCTCGAAGGTCCAGGACAGTCTCTGGCTGTTCTGCGACATTTCGAGACCAGAGGTAGCGACTCCGCCCGCGTTTGCGGCCTTTGCCGGTCCAAAGAGAACCTTGTTCTGCTGGAAGAGCTCGATTGCTTCGGGAGTGGACGGCATATTCGCGCCCTCGGCTACAGCCATTACGCCGTTCGCGATGAGCGCCTTTGCGCCCTCGGCGTCAAGCTCGTTCTGCGTTGCGCAGGGCAGCGCGATGTCGCACTTGACAGTCCAGATTCCGCGGCAGCCCTCGACGTACTTTGCGCTCGGCACGCGCTTAGCGTATTCGGAGATGCGGCCTCTCTCGACTTCCTTGATCTGCTTTACAACGTCAAGGTTGACACCTGCTTCGTCAACTATATAGCCGTTCGAGTCGGACATAGCGACAACCTTCGCGCCGAGCTCGGTAGCCTTCTGGTGCGCGTAGATTGCGACGTTGCCCGAGCCGGAGATTACAACAGTCTTGCCCTCGAACGAGCTGCCGTTGTCACGGAGCATTTCATCGGTGAAGTAGCACAGACCATAGCCGGTAGCCTCGGTGCGCGCGAGCGATCCGCCGTAGGACAGACCCTTACCGGTGAGCACGCCGGTGAACTCATTGCGCAGTCTCTTGTACTGACCGAACATGAAGCCGATCTCGCGTGCGCCAACGCCGATATCGCCGGCCGGAACGTCGGTGTCCGCGCCGATGTGCTTTGACAGCTCGGTCATGAACGACTGGCAGAAGCGCATGATTTCAGCGTCGCTCTTGCCCTTCGGGTCGAAATCGGAACCGCCCTTACCGCCGCCCATAGGAAGGCTGGTCAGCGAGTTCTTGAAGCACTGCTCGAAGCCGAGGAACTTGATAACCGAGGCATTCACAGACGGATGCAGTCTGAGTCCGCCCTTGTAAGGACCGATAGCCGAATTGAACTGAACTCTGAAGCCGCGGTTTACCTGTACCTTGCCGCTGTCGTCTACCCAGCTGACTCTGAACTGGATAAAACGCTCGGGCTCAACTATGCGATCGAAAATTCCGGCTTCGATGAGATCGGGGCGCTTGTCAGCGACCGGCTCGAGACTCTCGAGCACCTCGCGCACTGCCTGCTGGAATTCAGGCTCGTTGGGATTTCTTTTGCAGACGGTCTCATATACGCCCGCAAGATAAGTATTCTTGAATGCCATGCCGATTACCTCTTTAATAATATGATTTCGAATAATTCAGCTTGATTATCCGCTGTAATAACATTATACTACTTTTTCGCCCTTTTTGCAATATGCGCGGACAAATTATTCATTTTGAAAATGTAAATAATTTAATAATACGTAATTTATAGGATTTACACAAGGAAAAGTAATTGTACCAAATTAATACAATATCTTATATTAAATGGCAATGCATAATTCTAACTTTGCCCTCGGGAGGTATCGCTTTGCGCAATCAAAATCTGACAGCCGGTTCGGTTAGTACCGAGCGTCTCTTTATCGGACCGCTGCTGCACCGCTTTTTCAAAAACGGGCTGATACTGACCCTTTCCGCGCTCGCGATGCGGATCGTGGGAGTTTCGTTTAATTCGTTTATAACCTCAAAGGTCGGAGCGGACGGAATCGGACTGTATACGCTTATCATGAGTGTTTACGGTTTTTCGGTAACGGTCGCGTCGTCGGGCGTGCATCTCGCGACGACGCGGCTTTGTGCCGAGGCGCGCGACCGGGCGCATCTGTTTGCCGCGCTGCGGCGCTGCCTTATATGGGCGGGCAGCTGCGGGCTCGCGGTAGCGGTCGGACTCGCGGTCGGCGCGGATTTTATTTCGATAAAGCTTTTGCAGGACGAGCGCTGCGCGGCTTCACTGCGGCTGCTCGGGATGAGTATGCCGTTCATCGCGTTGTCGAACGTTCTGTCCGGATATTTCACCGCGGTGCGAAAGGTGTCGAGAAATGCCGCGTCGCAGATATTCGAGCAGCTGTTCAAGATATTCGTCTCGGTCTATCTGCTGCTTTACATACTGCCGGGCGGTATCGAATATGCCTGTATCGCGTTGGTCGGCGGAGGTATGCTCGCCGAAGCGGCGTCGTTTATTGTTGCGTTGATATTATTTCTTATCGATTCACGCGTCATGGGCAGGACGGGGCGCGCCGTTGATTGCATAGACCGAGCGATACCCGCGAGTGGACACGTCACTCCCGAGGAGGGACGCGAGCTGACGCGCGAGCTGTTCGGCATAGTCCTGCCGGTATCAGTCGCCGCGTATATACGTTCGGCGCTGACCACAGCCGAGCACATACTGATACCGATGCGGCTGCGAGCGAATCCGGCGACGAGCGCGAACGCGCTCGCCGCGCTGGGCGTGCTCGGCGGCATGGTGATGCCGGTGATAATGCTGCCGACCGCGCTGCTCTATTCGTTTACCGGTCTGCTCGTGCCCGAATTCGCCGAGGCAAACTCGCGCGGCGACAACGCGAGAATCCGCAGAATCACCGAACGCGCCACGCATATGACGCTGGTATTTTCAATCGGCTGCGCGGGAGTTATGTATTTGCTGTCGGATGAGCTCGGTTTACTGCTTTACGACAACGCGGACGCGGGGCGGCTGATACGCGTGATGTCGGCGCTGATTCCGGTGATGTACCTCGACCACGCGGTCGACGCGATACTGAAAGGGCTCGGCGAGCAGCTCTATTCGATGAAAGTCAACATACTCGACGCGGCGATGAGCGTGATGCTCGTCTACATACTGTGCGGCAGACTCGGAGTTTGGGGCTATGTGCTGACTATATACATAAGCGAGCTTGTCAACGCGTCGCTCAGCATGGTGAAATTATGGAAGCGGGTGGATTTTCGTCCGCGGCTCTGGAGCTGGCTCATCTGCCCGCTGTTCTGCGCGGCGGCGGCGGTCGCAGCCGCGGGACTTATGCCGACGGGGGGCTGGCTCGGTCTGGTGTTGAGAGGAATTGTCGCTGTGGGTGTGTATGTGACGCTGACGCTGATATTTTGGGGCGGGAGAAGGTGAGGCGGGACCGATATCACCTCTTGCGTCAATTGTTCATTATACCTTCAATTGTTTCGGCAATAGAGGCTTCGACCTGTGACTTTACACTTTGAATTGCCGAGGCTAAATTACGGTCGCCGTTTGTCATCATCTTGCGGAATATACCGTCTCGCAATAATGTCACCCAGAACGTATCTCCGAGATCATACACGCGGTTTTGGAAGATGATGTCAAGCATTCCGGCCGATTCGTCATCGCGCGAATACTTAGAGGTCAAAGCGACATTATAATAAGCTGGTATTACGCTCATTCGCGATTCGCTCGACAGGGCTTCCATCACCGCGCCGGTGAAATCGAGGACGCTGTTGGTGAGCGGAATCACGCCGAACTGCCCGCCTCCGACGCGCGAGTAGTATTCAGTCTGCTCGGCATCGTATTTGGGGTAGGGTATGATTCCGAAATCCGAATCCATATCGCGCAGCTTTTCAACCGCGAACAGGGTCGCGTGTGAGAATAGTGCCTGATTATTTATAAAGATATCCGAAACCAGACCGTTGTCTACATTTGTTATGTTATACCAATGATTGCCGTTCAGCATAAGATCGAATATGCCGTCTATTACGTCCGCGAAACGTACATCTTGGTCAAGCTGAAAGCAGGGGATGTCGGAGGCGTCCTTGTCGATTGTGGTTTCGCCCGCCGCGACCCAGAAAGAGGGCAATACTTCCTTGGCCTCGGATACATAGCCGTACCGGTCGGATTCATCCATGACCGAGTCGCCGTTCAAATCGGCAACCGCGGCTGACAGCTTTTCGTTCATTTCATCGTAAGTCCATTCACCGTGTTCTACTATGTCATACAGGCTTTCATCGAACGCGAGGTTATTATACAGCTCTTTATTGAATATGAGAACGCTTGTATTGTCATGTGTCGATATTGAATAATCACCGTATACAAGATAGTGTTTGCCTGCGAGCGAGGTGCTCTTGTTCAAATCCTGACACCACCACTCGCGGCTGAGGTCGACATATTTTAAGTCGCCGTAATCCACGAGCAGTCCCTCCATCGCCAGTGTGCGGGAGTTGTTGACAAATTCCATGCCAACCTCGAACAGGTCGTCGCCGGACATTATCCACTGACGCATTTTCGCAAGGTCGTTGTCGCCATAGGGGCGCGTCAGCTGAACGATTTCAATGTTGAGCCTTTCTTCAACCGCGCGGTTGCGGTCGTATATAGCGTCGTCCATGATATCACCGGTTTGCTCGGCGATGTCGAGCTCGGCTCTCGCCCAAGTCAAGGTCGCGGGATCAAACGTCATTATGCGGAATTCCTTGCCGTCAAAATCGAGCTCGGGCAATCGGTCGGAGGCGGCAGCTTCAGACGATGCCGACGCGTCCGATATGCTGCCGGTAACATCTTCAATCGCTTGCTCCTGCTGACAGGAACAGACTGACAATGTATATATTATCAACAGCAAAGCGGTATAGTGTTTCATGACCTTTTTCATTACAAGCCCTCCAATCATGGCATAACATATAATATTGTGATTATATGATAATATAATTTTGTCGATAAGTCAAGGCATTACATAAATGAAACATATTGAAACATAATGACATTAATTCAAAAATCTTTGTCTTGGTTTAACTTATAATATTGTGGAATTTACGAGATATAAAAAGTCACGGTCGAATAATATGCACAGCATATATTCGGTCGTGACTTTATATTCATAAATACAATTACGACAGCTGCCGTCCGATAAACGCGCTGATTCGCGCGACTACTGAATTCGCCTCATTCGGGTCGGACGAGGTCTCGGCGTACTTGATAAGCTCGATTAATTCGGTCGCCTCGTCGATGTAGTCGTTCGAGACCGACGAGTTGATCTTCACCGCAAGCTCGCGCGGCGTGTCGCTCTTTTTCAGCGTCGGCGCGAGCGACGACATCAGATTCAGCATGATGAAATAGGCGTAGGACAGCCGCTCGTTGTGGTCGGGCATTGACGCGAGCCGTCGCTCGAATTCACGCTGCGTGAGTTTTTCGGGCATTCTGAAGCTGTTTTTGTTAGGTGCTTTCTTGTCGCTTATTCTGGTAACGACGTCGCGGAAGTTTATTTCCTCCGACTCGCTGTATTCTTCGTCGCCGCCCATAAAGAACGTGATGAACTGTCTGAACCAGCGGTTGATCGCTTCGAGAAAGCTTTGGATGATTCCATAACGCGCGGCGACAAGCAGGGTTACGACGACTCCGGCAATCACGATAAAACCGAAAAGGTAGAACATATTCATATACGAATCGTCGCCGAAAACCGAGTCGTTCATATCCTGCACAGCCTGCTCGGGGCTGGTTTGAGCGAACTCGCCGAGCCGCATAATCGAAAATATCGCGAAGTAGATTATCAGCCGTATCAAGAAGTACAGCCCCTGTACGCAGATATATACGCCCGCGCCGCCGAGTGTCGCGAGCAGCAGGACAAGTAGAGTTATGCGCATATTGTACAGCCGCGTCGAGGTGTTGATGCGCATGACCGTGACGGTGTTGTAGGTGCGCACGATGTGGCTCTGGTTCAGTATTATTATCGCCGAAATCGCATAGATAATGAAAAATATAGAAACGAGAGGGAAACCGGCTGAAAGCAGTACGCATAACGCGCTCGCCGCGGTGCAGAAGCCTATGCGCTCAAAGGTCACGATTCGGTTGTACGGGAAAAACTGCAGATACACGCCGAGCACCGACGATATCAGCCACGAGCCGCTCATCATTATCGGGAACAGCGAATAGCCGTCGTACTGCCAGAGGATACCGCGCATCATCAGCTCGCGGCAGTAGGCGTCAAATAGACCGAAAAACGCAAAGCCGGTGACGACGCAGACTATAAGCATCGGCAGAGCCGCGCCGAACCTGAAGTAGCGCGTAGTGTCCTCCCACGAATATTCGTTGCGCCGCGTATTTCCGGTGATGAAAAAGAGCAGTCCCTGCAAAAGAAAGCCGAACATGAATCCGCCGAAGGTGGCGAGCAGGGACAGCATAAACAGCCCGAGGTAAAAACTGTTGTCTCCGCCGCGGATGTATTTGAAGAACACCGCGTTGACCTCGCAGAGTATCATCGAAACGCCGAAGCCGGCGACTAACTTCATTAAAAGGTCCATTATATTGATATTCTGCCGTTTGAGCCGTGCAGCCAGCTTTGCAAACGGCTTGCTTACAGCTTTCATTAAAATCACCTCTTATGGTTCATGACCTCACGTGGTACGAGTCGAAGCTCGTGCGGAAGAAAGCCGCGACGTCGTCGGGAACCTGCGACGTGCCGCGGTTCGACGTTGTGACGTAGAAGATGACCTCAATTCCGCGCCGCTTCATCTCGCGGTGAAAGACGAGCATACGGTTGTCGAGCACCGCGGTGACGAGGATGATGTTGTTGTTCTCGGTGAACATATACGGGCGCGCCAAAATGTAGTCGAGCAGACGCTCGATCGGCATCGAATAGCGCATCTCGAGCCGCGCGAGCACGCGCATCGCGTCAAGACAGCCGTTCCTGCCGCAGAACGGCGGCGTTACGAGTATCTTCGAGCCAATTTCGTCGGTGTCGGCAATGAAATCAGAGTGGATTGTCTCGGGCGGTGTGTTGATTATCAACCGCGACGGGATATTCGCGTTTGCGAAGCGGTCGAGCAGCGACGCCGCTACTGTGATGTTGTATTCGATGAACTCGGGGTTCATCGGCGCCTCCTCGTCGCGCTCGATTATGTGCGAGCACATATTTAATATGATGTTCGATTGTATCTTCAGTATGTGCTCCTCAACATTGACGAGTAGTCTGCCGTGCGACGCGGTCAGCTTCCAGTTGATCTTGTTCATCGGGTCCCACGGCGTGTATTCGCGCGCTCCGCCGCGGAGCAGCGGGTCGGTGAGCAAGCTGCTGTTCGTAATAATGTCGCCCGAGATACAGCTCGCCGCCTTGAAGTCGCGCTCGAGGTCGACCGCGCTCGGCAGTACGGTCACAGTCGTAGCTTTGGTCTTTTCAACCGAGAAGTTTTGCGACATCGGGTTGAAGCCGACAAGGTCGTTCGCGACAATGTCTACGCTGCCGAGCGTGTAGACGCCGCGCTTCTTGCAGTTTATGCGCCAGCGGCGCTTAATCGAGCGCTGACCCTTGAGCGAGAACATACTGTCGACCGAGCTTGTGAATATGTCGTGATACTTGCCGTCCTTTTTTTCGGCGAGCCGGAACGCGAGCCCCTCGGGCAATTTGGTCGCGACCTTGAGATAGGGGAGCGGCAGCCCCTTTGTGTTGGTCAGCTCCTCGTACATATACAAATCGTCGCCGACCGAAACCTCGGTGGAGTCGAGCGAGGTGTTGTATTTGAGGCTGCTGAACGTGTATTTTTTGAATATAAATTTTTGCAGGAAATATGCGAGAACAATAGTGCCCAATATTACCAAAAACAGCATATAAGACCGATCCTTTCAGGCTGCTGTCATTCGACCCGCGGTTATTTGACCCGCGGTTATTCAACCGATACCGGAACCGAGTCGACGATGTAATCGATGATATTTTCGGCGGCTTCGGTCACGCGCAGCGAGCTCTGCGACGCGCTGATGATTCGGTGCGCGAGCACCGGAGTGGCTACGGCTTTGACGTCGTCGGGAATAATGTAGTCGCGTCCGGATATCGCAGCCCAGCTCTGCGCGGCGTGCAGCAGTGCGAGCGAAGCGCGCGGGGATACGCCGAGACGTATGCGGTCGGATTCGCGGGTCGCGGTCGAAATTTTAATAATGTAGTCGTTTATCCGGTCGCTCGAGTGGACCTTACGCACCTGATTCTGCGCTTCGATGATGTCGGCGATACCGCATACGGCTGACAGCTGCTTTAGTGGACTTTCGGAAACATGACCGGTGAGTATGGCTTTTTCGTCCCTGAAGTCGGGGTATCCGAGAGAAAGCTTCATGAAAAAGCGGTCTATCTGCGCTTCGGGCAGGGGAAATGTGCCCTGCGACTCGATCGGATTCTGCGTGGCTATGACGATGAACGGCTCGGCGAGCGGATAGGTCACGCCGTCTATCGTGACCTGACGTTCCTCCATAGCTTCGAGCAGCGCCGATTGTGTGCGCGGAGTCGTGCGGTTGATTTCGTCGGCTATGATGACGTTCGAAAAAATCGGACCGGGACGGAACACGAAGTCGCTTTCTTTCTGACTATAGAAGTTGATTCCGACGACGTCGCTCGGCAGGAGGTCGGGCGTGAACTGTATGCGCTTGACGTCGCCGCCTATCGAGACAGCGAGCGATTTCGCAAGGCTGGTCTTGCCGGTTCCGGGGATATCGTCGAGCAGGATGTGTCCCCGCGCAAGAAGCGCGGCAATTATAAGCCGAATCTTTTGCGGCTTGCCGTAGATGACCTTTTCGATATTGGAAAGTATGCTGTCCGCGAGAGCTTTGATATCCATTGCTGTATACCCCTTTCGGATTTTATGGCAAAATAATAACGGTCGATATTGGAATGATTATGAATACAATTCGAGTAAATTAAATATTCCGGATGAAGCGGTCATCACACGGTGAAAGATAATTGCGCAACAGAATTACTATAATAATTATATCATGCGTTCAAACGATTGTCAATAGGAATTCCGAAAATGTTTAAAACGAATTTAATTCACGACATCAAATCCTGTATAAAACGTGTAAGATAAAAATAATTTGCGTAATTTTCCATTATAAACGAATTTTCTATTGATTTTTTTGGCGGCATATATTATAATATTATTGCAGTCACCGAGCTCCTGCGATCACTGCCTGATTAGCCATATCGGGTTGGGAGCCGCGGAATTGTAAATATGTGCGAAAGGGGAGTGGTCAGAGTGACAATGAAAAAGGTGATTTCGGCGTAAGTCGGGGACATCTCCCATGGAGACTGCAATCCGCGAGTTATGCCCTCGGCGGAGGCTCTGCCTCCGCCGGGATTTGATTTGTGTAACAAGAGGAGAACAGTTGTAAGATCTGTTCTTTCGGACTATGAAGCCAACGCGGCTTCGTGCGTTTACGAAGGGAATGATTTGTTTTGGCGTACAAAAACGCGAGAGATATTCTGCCATATGAGTTGATTTGCGAGATACAGAAATATATCGACGGAGAGCTTATCTACATACCGACAAAGTCGGACAAGACCGAATGGGGTAAACGCAGCGGCGCGCGTCAGAAATACGCCGAAAGAAATGACGCCATCCGCAGGCAGTACAACAGCAGCGTGTCGATTGACGAGCTTGCCAGACAGTATTTTCTGTCGATTGACAGCATTAAGAAAATAGTATATGGCAGCAACGGCGCAAAGCTTGAAAAGCCGCGCCGCGATGAGATCTATTCGGAAAAAAGACACAACGCGTGACAGCTTACAGCCCACAAGCTGAATAGCTTTCAGCCCAATATTCGAAAATGGTAATAATATTTTCGAATACTTAAAAATATTTCGTCAATCTGCTTGACAATGATATGTTCATATGTTATAATGACTTATGAAATTATTTGTTTTAGATGTTTTTTAGGAATTCGCAAACAATTTATACATATGTATTTTGCGTATGCCGGCAAAGCCTAAAAATATCACCGCAGGATAAAAAATTAAGAAAGGAACTTCCGCCATTCGGAGGTTATGACAGGCGCAATGAAAAACTCGAAAATCCTCAGGTATTTCAAAAATACGCTTCCGCTGATTATCATCGGAGCGGTGTTGGTAATCATCGGCATTCTGATTTATTGGTACTCATTTGAAATCTGGGTGCTCGGAACTCCGATCGCGGTCGCGGGTGTGGTGCTGCTGGTCATCGGATTCGCGCTAAAGCAGAGCGACGCGAATTATACGGCATATTTCGAGACTAAGGTCGAGGAAATGAAGTCGGGTCAAAGTCGCGAGGACGAGCCGATTTACAAGTCGACCGAGTATTCGTTTGACGGCAATAAGTATTCTAAGCTCGACTCTACCCAAAAGCCGCGCAGCGAGATATTCATTGAAACCGATCTCTACATGGACAAAAAGCAGGTGAGAGCCGAGATATTTACTGTCAACGCCGCGGATGAGACGACCGATAAAAAGGTGTTCGAGTTTCCGATTGAGAGCGTAACCGCATCGGTGCGCGAGGAGAGCGTGCGCTGCGCGGGAGCCGAAAAGAAGATATCGAAGCTCACTTTAAGCGCGCCCGACTGTCAAAGCTGCGAATTTCCGGTCAGATACAACGACATTGACGTCGACCAGCTGGTAGGCAAAATCAACGACGCGAAAAACCGTATATAATCCGAATTGTCCGGGCTTATGTCCGGACATTATCGGCTTTAGGGCGAACGCCGCGGCGAACAGCGGCATGGCATATGCCGCATGACTGTGCTGTCGGCAGCTTCTAAATTCAGCAAAACACGAGAAAGGAAAGAAAAATGCCGATACTTACATATGATAAAGACGATTTCTACATCGACGGGAAAAAGACAAGGATACTTTCGGGCGCGATACATTATTTCCGCGTAGTCCCCGAATACTGGGAGGACAGGCTTAAAAAGCTCAAAGCCATGGGACTCAACACGGTCGAGACCTATATGTGCTGGAATCTGCACGAGAGACGAGAGGGCGAATTCGACTTTGACGGTATACTCGACGTGTCGCGCTTCATCGGCATCGCCGAGCGGCTTGGACTGTATGTCATAGTCAGACCCGGACCGTATATCTGCGCCGAGTGGGATTTCGGCGGACTGCCGGCATGGCTGCAAGCGATCCCGGGGCTGCGCTACCGCTGCTCGGACAAGGTATACCTCGAGAAGGTGAGAAATTACATAAAGCGGGTCTCGGCCGAGCTTGTCCCGCACCTTCACAAGAACGGCGGCAATATAATAATGATACAGGTCGAGAACGAATACGGAAGCTACGGCAACGACAAGGTTTATCTCAAAGCTATTGAGGATACATATCGCGAGAATGGCGTCGACTGTCAGCTGTTCACGTCTGACGGTCCCTGCAATACGATGGTCGGCGGCGGTTCGCTTGACGGGCTGCTCGAGGTCGCGAACTTCGGCAGTCACGGCAGGGAAGCGTTCGAGTTTTTAAAGACGATCCGACCGAATCAGCCGGTGATGTGCGGCGAGTTCTGGAACGGCTGGTTCGACCACTGGTACGAAAATCATCACACGCGCTCAGCCGAGGACGCCGCCGCCGCGCTCGACGAGATACTGTCGGCGAACGGCTCGGTGAACCTGTTCATGTTCCACGGCGGCACAAACTTCGGCTTTACGAACGGAGCCAATCATGGCGGCAAATACGAGCCGACGATCACGAGCTACGACTACGACTCGCCCTGCTCGGAGTGCGGCGAGCTGACGCCGAAATTTTACGCGTTCAAGGAAGTCATCGAAAAGCATTTCGGCAAGCTGCCGGATATTGAGGTATCGAATCCGGTGCTCGCGGCATATGGAAAGCTCGCGCTCACCGAATACGCGCCGCTTTATGACAATTTCAAGGTTATGGCGGCGCGCAGAGTCGACTCTCCCGCGCCTCTGTCGATGGAGGAAATCGGGCAGGACTTCGGCTTTATTATGTATTCGGTCGACGTCGCGGGACCAATCGACGAAAGCAAGCTGACCTTGCTCGGGCTGCACGACCGCGCGCACATCTATGTGGACGGCGAGCTCAAAGGAATCAAGGAGCGCGACCGTCGCGACGACGAGGTGACCGTCAAGCTGGGAGTCGGCGAGAGCGCGCACATCGACATTTTAGTCGAGAATATGGGCAGGATAAACTACGGTTAC
>CAJFKR010000025.1 GCA_904386005.1 Candidatus Flemingiibacterium merdigallinarum
CCGGTCTGCACAGCTTGTCGATAAAGTTGAATTAAAACAAAGAAGTTCGTACAAGCAAAGCCGCTGCTCGGGAAAGGGACCCGAGTAAAGCGGCGCGCCTCTGTTGCTATAGCAATCTTGCACAAATAAAGCCTTAGTGCACCGATGTACATTTATATGTATGCCCAATTATTAAAGTTTTCGCGGTGTGGGGTCAGCACTTAGGCGAACTTGCTCGCCTAAGTGCCGTGGAGGTGCCTTTTTCCGAGTTGCGTCAGCAACTCGTAGGCTCACTCCCCCAAAGAAAGCGAACAAGTTTGCACATTTACAATCGCCTATATTTTTGCTTCTTCTATTATAAATATTATAAACGATACGGCGATAATTTGCAAGTCCTTTCTCGCGATAATTCATTAATTTTAGTTTAGAAACACACTCTAGTATGTGAAGCTCAAACGAGTTGGTTACGCGTCGGTGCTGCTGCTCACGACCGACGACCCGATTGACGAGGTGGCGTATATGGCGGGATTTTCGTCGACCTCGTTTTTCAACAGCAGCTTCAAGGCGCAGTACAAGCTGTCGCCGTTTGCCTACCGCGCGAGGTATAGGGTTTGAGGAAGGCTCGCTGTCATTAGAACTCAATGAGAAAACAATGTGTGTCTTATTTGCGATGTCTCAATTGGATTGCGGCCAATCACGTATAAATAAACCTTGGCAAATGCTGATGATAATGCCTGCAAATGATAACGCCCGTGCAAACCGTAAGGTTTGCACGGGCGTTTCCGCGCCGGAGCGCGGTGGTTGTATATGCATTGACTAAATCGCCGTGTACCACGCTCGGCTTAGTCACGTACCGAACGTGATATAACAGAACTCAAGGAGTATGTTGAGTCTCGGAGATATAGTCAAAGCTTCAGATGTACGTTTGTGTCGGGCGTCATGCAGTCTGAACCGCGCTCATATGCGATTTCAAGTTCAGCGCACCTGAAAGCTTGGTCTGTGCTCGCGCAGCAGCTCGAGATAGCAGTCGCGGCAGAGCTGACCGGCTCCGTCGATATAGCAGCAGCGCTTGTTTACATCAAGCGCGCGCGGCACATCAGTGACACATCCGCAGAGCACACAGCGTTCATACACACTGTCGTCGCCATCGGGCTTGCGAACCGCGCTGACTTCTGTCGCCTCGGTTGAATCAGGAGTATTAGTTTTCACTAATGTCAATTTCACACCTCACTGCCAGCTTTCAATGCCGTTTTCGGTTGTGTATTCGTGACTGTTTGTGGCTTCAACGATATCGTAGTAAGCCCAGAACGAGATATCAAGGTCGGTGAATTCGCGGAGAATATCGGCGTTTGCGTCGACATAATCCTCATCAGCCGCGCGTCCGAGCATACGGTTGGTGATAGCCGTGACCTCGGCACGAGTGATCGTGCTGTCCGGACGGAAGGTTCCGTCCGGATAGCCGTTGATCCAGCCGTACTTAACCGAGCCGACTACATAATCATAATACCACGCGTCCTCGTCAACGTCGGTGAAGATGTTCTCACCCTCGACGTCGAGCTTCGAGAAGCGCATTGCGATTGCGGTGAACTCGGCGCGGGTTATAGGAGCTTCGGGCGCGTAGAGGTTGTTTCCGTCGGCGTCAATGCCGATTCCCTTGAGGATTCCCATTGAAGCGAGCGTGTTGACCGCGGTCGCGTACCACGCGTCGTCGGCAACGTCGTCAAACTCTACGGTTATCATTACGTCCTTGTTGACAAGCAGATTGTAGAACATCTGAGCCGCTTCAGCGCGGGTCATATTGTTCTGCGGCTTGAAGCTTTCGTCCGGATAACCGTTCAGGTATGCCATGTGGTTTTCGGAATCGAGCAGGTCGGATACTCCGTTGTTGTCGGGGTCGGACTCGTCGAGCGACCACGCGGCGTAGAGTGTGACGGTCAGCGCGTCGACCGCAACATCGCCGTCAACGAGCTCGGTCAGCTCCTCGTCGTAGTACCATCCGTCGAAGATATATCCGTCGAGCGAGGGAACAGGCAGGTCTTCGTAGGGCTTCGTCCACTCGAAGAACTCGGTCTCGGACTCGATTTCACCCGCTCCGTTGGTCTCGTATGCGAGCGTGTAGGGCAGGATGATTATGCCGGGCGAGCCGCCATTATTTTCGTCGTCTTCAGTTTCGCCTTGCTCATCTTCGATTCTTTCAAAAGCCGCGGTGATTGTATGATCAGCCTTTACATCCTCAAATGTATATGTAGAAACCGAACCTACGCTGATCCCATCAACTTTGACATCGGCGATTTCATAGCCGTTGTCAGGCGTTATAGTAAAAGCAGCGTCTTCACCATTATATACGTTGATATTGCCGCTCGGGGTGATTGTTCCCCCTTCGTCTGCCAGGGCTGTTATGCCGTATAGGATGGCGTCCTCTTCTGATGTGCAGACTCTATATATTATCGTCTGCCAAACAAAGCCGATAGCATCGGAGCCGATCGAACCGTCCGGATTTTCATTTCCGTCGGGGATTTTCTCTCCGGTTTTGTTCTCCAATGTGACATATGGAAAAGTAACTTTAATTGTAGCATTGCCTTCCGCTTTGCGCTTGAAGGATATTTTCATACCTTCAGATGAATATTTACATTCCGCTTCTATTGCGGCTTCATTGGAATTTTCAATGCTGATTTGCTGACCATATATCATATTATGGAAATCGGACATTTCTGACGTGATCAGCACCGTGTCCTCAAAGCCATAATAGGTAAACTCGCAGCTTGGATTGTCTACGGCAGAGTCGCCGACATTTTCGAGTATTACAATACCATAGCCATCCTCGGCATAATAGTTCGTTCCGTCAAGCCAGAGCTCGTTATACCTGTCGCCACTCGGTTTATAGTCAGAGAGACCGGATTTAATTATGCCGACATCTCCATCTGCCGCCACATGCGCAGGCATAAGTGCGAGCACCATGCAAATGACAACGATAACGTAGAGAATTCGCCTTGTCATAATAGACCTCCTGTGTATGTATTCGCCGGATATTATTCAACCGCATCTACACTCTGCATTGCTGTGTACCGCGTCACGGATGCGCTGATAAATTGACATGATATGCAGAAAAGTGTACTTTTTTATTTGCAGCAAAAACGCACAAAATAAGTCCATTGTTCACGATATATTAACAAATATGTATAGAATTATGTAACATAAAGTGGTATAATAAAGCAAACACTGGATATATGTACCTGCAAATAAAAAAGTACACTATATTGTTAAATGATAGAGCCGTTCCGGCTCTTTTATGACTGCCGGTTTATTTTGTAAATATTCGCCTTGTATCGGAAGGTCGCGACCGGCATACCGCATTCCTTCGCCGCGGATGAGCACGTGATTTCACCGGTTTTCCATCTTTGATACACTTCGTGAAAGTTGTCTGGTAAAGGCTTCGGCGGTCTGCCGAATTGAACTCCCCTCGCTTTCGCCGCGGCAATGCCCTCTGCCTGCCGCTGCTTGATATTGGTGCGTTCATTTTCAGCTACGAAGGACAGCACCTGTAATACAATGTCGCTTAAAAAAGTGCCCATCAAATCCTTACCTCGCCGGGTGTCAAGTAGCGGCATATCGAGTACAACGATCTCCACCCCCTTTTCTTTGGTCAATATTCGCCACTGCTCCAATATTTCCGCATAATTTCGACCGAGACGATCGATGCTCTTTACAATAATAAGGTCGTCTTTCTTTATTTTGTGCATCAGCTTGATATACTGCGGTCGGTCGAAATCCTTGCCGGACTGCTTCTCAATGTAGATGTTGCGGGTTGGCACACCGGCTTCGAGCATTGCGGCGACCTGACGGTCCTCGTTTTGATCTTTGGATGAGACACGGATATATCCGTAAATACTGCTCCCTATATTACTCCCTCCTTTTTACGGTGAAAATCCATTACAGATGCGGCACCGTTGTATTGAATCGGCGTTTGACGCCGTCATAATCCTTAATTTTAATGACCGTGTCCTTATAACCCTGTATCTCGCGACTGCATATGCCGCGGTCTTGGTTTTTATACAATCTTTATTATTAATCTAACCAAGTTGTTTTATTTCGACGTGATCGTAAAAGTAAAATCCTCCGGCAAAACCGGGGGATTTTGTCAGGTCTATGATTCGCGAATCGGCATATTATGTCATCAGTTGTATAATTATTATATCAAAATTGATTGGTTATTTCAACCATATTCATGTATATTGACATAAAAGCGGTATTATAAGGATTTATAAGATAAATACGGTAAAGCTATGCTGTTGTAAAAAATAAACCGGGCAAACCTTTTTGGGTTTGTCCGGCGGCACAAATAAGACTCCATTCTGATTTATTCCGGGCTTGGCGGCTTACATTGGCTGTAATCAGCGTGGATTCGAACAGGATAATTAAAATTTGTCAGGAGTGAAGGCGCAAATATTGTTTTAGATATTGTCAACCGCGAATAGTACGCGTCAGTCGGATTGACCTTCAATCTGCATTGTGCGCATCTTTTCGGCTGTAGTGTTTTGCCGCTTTCCGTAGTCTATCCAATATTGAGTTGAAGCACGAATAAATATCCGTTTCGGAAGCGGCATCGTCGTGTGCAGCGACCTGTAGCTGCGCCGCGCAATCGACATTGCCAGCGACTTCAGCTTGCGCTCGACGAAGCCTTTGAACGGCGTGTCGAGAATCGCCTCGCCGCTGCCTATTTCAAGCACCGATCCGAATCTGTAGCCGTTTCTTTTGCAGAACAGCTTTACCATCTCGACCGCGATGTCATTCTGATAGTATTCGATAAAGCCGCAGTTGATAAGCACTGATATCGTCGGCTTGTTCTCGGGCGGCATAACCTCGAGCGACTTCAGAAAGTTGAGCAGCGTCACCGGTATCGCGTCGGCGTAGAGCGGAAATACCAGCAGCACATCGCTGAAATCGTCGAATTTATCGCACAGCTCCGCATGGTTTTTCGCCGAGATATTGTAATACTGCGTCTCGACGCCGCAGCTTTCTCGGAATATTTCCGCGTACCGCTTCGAGTTAGACTTCGGAGCCCGCGGACTTCCGTTCAATATCAATATATTGCTCATTTCGCCGCCTCGCTTTCTACCAGATTGTCGAGCTCGCGCTCATCGCAAAAGTGTATGTCCCAGCTCTTGAAGCACATATTCTTCGCGTTGCGCGCGACCAGACGGCTGAATAGCTCCTGCTCGTCCTTGTCGTTACAGCCATACGCGAAAATCACCGCGTCCTTCGGCATAACCTCGCGCTGTACATGGTGAGTCTCGCCGTCCACAAGCCGTATGAACGCCTGCTGTATCGGTATCGCGCGCTCAAGCATCGTTTTCATGACAGTATCATAGCCGCCGTATTTCACACGGCTGACGTATATAATCTTTTCGCTTTTCGCTATAAGCGGGTAGACGCGCGTCGCGTCGTCGCGGATAACGCAGCTTCCCGGAGTCTTGGTCCAGCATCCGAAGCAGCCGACGCAATTCGCGATTTTAAGCCCGGACAGGTCAATATATTGTAAATCTGCCAGGTTTGTAGGTTGAACCGACAGCGGACGGTCGCTAAGTATCAGCTTCATGTTAATAAATCTCCCCATTGTGGATGTGTAGACGCGGTCTGACTCACGATAGTCATATAGCGTTTTATAAATATATAATACCTTTTTTATATTGATAAATATAGCTGATTTTTGTTAACTAATGCGAATATTGTACCTCAATATTCGGAAAGGACGAAAAATACTGCGAATTCTGCTATAGGGCTTGCAATTATGGTAAAATAATGGTATACTTAATACATCCCCGGCAGTCATTGGTTCAATACACGCTGCCTGAATCTATTGCGCAAAGGAGCTGACAAAAATGTCATTTATTTCCGAACAGATCGCCTCAAGAAGGCTTCCACCGCTCGGCTTTGACAACAAAGACCTCGAGACGCGCCGCCGCGAAATCGTGGATATTCTCGCCGACAATATCTACGGCCGCACGCCTGACTTCAAATCCGAGGTCACCGCGGAGATCACCTACCGCCACGAAAACTGTTTTGCCGGACATTCAAAGCACATACATTATAATCTCACTGTGACTACTCCATCCGGACCATACAGCTTCCCGCTCTACCTCACCTATCCGAAATCCGACAAAAAGGTTCCGCTGGTCATATACATTAGCTTTGATATGTCGACCCCGAGCGGCTTCACACCCGACGAGGAGATTAGCCAGCGCGGCGTCGCGCTCGCGAAATTCTGCTACACCGACGTCACCGCCGACCGCTACGACGATTTCAAAACCGGCATCGCGCCTATGTTCGAGCGTCCCGAGGGCGCGACGAATCTGTGGGGCAAGCTCGGTATGTGGGCGTGGGCGGCGAGCCGCGCGCTCGATTTTCTGCTGACGCTCGACCTGTTCGACCCCGAGAAAATAGCGGTCGCCGGACATTCGCGTCTCGGAAAGACCGCGCTCTGGTGCGGCGCGCAGGACACGCGCTTCAAGTATGTGTTCTCAAACAACGCCGGCTGCTCGGGCGACGCTGTCACCCGCGGCAAGGTCGGTGAGGACATTGCTCGGATAACGAAGGTGTTCGGCTACTGGTTCTGCGAAAAATACAAAGAATACAGCGGCGACGCAATTGCGGATATGCCGTTTGACCAGCACTATGTGCTCGCGGCAATAGCGCCGCGCCATGTCGCGATCGGAGCTTCGAGTCTCGACACCTGGGCTGACCCCGAGTCGGAATTCTTATGCTGCCACGCCGCGTCGCCGGCATGGGAGGCGTATGAACTGCCCGGCTTCATCGCTCCGACCGACGGCTACACCGAGGCGGGCGACTCCTATTCGGACGGATATGTCGCGTTCCACAACCGAGAGGGCGAGCACAGTCCCTGCCGCGCCGACTGGATGGAATACATTGATTTTCTGCTCAAATAAACGGAAACCGGTTTTCGCTTGGCGAAAACCGGTTTCTGCGGTCATATCTATTTTTTCGTTGCTTTGCGCCGTATATTCATCGGCTGTCGGATCAATTCTTCGGCAGATTATTTTGCGAAGCGGATTTTCGTGTAAACAGCAGTCCGCTTGTTATCGCGGTCAAAGGCGCGACGGTCACAAGTCCGAACGAGCCGACTATCGTGTGTATGATCTCCGCGGCGACATATTTGTAGTTTAATATGAACTCGACCGGCGTGCCCTGCGCCATGAATACCATTAACAGCGCGATGTAACTGCCCGAATAGGCGAGCAGCAATGTCGTTGTCGTCGAGCCGCAGGCGGCGCGTCCGACCGCGAACCCCGACATTATCGCCTCGCGCGCCGATATCTCGGGCTTCTTTTCGACGACCTCATATACCGCCGAACAGATGTCGACCGACAAATCCATGACCGCGCCTGCCGAACCCATGAATATCGACGCGACGAATATCTGGGTCAGGTCGAGATATTGATAACCGGCGTAAAGCAGACTTTCGCTCGACTCCATGACCGCGCCGTGTATCTTGAATAGGTTTGTGAAAATACTGCCGAGTACAGCGGTCACAAGTATGCCGAGAATCGCGCCTCCGGACGCGGCGAGACAGCGTTTGTCCCAGCCGTAGATAAGGCTGAGTATTAAAAATGTCAGCAGCGTCACGAGTCCGAGCGCGACCCAAACCGGATTCATGCCTTTTAATAGACAGGGAACCAGCACCTTCCACATCATCAGTATCGTGACAATAAACGACAGTATCGCGCGCAAACCGGTCTTTCCGGCAAACAATATGAGCAGCAGCAGAAACAGTCCGGCGAGCAGAGCCTCCATGCCGAGACGGTAATGGTCGGTCATTGTCACCGCCGTGATCTCATCTCCGCCGTAGCTCACGGCGACAAACGCGGTGTCTCCGACCTCGAACAGCTTGTCCTGTTCGAGCGAGCCGTTGAGATAATTCACAGCGTCGGCTTCTTCGCCTTCAAAATGACCGTCGAGTATGAGAATCCGACAGCGCTGTTCGCCCGTCCGTATTAGTCCGGTGTCGATAATCTTGCTCTCGTCGGTGGAAAGCACTCGGGCGCGCACCCGGTCGGCGTTCTGATAGGTGAGCGCGCCCTCAAAGCCGGTCGGGGATATGATAAGTATAACTAAAAGCACCGCCGCCAGAATAACCGGGAACAGCGTAGAGTATTTTGTTTCAATATTAGTAAGATTTGAAAGTTTCATCGATATGACCACATTTCATAAAATAAAAAGCAGGGAGCTGTGCCGCTCCCTTGCGTGAATTTGTCAATACTTTAAATCCAGCATAGTTGCCAGCTTGTTGAAGATGTCGGTGTTGTCGTAGTAGCCGTTGAATACTTCGCAGCCTACGCCGTCGGCGAATACCGCTACCGGCAGACCGGTGTGCGAATAGCTTGTGAAGTCAATGCCCGCTTTGTTGTTGAGTATGTGAGTTATCGTGACCGAGAAAGGATTGTATGTGCCGTAGAGTACATACTGTTCTTCGGTATACTCGATCTCATCATCGGAAATCGCGAGCTCGTATGCGTCCTTGAGTCTCTGCACCTCGTAGTCGGTGAGGACCAGACGGTCGTCATCGTCGCCCTCGAGCTTCAGACCGAACAGCTCTTCTACATTAGCCATCGCGTCCTCGAAAGACGTCCGGTTCTCTTTGTACGAAGCTACATACTGCTCGTCGAACTGCGCGTAGGAAATCTTCTGATTTGTGAGGCAGTCGAGGTAGGTGTCGTAGTCGGTTCCCGCGAAGCCGATTGTCAGACCGCCGGTCTCATGGTCGCCGGTCACGATTATAAGCGTCTCGTCGGGATGCTCCTCGGCAAAGTCTACCGCAACCTGTACGGCGTCGGCGAGTGCGAGTGTGTCAAACACGGTCGAGCCCGCGTCGTTGGCATGGCAAGCCCAGTCGATTTTACCGCCCTCGCACATCATGAAGAAGCCCTTGTCGTTGTCGAGTACTTCAATGCCCTTGGCTACATAGTCTGCCAGCGCCCAATTGTCCTCATCGCGGTCAAGCTCGTATTCCATAGCATCCGAATCAGCGAGATGCTCGTCGATAAGAATTACCTTTTCGTCAAATCTGTCGATTTTTTCAGCGTCCTCCTGAGTGTAGGTAACCTTGTAGCCTGCGTCCTCTGCGAGCTCGTAGAGGTTGCCCTCGTCTCCGTCAACGCTCTTGAGCGCGCCGCCCGCGAAATACTCGAAGTCGGATTCGATGAGTTCAAGACCGATTTCATAGTAATCATTGCGGCTCGCCTGATGCGCGTAGAACGCCGCCGGAGTCGCGTGGTTGAGGTTGACCGAGGAGATGATGCCGACCTTCCAGTCCTTCTGGGAATGGAGCTTTTCGGCGATGGTTTCGAATTCCTCTTTGCCGGTGATATCGACGTTTATCATGCCCGAGTAGGTCTTTTCACCGGTCGCAATTGAGGTAGCGGTGGACGCGGAGTCGGGGGCAAAGGAACAGGCGTCATATGTAACCGCCGAACCAGCCGCCTCGAAATTCATGAAGCAGAGCTCCTTGGGACCGTTGAGGATTGCGCCGTTGCGGTCAGCGTAGCTGACACTGGGAAGAGCCTGCTCGTAATCGCCGTCAGCGATCGCGCCGAGATAGTCGGACGCCGCCTGGAACTGCGGGTAGCTCATTCCGTCGCCGATGAACATGAATACGTATTTAGGGGCGTCCTGCTGGTTTAAATTATTATTGACTAATACAGGAGAAATTGTGGAATCCTTTTCCGACGCGGCGTTCGCGCTGAAACCACAGACCGCGGCTCCGGCAGCGGTGGTCAGAGACAACAGAAGCGCAATGGTTTTTTTCATAAAACAATACCTCTTTTTATAGATGATTGAATTTGCTGCGGTTATGACAGGCACCCGATTGACCGGATTCATCATAACGGTTATATTATACAATATCGATGTAAAATGGGTAACCATCGCTATGAAAAAAATCAGAAAGATTTCAGCGGCTGTGTATAGCCGAATAATAAAGCTGCGGGCATTTGAACTGCATAAATCAAGTTTGTGAGAAATCAATGTAAGCTGTGCTTGAGTCATGACAGAATCTGTCATCATATGGATGTGCAGCTTATGAATAAGTTTGATTTATCATTTTGTGTTTGTTGCACAAAAATATTATCGTATTATATTAATAATAACGATAAGGGAGAAGAACAAAAAAATATGTGAAATGTTTTAACATATCGCGGGTTAAATAAGCATAATTGGAATGTTTGCGTTCATATGATTATACAGAATTCGCTAACTGTATTGGAGTGAACGCCTTGAAATATGACAACGACGACCGCCCGCGCCGTCTCGCGGTATATTTGATCGAGCATAACAGCACCGTCAGAGCTACAGCGCTCGCGTTCGGTATCAGCAAATCAACAGTGCATAAGGATATAACCGGCCGTTTGAGGAGGCTTGACCCACCGCTTGCCGCCGAGGCCGCGCGAATACTCGCGCAGAACAAATCTGAACGCCACCTGCGCGGAGGGAACGCAACCAAGCTGAAATATGAAATCGCAAAGTACACAAAAAAGAAAGGCTGAATTGTGCATAGTATACATAAAAATATGAGCGCAACGCGCTCATATTTTTTTTATCGAATTTACTTAAAATCTATTTACAGCTGAAGTTTTTTGTTGTATAATATATGTAGACGGAAATGTTATGATTCGAACAGGTGCGCAAATGTCAGAAAAACTTAGCATATTGAAAAAATACTTCGGCTACGACAGCTTTCGCGAGGGACAGGAGCCGGTCATAGACAGCATATTGTCAGGACGGGATGTGCTCGCCGTTATGCCGACCGGAGCCGGAAAGTCGGTGTGCTACCAGATCCCCGCAGTGATGACGCGCGGGATCACGCTCGTAGTCTCCCCGCTGATATCGCTGATGCGTGATCAGGTGTCGAATCTCTGTCAGCATGGAATCCCTGCCGCGTTCCTTAACAGCTCGCTCACTCCCCGCCAGTATTCGCTCGCGATGGAACGCGCGTCGCGTGGCGCGTATAAAATAATATATGTCGCGCCTGAACGGCTTATGACCGACAGCTTCCTTGCGTTCGCGAGGCTTGCCGATATCTCGCTTATCGCGGTCGACGAGGCGCACTGCGTGTCGCAGTGGGGGCATGATTTCCGGCCGAGCTATACCGATATCAGCCGCTTCACCGCCTGTCTTGCGAAGCGCCCAACGCTCGCCGCGTTCACCGCGACCGCGACCGAGCAGGTCAAATCGGATATACGCTCGCTGCTCAAATTAAATAATCCATTCGAGGTCACGACCGGATTTGACCGCCCGAATCTCTATTTCGGAGTCGTGCGCGCCTCCGACCGGGTCGAATACATACGGCGTTATCTCGACCGCTACCCCGATCGCTCGGGTATAATCTACGCAATGACGCGCAATACGGTCGAACGAATTTATGAATCGCTGAATATAGCGGGCTATCAAGTCTCGATGTACCACGCCGGACTCAGCGACGAGGTGCGCGCCGCGAATCAGGAGGCGTTTATACGCGGCACGCGTCCGGTGATGATTGCGACTAACGCGTTCGGCATGGGAATTGACAAGCCGGACGTGGGCTTCATAATCCACTACAACCTCCCGCTTTCGATGGAGGCCTATTATCAGGAGGCGGGCCGCGCCGGACGCGACGGCTGCGACGCCGAGTGCCTGCTGCTCTATTCGCCCGGCGACATCCGCACCGCTAAGCTGCTTATCGAAAACTCCGACGAGGCTGAATCGGCGTCGCCCGACGAGGTAGCGGCGGCTAAGCGGCTGCGTCTGAAAAAGCTCAACCACATGATAGGCTACTGCGAGACCACATCCTGTCTAAGGGCGTATATACTCAACTATTTCGGCGAGCAGCCGGCGACTGCGACCTGCGGCAAGTGCTCGTCCTGCGACGGGGATTTCGAGCTGTGCGACATCACCGACGCGGTGAATCATATTTATGTCGCGCTCGACGAGACCGGAGAGCGATTCGGCATATCGTTCATCGCCGACTATCTGCACGGCGACGACGACGAGCGTATGCGGCGCATTGGCTGCACCGAAAACAACAGCTTCGCGTCGCTGTCAGGTCTGCCCAAGAGCCGGATACGCGAAATAATCGCGTGGCTTATCGACAACCGGCTGATTTTGCGCAGCGAGGGGCAGTATCCGGTGCTGCAGCTGACTACGCTGTATGATAAGGTGATAAGCGAGCACAAGCGACTGTATGCCAAGTTCCGCTGTTCCGATAAACCGAGACAACCATTGCCGCGCAAAATACAGCGCGAGCCGGTCGAGGGAGCCGACACCGAGCTTTACAAAGCCCTGCGCGAGTACCGCAGGACCGCGGCTGACCGGCGCGGAGTACCCGCCTTTTGCGTATTCACTGACGCTACCTTGCGTCAGCTCATCTCGGCGCGTCCGCAAAATCACAGCGAGCTGCTAAGCGTGTCGGGCATCGGCGAGGCGACGGTGCAGAAATATGGAGACGATTTGATAAGAATTATCAGAGAGCATCGAGGATGAATGACGATTGCCGGCAGACGTCAAAGCGAGCTACCAATACAGCGGATGTCTGTGATGAGGAATCGCGAATACATATTTCGACAGCTTTCATTCTATATATAATGGTATAATATAGTTACATGGGTTCGACAGGAGAATTGAAATAATAAAATGTTTTTATATGCCTCACCCCGCAAAGCTGCCGCGGTGAAGCATATAAGGCGGAATATATCATATATTCTGAGACTTACCTTTTGCGAAACCTACCCCAAAAGGGAGAAAGGGAGCTTAAATAGCTTTGGTCGTATAAATGACAAAAAAAGATAAGCAGGCTGCCGCGCTGACAAAAACAGGTCACGCAAAACAAAACGACATGGCGGCGTACTATTTCCATCAGGGTACAAACACACACGCCTACGACTACCTCGGCTGTCACGTAAAAAAACAGGACAACGCGTACGAATATACCTTCCGCGTCTGGGCTCCGAACGCCGAGAGCGTCGAGCTGGTCGGCGACTTCAACAACTGGCAGCCGGGATATACCCTCGCCCGCGTCACCGACATGGGCGTGTGGGAATACAAGCTGACGAGCGAGGAATCGCTTGACGGCGAGAATTATAAATATCGCATCACCAATAAGGGGCGCGCCTTCCTCAAAGCCGACCCCTACGCGTTTCGCTCCGAGACCCTGCGCGGCACCGCGTCGAAGATATATGAGCCGAGAATGTTCAAATGGACCGACTCGCTCTGGCGCGCGCGGCGCATGAAAACAGTCGCTAATCGCGGTCGTACAACGCGCGAGTTTTTCAGCGCGCCGCTCAACATATACGAGGTTCACCTCGGCTCGTGGAAAACACGTGACCACAAAACTACACAAAACGGCGAGAACTACTTGAATTATCGCGAAATCGCTAATGAGCTCGGACCATACGCGAAGCAGATGGGATATACACACGTCGAGCTGCTGCCAATAATGGAGCACCCGTTCGACGGCTCGTGGGGCTATCAGGTCTGCGGCTATTATGCGCCGACCGCGCGCTACGGCACGCCAGACGATTTCAAGTATTTCGTGGACAAGCTCCACTCGCTGGGAATCGGCGTGATACTCGACTGGGTGCCGGCGCATTTCCCGAAGGACGCGCACGGACTGTATGAGTTCGACGGTCAGCCGCTTTACGAATACCAAGGACGCGACCGGATGGAGCATGAGGTCTGGGGTACGCGCTTCTTTGACGTGGCGCGCAACGAGGTTGAGTCGTTCCTCATCTCAAACGCGCTCTACTGGCTGCGCGAGTTCCATGTCGACGGACTGCGTGTCGACGCGGTCGCGTCGATGCTGTATCTCGATTATGACCGAAAGCCGGGCGAGTGGATTCCGAACCGCAACGGCGGCAACGAGAACCTCGAAGCGGTCGCGTTTTTCCAGAAGCTGAACACGACATTGTTCGCTGAATTTCCGGACGTGCTCATGATAGCCGAGGAGTCGACCGCTTGGCCGATGGTCACAAAGCCGGTTGCGGACGGCGGGCTCGGTTTTAACTTCAAGTGGAACATGGGCTGGTCGAACGACACCTTCGACTATGTCGAAACCGACCCGATTTACAGAAAATACAAGCACGAGCGGCTCACCTTCCCGATGATGTATTCGCTCGGCGAGAACTATATTCTGCCTGTGTCGCATGACGAGGTGGTGCATGGCAAGCGCTCGCTTATCGGCAAGATGTTCGGCGATTATAACGAAAAATTCGCCGGCGACCGGCTGTTCATGGCTTATCAGATCTGCCACCCGGGTAAAAAGCTGACCTTTATGGGCTGCGAGTACGGTCAGTTCCGCGAATGGGACTATCAGAACGAGCTTGAATGGTTTATGCTCGATTACGATATGCACTCGAAGCTGCAAAAATATTCGGCCGCGCTCAACCGCTTCTACCTTGAAAACCGCGAGCTGTGGGAGCTGGATTTCAGCTGGAACGGCTTTGAGTGGATATATCCGGATATGAACGAGCTGAATATCATAGCCTTCCGGCGCATGGACAAAAAGGGAGGAGAGCTGGTCGCGCTCTTCAACTTCGCTCCGGTCGAGCGCAAGGATTTTGTGGTCGAGCCGCTCAGTCATGTCCGCTATGTCGAGGTGTTCAACTCTGACCGAGTTGAATTCGGCGGCAGCGGGATTTTAAACGAGGGGGCGCTTGACACGGTCGCGCTCGACCCGAAGGACGCAAAGTCGCGCCGATTGACGCTTGACCTTCCGGGTATGTCGGCGGTGATTCTGAAGCCGGTCGGCAAAGTCAAGGTAAAGCCGCAGGAATGATATCGGCCTATACCCAATAACAGCGCAATATTAATTTTCAATATATTTTTCGGAGGTTAGATCGGAATGTACAATAAGGAAGAATGTGTCGCGATGCTGCTTGCCGGAGGGCAGGGAAGCAGACTCTATACCCTGACTGAAAAGACCGCGAAGCCGGCGGTGCCTTTCGGAGCAAAATATCGTATTATCGATTTTACGCTGTCCAACTGTGTCAATTCGGGCATTGACACGGTAGGTGTGCTTACCCAGTATCAGCCGCTCGTATTGAATGAATATATCGGAAACGGTCAGCCGTGGGATCTTGACCGGATGAACGGCGGCGTCATGGTGCTGCCGCCTTATCAAGGCTCGAAGTCGGCTGACTGGTACAAGGGAACCGCGAACGCTATATATCAGAATCTCAATTTTATCAATCGTTATGACCCCGATTATGTATTGATACTGTCGGGCGACCATATCTACAAGATGGACTACAACGCGATGCTCGAATACCACAAGAAGATGAACTCCGCCGCGACGATAGCGGTCATCAACGTTCCGCTCGAGCAGGCGAGCCGCTTCGGTATTATGAACACCGACGAGAACAACAAGATTGTCGAGTTTGAGGAGAAGCCGAAGGAGCCTAAGAGCACCAAAGCCTCGATGGGCATTTACATATTCAACCGCTCGCTGCTCGCGAAATACCTCGAAGCGGACGAGAATAACCCCGAGTCGTCGAACGACTTCGGAAAGAACATCATACCGGCAATGCTCGACGCGGGAGAGCCGATGTACGCGTATGAGTTCTCGGGCTACTGGAAGGACGTCGGAACGATTCAGAGCCTCTGGGAGGCAAACATGGATCTGCTCGGCGACAATCCGGTGTTCAATCTGTTTGACGACGACTGGCGCATATACACGCGCAGCGAGGTGCGCCCGCCGCACTATATCGGCAACGACGCCAAGGTCATAAACTCGATTGTCACCGAGGGCTGCGAGGTACACGGAATCGTCGAAAATTCGCTTTTGTTCGGAGGAGTCAAGGTCGCGCGCGGCGCGTATATCAAGAACTCGATTGTTATGCAGGACACAGTGATTCGCGAGGGCGCGTCGGTTTATTACTCGATAGTCGACGGAGATACCGAGGTCGGCGCCGGCACTAAGATCGGCAATGAAACCTCGGACGGCAGCAAGATCACGCTTATCGGAAGCGATCTCGTTATACCTCATGGCGCCATCGTCCCCGAGGGCGCGATGGTCAACTCGCAGTATCTTGAAAAAAATAAGAATTAAGCGGAGGAATTGACAAAATGACAGTACAGGGAATTATTTTTTCCAATCTACACGATAAAAACATTCCGGAGCTGACGCTCAAACGCACGATGGCGTCAGTGCCCTACGCTTGCCGGTACCGCCTTATCGACTTTGCGCTGTCAAACATGGTAAACTCCGGTATAACCTCTGTGAGCGTAATCACGCATTACAACTACCAGTCGCTGATGGACCACATCGGCGCCGGCAAGGACTGGGACCTCGCGCGCCGTTCGGGCGGCATAAAGATACT
Organism: Candidatus Flemingiibacterium merdigallinarum; assembly: GCA_904386005.1. GTDB lineage: Bacteria > Bacillota > Clostridia > Oscillospirales > CAG-272 > Flemingiibacterium > Flemingiibacterium merdigallinarum. The sequence continues at coordinate 16,341 of CAJFKR010000025.1, forward strand.
TCCGCCGTACATGACCGCCTATGCCAACAATCAGAACGCGCTCTACAACTCGCGCATGGAGGCGCTGAAGAGCGTCAACTACTCGCTGTCCCGATTCACGAGCGACTATGTGGTATTGTCCGACTGCGACGTCATCTGCAATGTCGACTTAAACGACATGATAAACGACCATGTCAAGAACAACGCGGACATCACTATCGCGATAAAGCGCGTGCTGCTGACGACCGACTCGGCAAGCCGCAATGTCATTGTCGACGCCGACGAGACCGGACGCATCACCGACGTCAACGCCTATCCGACGAACATCTCCGGCTATCATGATATAAACCTCAATATCGTCGTAATCAACCGCAAGTATTTGCAGAGTGTCGTCCTCGACGCGATAGCGCACGGCTACACGAGCTTCAACCGCGATATTCTGTCGCGCAACGCGAGCCGCCGCAATTATCGTGTATACAAATATGACGGCTACTTCGCTAACATCAACTCGCTGACCGATTACTTCCACCATTCGATGGAGCTGCTCGGCTCGCCCGAGAACCGCGACCAGCTGTTCCGCGTCAAGAACCGTCCGATTTACACCAAGGTCAGAAACTCCGCGCCGACCAAATACGCGTCGTCGTCGAATGTCAAAAACTCGCTCATCGCCGACGGCTGCATAATCGACGGCAATGTTGAGAACTCGCTCATTTTCCGCGGCGTCAAGGTCGGCCGTGGCGCGACTATCAAGAACTCGATTCTGTTCCAGGACACGGTCATCGGCGAAAATGTATTCATGAACTGCGTCGTCACCGACAAGAACGTCGTCGTCCGCGACGGGCGCATACTGTCGGGACATGAGACGCTGCCCTTCTTCATTGAGAAAGGCAAGCTGGTATAAGAAATACCCCACCCTCGCGGTAACTCGCGAGGGCAGAGCTTGTATTAAAGAAAGGACGTGCGAAATGAAAAAGATACTGTTTGTAGGCGCGGAAGCGCTGCCGTTCGCGGCGACCGGCGGACTCGGAGACGTGCTCGGCTCGCTGCCGGCGGCATTGCACCGCGCGGACGGGAATGTCGATGTGCGCGTCGTCATTCCTATGTATAAGGTCATATCCGAAAAATATAAGCAGAGAAGCCGCCTCGTCGCCGAATTCACGGTACAGTTATCGTGGAGACGGCAGTACTGCGGCGTCTGGGCGTACAAATACGGCGATATCACATATTATTTCATCGACAACGAATACTACTTCAAGCGTCAGTCGCTGTACGGCAGCTTCGACGACGGCGAGAGATACGCGTATTTCTGCAAGGCGGTAATGGAAATGCTGCCGAAAATCGACTTCATACCGGACGTGCTGCACTGCCACGACTGGCAGAGCGCGCTCTGCGTCATCTACCTGAAGCGCAAATATTGCTATCTTGAGGACTATTCGGCGATGAAAGCGGTTTATACGATACACAATATCGATTATCAGGGAATCTACAATTTCGACATACTCAAAGATATATTCTGCCTCGACTCGTGGGACAGATATGTCGTCGAATACGACGGCTGCATCAATCTGACGAAGGGCGCGATTGTCTGCTGCGACGCTCTGACCACAGTCAGCCCGCGCTACGCCGAGGAGATTCAGACCGAATACTATTCGAGCGGACTGCACCACATCCTCAAAATGAACAAGGACAAAATCCGCGGTATAATCAACGGAATCGACACCGATTACTACAATCCCGAAACCGATAAGTCGATAGTCAAAAACTTCAGCCTCGATACTATCGGCGACAAGGTCGAAAACAAGCTCGCGCTGCAAAAGACGTTCGGTCTGCCCGAGCGCGCGGACGTGCCGATGATCGCGATGATTTCTCGGCTCGCTTCGCACAAGGGCTTCGACCTCGTGCGTCGGGTCGCCGACGAGATACTGGCTTCGGACGTGCAGTTCGTACTGCTCGGCACCGGAGAGGGCGAGCTTGAGGACTTTTTCTCCGGACTCGCGCAGCGCCACCCCGACAAGTGCGGCGTCATGCTCGCGTTTGACAAGCTGCTTGCAAAGCAGATTTACGCGTCGGCGGATATGTTCCTGATGCCGTCGAAGTCGGAGCCCTGCGGACTCGCGCAGATGATAGCGTCGCGTTACGGCACGATACCGATAGTACGTGAGACCGGCGGTCTTTACGACACAATTAAACCGTATATTACGTCGGAAGGCACCGGCAACGGCTTTACATTCAAGACCTACAACGCTCATGATATGCTCGACGCGGTCAGACGCGCGCTCAGCCTTTACTGCGACAAAGACGAGTGGGCAAGGCTCGTCGCGAACGCGATGAAGATGGACTTCTCGTGGAACGCGTCGGCGAAGAAATACCTCGAAATGTACGAAACAGTTATTAGTTGTTAGATATTAGTTGTTAGTTAATAGTTGTTGGTTTTGGGACTTTTAGACGGCGGCTGTTTAGGTTTTAGTTTATATTTATCTGCTGTCAGCATAAGCGATGCTGTCAGTATGGACAATCGTTATATTTCTGACAGCAAATAATGATTGTATCTCACATTTATCAAAGGAAAGATTATTTTAGATGAACACAGCATTTAGCAAGGCACAAATCAAGGACGCAATCACCTCGAAGCTGGCGCGCTATTTCGGCACTACGCCGGAGGACGCGAGCGACGAGCAGATATACAAATCGGTCGTGCTCACGGTCAAGGATATTCTGACCGAGCGCCGCTCGGCATTCAAGCTCGACACAAAAAAGCAGCGCGGCAAGAAGATATATTATCTCTGCATGGAATTTCTCGTCGGCAGATCGCTTAAAAACAATCTGCGCAATCTCGGCATCGCCGACATATACGGCGAGGTGCTGTCCGAGCTCGGATTTTCGCTCGACGGCATATACAACCTCGAGCCCGACCCCGGACTCGGCAACGGCGGTCTCGGACGGCTCGCCGCCTGCTTCATGGACGGACTGACCACGCTCGACTATCCGGCGACCGGATTCTCGATACTCTACGAATACGGTCTGTTCAAGCAGAAGATAATCGACGGCGAGCAGATCGAGCTGCCCGACATCTGGATGCCCGAGGGCGACGTCTGGCTCGTGCCGAGAAACGACAAGACCTTTACGGTCAAATTCGGCGGCCGGGTCGTCGAGAGCTGGGACAAGGGTCACTGCGACGTCAGGCTCGAGGACTGCGACGTTGTCTCGGCTGTGCCGTATGACATGATGATTTCAGGCGCGGACTCGAAGGCGGTGAATATTCTCCGTCTGTGGAAGGCCTGCGACACGTCGAATTTCAATATGAACCTCTTTTCACAGGGACAATATGTCAAGGCTATGGAGGAGGACACGAACGCCGAGATTATCTCAAAGGTGCTGTATCCGTCGGACAATCACACCGAGGGCAAATTTTTGCGTCTGTCGCAGCAGTATTTCCTCGTCAGCGCGTCGCTCCAGTCGATAATCGCCGACCACCTCACGGCATACGGCTCGCTCGCGAACTTCTCTGAAAAGGTCGCGATACACATCAACGACACTCATCCGGCGCTCGTTATCCCCGAGCTCATGCGCATCCTGCTCGACACCTACTCGTACGGCTGGGACGACGCGTGGCGGCTCGTCACGTCGACCGTGTCCTACACCAACCACACGGTCATGCCCGAGGCGCTCGAAACCTGGAACGAGGAGCTGTTCCGCTTCAAGCTGCCGCGCATATACAACATCGTCAACGAAATCAACCGCCGCTTCTGCGCCGACCTGTGGACCGCGTACCCGGGCGACTGGGATCGTATCTCGCGTATGTCGATTATCGGCTACAACCAGATACGCATGGCGAACCTGTCGGTCGTCGGCTCGCACACAGTCAACGGCGTCTCAAAGCTGCACTCCGAGATTCTGAAAAAGACGATATTCCACGACTTCTACAAATACACTCCGGAAAAGTTCACGAACGTCACGAACGGTATCGCCCTGCGCCGCTGGCTCTGTTACTCGAATCCGCAGTTGTCCGCGCTGATCGACGAATGTATCGGCGACAAGTGGCACAAGCAGTCAGAGCTGCTCGCTGACTTCGCGAAATATGCCGACGACGCGTCGGTGCTCGAGCGCATGGATAAGATCAAGCGTGCGAACAAGGCTAACTTCGCGATCTACGCGGAGAGCCGCACCGGCGTTAAGCTCAATCCCGACTCGATCTTTGACGTGCAGATCAAGCGTATGCACGAATACAAGCGGCAGCTCTTGAACGCGCTGCGCATAATCAGCCTCTACTGCACATTGCGCGAAAATCCCGACGCCGATATTCAGCCTCAGACCTTCATCTTCGGCGCGAAAGCCGCCCCGGGCTACTACATGGCGAAGAAGATCATCAAGCTCATCTGCTACATTGGCTATGAGATTGAAAAAGACCCGAAGATACGCGAAAAGCTGCGCGTTCTGTTTATGGAGGACTACAATGTCAGCCTCGCCGAGGTTCTGATTCCGGCAGCCGATATCAGCGAACAGATATCGCTCGCAGGTAAAGAGGCAAGCGGAACGAGCTGCATGAAGTTCATGGCAAACGGCGCTTTGACTATCGGAACTATGGACGGAGCAAATGTCGAGATATTCGATCAGGTTGGTGACAGCAATCTCTATATCTTTGGTCTGACCACCGAGGAGGTCGACGACCTGTGGAGACGCGGCTACAATGCTATGCAATATTATTCACAGAGCGAACGCCTGCGCGTTGCGGTCGACGCGCTCGACGCCGGCTTCAACGGCAAATCGTTCTCGGATATGAAGCAGTATCTTGTAAATCCGCAGTATGCGCACGGCATTGCCGACCCGTATATGTGCCTCGCGGATTTCGACTCATACCTGAACACGCACGACGCGATGACTCGTGATTACCAGAACCGCGATAAATGGAATCGTATGTCGCTTATCAATATCGCGAAGTCGGGATACTTCTCCGCCGACCGCGCGATTCGCGAATACGCCGAAAACATCTGGCATCTGCGCGCTATCAAGTAAATGCTGGTATATACAAGCTGGGAGGAATTCGTCTCGTGGGCTGAGGCTCCGGTCAGAGTTGACCGCCTCTCTGAACTTCGCGGCGAGACCGATTCCTGCGCGTTTTCCTCTCGCGACACTCTCACCATATCGGTGAGAGTGCCGCGCGTTTATTGCGCTACGGCGGCGAAGCTCAAGCTCTACCGCGACGACGATATGTCAAATCACGACCTCATGATGACACTCGACGCTTTTCTCGATGACAGCGACCGCTACTCGATCGAGCTGCGGCTTGCGGAGCTGTGCGTTGGCGACCAGACGCCCGATTCGGCGAGCGGGCTGTTCTATTATACAATTGAGCTCGACACACCGTGGGGACTGTTGTATTCAAACCAAAATGGCAGTGTAACGCCTGATAGAGTCAATGCCGACTGTACGCAGCTGCTCGTATATCGCGGCGACTATGTCCTGCCCGAGCGCTTCTGCGGTCGGATGATGTATCAGATTTTCCCCGACCGGTTCGCTGTCGGCAATCGCGCGCAATATATTCAGTCATACAAAACGAGACCGCCCAAAGCAGATTCGATCGAATACCGTTCCGAGCGGATCGTCAACCCCGACTGGGAGCACGGGATTCCACAGTATGCCGATAAGCCGGGCGGCGACGTCGCGAACAATATGTTTTTCGGCGGCAATCTGTGGGGAGTCATTGACCGGCTCGATTACCTCGAGTCGCTCGGAGTCGGGATTATCTACCTCTGCCCGATATTCGAGGCGGCGTCGAACCACCGCTACGACACCGGAGATTATCTTAAGGTCGACCCGATGCTCGGCGGCGACGAAGCGCTCGACTGCCTGATTTGTGAAGCCAAAAAGCGGGATATTCTGATAATACTCGACGGCGTGTTCAACCACACCGGCGCGGACAGCCGCTATTTCAACAAATTCGACCACTACCCGGGCGCGGGCGCGTACAATTCGAAGAAGTCCCGCTACTACAAGTGGTACTCATTCGACGAATATCCCGACAAATATCGCTGCTGGTGGGGAGTGAAGATTCTGCCGGCGGTAAAGAGCGACGAGCCGTCCTATCGACGCTTCATCTGCGGGGACGACGGCGTGATTCGACGCTATCTGCGCCGCGGTATCGACGGCTGGCGGCTCGACGTCGCGGACGAGCTGTCGGACATATTCCTCGACGAGCTGAGAGCCGCCGCAAAAACCGAATCGCCCGATTCGGCGATATTCGGCGAGGTCTGGGAGGACGCGTCGAACAAGGTCGCGTATGACAAGCGTCGGAAATACTTCCGCGGCGGTCAGCTCGATTCGGTTATGAACTATCCTCTGCGCAACGCGGTCATCGACTTTGTATTGAGCCGAGACAAAACCAAGCTTATCTCGACCGCAAAGACGATCTACACGCACTACCCGCCATCGGTTGGCAGAATGCTGATGAACTTTCTCGGCACGCACGACACAGAGCGTATATTGACTATCCTCGCCGACGTCGGCGCGCAGAACCTGTCAAACGCCGAGCTCGCGGTCTATAAGCTGCCCAGAGCCGCGCGCGAGCTCGCGGTGCGGCGGCTGAAAATCGCGTGGGCACTGCTCGCCGCGTTCCCGGGACTGCCCTGTATATACTACGGCGACGAGACCGGCATGGAGGGCGGGCGCGACCCATTCAACCGTATGCCGCTGCCGAAGCAGCCGCTCGACCCGGAGCTGCTCGATTATTATCGCAAAATCGGCAGACTGCGCATAGCGTCGCGGGCGCTTGACAAAGGGAAGCTCGATTTCATCCCGACATATGACCCGAGGCAGCTGCTGCTTGTCCGCTCCTGTCAGGAGGAGACGCTCGCCGTCGCGGTGAATCTCACCGAGCGCGAGTGGGAGCTCGAGACAGACTCGACGCCCTGCCCGCTGATTTCTCCCGATACGACAAAGGTATGCGGCGGGATTGTATGTTTACCGCCGTATAGTATTGAATATATCAGAATCGATTGTCTAAATGGCACAAAAGAATCACAGCAATCTGTGAAAGTTCACGAAAATTGGGAAATTAATAGTTAGTACTTTAATTTCATAAAAAAATGTGCTATAATTAATGCGAAGTCAGTGAGCAGAGCGTCGCTGACAATTGCGTCGAATGCGTTTTATTATAATGAGATTGGGAATTTAACGTTTTGTGACCGCGGAGTCATTGACCAAAAAGTCGTTGACTACGAAGCCTGTGACATCGATTTTGCTTTATTATAACGTCACAAAATCCCAAAATATGAAAGGATGGTCATTTATTATGAAAATGCGTGTGCTTTATTCGACAAGCAAGGGCAAGATCAAGACGATTGCACAGCTTATAACTGACAAATACGCAACCGAAAAGGTCAACTGCATGGACTCGATACCTCCGGCTTACTCCTGCGACAAAGAGCGCCTGGTCGTTATGCTCGTCTCGACCGGCAAGGATCCCGCGAACGCGTTGATTCTGTTCTGCAAGGAGCTGACCAAGGCGAGAGCGGCTAACGTCGCGTTTATCGTCGACGGTCCGGCTGACGGAGCTAAGGTGCTTGTCAACGCCGTCAAGGAAGCCGGTTCGAATGTCATAGAAGATATACTCTATGTCAAGGGCGGTCTGCCTTTCCTGAAAGGCGTCAAGGACGAGGAAGCAAAGCAGGTCACAGACTGGATGGACAAGGTAATGGCAAGTCTGCAATAAGGACATATCCGGACAGCTCGGCGCGGTTATATGCCGTGCCGGCGCGCCCGGCGTATTATATTGCAGCTGCCTTGTCGCTATGTTGATAATATAACGAGGGCTCGTGTCAGATTGATACGCGCCGCTTTTTATAAAAGGAGGAATCAAAATGCTTGATAACAGCAAATGGATAGCCGCTGCGGGTATTGACGGCTGCCCAGAATTTATAAAACGGTTTGACGCCGCGCGTCAGGTCAGCCGTGCGGTGCTCACAGTTACCGCCGCCGGAGTATACTCGGCGAAATTGAACGGCAGCCGTGTCGGAAGCTTTTTCTTAGCTCCCGGTTGGACGGTGTACAATAAGCGCCACCAAGTGCAGAAATACGATGTGACTAAGCTGCTTTTAGAAAAGAATGAGCTGCGGATCACAGTCGGCAGCGGCTGGTACTGCGGCGAGATTTCGCGCGCGTCGAAGCCGGCGGACCCGAAGCTGATGCTGATCGGCGAGCTGGAAATCAGATTCGCGGACGGCAGCTGCGAGTGCTATGTCACCGACGAGAGCTGGGAGGTCGCAGAGAGCAAGATACGTTATGCCGACATCTACAACGGCGAGCATTACGACGCGACGTTTGAGTCTGCCGCGCCGACACACGCGGTTGTATGCGACTATCCGCGCGAGCAGCTGATATCGCAGCAGGGCGAGGAGATCGTGTTCTGCGAGGAGCTGCGCCCGATACGCGCGTTTGTGACTCCCGCCGGAGAGAAGCTGCTCGATTTCGGGCAGGAGATCACCGGTATTGTCAGCATAAGGACGAGAGCCGCGCGCGGTACGAAGATACATATCACCTGCGCCGAGATGCTCGACGCGGCGGGCAATTTCTACAACGAGAACTACCGCTCGGCGAAAAGCGAGATGATATATATCTGCGGCGGCAAGGAAGAATGCTGGCAGCCCGAGTTGAGCTTCTACGGCTTCAGATATCTTAAGGTAGAGGGACTCGACACGCTTGACGTCGAGGACTTCCGCGCGAAGGTCATTTGTTCGGATATGCGCCGCATAGGTCGGCTGAATTCGGGCATCGGCAAGCTGAACCGGCTGTTTGACAACGTGGTCTGGGGACAGAAGGGCAACTTTGTCGACGTGCCGACCGACTGCCCGCAGCGCGACGAGCGCCTTGGCTGGACCGGAGACGCGCAGGTGTTCATCAACACCGCCTGCTATCAGTTCGACACGAAGAAGTTCTACACCAAGTGGCTCGAGGACATGAAGGCAAATCAGCGCGAGAGCGGCGCGATACCGATGGTCGTGCCGGATGTGCTCGAGACAAACAGTCAGGACATCAAGGCGAGCACGGCGTGGGCTGACGCCGCGACCGTCTGCCCGTGGCAGCTCTACCGCCATTTCGGCGACCTCGGATTGCTGCGGAGTCACTTCGACATGATGAAGCGCTGGGTCGGCTACATGACCGACCGCACGACGACGCCCGACCTCTGGACCGGCTACAACGACGCGTCCAAGGGCGGCAAAGGTCATTTCGGCGACTGGCTCGGACTTGACGCCAAGGAGGGCTCGTATGTCGGCAGCTCGGACGGCGATTTCATCGCGTCGGCATTTTATTACTACTCGACCGGACTTGTAATCAAAGCCGGCAAGGAGCTTGGCGAGGACGTTTCCTGCTACGAGGCACTCTACAGCCGTATATATGACAAGTTCAACCAGACCTTCACCGAATACAAGACGCAGACCGAGTGCGCGCTCGCGATATACTTCGGTCTCGCGCCCGACATGAAGGCGGCGGTCGCGAAGCTCGCTCGACTGATACACGAAAACGGCGACTGCCTGACGACCGGATTCGTCGGAACTCCGTATCTTTTGTACGCGCTGTCCGAACAGGGCGAGACCGAGCTTGCGTATACATTGTTACTACAGGAAAAATTCCCGTCGTGGCTGTACGCGGTCAATCAGGGCGCGACGACGATGTGGGAGCACTGGGACGGCAAAAAGGAGGACGGCAGCTTCTGGAGCCGCGACATGAACTCGTTCAACCACTACGCGTACGGCGCGGTCGCCGGCTGGGTCTTCGAGGAAGCCGCCGGAATCACGCCCGAGCTGCCGGGATTCAAGAAGGTGCGCGTAGCTCCGAAGCCGGACGCGCGGCTCGGTTGGCTGACCGCCGAGGTCGACACTCCGAGCGGACGCGTAGTGTCCGAATGGCGATATGAAAACGGCGAGGCAAGGTACACGATATGCGTGCCCTGTGACGCGGTCATTGTCGTCGGCGGCAAGGAATATGAGGTTTCCGCAGGAACATATATGTATTGATAAAAATGAGCCTTCGACCGTGTGGTCGAAGGCTCTGACAATTATACGCGTTATTGTTGGTTATTTGCGTTTATTTGATTTGTTGCGAGACGGATCTGTTGCCTTAGTGTCGTCCGCGCTTCCGGAATCATTCGCGCGGTCGGAATCATCCGTGCTGCTGGAATCATTCGCGTTGCCGGAATCATTGGATTCATCAGAATCATCCGATTCGTCGATATCGTCAGCATTGTCCGAGGGCTCCTCGGACTTTTTTTCATCCTTCAGGAATTTGTCCTTTTTCTTGAGACTGAACTTGTTCTCGGTACCGCTCATCAAACGCTTGATATTCTCTCGGTGCAGCCAGACGACGAATACCGCGTTCAGTATCGACACGACCGCCGCGACGATGCCCTCGCTCATGCCATGGTGCGTCAGCGGATACATACGGTTAAGTAACAGCGGGTAGATCAGCACGCCGATTATTGAACCGAGCGAAAGGTACTTAGTGCCAGCGACAATCAGCGCGAACAGAATGAACAGCACCAAAAATACGAGCGGGTTCAGGCAGAGAATGGTCACCGCGGTGACGACGATTCCCTTGCCGCCCTTGAAGCCGTAGTAGATCGGGAACGAGTGCCCGACGACACAGCAGAGTCCGGCGATGTACGCGCCCGCCTCGCCGGCGAGCAGTGTGCCGATAAGCACCGACACCGCGGCTTTCGCGGCGTCGCCGAGCAGTGTAAAGCCGGCGGCGGCTTTGCCGTAGGTGCGCAGCATATTCGTCATGCCGCCGTTGCCGCTGCCGTAGCGGCGGATGTCGTCGTGGAATTTGTACTTCGAGATTATGACCGCGAAGTTCATGCTCCCGAGAAAATATGCGGCTGCGCCGGCGACGACGCAGAACAGCACGACAAGCCAGATTGAGATACCATTGTCGCCGATAAGCATCGGCAGCAGCCCGTTATACATAATTTGATTTAATGTCATATTGCCTTGACCCGTGTCAGAACTTAATGAGTTCTGTCAGGATTGATTAAGTCCTGTCAGGACTGATTAAGTCCTGTCAGGTCTCGCTGTCCCCCTTTTGTCTTATGATTATTTTTATCGGCGTTCCCTTGAAGCCGAACACCTCGCGCAGCTGATTTTCGATATAGCGCTGATACGAGAAGTGGAACAGCTCGGCCGAGTTGCAGAATATGACGAATGTCGGCGGCTTTGTGCCGGTTTGCGTCATGTAGTATATTTTCAGCCGGCGACCCTTGTCGGACGGGGGCTGTACGCGCGCGGTCGCGTCGTTGAGTACGTCGTTGAGCATACCGGTCGAAATGCGCGTGCAGTTCTGATTGTAGACATAGTTTATCTGCTCGAACAGCTTTGCGACCCGCTGTCCGGTCTTGGCAGATACGTACAATGTCGGCGCGTAAAGCATATAAGACAGCGCATTGTATACATTCTTGTCGTATTCGACCGTGTTCTTGTCCTCCGACTCGAGCGTGTCCCATTTGTTTATGACGATAATCGACGCTTTGCCGGCTTCGTGCGCGATACCGGCGATTTTTTCGTCCTGCTCGGTCACGCCCTCATTTGCGTCTATCATGATGACGCAGACGTCGGCGCGCTCGACCGCCATTTTAGCGCGGATGACGCTGAACTTCTCGATTCTGTCCTCAACCTTGCTCTGACGGCGGATTCCGGCGGTGTCGATGAAGATGTATTTGCCGAATTCGTTCTCGACCTTAGTGTCGACCGCGTCGCGGGTCGTGCCGGGAATGTCCGAGACAATCAGTCGATCCTCGCCGAGAATTTTGTTGATAATCGAGCTCTTGCCGGCGTTCGGCTTGCCTATGACCGCGACGCGGATATAGTCGTCGTCGACCTCGCGCTCCTCGTCGGCGGGGCAGAGCTCGAGTATGCGGTCGAGCAGGTCGCCCGTACCGGTGCCGTGTATGCTTGACAATGGTATCGGGTCGCCGTCGAAGCCGAGCTCATAGAATTCGTAGTATTCCATCGGCAGCGCGCCGATCGAGTCGACCTTGTTGACCGCGAGGATGACCGGCTTGCGCGATTTCAGCAGCATTACCGAAATATCGCGGTCGGCGGCGGTGAGTCCGGCGTTGACGTCGACCATGAACACTATGACATCAGCGGAGGCGATTGCCAGCTCCGCCTGATTTTTCATCTGCGAAAGAATTGGGTCGTCAGATTTCGGTTCGATACCGCCGGTATCAATGAGTATCATCGCGCGGCCGTTCCACTCGATTTCGTAGTAAATGCGGTCGCGAGTCACGCCGGGGGTGTCCTCGACAATGGACACGCGCTCGCCCGCGAGCTTGTTGAACAAGGTCGATTTACCGACGTTCGGGCGACCGACTATGGCTATTACGGGTTTTGACATGGGTTAGGTCCTTTCATTTTATCATTTTGCGTTCACTTTAACATACCGAGCAGCTGTTCGGTCAGCGCGGAGGAGACAAGGTCGGCGTCAATCGAGAATTCGGCGTGACCGCCCAGCTCATACACCAGCCCGACCGAGAGCGCGAGCTCGAAGTCATTTTCGTCGGCGATGAAGTAAATCGGCGGGTAGAGCTGATAGGTGTCGCCGTAGCCGACTATCATGTCCGAGTAGTTGGTGAGTGTCAGCAGGTTTTCAAGTCCGCTTATATAGTCAAACGCGCCCGACTCGAATTTTTCCTTGATTATCGAGAAATCGAGTATCAGCTCGTCGAAGGCATACAGCTCGCCGGTTTTCGGATTCAGATTGAATGAATATGCGATAGTTTCGGGATAGTCGGAATACTCGTCCGAGTAGCTGCCGATGCAGAGGAAGCTCGCCAGCTCCTGTCCAAGACACTGGGATGAGACGCTGTCGATAGTATAGCGGTAGAAGCGGCCGTCGTTCGCGCCGGCAGAATAGGTGAGGTAATTTTCCATCTGCTCAAGCGATTCTGACAGAAGCAGCTCGTTTGCCGCGTCGTCATAATCGGTGCCGGTCAGCACCGGATAAGCAATGCTGATATAACGGCTGTCCTCGTCGATTGTATATGTCGCGGCCGAGTAATTGTATTCACCCGGGGTTATGCTGCCGCCGCAGGAGGCGAGCAGTATTACAAAAACTGACAGCAAAATCAAAATCGCGCGTTTCAATACACTTCCTCCTTTTTCAATAGAGCATTTTTTCGATAAATTCCGCGCCGTTCGATTCGACCGTGACCAGCTTCACACCGAGCCGCTTTGATAACTCGTCTGTTGTCAGGTCGTCAAGAAAGCGGTCGCGCTCGTGGCGCAGCATGACCGACGGTATCAGCAATCGATCTCCGAGCGTGTGTCCGTCGAGCTGTGACACGATATCGCGTCCGGTGACGAGTCCGGCGACAGTGATATTGTGACCGAAAAAGTCGTTGCGTATCCTGTATACCTCGCAGTCGAGGTTCGGGCTGACGGCTTTGAGCCGCGCGACGAGCGATGAGATGAAGTCATACGCGGCGTATCCGGTCGCAATCGACAGCGAGCGCGGCTTATTTAGGTCATAGTCTGAGATATATTCAAGCTCGTCGTCGAACTCGGTCTGCATTGAGCGTATCATGCCGACGCCGTCCTCGAGCTGCGGGTAGCCCTCGTAGTAATCGTCGTCCGGAAGCTCACGTCCGGCTTTCAGGTAGAACTCGTCGGCACAGAAAAAGAGCCGTGAGTCGTATTTTTCGAGACATTCGGCGGCGAAGGCGTCGACCTGATCGATTATTCTGCCTGCCTCATCCGGAGTGTATGGCTCAAGCTTGAACAGTCCGTCGCGGTGGTCGGTAAGTCCCGCCGGAACTATCGCCACGCCGAGCAGCGACGGCACATACGATGTCAGATCGCGCATTGTGCGGTCAAGCTCAGCGCCGTCGTTGACGCCCTTGCAGAGTACGATCTGGCAGTTCAGGCTGATGCCCGCGTCGGCGAACCGTTTCATATATGAGAGGACCTCTCCGGCGCGCTTGTTCTTCATCATCCGAACGCGCAGCTCGGGGTTGGTCGTGTGGACCGAGATGTTGATTGGCGACGTGTGCATTTTGATTATGCGGTCGATGTCCGCGTCGTCGAGGTTGGTCAGCGTGATATAGTTGCCCATCAGAAAGGACAGGCGCGAGTCGTCGTCCTTGAAATAAAGCGTGTCGCGCATACCGCGCGGCAGCTGGTCGATGAAGCAGAATATACACTTGTTTCGGCAGGAGTGCTTGTTATCCATCAGGTAGGTTTCGAATTCGAGACCGATGTCGTCGTATTCGCCCTTTTTTATCGACACGTCGAACAGCTCCGGACCACGGTGAATCGTAAGCGTCACTCGGCTCTCGGTGAGGTAGAAGCGGTAGTCGAGAACATCGTTTATATTCTGCCCGTTTATCGAAATCAGTATATCTCCCGCACGTAGTCCTACCTTCGCGGCAGGGGACGAGGGCTCGACCGAGCTTATTGTTACCAAATCAATTTTCCTTTCATTTCGCCGTCCGGCGTTGGACGGTTTTTGTGAATTTCATTTTTATGTCCGGCGTTGGACGGTTTTTGTGAATTTCATTTTTCCGTCCGGTGTTGGACGGCTTTTGTGAATTGTGAAGCCGGCGGGTTATTGTGTCATGCCGGCAGGTGAACAGACAGCGTTATTCCGCCGGCGCGACGTCTACAATTATCGGCTCGTGATGTATCTGTGGCAGAATCTTATTTATAAGGTCGTTTGTCGCGATTTTAAGGCTGCTGGTGTTGATACAGGGATGCGCGCCGACATACTCCCAGTCGAGTATGTCGCGGTCGATTAGCAGTGTGACGTTGTTGCCGCTGTCGTTCATAAGTCCGAACACGCTGACCGAGCCGGGGGTCAGGTCGAGCAGCTCGGACATCTTGTCCGGTCCCGCGAACGACAGTCGGGTCGAGCCGATCTGACGCGCCAGCTCGCGCGTCACAAGCTGCTTTTCGCCGGGGAGTATCAGCATATAGTAGCGGTCGCGCTTCGAGTTCGCGAGGAACAGGTTCTTGCAGATGTGGATGCCGAGCAGCTCCTCGATCTCGCGGCAGCCTTCGATTGTGTCGACCGCCTCGTGGTCGACGCGCGAGAAAGCGACTCCGAGCGATTCGAGCAGGTCATATACGCGCTCCTCTTTGGGAATGCGCGGGTCAGTCGGACGGGTGGTATATATAGTGGTATCGGTTATAAGGCTTGACATTTTGGTCTCCATAAATACACGATTACGAAGGTTATCGCCGCGCCGAAAAGTACGTCGGACAGATAGTGCGCTCCTACGAGGACGCGCGACGCGGCAAGCAGTATCACCCAGAGCGCGAGCGCGATATATGCTGCGGCACGCTGAATACGCTTGTTTTCAGGCAGGAAATTGAGATAATACGCCGAGGTGAATATCACGGCGGCATTCGCCGTGTGACCTGACGGGAACGAGAAATAACCGGTTATCCCCTGCGGCAGATACCATGGGGTGAAGCGCGAAAGGTCGCCCTCGAGCTGACGGAAACGGACGCGTCCCCAGACGAGCTTTATCAGCCATATGACAATCAGCGTCGTCACCGCGGCTTTGACGCAGGCGACCGCGGTCGAATATACCCGTGTCAGTCGTTCATAGCCGAGCCGGCGCGCGGCAAAATACATAACCGCGACGACCGCGGCGCAGATAACCGCGGATATGAGGATTTCGAGTATACCGACAGAAATATCGTCTCCGGTGAGGTCGGAGCGGTAGTCGGCGATATAGATGAATGTGCGGATAGTGGTATAATATGCTGTTCCTATCGCTAAAAAGAGAGTAACGCCGTGCTTTGCGCGGCTCTGTTTGTTCTGTTCGGGCTGCACAGCGAAATATGCGGACATCAGTATGAAGTTGAACGATGTGAACAGTATTGCCGGAACCTCGCCGACAATCTCGAGCACCCGACCGAGAGCCGACATCGGGTCGGCGACGGCAAGCGATATGTCGAGGTCATATATGCTGGCGAAGATCAATGCAATGAGCCACAATATCGCGCCGACGATAAGCGGAAGGTGTGATTTGAAATTTGATTTTGGCAATTTACTTATTCTATTCTTCTGTTTATTCTAAAATATATCACGGACGGACGCTGTGGTGGTCCGCGTCCGTCCGCAACGGATATTCAATGCTTCCTGATCACAGGAAAATGATTCCTGAACAAAGGAATCAGCCCGATTACAGACCGAGCACTGCCGCGCCGATGATTCCGGCGTCGTTTCCAAGCTCGGCGATCTTGAGCGTCGTTGGCTTGATAGCCTCGTTGCCGTAGGTCTCCTCTTTGATGATAACCTCGAGCGGATCGGTGAGGTAGTGCTTTTCGTTGCAGATACCGCCGCCGATTACAAGAATCTCGGGCTGGAAGATGTTGATTATGTTCGACAGACCGCAGCCGAGATAGGAGATGTACATATCGACGACTTCCTTAGCGGGAGCGTCGCCCTGCTTCATCGCGGCAAACGCGGTCTTACCGCTGACCTTGCCCTCTTCTTCGACCAGCTTGGACATAAGCGTCGGGATGCCCTTTTCCTTGCACTCGTCGAGCTTTTCCTTGGTCATGTTGATGAGACCGGTCGCCGAGCTGTAGGCTTCCCAGCAACCACGACGTCCGCAGGAGCACTGTCTGCCGTTATGCTCGATAACGATGTGTCCGAGCTCCGCGCCGGCATAGTTGAAGCCCGCGTAAACCTTGTGGTCGATGATGATGCCGCCGCCGACACCTGTGCCGAGCGTGATCATGACCGCGTCAGCGACGCCCTTGGCCGCGCCGGCGACCGCTTCGCCCTTAGCCGCGGCGTTCGCGTCGTTTTCGACAAGCACCGTCTTTACCGGAATGAAGCTCTTAAGAATATCGGCGATCGGGAACTTTACGAACGGGAGATTGTTCGCATATACGACGACGCCGTTTATGGGGTCGATAGCTCCGGGCGACGCGATACCGACGTATTCGATATCGTCGAATGTGAGTCCGGCGTCGGAAACGAGCTTTTTGCAGAGCTCGCCCATATCGCGGATTATCTCCTTGCCGTCACGCTGTGCTTCGGTGGGGACGCTGCCCTTCTTAATGATCTTGTATTCGGAGTCGACTATTCCGGCGGCAATATTGGTACCGCCGAGATCCACGCCTATATAGTACATAGTAAATACCTCGCATATAATATAAAGATTGACATATCTATTATAATGTATTTTGCGCCCGATGTCAAGCTTTTTGGGGCTATAGACGAAATTTTTATTGTCCGAGCGGATATTGACAACAGCGCGTTTATCGAGTACAATATATATAAAGATATTGCCGATAAGTTCGGCTTATATCAATATTTAGGCGATTGTAAATGTGCAAACTTGTTCGCTTTCCCTGGGGGAGGCGCCTTTTGAAAAAGGCACCTCCCCCAGCCCCCCACCGCGAAAACTTTAACAATTGGGCGTATATGCTACTTTGCATATGTGTGCCAAGGCAAAATTTGTGCAATATCGCTATAGCGACAGAGGCGCGCCGCTTTACTCGGGGACCCCTGCCCCGAGCAGCGGCTTAGTGAAAGCAAACTTT
>CAJFKR010000026.1 GCA_904386005.1 Candidatus Flemingiibacterium merdigallinarum
CTAATAACTAACAAGAGGGGGAAGACCACGCTCGCCGCGAGGTCTTCCCCCTCTTGACTCCCCTATCCCTTGGCTTTGTCTCTGCCTCAGGGGTGAAGTATGTACGAAATCCTTTGCTTTTGGGCTTTGTGCTTGTTTTTTCTACCTGCACATAGTGTTCGCTCCCGCGCCGCCCTGCGCCCTGAACGGGCTGTCTTGAACCAGCCCGAGTTTCAGGGCTGGTTTGTGCGAGGATGGGAGATTTGCGTTCTGTCGATTGATTTGTGCTCAGGAGACGATTCTTACTGCGCCATATTTCGTTTTTCGCTTGTGCGAGGTTGATTCTTTCTGCGCGTAGTGGTAGTTCCCGCGCCGCCCTGCGCCCTGAACGGGCTGTCTTGAACCAGCCCGAGTTTCAGGGCTGGATTGAGCGAGGGCGGACGATTTGCGTTCTGACGATTGACTTGTGCTCAGGAGACGATTCTCACTGCGCCATATTTCGTTTTTCGCTTGTGCGAAGTTGATTCTGCCTGCGCGTAGTGATAGCTCCCGCGCCGCCCTGCGCCCTGAACGGTTCGGCTAAACGCCGAACCGAGTTTCAGGGCTGGTTTGAGCGAGGTATGGGCGATTGCGTTCTTTCGATTGATTCTACCCGCGCTGTCTCGAATTGAACCGCAATGCGGTTCAATTCGACCACGAATGATTTCGCTTGCTTATGGTCGCCCCCAAACTAACCCTTGACACCGCCCGCGGGGGCGTCCCCGCCGCCCCCGCCGCGGGCAGATTGGAGCTGGTAGAGACGGTAGTATTTGCCGCGTTTTGCTAAGAGGGAGGCGTGATTGCCCTGTTCGGCTATTTCGCCGTGAGAGAGGACGATAATGTTGTCGGCGTTCTGAACGGTCGAGAGACGGTGGGCTACTATCAGCATTGTGCCTATGTTCATCATCTTTTCGAGCGAGTCCTGAATCAGCTGCTCGGTCTCGGTGTCGATGTTCGCCGTGGCCTCGTCGAGAATCATTACCGACGGCTTGTGTAGGATTGTACGCGCGAAGCTAAGTAGCTGCCGCTGACCGGCGGAGAAGTTCGCGCCGCGCTCGTGTACCGGCTCATCCAGCCCGCCCGCGAGCTTGTCAATAAAGCTGTCCGCGTTTACATAGCGGCAGGCTGCCATGACCTCGTCGTCCGATATGCCCTCGCTGCGCAGCAGGAGATTGCCGCGTATCGTGTCCGAGAACAGGAACACATCCTGCAGCATCTGCCCGAAATGACGGCGCAGACTCGAGATTTTGATTGTCCTGATGTCGTGCCCGTCAATCAGTATCTGCCCTTTCTGTATGTCGTAGTTCCGGCAGATCAGCGATAGTATCGTCGTCTTGCCCGAACCGGTCGAGCCTACAAACGCCACCGTCTCGCCCGGCTTCACGTGGAACGACACGCCGCGCAAAACCCACTCGCCCGGGACATACTGGAACCATACGTCGCGGAACTCGATGTCGCCGTCCACATGGTCGAGCTCAACAGCGTCCGGAGCGTCGACAACCTCCGGCTTTATGTCCATTACAGTGAATATCTTCTCCGCCGACGCGAAGGCCGATTGCAGCCAGTTGAACTGCTCGGCAAGGCTCTGTATCGGGTTGAAGAATTTCGATATGTACATATAGAAGGTCACGACCGTGCCGCTGCCTATAGTCTGCCCCAAAAAGACCGTGTCCTTGATGTATCCCCGTCCGCCGAGATACAAAAGGCACAATACCGACGATATGTATAGCATATACACGAGCGGCCGGAACACGCCGAACACGAATATCTGCTGCCGCTTCGACTTGCCAAGCAGATTGTTCTTTTCGTCGAACTCCGACTTCTTGCGCTCCTCGCGGTTGAATATCTGGATTATCTTCATGCCCGACAGGTTCTCGGACAAAAAGGTGTTGATGTCGGTCGTGGCGTCCTTGACCTTTCTGTAGGCTTTGCGCGTGAACTTGCGGAATATCACCGTGAACAGTACAATGAACGGCACAAAGCAGAGCACCATCAGCGTCAGCTCGTAGTTCAGCATCAGCATCGCGCACAGCACGCCGATAATCACAAAGCAGTTCTTGATGAGATTCACAAGTATGTTCGTGAACATCATCGAGACCGCGTAGGTGTCGTTGGTCACACGCGTCACCAGCTTGCCGACCGGAATGTTGTTCAGCTGCGAATGCGACAGCCCCTCGATATGCACGAACAGATCCTCGCGCAGAGCCGAGATTATCCGCTGTCCGGTCTTTTGCAGGATTATCGCCTGTATGAACGAGCAGACGAGCGACACTATCAGTATCCCCGCGTATACCGCCACGGTCGAATAGAGCCGCGACAGCTCGAAGTCGTCCTTGATCATATCCTCAATGTTGCCGACAATAAGCGGCGAGATTATGTCGTAGGCAACCGAAAACAACATCAGCACGAGGACTATGACGAAGCTGCCGATATGCGGCTTCGCGTAGTGGAGCAGCCGGCGCACGATCTCCGAGTCCTTCATGTTCCGGTCAAAGCCGATCGCCTCGCGCTTGTCCTTTATCGAGAAATAGGCGATGAGAAAGACTATCGATATGAGTCCGATTATGCCGCCCACACAGAGCAGCGGGTAAAATTCATGCATTGTCGACCGCCTCCTTTGCGTCGCTCGAATCGCCGTTCGCAGTGGATGCGCCGCGTGAATCGTTGTTTATAGCGCCTGCGCCGCGCGTATCTTCGTTCTCATTGACCGCGCCGCGCGTATCTTCATTCGCTGCGCCTGCGCCGCGCGTATCTTCGTTCCCATTGACCGAGTCGCTTGAATCATCGTTCGCGGCGTCGGTCAGCCGCTGCAAGTTGACAAGCTCGCGGTAGCCCTCGCAGCTCGCGCAGAGCTCGGCGTGCGTGCCGACCGCGGCGATCCTGCCGTCTTCAATGAATATAATCTTGTCCATGCCCTCGACCGTGGTTATGCGGTGTGCGATGAGTATCGTAGTCTTGCCGCGCCGCATTCTGCGCAGGTTCTCGAGTATGACCTTTTCGGTGCTGACGTCGACCGCCGAGACCGAGTCGTCAAGTATCAGTATCGACGCGTCCTTCATCAGCGCGCGCGCTATTGATATGCGCTGCTTCTGTCCGCCGGATACGGTGACGCCGCGCTCGCCGAGCACCGTCTTGTATCCGCCGCCAAAGCCCATGATGTTGTCATGTACGTCGGCAGCTCGCGCAGCGTCCTCGACCTCGCGCAGCCCGCCCGAGTCGGACGCGAACGCGATGTTATTCTCAATTGTATCGCTGAACAAAAAGTTGTCCTGCGGGACGTAGGCCGCGTATTTGCGGACAGTATGTATCGGTATTTTGTTGATGTCGTGTCCATCGAGGAAGATAGTTCCATCCGGCACGTTGTAGGTGCGCAGTATCAGGTCGACGAGCGTAGTCTTGCCCGAGCCGGTGCGCCCGATTATGCCTACATTCTCGCCGGCGTTTATCTTGAACGACACATTGGATAAAACGTCGAACTCGCCCTCGGGATAGCGGAAGGTGAGACCCCGGAACTCGATGTCGCCGCGCAGAGGCTCAGGCTCCGAGACGTCGGGCGTGTCGGTGAGGTCGGGCTGGGTATCGAGCAGCTCGGATATGCGGTCGAGCGAAGCCCGGCCGCGCGAGCGCATCTCGATAAGCTGCGAGACCGCCATTATCGGCCAGACAATCGCGTTGAAGTATCCGATGAACTCGACCAGCTGTCCGGCGTTGAACACGTCGGTATACACGAGATATCCGCCGTAGCCGAGAATTATGCAGATGACCGACTCGACAAACAGCGTGACCGTGATATTTAAGAGAGTCGAGGCTTTCGTATACTCGACGTTCGCGTCCTCATTCTTGCGGTTCAGCCAGCGAAACGCGAGCAGCTCCTTCGTCTCCTTGACAAACGCCTTGACGACCGCGATGCCCGAGAAATTCTCCTGCGCGAAGTCGGACAGCTCAGCGGTCACTTTCTGGCGATAGTCCCATTTCTTGACCATGTACCGCCCGACAATAACGCCCGACGACAATAGCAGTATCATAGGTATCAGCGCGAATAATGTGAGCAGCAGGTTCATACGAGCCATTTTTATAATGGCGAGCAGTCCTAAAAACAGCGCGTCACAGAATTGCAACACGCCCGAGCCGAAGCAGTCCTGCACTGTCTCGAGGTCATTTGTGAACAGGCTCATGAGCGCGCCGACCTTGCTCTTCTGGTAGAAGGTCTGCGACAGAGTCTCGCACTTCGCGAACATCCGCGCGCGCAGATCGGTCTCCACCTTGATGGCCGACCCGAAGAAGCAGATGCGCCATAAGAATCTGCCTATTACAAGCGCAACTATGACGAATATAAGCGGCAGACAGATCTGGTCGAGCAGAAAGTCCATATCGAATATGTGTACCGCGCCGTCGAGTTCGACCTGCCCGTCATTGATACCGTTCACCACCATTTTGTAAAGCTCCGGTACAATGAGCTGGAAGTAGTCGACGCAGATCAGCGCCGCAAGACCCAATAACAGCGCCGGCGCGTGCTTTATATAGTAACGGTTGATGTATTTGCCGAATAGCAATATAGTCACTTCCTTACAAGAAAAGTTTGGGAGGAGAGAATGGAGAGAGGAGAGCGGAGACCACTCTGTCCGCGCAGCGGACACCACTCTCCACTCTTTTCGGACACCCTTCTCCGCTCTTTTTCCGCTCTCCCCGCCCGCTTTGGTGCGGCTACACGATAGTATAACATAGATGAGGGAAAAAATCAATAGGGATTTGAGGGAACACAAAAAAATTATGAATTTTTTTCAAAAAGACTTGATATTTCGCTTGATTTGTGATATCATATATGGAGAAATGCTTTTGCCGCGCGAGGGGAGATTCTGTCTTTTCAGCTTGCGCGGTGAGAATATCTGCTCCAGTGGACGGACATTGATTTTTAAGGAGGTGAACAGATTGCCGAACATTAAATCCGCTAAGAAGCGCGTTAAGGTCATCGAAAGCAAGACCCTTCAGAATAAGATGCTGAAGAGCGCACTTAAGACCAGCATGAAGAAGTACGAGGCTGCGCTCGCGTCTAATGACAAGACCGCCGCTGCCGAGACATATAAGGCTGCTGTCAAGAAGATCGACCAGGCTGTTGCCAAGGGACTCCTTCACAAGAACAACGCAGCAAGAAAGAAGAGCCAGTTTACTGTAAAGCTGAACTCGCTCGGCGCGTAATTGCGTACCCGATCTGCGCTATGTAACTTTGGTGATGAAGAATATTCATCACCTTTTTACTTTCACGGACAGCCACGGAATGTCAGCTGACGGCGGCACAGAGACGCCCCGCACTGTCAAGTACCACACTGCCGTCATCCCAGCCGTAGAGAGTGAACCCGCCATATGCCGCTGCCAGCTCCGGTTCGCCATCGAATCCGAATAGCTCCGCCGCGTACCGCGACGCGCGCGAATACAGCTCCGACTCGGCGAGCGGAACGCCGACCGCGCCCAGCCGTATGTGGATATATTCGATCAGCCTGCCGTCACGGCTCGCGAACTCGGCGCGCAGATTGCCCGAGCGGGCAAGAAAGCTCGCGCCGGTGTCGACCACATCCGGTTCTGCCGCGCTTGTCCCGAGCAGCAGCGCTAACGAATCCTTAGCGCTCGCAAGCGATAGCTTGCGAGCGAGCCGTGACGTCGCCGCTGTTCCCGGCAAATCTGTGTCGAGTCTGATATCAGCCGAATCCGTTTCATCCGGCTCATTCGAATCGCTGTGCGCTGCCGCGAGCTCAGGAGCGAGCGGTTCCGCGAGAGCCGAGGCAATCGCCGCGGCGATCGCCTCAGACTGCGACTCGGCGCGCTCATATCTTCGCGCCGCGAGCAGACGGAAGATATCGGCGAGCGACCGCAGACGTTCGCTGCTCGGCGCAGTCAGCAATTGAGCTGATACTGACAGCTCACCCGAGCTGTCAGGCGATTTCAGTTGACCGGACAGCAGTTCGAGCGCGCCGCGAGTCGCGCCATCCAGACGCAGCGCCGACGACGCGTTCGCGAAGCGAAGCGCTGCCGCGAGCCGCGAGTCGGGGTCAACAGAATCGACGTACGCATCGAGCGAGTCGGCGCATTCGTACAGCCGCTCGCGCAGTCCGCGGCTGACGGCGTCGTCGAGCCGACGCTCGAGCTTCTCCGATATCGATATCGATATGATCAGTGCGACGGCAAGCAAACCCGCGATCAGATAAGCGATTCGCGTGTCGGCAAGCCTCGACTGCGTTCGTTTTGTATGAATCATCATAGCCTCTTTTTTATTATAAGCATATTATGCCGTAAGTTTGGTACAATAATAGTATTCCGCCGACCGCCGTTTGAATTCAAGCCGAGCGGCGGTGATGCGCGGTTTTTGAGGGAATTTTATGAAAGACATAAACATTGTGTTGGTCGAGCCGGAAATCCCGCAGAACACCGGCAATATCGCCCGTACCTGCGCCGCTACCGGCGCGTCGCTCCACCTCGTAAAGCCGCTCGGCTTTGAAATCGACGACCGCAAGCTGAAACGCGCCGGTCTTGACTACTGGGACAAGCTGGATATTACATACTACGAAAACCTCGACGATTTCTTTATTAGAAATCCCGATGCCGACTTCTACTGCTACACGACAAAAGCCAATCGGTCATACACCGACATTATCTATCCGAAGCGGGTATTCCTATTGTTCGGCAAGGAGACGCGCGGTCTGCCGGAGGAGCTGCTCGTCGCGAATCCCACCCGCTGCGTGCGAATTCCGATGCGCGACACTCTCCGCTCGCTGAATCTATCGAACTCAGTCGCAATAGCCGTCTACGAAGTCCTCCGCCAAAGAAATTTCGAAGCCCTCCGTCCGGGTACGGCGGGTACGACCCGCGGCAAAAGTCAAGGGTTAGTTTGAGCGCAACCATAAGCAAGCGAAATCATTTGTGGTCGAATTGAACCGCATTGCGGTTCAATTCGAGACAGCGCGGGTAGAATCAATCGACAGAACGCAATCGCCCGCCCTCGCTCAAACCAGCCCTGAAACTCGGTTCGGCGTTTAGCCGAACCGTTCGGGGCGCAGGGCGACGCGGGAGCTAATACTACGCGCAGTAACTACAATCCCGCACAAGCGAAAAGCGACATATGGCGCAGTAAGAATCGTCTCCTGAGCACAAGTCAATCGTCAGAACGCAATCCTCCATTCCCGCTCAATCCAGCCCTGAAACTCGGGCTGGTTCAAGACAGCCCGTTCAGGGCGCAGGGCGACGCTGGAACGAGCACTACGCGCAGACAGAAAGAACAAGCACAAAGCCCAAAAATAAACAAGTTCGCATTCACTTCATCTCTGAGGCAGAGACAAAGCCAAGGGATAGGGGAGTCAAGAGGGGGAAGACCTCGCGGCGAGCGTGGTCTTCCCCCTCTTGCCCTCTCGCAAAGGCATTCGCAGAAAATATCATATGATAGGTCTCATAGGTGCCCGCAGAGCACAAACCCACCGCCCCGCGAAGTTGTTCGCAAAAATTATAATATTATTTTCCTCACTAAGTGTTGTTTTTTTCATAATTGCCGGTGTATAATATAGTTATAATGAATATAAAGGAAAGGCTCGGGCAGCGGAGCGGTGCCCGTAGCCGTGGTCTGATATATGGAAAAAACACCCAATTCTTCGCCTGTAGGCGAAAACAATAGCTATGACCCGACGCTGTATGAAATCATCACCGCGCAGCGGGAGTTCTTCGCCACCGGAAAGACCCGCGATATCTCGTTTCGGCGGCAGCTGCTCATAAACCTACGCTCGCTGATACGCGACAACGAGGGGCTGATACTTGAAGCGCTTCGCGCCGACCTCGGCAAGTCCTACCGCGAGGGGTATATGACCGAAATCGGCATGGTCGAGCAGGAGATAAACCATACACTGCGCTACTTAAAGGTCTGGAACTCGCCGAAAACCGTACCGACCCCATACTACCTCTGGCCGTCGTCCAGCATAAAGTACCGCCACCCGCTCGGTGTGTGCATGATATTCTCGCCGTGGAATTACCCATTCTTGCTCACAATACAGCCGCTGATATCGTCGATTGCCGCCGGCAACTGCACGATACTGAAGCTGTCCGAGCACTCGAAGCACACGACGCGGCTGCTCTGCGACCTCATCGACAAATACTTCGACCGCGAGTATATCGCCGCGTATGTCGACAGCTTCGAGGCGGTCAAGGCGATCCGCCGCGAGCAGCTCGGGCTGATATTCTACACCGGCGGCTCGACCGTCGCGCGGATAATCATGAAAGCCGCCGCCGCGCAGCTGACTCCGGTCGTGCTCGAGCTGGGCGGCAAAAGCCCCTGCATAATCGACAAGACGGCGAATCTGCGGCTTGCGGCGCGCCGCATTGTCAGCGGCAAGCTGATAAACGCGGGGCAGACCTGCGTCGCGCCCGACTATATCTATATCGATTCGAGCGTCAAGGACGAGTTTGTCGGCTACGTGCGAGAATATCACGACCGCTTCTGTCAGGCGGTGCCGACCGAGAACAAATTCTACCCGAAGATAATCAACAAAATGCACTTCGAGCGGCTGAAGAACTACCTCAACGACGGCACGATCCTGATGGGCGGCGAGGTGAACGAGGACGCCTGCAAGATATCGCTGACCTTAATGGAGAAAATACGCCGCGACAGCAAGCTTGCGAGCGAGGAGATATTCGGTCCGATTCTGCCGATATTCGAGTTCAACGACATCAATATTGTAATAAACACGCTGCGCAAGCGTCCGAAGCCGCTCGCGCTCTATCTGTTCACAAAGAGCCGCGAGTGCCGCCGGCTGGTACTCGAAAATCTCGACTTCGGCTGCGGCTGCATAAACGACACGGTCATGCAGCTTTCGAATCCGCACCTGCCGTTCGGCGGCGTCGGCGACAGCGGCATGGGGCGCTACCACGGCAAGGCGGGCTTCGACACGTTCAGCTCTGAGACCTCGCTTCTCCGCTCCTCGGCTCTCGATCTGAACCCTCTCCGCTACCCGCCCTACGACGACCGCTATCTCTATCTAAAAATCCTCTTCCGCCACTTCATCTGAGCGGGTACGACCCGCGGCAGAAGTCAGTGTTTGTCTCTGCGCCAACCTCAGCTTCTGCCTCATCAGTGGTCGAATTCAACCGCTTTGCGGTTGAATTCGAGACAGCGGCGGGGACGCCCCCGCGGGCGGCGGGGACGCCCCCGCGGGCGGTGTCAAGGGTTAGTTTATGCTTGACCCAACATATGTGGAATCATTCGTGGTCGAATAAAGCTGCGAAGCAGTTGAATTCGATACAGCGACGCGTTGGGATTGTTTCTGCGTGACTGTCAGAAATATTACCGCGGCGCGACTACTGTAAATTCACAGCTCGTCCTGTCGGTTTATACCGGCGGGACGAATTTTTATACTACAGTCAGGCAGGATAAATTTAATAAAATTGGAAATTGCGCTTGACAAATTATTTGTGCAATGCTATAATTGAATTGCATATAGAATAAGCCATAACGGCGACACACATCACACGAGAAAGGTGGATACCGGTAATGAAAAAAATGCTGATAATACTGACCGCTGTGCTGCTCGCAGTCTGCCTGACAGTCGGACTTACAATGGTATTTCTGCGCGGCGGCGACGTTGTCACAGTCGAAACCAAGGACGGCGACACTACTGTCAATGTCGTTTACAACCGAGCGACAAAGGATTTCGAGCTGAAATGCTTCAAGTCGGGCGAGCTTATCTACACCCGCTCGGGCAACGCGGGCGACCCGTCTACCATTGCGACGCAAACCGCGTCCGAATACAACCCGAACAGCATACACGACTGGATGTTCGGCTGCTCGTGCAGCTATGAAATCGACGAGAACGGCGATTTTCTCTGGCAGCTGACCTGTCCCGCCGGAGAGTCCGAAACGCTGTCGTTCTACGCCGCCCCCGACACGCCGGTGCAGGATTACGCGGTTCGGTTCACCGAGGAGCTGATGACGATACGTGAATTGTCAGGCGACGCGCTCGAGCTCGCGCCGCGCGAGAGTTTACGCGTCCTCGCGGCGTTGTTCGGCGACCCGAATATTGACGGCGAGCTCATAAATTACACCGCGCGCGAGCTTGGGGTCGACACCGACGCTGTCGAGCTTATCGGCAAGGCGTACGCCTCGGTGCTGAACGCGAATATGTGGTATAATTACATACTCGATTTGACCGCGTAAGGCTGTATGTACAATCAGGCGAGGTGACAGCTATGAAAAATTCGAATAAGGTAATGGTTCTTGTCAACAAAGTCATTATAATACTTGCCATTATAGCTTATGTAATCCTTTCGTTTTTCACAGACCTTCCGAAACACCGTTATATCGTGCCGTTGGCTTTGAGTATAAACGGGCTGCTCGCGATAGACGGTCTATATATCATGCTGGTACGGCACGCGATAGACGATATAGTGCCGAAATTCAGCGACGAGCTCAAAGACACAATCCGGTTTGTCTGCGGAATAGGGCTGATTATTCTTGTCATTGCTACGACACGAATTTATCTTGGTTTGAGATGATTCACAATTTATGTCCAAGCGTCGGGTATCTCCGGCGCTCGGATTTTGCCGACTATGACAATTTCGGTTTGCAATTGACATAGGTATGCTTGTATGTTATAATATCGGTACAATAATGCGGAAATAATATTTCTGTGATGATATAAGCAAGCACCCCATCGAACTCACGTTAAACGGTCAAATAAACATATACAGCCGCAAATAAAACTTTACCCAGATTTATATTGACAATGATAGACAGTTTATAAAATACACAGTATAATATTTATTGTAATACACAATGTGCAAAGAAAAGGAAACCTCAAATGAGAAAAAAAGCCACACGCGCCGCAGCGTTAGTTATGATACTCACACAGCTTGTCATAGTAGCTTCCTGCGACTCCGAAGAACAGCCGATCGACACCGCGACAACGACCGAAACTCAAAGTCAGACCACAGAACCAGAGGTGACAACCGCGCTTCCCGCCGACCTCGATTTCGGCGGAGCCGAGTGCCGGATATTCAACTTCGACTCGGGCTCGTGGAACACGCAGCTGCTCGCCGAAACCCAGAACGGCGAGGTGCTGAACGACGCCATCTACAACCGCAACATCAAGGTCGAGGACACGCTTAACGTTAAGCTGACCGAATTCCGCGAGTCCGAATGGAACACTGCCTATGAAGCCGCCCGCCGGCTCTTGGCTTCCGGCGACGACGCCTATGAAATATACTTCACGAACGACCGCAACGCGCTGTCGCTCGCGCAGGAGGGCTACATAGAACCGCTTTCGGATATGCCCTACGTCGACCTTAGCCGCGAATACTGGTCGCAGACTATAAACGAGGACATCTCGATACACAACAAGCTCTATTTCTCCTACGGCGACTTTAACCTGACCGGCTACGAAGCCGTCAACGTCCTGCTTGTCAACAAGCAGCTCGCCGAGGAGTATTCGCTGCCCGACCACTACGACGCGGTGCTCGACGGCAGCTGGACGCTCGACCTGCTCGCCGAGAACATGAAGCTCGTCACAAATGACCTCGACGGAAACGGCACGTTCGACGAAAACGACCAGTACGGCATAACCTCGCACAACAAGCAGGTGCTGCCCTGCTTCTGGGTCGCGTCCGGACTGCGTACAATTGAGAAAAACGAGAACGACGAGCCTTATTTCGCGCTGCCCGGCAATGAAAAATTCGCCGATATGTACGAAAAGGTGCTCGACATCATGTATACCGACAACGTCTACTTCAACTCCGCGTCGCTTACAAACTACGCCGACAACACCGTCTTCAAGGAGGGGCGCGCGCTCTACAACATCGTGCGCGTCGCGTTCATGACCTACTACCGCGACATGGACTACGACTACGCGATAATTCCCTATCCGAAGTGGGACGAGAATCAGACCGAATATTACAGCCGCTTTGAGGGCGGAGCGGTCAGCTTCACGCCGAAGGTTGCCGCGAACAAGGAGCTTGCCGGAGCGGTCATGGAGCTGATGGCCTGCGAATCCATGAAGACAGTCATACCGGTGTACTATGACACTGTCCTCAAGAACAAGTACGCGCGCGACGAGCGCTCGATAGAGATGCTCGACCTCATATACGAGAACCGTATCTGCGACCTTGGCGACACCTTCTGGTCGGATAAGATCCGCGACGGCGTGTTCGCCGGCAAATTTGCAGCCAACGACCGCGATCTGCAAAGCACGATAGCTACAATGGAACCCACCGTCAACAAGGTGATCGAGGACACGATTGCGGCGTTTGACGAAGTCGACGCCGCCGCGTCCTCCCAGGGCTCTGCCTCCGCCGAGTAGGCGGGATATTTACTACTGAAAAGGACAATGCCGCAGACAGCGGTCTTAACAGCATGAAATTAATCGAAACCAAAATCACCGTCGGCGCGGCCGAGCCGTTCGAGCTTCTGCACATCAGCGACACGCACTTAACGCTCGCCGACGACCGTGACGACGAGCGCAAGCTGAAGCTCGCCGCGGAGCGCGCGAAATACTTTCCCCGCGCGGAGGAATATCTCGCCGAAGCCGAACAATACGCCGCCGACCACAATATGACGATAGTCCACACCGGCGACCTCATCGACTTCGTGTCCGAAGCAAACCTCGACCGCGCGCGCGAGTTCTGCGAAAACAACGACGTGTTCTTCGCCGCGGGCAACCACGAGTTCAGCCTGTACGTCGGCGAGGCGTTCGAGGACGCCGAATACCGGAATCAGAGCCTTTCGCACGTGCAGGAGTCGTTCACGAACGACATACGCTTCGACGTGCGCAAAATCAACGGCGTGAACATAGTGGCGCTTGACAATTCGTACTACCTGTTTGAAGAGTATCAGCTCGAAGGTCTTAAGGAAGTCGCCGCCGAGGGGCTGCCGATGATACTGCTCATGCACAATCCGCTCTACGCGCCCGACATATACGAGGAGGCGATGAGCCGCGGCTCTATCGCGTATCTTACCGGCGTGCCGGTCGAGCTGATGACCGGCTACGACGACTACCGCCTGCGCCAGCAGACCGCCGACGACATAACGCTCGAAACTATCGAATACATCAAGTCCGAGCCGCTTATCAAGGCGATATTCACCGGACACGTACACTACGACTTCGAGTCGGAGCTGACGCCGAACCTGAAGCAATACGCGACCGGCATCGGCTCGGCGAGAGTGATAAGCGTAGAGTGACGAATATAAGGCGAGAAGCATTGAGCGATAGTCCATAAGAAAAGGTCAAGTCGAAGAACCGAGGCAGGAAATCTCGTTTTGAGATTTCCTGCTTTTGCCCTTATAAATTGCCTCAAGTCCGCGTCCGAATCAGCCCCGCGCCAATACATAGCGGCGAATCATTCTGTTGCCATAGGTATAGTCTCCCGACTTCCATTCGAGCAGCAGATATTCCCTGCCGTCATCGATTTGTGCCCGCTGTATATAATATAGCTAAATGATGTGAATTTATATCAAAAAAATTTACATATGCACATAAACGCGTTTAGTATAACCTGTTGACAAAACATTTTTTCTGTGGTAAAATTATTTCAGTAAAGTTATTTGGACGCGCATCACGTTTTAGACTGTGACGTTAATATTAACGTGAGTTCGATGAAAATTATGACAATGTAAATACGTAATTAACAGGACAAACAATATAAGATTCAAACGACCACGTAGAAACCAGCCGCCGGTTGGGAAGCAGGGTCCCATTAGGCGGCGCATCTCTGTGGTTCCTGACAGCAAGCAGAAATTAAATATCTGCGCAGTCATAATGATTCACGTCTTGACCCAAATCTGCAAAAGTTTTCGCGGTGGGGGTCTGGGGGAGGTGCCTTTTTCAAAAGGCACCTCCCCCAGTGAAAACAAACCTAAGAACTCCATCGAACTCATGTTAAATTAAAAACCTTGGAGCGCGTCGTACCTTTCTTAAATACGTCGTACCTTTTGTAAATATAAGGAGTGAGTTTATGTATACAGCGAAAAAAGTATTCGCGCTGCTGCTCTCGGGGCTGATTTGCGCGCAGGTCTGCTCCTGCGGCTCGGACGCCGAACCTGATGAAACGACCGAACCCGACAGCAGCTCCGACACCACCTCCGAGGCTGTGGAGACCGAAGCCGACCCCGAGTCGGTAATCTACACCGATCAGCTTGAAAAAGTCGACTACAGCGGCGAGACCTTCCGCATCTACACGTCGAACTCAATCAACAGCTGGACTCTGCCGACGACACAGAACTACGCCGAGGAAATAACCGGAGAGATTGTGAACGACGCTCTGTACAACCGCGACCGCTGGCTCGAGAAAAACTACGGAGTCGAGCTTGAGTATACCATAGTTGAAGGCTCGACGGCCGAGATGGGCAACACTCTGTCGAATATCATACTCGCGGGCGACGACCAGTACGATCTTATAATCGAGGACGTAGCCGAGTGCGCGCGCATACTCGCGACAAACGGCTATATGTACGCGCTCAATGAAGTCGACACAATAAACCTCGACGCCTACTACTGGTTCCCCGAATTAAACAACGAGCTGATGATCGGCGACAGCCTCTACTTCTGCGCCAGCCCGATAAGTCCGCGCTATTACGGCTCGGTATATGTTATCATGTTCAACCGCGACTACGCCGCCGAATTGCAGCTTGAAGACGTATACGCGCTCGTCGAGAACGGCACATGGACGCTCGACAAGCTGATGGAGCTGTCCAGAATCGGCTATCGCGACCTCGACGGCGACAACATAGCCGGCAACTCCGAGGGCGAGAAGGTCGGCTTCATGTACGAGGTGCTGACGCCAATCGGTCTGACGCTGGGAAGCGGCAACCACTATGTTGTCAACGACGGCGGCGAGCTGCGCGTGACGCTCGGCGACCGGAATATGGTCGACCTTATTCAGCGCATCGTCGCTTTCTTTGAGGAGCCAGCGGCTACCTGGTGCAGCGCGTCCGGCGTACAGGAGTACGTGATGGCTGAGAGCGGAGACATTCTGTTCTACAATCCGTGTACATTTAATCTCGCCGAATTCCGCGACTATCAATACGACTACGGTATTCTCCCGATGCCGAAGCTCGACGCGTCGCAGGAGAACTACATCTCCTACAGCCAGCCGTGGGTCATCGCTACCCCCTGCATACCGATAACCATTGTCGGCGACCGTCTTGACATGGTCGGCACTCTGACCGACGCGATGTGCGCGTACGGCTACGACTACATCCGACCGGCGGTATTCGAAAACGTAATTCAGCTGAAGGGCGCGCGCGACGAAAAGTCGGCCGAGATAGTCGACACGATGTTCGAGAACATCACGTTCGAGCTGACCGACATCCTGCGCTTCGGCTCGCTGTCCGGCACAATGGGCGAATTCTTCACGACAAGGCTCGGTCAGCAGGACATCACGTCCGCATACGCCGCAATCCGGTCGTCGACCGAAGCCGCTATAGACGAAATCACCTCGGCGTTCGAGAGCTACGAAGCCGACCGCGCCGGCTAAAACACGCACCGCGTTAATTATACAAGCCGCGCGCTGATTATACAAGCCCCACGCTGATTATACAAGCACCGCGCTGATTATAACAACCCCCGCGCTGATGCTCTAAGCCGCGCGCTCGCAATTCATGCCGCGCGCTCGTGCACTAAGCTCCGCGCAATTATTCCCCGGGAATCCTCGCTCCCGGGGAGTTTTTTTTTGAGAACTTTTGTGGCGGGGGGCAATGTCAAGTGAGGAATTAGGAGTGAGGAGTGAGGAGTTTCGGTAAAAAAATTCCCTGCGGGAATTTTTTTATTAATTATAAAGTGATTAGTGGAATCGGGTTCGTTTGATTCGAGGATTGTACAGGATATACAAATAATGAGAGCTATATTTGTAGCGAACGATTGGCGAAGATGTATTGACAAATGTAATGAAATATGGTATACTATGCATAGTAGACAAATTCTTCGCGTATGCGGAATCATTTTAGTCACGGGGTGAGCTTATGGCGCGGTCGATTCGTTTCATATTATGCGTATTGCTTGCGGTTCTGCCGCTTGTGGCCTGCTCGGACGGGAACGAGCAGGAGCTAATCGAAAAATATGGCAATGTCGAGACTGAGTCCGACTTTATCGCCGATATCGACTGGCTCGAGCCCGAAACTGAATACAGCTATGACGGCGAGGATGAGAATATTGTCGCCATTTATAGCGAACTATACAACCGGCAGGGTGACCGGCTATACTTGCAAACCAAGTCGGGCGCGGCGAACACATACAATTACATCAACCTCAAAACCGGCGAGCAGTTCATTTTATGTCCCGACCCGCTCTGTCCGCACACGCGTGACAGCGGATGTCAATTTATCGATATCAGCCGTATACAGATGTCGGACGACGAAAATATCGTATACGCGGTCAAATCTTGCTATGATGGTGAAGCCACCTGGAACCTGATATGCGAGCTGGACATTGAAAACGCCGTGATAACGCCGATTTACGGTGAGAAAAGCCTGAAGCGGTTCGATATATATATGCCCTACTTCATCGCTGACCGCAAGCTCTATTTCGAGACCCGTCGCCGCAATTACCCCGAGGAAATGATTGCCGCCGGAGTGGCGCGCGATGAGGTATTTTTAATGGAGCTCGACCTTGACACCTACGAAGTCCGTACGTTTGACAACAAATACGCCGCGAGAGAATACGGCAGCTGCATATACGCTAACGACGAATATTTTTTCTTTTCGGATTCTGAGCGGTCGCGCCTGTTTGTGACCGACCGCGACTTTGCCAACGAACAGGTGGTATATGACTTTCCGGACAACTACCAGCTCACAAGTCCGTACTACGACAATGACACCGATGAATTTTACTGCGTGATATATTCAAAATTCATGACTAAGCTCTCCGACGACGGCGTCACCGAGGGGTATATACTCCGCGTCGACGGCGACCTGAATGTCGAGCGGCTGGATATGCGGTCGGATTTGATTTTGGATATGCAGCTGACGCGCGACTATATTTACTACACCTCGTACGACCCTATCGAATACGGAATATCCCCGCGCGGCGGCGTGTGTTATGACGAATCGGGCGGCAAAATCTGGCGTGTGCCGCGAGACGACGTCTCTACCGAGCCCGAGCTTATATTCGACGGTCGCGGCGAGTTC
Organism: Candidatus Flemingiibacterium merdigallinarum; assembly: GCA_904386005.1. Classification (GTDB taxonomy): domain Bacteria; phylum Bacillota; class Clostridia; order Oscillospirales; family CAG-272; genus Flemingiibacterium; species Flemingiibacterium merdigallinarum. Next base: position 17,162 of record CAJFKR010000026.1, read on the forward strand.
GCCTTTCGGGGATATTACGCGGTCGGCGACTGTCTGTATCTCGACTATTCGGAGATTGTGCAGGAAAACGGCATAGGATATTTTCGCTGGCACGGAATCAACGCCCGCGTCAACTTCGTCGACGGCACGATCAAATGGCTGACATAATTGACGAGGTGAATATATGTACAAACGAATAATTGCCGTGCTCGCGGCAATGCCGCTGCTTGTTTCCTGCTCGGACGGGAACGAGCAGAAGCTTATCGAGAAATACAGCGATGTTGAAGCTATCGAAACTGCCGGATATTATGACGAAATCGACTGGCTCGAGGACGAGGGCAAATACCATTACAATTCGTCAATTGACAATGTCAATGATATCGTCAATCTCATAGACCCTCTGTATATACCGCATGATAATCGTATTTACCTGAAAATGAAAAGGGACAACAATTCGGTATGGGCTTATATTGATTTAAATAGCGGCAATTTGTTTTATCTCTGCCCCGACCCGCTGTGTGCGCATACCGAAGAAAGCGGCTGCAAATACCTCAATATTGAATCGACACTCATTTTTGATCCTTCTGATGATAATACAGTATATGCTGTAAAGCGGATGACTGTAAACGGTGCTTTGTATGATTTAATCTGTGAAATCAATTTGCGGGAAAATACAATTGAAACTATATATGGTGCTAGCACAAATTCAACATATGATATGTATAATCTGCGATTTATAATCAATGATAATCTATATTTCCAAGTAAATCGCAGCACACGTGAAAAGGATGAGAGTGGTCACGTAATAAAAAATAATGAGGTTTACTATATGACACTCGATCTGAACACACATGAAGCGAATAAACTTGAAAATAAATATGTATCACTTGAGCATGGAGTAATCTTGTGGGCAGGAAACGGCTATATTCTGTTTGTAGATGAATATAACCGTCGTGTGTTTGTAACTGACTATAACTTCGAAAACGAAATACTGTTGTATGAATATGCGGAAAATTACAGCATTAACCGCTTATGTATTGATAAATCCTCCGGAGAACTGTATTTTCTAATTTACACCACAAATATGAACGAGGGAGCTGACGAGGATGAGACAGAGGGCTATATTGTATATATCGGCAACGACCTCAAAGCTAAGCGTGTCGATATGCCGTCAGAGCGGATATATGATTTCAGATTGACCGAAAATTATATCTACTATTCAATATATTCACCAAAGCAATACGGAACTACTCCGGTTGATACAACCTGCGTATCTAAATCCGGCAACAAAATTTATAGGATAAATCGTGATATGTCAGCGAACGACGGCGTATCAGAACCACAGCTTGTTTTTGACGGTCGCGACGATATATTTTTCAGCGCGGATTACATAGTTTGTGGAGATTATATTTATATTTACTATGTTAAGCTAATGAAAGAAGGCGGTATGGCATGGTTCCGCTGGATTGGCACGACAGCCCGCGTCAACTTCGTCGACGGCACAATCAAATGGCTGACAGGAAGTTATTAATCAAGCTTCACAATAGTACCCTAACCCTTAATCTACCGCAAGAACTTAAACAGTACAAATAAATTCCGCCATACTGAGCCGCCGGTTGGGATGCAGGGTCCCATTAGGCGGCGCATGGCTGCGTATCAAGCGTTCAGAACAGATAATAATGCCGCTGAAAAATAAACAATTACATTTAGACCCAAGCCGCGAAAGTTTTAGGAATGGGGGTCTGGGGGAAAACCCTTTTTCAAAAGGGTTTTCCCCCAGAAAAAACATATGATTGCCTATGCGGCTGACATAAAGGGGTGACAATATGCTTCGCTTCGAATTCAGAAAGCAGCTGACCGCGTTCGGTATACTGCTCACTGTGACAATGTTTTCACTGAACCTCGCCGTCGCGGCGTTTTTCTGGCGCGACGGCTTTTCCTCCGACGCGCATGACGCCGCGGCGGCGCGGGATGAGCTGCTCGCGCTCTATGAAAGCGACCGCGCGCGGTATGACGAAATCTATGCCGACTTCCGCTCGCGCGTGTCCGCCTACGAAGCCGAGCAGTATACATACCTCCTGTCAAATGACGGGCGCGCGCTCGCGGTGTTCGAAAATAAGCTCATCGATACCGACAGCTACGGCGATATGCAGCTTTTCTCCGACCTCGACGCGATAATAAACCGCCCCGAGAGCTACCGCGTCGCTCTCTTAGGGCTCCTGTCCGATTCGGCGAAGCGCATACAGGAGCTTGACGGCGGCTACCTCTACAGCTATTACTCGAACCTGCTGCGCATCTACGACCGGACAGCCGACCTGTCGCTTCCGGTCGCGGAGGCGCGCGGCTGGAACGAGTTTTTTTCGTTGTCGACGTCGACTCTGTTTCTCGCCGCCGCGCTGCTCGGACTGTACAGCGGCTGCTTCACGCTCGAAGGGCGCTGCGGTATGACCAACATCCTGCGCGTCTCGAAATACGGCGGGCGCAGACTGGCGGCGGCGAAGCTCGGGTATGTGACGATATCGTCGGCGCTGCTAAGCCTCGCGTTCACGCTGTCGCCGCTGATACTGCTCGCCCTCTCGTGCGGGCTGTCCGACCCGACTCTGCCGATACAGCTGCTCGATGGCTTCACGCTCTGCCGCTATACGATATCGATCGGCGAATACCTCGTGGTTTTTTCGCTGACTCGAATGCTCGTGTTCTGGGTGTTCAGCCTTGCCGTGGCATATCTCGGCGAGCTTTGCGGCTCGGAGCTGCCGGCGTTCGCGCTGACCGCGCTGCTCGCCGCCCTCGGCGCCGCGATGTCGGCGATTGCGCCGACGTCCGAGCTATGGTTTCTCGCGAAGTTCAGCCCGACGTCGATCGCCGGCGTGAATATACTCTATGAACGCTACCGGGGACTGAATATATTTAATCACTGCGCCGACTATACGATTGTATCGCTCGTACTGCTCATATTCGCCGCCGCGCTGCTGATTCTGCTGCCGATTGTGTACCGTCCGCGCGAGGTCGTCAGGGTGCGGCGCGAGAAGAAGCGGCGCGTATATACGCCGCGATTTTCGCCGCGGCGCTCGCTGTTTTCCACCGAGGCCTACAAGCTGCTTTGCGCCGACGCGGGACTGTACATACTGGCTGCGGCGGTGATATTGCAGGCGATATTCTCGTTTGTCTACTACAAGCCGAATCAGGGCTCGACCGAGACGCTCTACCGCGGCTATATCGAAAAGGTCGCCGGACCGCCGTCCGACGAAAAGTCCGCGTATATCGACTCGGAGCGCGAATACATCGAGTCGACGCTCGCGCAGTACGACTCAATGCGACAAAAGCGGCGCTCGGGCGAGATTACAAACGACGAGTACAACGAGTACCTCGGCCGCTACAACTACGCCGAGTTCAGCGAGAACGCCTGCGATCTGCTCTGCGAGCGGCGCGACTACCTCGATACAGTCAGGGACGAGTACCCGGGCGTCGAGTATGTCTACGAGGAGGGAGTGAAGCGGCTGCTCGCGTCTCCGCCGAGCTACGCGCTTCTGCTCGCGGCGATATTCGTGCTGTCCGACCTGTTCGCCTTCGAATATGTCGGCTTCGCGCCGATACTGCGGCTGACCCGGCACGGTCGGGAGCTGCACAGACACAAATTCCTGCTGTCACTGCTGTTCGGGCTGACGCTGTTTGTAATAGTCAGCCTTATCGAGCTCGGCTGTCTCGCCGTATACTACGACGTCGACTACCTCTCGGTCGACCTCGCGAGCCTGCCCGACTACGCTTCGCTCGGCGGCGTCACGGTCGGGCAGTACCTGATTTGCTACAAGCTCGTCAGCCTTGTCGGATATCTCGAACTCTGCGCCGCGGTCGCGGGCGTGTCCTGCCTCGCCGAGACTCGGGCAAAGGCCGCGACGCTGTCGGCTGTATGCGTGTTTGTGCCATATCTATTGTGCGAATATTCGGTCACGCCCGCGTACCCGCTGAATCTCGCGGGCGCGGTCGCGCCCGCGAGTATCACATGGGGGCTCGCGGCGATGTGCGTATACGCGGCAGTGACGGCGGCGATTGTGACAGCCGTCAGGCGCAAATGGCGCGGGCATACCGCAAATGCGGCGCGGTTATGATTATGTATACCGCCGCGCCGCAGCCGCGATATCGCGAGCGGCGCTCACTCGACGAAATCGCCGAAGGTCAGCAGCATCGGGTAGTCTTTGACCGGAATGTTCTTGATCACCGAATATATGTCGGTCTGCTCGAGCCGGTTCTCGGGAACCTTGTATATCTTGCCGTCAATGAGGTCGACAATCTTTATGTCCTGCGGCAGCATATACCCGCGGAAGCTGACAGTCGACTCAAACGAGGTCGACAGAAGCTCGGTCGGGTTCCAGTACGCCAGCGCGTATGAGCCGTTCGGCTTCGAAAAGCCCTGTGTGATCAGCCTGCCCGAGTAGTCCTGACCGCAGAGCCGGCGGGACTGCTGCGTCATGCGCAGCAGCGGCAGGTCGCAGACCTCGAAGTCCTCCGCGAATATCGAGCAGACGTTCTGATACGCGTAGTAGGACGGCTTCGGCGTGTATTCGCCCGACGCGAAGCCGTTTTCGTCGAAGTCGGCACCGAGGATTCCGAAGTATCCATAGTCGAGGTACGAGCTGAGGTCGCCAACCTTGCCGTTCAGAGCCTCGATCATATCCATGCACGAGAAGTAGGACGTGAACTCGACCTCGGTGATGAGGTCGGCTATCGCGTGCCGCACGCACTGCTTGGCCTGACGCTCGGGCGTCCACGCGCAGCCGGCGAGCGCTCCGCAGCCGTCGCTTCTCGACTGCGAGCCCGATTCGCCCTGGATTATCTTCATGTCGGGATTGAATTTATGGCAGAGCACGCGGAGCGCCGGAACGTGCTCGAACAGATGAGTCTCGTCCGGCGTGTATTCGTGGAACGAGAACGCGTCGATCGCAGCGCCCATGCCGGTGGCCAGCGCCTGCGCTATAAACCCGAGGTTCGCGGGCGAGCAGACCGCGCCGCCGATGACCGTCGCGCCGCTCGATACCTCGTGTATAGCCTTCGCCGTATCAATCGAGAAATTGCCGTATTCGACCGGATTGACTCCGTGCTTCCAGCAGTGAGTGCCGTCGGCTTCGTTCCAGATTTCCCAGTGCGTGACCCGACCGTCGAAGTGCGAAACTATCGCTTTTACGTAGTTCGCCCACGCGGTCTTCTGCTCGTCGTTGAAGATAGGCGGGCAGCCTACCGCGCCGAACACCGCCTTTGCTTCCTCATTGTACAGCTCGTTTCCGTAGCAGAGGCAGATCCACGGGCGCATACCGCGCTCAATCAGATTGTCGACGACGCTGTCGAGCCACGCGAAGTCATATACTCCCTTTTCGCGCTCGGTGCGCTGCCAGCCCGACTGAATGCGCACCCACTTCACGCCCACAAGCGCGAGCTTGTCATACGCCTTTTCGGGGTCGAACACGTTGCGGTCGAGCTTCTCAAACCCGATGCCCAGCTTCGACTTCTTAATATCAACTGACTTCTTCGGCGTGACCTTACCAACTTCAATCATATTTTCCATATCGCAGAATCCTTCCTTATATTTTATTCGGATCATGATTTTTCGGTATTCCGATATGTCTATTATACCATTAAACTCAATTTTGTCAAGTGGATTATGAAAAAATATTGAGAGACGTTAGGATTTCTAAAATTAGTTTTGAATTTCGATGTAAATAATTCATTAACAATAGTACAGACGTCTTGTTTACGGCTTGATTTGCGAGTATACTAATTATAATGCAAGTTCGCTGAAATGAGGCTTCGCGTATGTGAAGCCGTTCAATCCCCCCCTCTCTTATAGCGCGTTTATACCGCAAACCAACCAAAATATAACACAGAGGTGAATTGTATGACACACCGCGAGCGATTTATCAAAACCCTGCTCTGCGAGCCGATCGGCGGGCAGGTGCCGACGTTCGAGCTGGTGTTCTTTCTGACCATGGAGGCCCTCGGCAAGGTACACCCGTCGCAGCGCAGCTATGGGCAGTGGAATCAGATGAGTTATAACGAAAAGAAACTGCACATGAACGAAATGGCGGACATCTACATCGCGACCGCGCGCCGGTACGACCACAGCGCGATATTCGTCCACCCAAACCCCGGCGATTTCGAGAACACACAGTGGCTGCTCGAGCTGATACGCGAGAAGTCGGGCGATGAATACTACATAATGATGCACGGCGATCCGACCTGGTCGATACCCGACGGCGGGCATATGGTCGAGTTCGCGGCGCGTATGTACGACGACCCCGAGGGCATGAACGCCGACTCCGACCGCCGCGTCGACTGGTCGCTCGAATACGCGGCGAAGCTTGACGCGCACGGTCATCTGCACGACGGCTTCACGCTCTGCTCCGACTACTGCTTCAATGTAAACCCGTTTTTCTCGCCGGACAAGTTCGACGAGCTGATAGTCCCATTCCTGAAGCGGGTCATCGACGGCTACCGCGAGCTGGGCTACTACACAATCAAGCACACCGACGGCAACATCATGCCGATAGCGAAGCAGATGGCAGACTGCGGTCCCGACGCCTTCCATTCGCTCGACCCGCAGGGGGGAGTCAGCATACCCGAGCTTAGAAAAATCATCGGCGACAAGATCGCATTGGTCGGCAATGTGAACTGCGGTCTGTTGCAGACCGGCAGCGACGAGGAGTGCCGCGCCGACGTTCTGCGCTCGCTCTCCGAGGGCATGGAGCGGGGCTACGGATACGTGTTCTCGACGTCGAACTGCGCCTACACCGGACTCCCGCTCGAACGCTACGAAATGATGATCGACATCTGGCGCGAATACGGAAACTATGACAAGAAACGGGATAACTGAAACAGGTGCGCCGAGGTGAACGGCGCTGCTAAAAAAAGAGTGGTCTGATTCAGCGAAGCTGAATCAGAGAGTGGTGTCCGCGGCAAAGCCACGGACAGAGTGGTCTGCGCCGCCCGTGTCGGCGCAGAGAGTGGTCTCGACTTTGCCCGCGGGCAAAGTCGAGAGCTGTGGTGGCAATTCGCCAAAGGCGAATTGCGCGGAGACTGTTCAAGATTGCCGCTGTATGCAGTCACTGATTGGCTGAAAGTGAAGCGGTGTATGAGTGTAGTAATTCTTTAATCAAATCCGGCAATAATATATGCAATATAAATCTAACGGAATACTTTGCCAGAGCAAAGTCACGGTCATAAATATGCAATCCTCAACCCTTATAGCAATGAGCGGCGGCGTGGACAGCGCCGTCGCGGCTTATCTTATCAAAACCAGCGTCGGCAGCGCCGCCGGCGCGACAATGAAGCTGTCAGACGCCGGCGCGAACGAAGCCGTGTCGGCAGCCGAGACGGCTCGGCGGCTCGGAATCGAGCACTACGTATTCGACTTCTCCGCCGAATTTTCGCGCGAGGTCGTCGACCGATTCTGCTCGACCTATCTTAATGGCGCGACTCCGAACCCCTGTATATACTGCAACCGCAAAATCAAATTCGGCCGCTTCCTCGAGCGCGCGCTCGAGCTGGGGTACGACAAGGTCGCGACCGGACACTACGCGCAAATCGAATACGACCGCGAATCGGGACGCTATATTCTCCTCCGCGCGCTCGACCGCGCGAAGGACCAGACCTACGTGCTGTCGGTGCTGAATCAGTACCAGCTGTCAAAAACCCTGCTGCCGCTCGGCAGTATGACAAAACCGCAGGTGCGCGCGCTCGCGGCGGAGCTCGGGCTAGGCGCGGCCGAGCGACCCGAGAGTCAGGACATCTGCTTTATCCCCGACCACGACCACGCGCGCTTTATTCGCGAGCACACCGGCAAAATCCCGCCGCGCGGCAAATTTATCGATACCGACGGCAATGTCCTCGGCGAGCATTCGGGGATAATCAACTATACTATCGGTCAGCGCAAAGGGCTTGGCGTCTCGGTCGGACGACCGATATACGTCTGCCGAATCGACGCGGCGGACAATCGGGTCGTGCTCGGCGGCGAGGACTGCCTATATGAGAAACGGCTGTACGCAAACGAGCTGAACTTCGTCGCGCTCGGGTCGCTCGCCGGCTCGATGCGCGTCACCGCGAAGATACGCTACAGTCACAAGGAAGTCCCCGCGGTCATAACAATGGCAAGCGAGCACGAGCTCTGCGTCGAATTCGACTCCCCGCAGCGCGCTATAACCTGCGGGCAGACCGTCGTCCTCTATTCGGACGACGCCGTCGTCGCCAGCGGAACTATCTGCCGTGTCGGCGGCGGCGGGGACGCCCCCGCGGGCGGCTGTCAGGGTTAGTTTGTGCGTCACTGGTAGCTTCTGCCACATCAGTGGTCAAATTCACTCGCTTCGCGAGTGAATTTGAGACTGCGAAGATAGAACGAGCTTAATTCGAGACTGATTTTTGCCATGCGTCAGATATTTTTCATATATACTTGCAAAAACGCATTAAATCTGATATAATATAAGAAATCCTGTTTTTTTGAGGTGTCCTATGTTAAGAGCCGTGATTTACGACATGGACGGTACCCTCGTCGACTCGGAGGGAGCTATTGCGCTTGCCGGAAAGGAAGCGCTTGTCGACTGGGGGATAGAGTGTCAGCTCCCCGATTTCAAGCCGTTCACCGGTATGGGCGACGACAAGTTCATCGGCGGCGTCGCCGAAAAATATGGCGTTAAATATACGCCCGATATGAAGAAACGGGCGTACGAAATATATCTCGAAAAAGCGAATGAGCGGGTCGTGGTTTTTCCATGGTCAAAACGGCTTATTGAGTTTTTCGCGTCGCGCGGTTTTTCCTCGGCGGTCGCGTCGGCGTCCGACCGGATAAAGGTGCTGCGCAATATCGAATGTATCGGCGTGTCGCCCGAATCGTTCGGCGCGGTCATCACCGCGAGCGAGGTCACGCGGCAGAAGCCCGACCCCGAGATTTTCCTTAAAGCCGCCGCCGCGCTCGGAGCCGACCCCGCACAGACGCTCGTGTTCGAGGATTCGCTGATGGGAGTGCGCGCCGCGAAATGCGCGGGAATGAAGTGCATAGCGCTCACGACAAGCTACCCCGAGCCGGAGCTGTATCGTGAGCGCGCCGACGCCGTCCTGCCCGACCCGTCGGTTCTCGCGAATATTTTTGATATATTCGGGCTGTGAAACAGAAATAATGTCGCAGTCGGCTATGGCTGCGCAATCAACTATTGCGATACCGGCTGTATGTCTGCCGATTGTACAGACATTACTGAATCAGCGCAATTTATTATTGCGCCACTGGCAGTAGTATTCCGATTGTCCGGTGATGTTGCAACCGCGCAATTGACTATTGCGATACTCGCTGTTTGTATGTCGATTGTTCAGATATTATCGCCGCCGCGCAATTATCTATTGCATTATAATAACAATATCGCGATTGAGCCAACCGCATCTCCTCAAACGACCTCGCACAAACCGAGCCGCCGGTTGGGAAGCAGGGTCCCATTAGGCGGCGCATCACTGTAGACCAAGCGGTAATATGAAATAAACGCCAGAAGCAATAATAATAGTCACAGCATAGCCCAATCTGCGAAAGTTTTAGGAAAGGGGTCTGGGGAAAACCCTTTTTCCAAAAGGGTTTTCCCCAGTTATCCAAACACAAACAAAAGAGGTACTAACCAATGGGAGCACAACTAACTGAGAATGATAAACGGAGCTGTTACGCCGCGGAGCTGACGGCTAAAGATGTGGGACGATATGTCTGCCTGATGGGGTGGGTGCAGAAGCGGCGCGACCTCGGCGGACTGATATTCTGCGATTTGCGCGATAGAAGCGGAATCGTGCAGCTCGCATTTGACAATGAGACGCCGAGCGAGGTGTTCGACGCCGCGTTCGGACTCCGTTCGGAATACTCGATCATGGCGAAAGGCAGAGTCAGACCGCGCGGTGAGGGCGCGGTCAATAAGAACCTCGCGACCGGTGAGATCGAGGTCGCGGTCGACGAATTGAAGATATTCTCGACGTCCGAGACTCCGCCGTTTGAGATCGTCGAAAACAGCGACGTAAAGCCGGAGCTGCGCCTTAAGCACCGCTACCTTGACCTGCGCCGTCCCGACCTCACGCGCAATATATTAAACCGCAGCCGCATCGTCAAAATCGCGCGCGACTTTTACGACGAGAACGGCTTCATCGATATCGAAACACCCTGCTTAATCAAGCCTACGCCCGAGGGCGCGCGCGACTACCTCGTGCCGAGCCGCGTACATCCGGGCAAGTTCTACGCTTTGCCGCAGTCGCCGCAGCTCTATAAGCAGCTTCTGATGCTGTCCGGCTTCGACCGCTACTTCCAGATCGCGCGCTGCTTCAGAGACGAGGACCTCCGCGCTGACCGTCAGCCCGAATTCACGCAGATCGACCTCGAGATGTCCTATGTCACCGAAAACGACGTCATGGAGCTCAACGAGAAGTTCCTTGTCCGCCTGTTCCATGAGTTCAAGGGTATCGACCTTGAGACTCCATTCATACGCATGACCTGGCGCGAGGCTATGGAGCGCTTCGGCTCGGACAAGCCCGACCTTCGCTTCGGGCTCGAGCTCTGCGACCTTTCCGACCTGCTTACACATACCGAATTCAAGATGTTCGCCGGAGCTGTCGCCGCCGGCGGCTCGGTCAGAGCTATCAACGTCAAGGGCGCGGCTGACAAGTTCTCTCGCAAGGAAATCGATTCGCTCACCAATTTCGTCAAATCCTACAAGGCAAAGGGTCTCGCTTGGCTCAAGAATACCGGCGGCGAGGTTTCGTCGTCCTACGCGAAATTCCTGTCCGACGACGAGAACGCGGCTATTCAAGCTCGACTCGGCGTCGAGCCGGGCGACGTCGTGTTCATTGTCGCCGACAAGAACAAGGTCGTGTTCGACTCGCTCGGTGCGCTGCGCTGCGAGGTCGCGAAACGACTCGGTCTCATCAACCCGAACGAGTACAAGCTGCTCTGGGTCACCGAGTTCCCGCTGCTCGAATACGACGAGGAGGACGGCCGCTTCTACGCTATGCACCACCCGTTCACAATGCCAATGGAGGAGGACTTACAGTATATCGAGTCCGACCCGGGCAGAATCCGCGCAAAGGCTTACGACATCGTCATCAACGGCACCGAAGCCGGCGGCGGTTCGGTGCGTATACACGACGCCGAGATCCAGTCGAAGATGTTCGACCTGCTCGGCATGACGCACGAGGAGGCTAACGAAAAGTTCGGCTTCCTGCTCGAAGCCTTCAAGTACGGCGTTCCGCCGCACGCCGGCATGGCGTTCGGTCTCGACCGCCTCGTTATGCTGATCCTCGGGCTCGACGATATCCGCGATGTAATCGCGTTCCCGAAGGTACAGAACGCCTCCGAGCTGATGAGCCGCTGCCCGTCCCTGCCCGACCCGAAGGCATTGGCGGAGCTTGGCATCGCGGTCGTGGCCGAGACTGAAGACGACAATATCTGACGTCAACACAAAATAACACTGTGACGTCAACACAAAATAACACATGAAAGACGCGGTCAGATCCGGCGGCGCGTACCTGACCGGAGCTGACCGCATATAATCTGAAAAATATAAAATTTTTCAGATTATAGAGTTTTGTGACTTCGAAGTCTCCGACTTCGATTTTGCTTCGCAAAACCGCCACAAAACATCGACAAGATTAAATGTAGACTTTGCTTCACAAAGTCATAGATATTATTATGAAAAAATCAATCGACCTGTCGCGCCGCAATTCCGCGCTCGACATTACACGAATAGTCGCGCTGTTTTCGGTCATAAGCGTGCACTTCTTCTTAAATAACGGCTTCTACTCCGAGCCGATGTTCGGCAAGCGTATGCTTGTCATGACAGTCATGCGCAGCGCGTTCATGATCTGCGTGCCGCTGTTCATCATGCTGACCGGCTATCTGATGTCAAGAAAGACCCTGTCGCGCGGCTACTATCACGGCATCGTGAAAACGCTCGGGATATATCTGCTCGCAAGCCTCGCCTGCGCGGTATACAAAATCGTAAACTTCGGCTATAAGCCGACCTGGATGATCTGGGGGCTGTTCGACTACACTACCGCGAACTACGCTTGGTATATCGAGATGTATATCGGGCTGTTTCTGCTGATACCCTTTCTCAACCTCGCCTACAACAACCTGCCTAGCCGTAAGTCGAAGCTCGTGCTGCTCGTCACATTGATCGGGCTGACGTCGCTGCCGAGCATTGTGAATATTTACAATTTCACAGTCGAGGGCTGGTGGAAAACGCCCTATCTGTCGGTCGAGTACCGCAAATTCGCGCCCGACTGGTGGACGCGCATATATCCGCTTACATATTATTTCCTCGGCGCGTACCTGCGCGAGTTCCCGCTTAAACTGAAGCAGTGGCAGAAGCTCTTATGCTGGTTCGGCTGCATAGTCGTGTTCGGACTGTTCAACTACTACCGCAGTCAGTACGGCTTCTTCGCCTGGTCGCAGTACAACGACTGGCAGGGTATGCCGAACCTTGTCATGACCTTCTTCGCGTTCAGCTTCCTGTCGTCGATAAAGACCGAACGCTGGCCGAATCCGGTCAAGCGCGTGCTGATGGTGGTGTCCGACCTGTGTCTCGGCGGCTACCTCGTGTCGTACATATTCGACAACCTGTACTATCCGGTGCTCGCCGAAATCGAGCCGCGCATGACGCACCGGCTCGAATGGTATGTCGTGATAGTTCCGGCGGTATTTCTGTCGTCGCTGGCGCTGTCGGGCGTGCTGAATCTGGTCTACGCCGGACTCGCGCGCGGCGGCTCGGCGCTGTGGGCGAAAATCAGACCGAAGCGCACGACCGAAACGGCGAGCGCAGACAATAAGGACGCTGTCGCGGTTCCGGTCGGCGCGGCGAGCTCGGACAATATTGACAATATCGCAGTTCCGGTCGGCGCGGCAGTAGCCGGCGCGGCAGACGGCGGCAAATCCGCGGCTTCGCCCATGAACACCGCTGGCAGTAATCCCGCGAACGACCGCAGTTCAGCGACCGGCAGCAACTCCGCGGTCGGCAGCTATCCCATGACCGACAGCAATTCCGCGGATATATCCATGAGCGCGGAGGCGGAGAAACTCGTAAACAATGTACCCGCCCTGCCCACGCTCAGTATCGAGCGGCTTGAGACCGAGCGTCTCATCCTGCGCGAATTCCGCGAGAGCGACGCCGAGGATTTATACGAATATGCGCGCGACCCCGAGGTCGGTCCGAACGCCGGCTGGAAGCCGCACGAATCGCTCGACGAGAGCCGCGGCGTGGTCAAAAACTTCATACAGAGCGGCGAGGTCTGGGCAATCGAGGACAAGGCGTCGCACAAGGTCATCGGCTCGATCGGGCTTCACAAACGCGAACGCGAGTGCGAACCCTTTGACCGCGAGCTCGGCTACGTGCTGTCGCGCGACTATTGGGGACGCGGGCTCATGACCGAAGCGGCTGGACGGATTGTACAGTATGCTTTCGACAACGGCATGAAAACACTGCTCGTCTCCCACTTCGACGGCAACGACCGCTCCCGCCGTGTAATCGAAAAGCTGGGCTTCAGCAAGGTCGGTCACGCAGCCGACAGCTACACCCGCTACGACGGAAAGGTTCTGTCCGAGACAATATACATTCGGAAGTCGGTTTGACTATAATGTAGCCGGTCATACGCCAATATTCTGTATAATATCACGGGCAGGTATACCACAAGTCCCACCTTGCACCCAAAAAAAGCCGTTATCAGCGGCTTTTTTGTGTCCCCGCGACCTCAGCGGAAACCGCGACGCAATCTTGTTATGCCGGCGCGGCAAATGCGAAAATTTTATTTAAAAAAAAAGCGGAGACTGATTTTCTGTCTCCACTTACGAATTCGAAAAATTAAAAATTAACACAATTATGTTTACAATTACACATTATTGTGATATAATCATTAATATCGAACAATAAATAACTATCGGGCGAATGGAAGTATCGCGGAAAAATACTCCCGCCGCCTGTGATTGCCTGATCATTGTAAATAAGGATGGATCGCATATGAAATGTCCCGCCTGCGGGTATACAGAAAATAAGGTTATCGATACGCGTCCGGTCGACGACGACAAGAGCGTCCGGCGCCGCCGCGAGTGCCTTAAATGTCAGTACAGGTTTACAACCTACGAGACTATCGAGACAATACCGCTGATGGTCGTTAAGCGCGATAACTCGCGCGAACCGTTCAGCCGAAATAAGATAATGAACGGGCTTATCAAAGCCTGCCAGAAACGCCCGATATCCGTAAAGCAGATGGAACAGCTCATCGATACGGTCGAGGCGGAGTTCCAGAACAGTATGCGCGGCGAGGTCACGAGCGATGAGATCGGTCAGCGGATTATGGCCGGACTGCGCGAGCTTGACAAGGTCGCGTATATACGCTTCATCTCGGTCTACCGCAAGTTCGAGGACGTCGATTCGTTTCTCGAGGAATTGAATCGGCTCAAGGAAAATTGAATCTGACCGCGCATTCAGTCATATATTTAATATATAATTATAGAAAGGATTTCCATTATGAAACTCAAAGGTACAAAACTGATATTCGCGCACCGCGGAGCGTCGGCATACGCTCCCGAGAATACACTGCCCGCGTTCAGGCTCGCCGCCGAAATGCACGCGTTCGGAGTCGAGCTCGACGTACACCTCACGCGTGACGGCAAGATAGTCGTCGCGCACGACGACCGGATCGACCGTATGTCGGACGGCCACGGACTCATCCGCGAACAGACGCTCGACGAGCTGCGCCAGTACAGCTTCAACTGCGGTCGGAGTGAATTCGGGCGCGTCGAGATACCGACGCTCGAGGACGTCTATCGCCTGCTCGAGCCGACCGGACTTTATGTCAACGTCGAGATAAAGGCGTCAGGCACCGACTTCGTACACATGATTCACGATTGCACGCGCGAATGCGGCATGACCGAGCGGGTCATCTACTCGTCGTTCAACCACTGGAATCTCACCGATATGCTCGCGTACGACAAGGACGCGTTCGTCGCGCCGCTGTACGGCTCGGAGCTTGTAAAGCCGGCTGACTACGCAAAATCGTTCGGCGCGCTGGCTATACACCCGCACTACGGACAGATACTCGCGCACCCCGATATCGTCGCGCGCGCGAATGAGCTCGGCGTCCGCGTCCACCCGTGGACGGTCGACGACCCCGAAGCGATCAAGCGGCTCTGCGAGCTTGACGTCGGCGCGATAATCACAAACAAGCCGGACGTCGCGCTCGAGATAGCGCAGGGCTGAAAGCTGCGCATGGCTGTAAGCTGCGTGCGGTCGAAAGCTACAGCTCCATAACATCGCCCGATAGCCACAGCCGCGCCGGCTGCCTCAACCGAAAGGAGCGTATCAATTAAAGTGAAACACTTATATCCGATAATCGGCATCAGCTGCGGCTTCAATGCGGACGGCGATTATTTCCTGCGCCGTCAGTACTGCGACGCGGTCGCGCGCGCCGGAGGTGTGCCGGTGATACTGCCGCCGGTGCGGTCAGAGGTAGAGGTAGCGGAGAATGTGATTGGTTCAATCGACGGACTGCTGCTCAGCGGCGGCGGCGACATCGAGCCCGAACGGTTCGGCGTGTATGACTACGACGCGAGCCTTGTCGGCGAGCCGTCGCCCGAGCGAGACGCATATGAGCTCGCGTTGGCGCGCCGCGCATATGAGTATGACCTGCCGACGCTCGGCATCTGCCGCGGCATACAGACAATCGCAGTCGCGCTCGGCGGCAGCCTGCACCTCGACATCCCGAATCACAAGCAGTCGCTCCCCCGTCCCGAGCCGTCTCACGAGATAGCGATAGCACCGGACAGCCGGCTCGCACGGCTTATGGACACGACCGAAAATGAAACGGGACAGTTCGACCGGGTCAACAGCTTCCACCATCAGGCGGTCGACCGCGTCCCCGACGGCTTTGTCGTGACCGCGCGCAGTCCGGATAATATCATCGAGGCAATCGAGTCGCCGAACCGGCGATTCTATGTCGGCGTGCAGTGGCACCCCGAGCACATGACCTCGCCGCTCGCGCTGCGCCTCATCGACGCGCTCGCAAAGGCGGCCGCCGAGCGGTGAGCCGATACCTATGACGGTACATACACAGCGCGTACTGTATACATACAATATTCGTATACGTACAATATTCGCCGATAAATAAAGCAGCGGTCATCTCGCACGAAATGACCGCTGTTTTTACTTTTGAGCCGACACAATGGTGCCGGATATATCACGCCTATGCTTTGAGGTGTCGGGGCTTGCCGCGCGTCACAATCTCTGCACGTCAAATTTCAGCGACTGCTCTACGTACGACGACGCGTTGTGTATCCGGAAGCTGAACGCCCACCCATGGTCGAGCTTTAGCTCGACCTTGTTTTTGCCGTAGGGCAGGAGCTTCAGATCGACTATCCGCTCGGGCAGAGTCATCAGCGGCGCGGTATTTTTCGGCATTTCCGCCCCCGCCTGATTTAACGTGCCGCGCAGATTGAACGGCTCGACGCGCGCCTTGTCCTCCGAATCGATATATATAATAGCCGATTGAAAAAGTCGAAAAAGTCAATCGGCACGGTGCTTTATTAACAGAAATACAACTGATTTTTCTCCGATTTTGCGGTATAATTAAGTTAT
>CAJFKR010000027.1 GCA_904386005.1 Candidatus Flemingiibacterium merdigallinarum
TCATCGACTACCTGCTGCCCCTTTACACCGAGGAGGGCAAGGCGCAGCTGATAATCGCGATCGGCTGCACCGGAGGAAAGCACCGCTCGGTCGCGATAGCCGAAGCCCTGTCAGAACACATCGGCGGCGAGGGCTACCGCACGGTCACGATTCACCGCGACATCGAAAAGTGAGCGCGGCGATTATAATCTGCTCGAGCTGAATGGAAAGGACGAGTCGATACTGACACCATAGCCATAGTCCGGACATTCGCAAAAGCGGCACAAAACACACGAATCGGAATAACCTAATCATGTCATTTTCACACGACACCAAAAACGCCCTTGTCACATTGTCGGCGTCACAGAAGCATATCTGCTGCCGGCGCGCCGAGCTGTATGGCATACTCTACTCGGCGGGCGTATTTTCGAGGCAGAAGTGCAAGCTCGTGACGACCTGCCGCGCGATGGCCGAGCTGACTATCGAGTGGCTCGACAGTCTCTGTCACATCAAGGGCAATCTGTATGTCACCGAGCACAAAAGCGGCGAGCCGGACGAGCGCAGCAGCTGTAAAATTACGCTTCCGCAGCGGCGCGAGCTCGAGGCGCTGTATACACTGTTCGGCTATCAGCCGAGCGAGCCCGAATACCATATCAAAACCGAAATGTTCCGCTGTCAGGGCTGCCGTCCGGCGTTTGTGCGGGGAATCTTCCTGTCGGCCGGCACGATAACCGACCCTGAAAAGGGCTATCACCTCGAGGTGAGCCTGTCCGACGCCGAGCGCGCGGACGAGCTTATGCGGCTGCTCAAAGAGAATATGCTCGAAGCGAAGCTCATGCAGCGCAAGAGCGAATATGTGCTGTACTACAAGGATAGCGAGAGCATCGAGAATTTTCTCGCGTATATTGGCGCGAACAACGCGGCGTTTACTATAATGAATAAGAAAATCGAGCGCGAGATACGCAGCGGCGCGAACCGGCTCGCGAACGGCGAGATGGCGAACATCACAAAAGCGGTCGCCGCCGCGGTCGACCAGACCGCGGCGATAAAGGTGCTGATTTCGTCGGGCGAAATCGAACATCTGCCGGACGAGCTGAAAAAGACGGCATATCTCCGTCTCGAGCACGAGGACGCGTCGCTGTCCCAGCTCGCAAGTCTGCACTCCCCGCCGATAACGAAGTCGGGCGTAAACCACAGACTCAAGAAGATTGTGGAATGGGGAAAGTGACAAATGAACAGTCAGGAATTAGGAGTTAGGAGTTAGAAGCTGAGGAAAAAATTTCCGAAGGGAATTTTACGATTATATAAAACGTTAGTGCGCATGAGTTTTAACAACCAGCCGCGTACAAACCAATATAATTTTGAAATTTGCCTCCGGCAAATTTCTACCAAAGCTCTCCGCGCTCCGCGCGGAGACCACTCTCCACTCGCCACTCTCCACTCTTTTCTCTCCGCTCTCCGCTCTTCTCACGAAAGGAATTTCCATGTCCGATTTTGTACATTTGCATCTGCATAGTGAATATAGTCTGCTCGACGGCGCTTGCCGGATAGCGGATATACCCGCGCGGGCAAAGGAGTGCGGGCATACCGCCTGCGCGATTACCGACCACGGTGTGATGTACGGCGCGGTCGCTTTCTACGAGGCTTGTAAAAGCGCGGGGATCAAACCGATCATCGGCTGCGAGGTATACCTTGCGCGCCGGAGCCGGTTCGATAAGACTCACGGCGAGGACGACAAGAGCTGTCACCTCGTCCTGCTCGTCAAGAACGAGATTGGTTATCGCAACCTCATATACATGGTCACTAAGGGCTTCACCGAGGGCTTCTACTCGAAGCCGCGAATCGACATGGAGCTGCTGGCACAGCACCACGACGGACTTATCGCGTTGTCAGCCTGCCTCGCCGGTCAGGTCCCGCGCGCGATTCTTGACAACGACCTCGACTCGGCGCGCTCGGCGGCGCTCGAGATGAAAGCCTTGTTCGGCGACGACTACTTCTTCGAGCTGCAGGACCACGGTCTTGACGAGCAGAAGCGGGTCAACTCCGCGCTGATAAGCCTGTCGCGCGAATTGTCGATACCGCTGGTCGCGACTAACGACGCGCACTACCTCCGTCGGCGCGACGCCGACAGTCAGGCGGTGCTGCTCTGCATACAGACGAACAGCGTGATAAGCGACGGCCGGCCGATCGGATTTGAGACTGACGAGTTCTATTATAAGTCGACCGAGGAGATGCGCGCTCTGTTCGGCAATGTCAAAAGCGAGCTCGGCGACCCGATTTCGAACAGCGTAGTCATTGCCGACCGCTGCAACTTCGACTTCGATATGTCGAAAATCTACCTGCCGGCGTTCAAGCCGGACGACGGCTCTGCGCCCGACGAATATCTTACTCGGTTGGTCTTGTCCGGATTTGAGCGGCGGGTTGGCGACGGCAGCATCGCGTTCACCGATATCCACCCCGAGAGCGAATACCGCGAGCGGCTCGAATACGAGCTGTCGGTCATAGTCAAAATGGGCTATGCCGAATACTACCTGATTGTCAACGATTTTGTCCGCTACGCGAAAAATCAGGATATCCCGGTCGGACCGGGGCGCGGTTCGGGCGCGGGCAGTCTCGCCGCCTACGCGCTCGGAATTACCGACATCGACCCTATCAAATACGATCTGCTGTTCGAGCGGTTTTTGAACCCCGAGCGGGTCAGTATGCCCGACTTCGACATCGATTTCTGCTACAACCGCCGCGACGAGGTGATCGACTATGTGCGCCGCCGCTACGGGGACGACCATGTCGCGCAGATTGTGACGTTCGGCACGATGGCGGCGCGCGCGGTCGTGCGCGACGTCGGGCGCGCGCTCGGTATGTCGTATTCCGACGTCGACGCGGTCGCGAACTGCATACCGCGCGAGCTGGACGTAACGCTCGCGTCGGCACTCGAATCGAGCCGTGAGCTGCGCGAGCTGTACGAGTCGGACGAGCGCGTGAAGCGGCTTATCGACACGTCAAAGCTGCTCGAGGGTATGCCTCGCCACTCGTCGACGCACGCCGCCGGAGTCGTGATTTCCGACCGCCCGGTATACGAGTATGTGCCCCTGTCGCGAAACGGCGACGTCACGGTCACGCAGTACGACATGGACACGGTCGCGAAGCTTGGACTATTGAAATTCGACTTCCTCGCGCTGCGCTACCTCACGATAATCGCCGACACCGAGCGGCAGATTAGGACAAGCCGCCCCGATTTCTCAATAAACCGGCTCGCTCCGGACGACGCCGAGGTTTACCGTATGCTGTCCGAGGGCAATACTGACGGCGTGTTCCAGCTCGAATCGGGCGGTATGCGCCAGCTGCTCATCGGTCTTGTCCCGAACTGCTTCGAGGATCTGGTCGCCGCGATTTCGCTTTACCGCCCCGGACCGATGAACTCGATTCCGAAATATATCGAAAACCGGCGCGACCCGTCGAAAATAGAATATCCGACGCCGCTGATGAAGTCGACGCTTGACGTGACATACGGAGTCATGGTCTATCAGGAGCAGGTCATGCAGGTCTGCCGTTCCGTCGCAGGCTACACGCTCGGTCGAGCCGACCTCGTGCGCCGGATTATGGCGAAGAAGAAGGGCTCCGAGATGGAAAAGGAGCGCGAGGTGTTCGTCGCCGGCGCCGTCGAACACGGCGTCTCGGAGTCTGACGCCAACAAGCTGTTCGACGACATGGCGCGCTTCGCGAGCTACGCGTACAACAAGAGCCACGCCGCGGCTTACGCGCTGATCACCTACCGCACCGCGTATCTGAAGCGGCATTATCCCTGCGAGTACCTCGCCGCGCTCATGACCTCGGTCATGGGCAGCGCGGCGAAGCTGGCAGAATATGTCGGCGAGTGTACGCGCAATCAGATCGCTATCCTGCCGCCCGACATAAACGAGAGCGGCTGCGACTTCACCGCGCACCACCGCGACGGCAAGAGCTACATTCGCTTCGGCTTGTCCGCATTGAAAAATCTCGGCGACGGCTTCGCGGCGAAGATCATCGCCGAACGGAGCGAAGCGCCGTTCACATCGTTTGAGAATTTCATCGAACGTATGTGCGGCAGTGAACTGAACAAGCGTCAGGTCGAGGCGCTTATCAAGAGCGGCGCGCTCGACTGCTTCGGCGTATACCGCAGCCGGCTGCTGCTCGTATATGAAAAGGTCATCGACTATTATCAGGACAAGAATCGGACAAATGTAGCCGGTCAGCTCGACCTGTTCTCGCAGGGCGAATTTGACGACGAGACTCGCGACAGCTTCGAGTATCCGGACATACCCGAGCTCAGCTTCCGCGAGCGGCTGCGGCTCGAAAAGGAGTGCGCGGGAATCTACTTCTCGGGTCACATCCTCGACGACTACACAAAGCATATAGCGAAGATATCGCCGACGCCGATAAACGAAATCCTGCTCGCCGCCTCGGAGGAGGGCGAGGCGAACGGAAGCTATTCGGACCGCGACAATGTCGTGCTGTGCGGAATCGTCGCCCGCCGTCAGCTCAAGCTGACGAAAAAGAACGAGCAGATGGCATTCGTCGGATTTGAGGACAACTTCGGCGAGCTTGAGGTGATTGTATTCCCGAAGGTGCTCGAGGAATGCGGAGCGTATCTGTCGGCCGAAGCCGCGCTCTGCGTTTGGGGGCGGCTTTCGATGCGTGACGACGAGCCGCCGAAGCTGCTCGCGCAGTCGATGTTCAGACTGGACGACAACTCTGCGTTCAGTGATTCGTCCCCTCTGCCGCCCGAATACGCGTACAAGCACGGCGAGCGGTCGGCTGGTGCAAAGTCGTCGCGCACAAACGCGCAGTCGAAATCATCCCCGCAGCCGCAGTCATCCCCGCAGCCGCAGCCTCAGTCACAGCCGCAGTCATACCCGCAGTCACAGCCGTACCTACAGTCACAGCCGCAGCCGCAGCAATTTCTGCCGCGGCGCGTGTATCTGCGACTCGAGAGGGCGGACGAGAGCTGCGATAAGTTCAGAAAAGCCGAAAATCTCGTGATGATTTTCAGCGACGGCTGGGCGGAAGTTGTGTTCTACGACATTACAAAGAACGAGTATATCCGCATGAACAATGTAAAGCTCGCCGCGTCGCCGTTTGTGATAAACGAGCTTCGCGCCCTGCTCGGCGACGACAATGTAGCGCTCAAGGGCTGAATCGGCTTCGCAATACCCGTCCCAATTCCTACGATTTAAGGAGGCTTTCGCCGCACGAAGCTTTGGCTTCGCGAAAGCCATGGTGATTAAAATGGAAATGTCAGAAAAAGCGATAAAATACCGCCGGATAGTGTTTATCTCCAAAATCCTCGCGCCGGTGTTCAAATTTCTTTACTATGTATTCATGGCGGCGCTCGTGCTCTGCGGAATTATCGCGCTTATTGTGCTCCTTGTCAACACGTCGGTCGAAAATATCATGCTTCCGCCGCTGATGACTCTACAGGGCGATTATTACTCGCTCTTCCTCGGCAACGGCATACGCATTGACGCGCCGTACGACACCGTCTCGCTCGGAGATATCAAGACGGTAATATACGCGCAGCTGATACTCATCGCCGCTGTCTCGTGCATGATGACTCCGGTGTCGCTGTTCATTTCGAAGCTGTGCAGAAACATCGCCGCCTCGTCGCCCTACAACCTGAAAAACGCGCGCTACACCATGTATATCGGGCTGTGCGTGATGATCGGATATACGTTTGTTCTGTTTATGCGCAGGTTCTACAATTATCTCTTAGTCAAGACCTTTGTCTCGGATCCGGAGGCGATACACCTGTCGCTGGGCTTCGACTTCGGCGGCGTGATAATCGGACTGCTGATATTTCTATTCGGATATGTCATCGGCTATTCGGCCGAGCGGCATATAACCGACGCGGTCAAGACTGATGTTCACAATGATATCGTAAATAAATAACAATTGAGTTTATTTGTAAATTTTCAGCGTTTACTCGCAGTCGCGCGCCGAATTAACAATATATTCATATTGCTGCGGTATAATGATATTATTGACCGCAGGGTGTTTCATTGCCGCAACGTTATTATAATTTGTGAAAGGAAAATCCGATATTGAACAGGAACGACCAAAACAGGACGCCGAAAAATAAAGTCAACTGGTCAAGCGAGGTCAAGGACTCGGGCAAGCTCGCCGGCAAAATCGTCAGCAGATTCTTCTCGTATTTACTCAATATAATCCTGACCATAATGCTCATTTGCTTTATCACCGGCATAATAGTCTGTACAGTGTTCGCGGTTTATGTCAAGAACTACATCGACCCCGAGGTCGACCTCTCGTTGTTCAGCATACAGAACACCAATCAGACGACCAAGGTTTATTACATGGACTTCACCGACCGCGAAAACCGCATCGGCGAGCTGGTCGAGCTTGAGGATCAGCGGCTCTACGGCTCGGAGAACAGCATCTGGGTGAAATACAACGACATACCCGAAAATCTCGTCAACGCGGTCATCTCGATAGAGGACGAGCGTTTCTGGGATCACAACGGCGTCGACTGGATACGAACGATCGGCGCGGTCATCAACTATTTTATCCCAATCAGGGAAAATTTCGGCGGCGGTTCGACTCTGACGCAGCAGTTAATCAAGAATATCACCGATGAGGACGACTACTCGCCGCAGCGAAAAATACAAGAGATACTGCGGGCGCTGAACCTTGAGAAGAAGCTTGACAAGACGCAGATACTTGAATTGTATATGAACAACGTCTACCTGTCGCAGAACTGCAACGGCGTGCAGGCGGCGGCGAACACCTATTTCAACAAGGATGTGTCCGAGCTGACGCTGATCGAGTGCGCGTCGCTCGCGTCGATACTCAAGTCGCCGACAAAATACGATCCGGTCATCAATCCGGAAAACAATAAGGACAGACGAAATTTCGTGATTAAAAAGATGCTCGAGCTCGGCAAAATCACCGAGGAGGAGTTCAACAGCGCGTATGACAAGGAGCTGATACTCGACTATCAGGGACGCGCACAGAAAGTTGAGCTGACGACCAACTCGTGGTACACCGACCAGGTTATGATCGAGGTCAGAGACGCTCTGATGGAGGAGCTTGGTTACACGAGGGAAATGGCGTATAACCTCATTTACGGCGGCGGACTTTCGATAGTCACGCTTCAGGATCCGGAGGTTCAGGCGGTGCTCGACGAGGTCTACCTCGACGACGACAGCTTCCCCAAGACGAACAACGCTATCCAGCCGCAGTCGTCGGCGATAGTCATTGACCCGGCGACCGGAGACGTGCTCGGAATTGCCGGAGCGCGCGGTCAGAAGGAAGGCAATCTGCTGCTCAACTACGCGACGCAGACCACCCGCTCACCCGGTTCGTCGATAAAGCCGCTGTCGGTCTACGCTCCCGCGCTCGAAGCCGGACTCATCACCTACGGTTCGGTTTACGACGACGTGCCGGTCTGGTTCAACTATGACGATGAGGACGTAGAAAAGAAATATCCGACGGCATATCCGAAAAACCTGCCGGAGGTATACAATGGTCTGACGACGGTGAACGACGCGGTAACCCGCTCGGTCAACACGGTCGCGCTGCGAGTGCTGCAGGATCTGACGCTCGACACGTCATTTAACTTTGTCAAGAGCAAGCTGCAAATGGACAGCTTTATCGAATACGCCGAGCTTTCGGGCGGAGTCGGCATCACCGACAAGGGCTGGGCTCCGCTTGCTCTGGGGGCTATGACCTACGGCGTGACCAACCTTGAAATTACCGCGGCATATCAGATATTCGCGAACGGCGGTATCTACAACAAGCCGCGCACCTGGCTGTATGTGCTCGACAACGAGGGCAATGTGCTGATCGAAAACGAGACTGACAGCTATGTCGTAATCAGCGAGCAGACCGCGTCGATAATGACGAAGATGCTCGAAAGCGTCGTCGACCGCGGTACCGCTACGGCAGTCACATTGAAGAACAGTGTAGACGTCGCCGGTAAGACAGGTACAACGTCGAGCGACGTCGACCGTTGGTTTGTCGGCTACACGCCCTATTATGTCTGCGGAATCTGGTTCGGATATGATCAGCAGCAATTGTCGCTCGGCTCGCTCGCGTGGAACCCGACCGCGGTCGCGTGGGACATCATCATGACCAAGCTGCACCAGAATTATATTGACGAAGCCAGTTCGGGCGGCGAGCCGATCAAGACCTTCGAGCTGGCAGACGGCATCGTCACGGCGACCTACTGCAAGGACTCGGGCAAGCTCATGACCGAGGCCTGCTACCTCGACCCGCGCGGCAACCGCGCCGAGACCGGATATTTCACGACCTCGACCGTGCCGACCGAATACTGCGACTGCCACGTGCTCGTAGACTATGACACGTCGACCGGAGCGGTCGCGTCTCCGAGGTGTCCGTCCGAATATGTGACGAAGGTCGGACTCATCAAGGTCGACCGCGAGTTTCCGATGCAGGTTAAGGTCACTGACGCGCAGTACACCTACCGCGATGTGCCGGATGGCACGGGTATGCCGCTGACCGGCGACCTGCCGTTCTATATCGGGCTGTATGAATCGGGCACCTACCCGGGCTATACGGCTACGGGCGGAGCGAGGGTATTCAACAGCTACTGCTACGAGCACCATGCGCTCGAACCCGAACCCGAACCCGAAAATCCCGACGGCACAGTCGACCCGAACAATCCCGACGGCGCAGTCGACCCGGGCAATCCCGGCGGCACAGTCGACCCGAGCAATCCCGGCGGCACAGTCGACCCGACCAACCCCGACGGCACGGTCGACCCGAGCAATCCCGACGGCACGGTCGACCCGAGCAACCCCGACGGTGCGATTGACCCGGGCGGCGACGCAGGCATTGACACCGGATCCGCGGGCGATGGTACGGTTGATACCGGAGCTGTTGTACCCGCGCCGGATACTGGCTACGAAGGCTGACGACCTTTTGAATTTTTACTGTGCGGTTATGGCAAAGTGACGGCAGATATGTAATTTTTTCGAAAATCACCTCATACATTTGTGTGAGGTGATTTTTATGTCGCAAATAAAGACGCAGAAAAATCGACTGGTCGGCAAAATACGCGCCGAACTCTGTCGGATCAATCTGAAATGCGTGATTGTCGGCGCGATTATAGTTCTGCTTTGCGGATTTTTAAGCTCGCTCGCCGGCGGCTCGACCGAAGCCTACCGTGAGCTCGAGCGCCCCGCCGGAGCTCCTCCGTCATATGTGTTTCCGATTGTCTGGACGATATTGTATATACTCATCGGCGGCGCGGCCGGAGCGGTCGCCTGCAATCAGGATCGTGCGCTCGAATCGGAAAAATACAAAGGGCTGCTCTTTTTCATCCTGATGATGATATTCAATTTCGTCTGGTCGCCGCTCTTTTTCGCCGCCGAGGCGTATTTCGCCGCCTTTTGCGCGATTATCATGATGATAATACTGTCGTTTTTCGCGACGCTGTGCTTTTTCAGAATATACATAGTCAGCGCGCTGGCGATGGCGGTATATATGCTCTGGCTGTTTTATGCCGCCTATCTGAATCTGGCGATTATAATTCTGAACTGATGTGCTGGTCAGCTAATTCGGTAAAACATTAAGTTAAACAAAAATAATTGATAGTTTTTGTGATTATGCACAAACCAATGTAAATAATTTGCGGCCACTATAAAAAATATACTGAAATAATCTTGACAAATGAAAGGAATGATAGTATAATAGACCCATAAGCGAAAGGCTGAATGCGCGAGCGGTCATGAGCCGTGCCCAAATGCCGACGCTTTACTATTAAACAGGAGGATATTCTCTAATGAAGCTTACACGAATTTTGACCCTGATGATAGTCGGTGTGTTCTTCGTGCTCGCACTCGCATCCTGCTCTGCAACCGCTCCGGAAATCAAGGTGACGCTCAGAATAGTCGCCGACGACCCCGAGAACCCGATTCTCGACACTGAGGTAACCCTTCAGTCCGAGAACCCCACTGTTCTTGAGGCGTTCCAGGAGGGATGCTTTGTGAACGAGATTTCGTATACCCTTACTGACGCTGAAGACTCGGTTAAGGATATCACCGACTACAAGGATTACACCGATGAGAACGGTCTGGTTCACTACTGGATGTACTACATCAACGATGTAGAGCCCACGTCCGGCAAGGCGAACGTAAACCCGATTGCTGACGGTGACGTTATTCTGTATGAATATGTGACCTTCGATCCGGAGGCTGCGGCTTAAGTTAAAAATGAGGATGACGTTTAACGGCATCCTCTTTTCAATACATGGAGGGGCATATGCTCGAAAATACAAGATACAAGCTCAAAACTGAAAAGCGCCTGACCGTCGGATATTTCGGCGGCTCCATAACCGAGGGCGCGGGAGCGTCTGACCCGTCGCGCACGTCATGGCGGGGCGCGACCTTCGACTGGCTGAAAGCAAGCTATCCCGACTGCGCGCTGACACAGATAAACGCCGCAATCGGCGGCACCGGCAGCCAGCTCGGCATATTCAGGTGCGAGCGCGACTTAACGTCAAAAGCGCCCGGCCTTGTCTTTGTCGAATATTCGGTCAATGATTTTGGCAACGATTATGACACTGTCATGGTCAATTCCGAGACGATAATACGCAAGATACTGACAGCAAATCCATATGCTGACATTGTATACGTGCATACGACGACCAAATCAATATCTGACCGACTCGCGTCGGGCGGCGAGTATACGTCGCGGAGCGCTCATTCAACGGTTATGCACCATTACGGCATCGACCAGATCGACATGGGCGAGATACTGCGCGCAAAGACTCTGCTTGAAGGCGGGGACTGGAAGAAATACACCCGCGACGACGTTCACCCGAACGACGACGGCTACAGGCTCTACACGGCGTCTGTAGTCGATTATCTTGAGGGGACTCTTTCAGGTGCGGCCCCGGAGTCCAAAGCCGCTCACAGCCTTCCTGCGGCTCTGACCGACCTTCGCATGAACGCTCGGCTCGAGGACGCGTGGGATTTGCTCGACGGTACATCGCAAGGCTGGGAGAAGGTCGACGCAACCCTCTGCTCGCGCTATGACCATTATATAGAGGCGTCAAAGCCGGGAGCGCGGCTTGAGATCACGTTTGTAGGGCGCAGGGTCGGACTGTATCTGATGCTCGCGAAGGACTCGGGCGATTTGATCTACAGCATTGACGGCGGAGAGGACAAGACCCTGCGCACCTGGGACAGCTATTGCAAGAGCTTCAACCGCGCCGGCGGAATGATGCTCGGCGGCGAGCTGTGCGAGGGAACGCATCGGCTTGTGCTGCGCGTCGCCGACGGCAAGGCTGACGAGTCGGAGGGGCACGCGATCCGCATCGGCGCGGTTATGGTGTATTGACCGCGTGAAGAAGCGGCGGAACCAGTATCGTCAAAAATGCCGCTTCATGCAGAGACAGTCGTATATAGATAATGTACGCGGCAAATCGCATATAGACAAACATACATAGTCAATCGTATATACATGATAAAAACGTTCAATCCGGAAAACCGGATTGAACGTTTATTTATATATTGTCGTGTGCATTCAGCAGCTTCAGCAGCGTGATCCGTCTGCGCACATACGGCGCGAATTTGAGCGACAGCTCGGCGAGCGGACATCCATATTTCGGCAGGTATTCGGGCAGCGACAGTTCAGCGGGTGTAGTCGGGGCTCCGGCGGCTTTGAGGTACATTTCGAGCCGCTCGGGTGATATCAGCGACGACGTCAGGTCGGCGGCGCGCTCGGCGCACTCACGCGATATTTCGAAATTGAGCGACGAGGTCAGCGGGTCACGATTCTTGAGATTCTCGTCGAGTATGCCGTCGGTGACGTCGCCGAACACCGGCGCGAGATACGAGCGGTCGAATAGACGCGCGAGGTCGGGGCGGCAGGTCAGCAGCTCGGTAAAGTGTGCGCGGTCGGACGCGGCGGCGTGGTAATGCCGTGCGACCAGCAGCGTTCCGCAGCCAACCGATTCACCGTGCAGCGCGCCGCAGGGCTTGTTGACAAGGTTCATCTCCCAGAAATGCGACAGGTGGTGCTCTGCGCCCGAAGCCGGTCGCGAGTTGCCGCAGAGCTGCATGGACAGTCCGGCGAGGATGAGGCACTCCATGACGCAGCGGATATATTCGGGCGAGCTGCGGGTGATATTGCGGGCGATGTCGCCGTCGACCGCGCCGCGGGCGATTGTGTGCGCAGCGTTGCCGTCCACCGCGCCGCGAGCGGTGCCGCGGTTCGCGTCCCCGTCAGCTGTTGATATCAGCTCGTCGAGCAGCGCGGACAGGCGACCCAGTGCCGACTTCATCAGGTCGTAGACTTCGGCTGCGATCGGCTCACCGCACAGCAGATTCGCGATTTTCCAGTCAAACAGCGCGGTGTATTTGCCGAGAATGTCTCCGACTCCCGACGCGGTCAGTCTCGCGGGCGAATCGGCGAGCACGCGCTCGTCGGCGAACAGCGCGACCGGCGACGCTGATTCAAACGACACCTTGCGTCCGCCGAAGGTCATCGCCGCGACCGATGAGACGAAGCCGTCGACGCTCGGCGCGGTGGGGAAGGATATGAAGTCGATTGTGCGCTCGTGAGAACAGTAGCGCGTGATGTCGTGCAGCGAACCCGAGCCGCAAGCGACAACGCAGTCATAATCGTGCAAAGACAGCTCATCCATGAGCGGCGCGATACCGCGCTCGTTGGCGTGCGAGCTGCCGTCGAGTTTGACGACTTTTCCGATATTTCCGAGCAGTGCGATATATTTTTCGGTATTTTCGTCACAGACTATGAGCGCATTCGAGTAATATTCGCGCATAAAGTCAGCGAGCGAATCGGCCGCGTTCGGTGAAAGCAGCGCGATTTTTGTCTGTAGCGAGCCGCTGTTCGGCAGGTCTTTGACAAGGTCGGACATGGCGACAACTCCTTTATATTAAATTGATTTCTTAAAATAGCATATTTTCATCGAGTACACAATATATTATAGTAGCAGTCAATTACGGGAGGTAAGGGCTATGTTTATATATTCGCTCAGAGCAAACACACTCAAATTTTTCGGAGTGACGACATTGGCGGTCGCGGCTTTGGTGACGCTGCTGTTCTTCATACCAACGTCCGAGCCGGCGATATCCGAAAATGTGCTCGACGTTGCCGAACACGACAATGTCGCGGCGGTGAACTTCGACAAGATCAAGACGGCGGACGACCGTATCAACTTCCTGCGTCAGTTCGGCTGGGAGGTCGAGAGTCAGCCGACCGAGGAGGTCGAGGTGACGATTCCGGCTGAGTTCGACAAGATTTACCAGAGCTACAACGAGCTGCAAAAAAAGCAGGGCTTCGATTTGACGAAGTATTTGAAAAAGGATGTGAACCGCTACACGTATAAAATTACGAATTACCCCGACTATACCGGCGACGTATACGCGAACATTCTCGTATACAAGAACAAGGTGATCGGCGGCGACGTCTGCTCGGCCGACGCGAACGGATTTATACACGGTCTTGACCGGAACATCACATTTTGAGCGTATTTGGCAGGGAGCTTGACACGCACCTGCAATGCGGGGAGTCCTTGGTTCCAAGGACTCCCCTCCATTTATTATTCTCCTATGCCGATTTTGACAAAGCAGTAGCGGTCGCGCCAGCTCGACGGCGAGTAGTTGCCGTGCGGCGAGAAGCTGTGCGGCGAGACTGCGTAGGATTCGCCCTGCGGATTGTGGTGCGGTCCGAGCAGATTGCGGTTGCCGATTATCGGCTCGATTGTGATCTTCGCGGTCGAGCCCGGTTCGACAAATTTGGTGATGTCGGCGTAATAGTCAGCCCACATGAAGGTCTTGACAAATTTGTCGTTGACATACAGCTTGGCGAGCGTTGAATAGGGCTTCGACAGCTTTATCGCGATTCGCTTGCCGTATGACTTCTTGATCTTGACCTGCTGCGACAGACGGATGCGTCCCGAGAAGAACGGGTATCCCTGCGTCGCCAGCTCGCCGCCGACAAATTCGGTCGTGCGGTTCGTGATGACAAAGCCGCCGTTGGTGAATATCGCGCGGCGCTCGCCCTCGGTATAGCCCGACTTCGAGTATACGCTGAAATCGCCGACGAGGTAGAGGCTTTCGAGCTCGGTGTCGTAGGTCAGCTTGTTGCGCTCGGTCTCGAGGACGTTGTCGTCGAACAGCACGTGATACACGTTCGGGTTCTGCTTGAAGCTGCCCGAGACGATGATTTCGTTCTCGCCGAGCCGTACGTATTTTGCTATGCTGTATGCCTTAAAGGCTTTGTCTTTCCACCACGACTTGCCGTCGTATACGAGCTTGTGACCGTTGATGGTCAGCGTAAAGTCGTCGGTGAACTCGGATACCAGTTTGAAGCTGCGCATCTCCGAGAGCTTCGCGTCGCTGTCTACCTCGAATGTGAAGCGGAGCCGGAGCGTGTCGTCGGTGCGCGCGGCGAGCAGCATTTCCATGATGTCGAGTATGTTGCGCTTTTCGCTGAATTCGCCGTCGCCGAGCGCGTATTCGCAGGAGTCGAGCGTCAGCGCGTTGTCGTCGCCGCCGTCCCAGCTCCAGTTTCTGCCGAGCGGCAGTATGAACGCCGGCTTTTGCTTTACCGTGACCTCGGGCAGGTTGTCGCCAGTGACAATCAGGTGCGACTGCATCGGCTCGAAGCGCAGGTAGACCTCGCGCCTGCCATTGCGTGTGAGCGTGTCGGGTGCGTACACGTTCATATCGACAAGGTCGAGTATCACCGCGGGAGTGTCGCTGTCAAAGACGAGCTTCGCGTCGTATCCCCGCTCGCGATCCTGATTCTGGAAGAAATATGCCTTTCTGCCGTCTTCGAGCAGATTTACCCGGCAGTGTATCTTTTTGATCTCTCCGTTTTTGTCGGTGACGCTGATCCGCTTCAGACCATTCGCGTACAGCGCGCTGACGATCAGCTCGTCGTCATTTGTCGGAATGGCTGCGACCGTGTTCATGAATTCGACCAGCTCGTCCGAGTATACGCCGTCGACCATAGTCGGCTTGTCGCCGAGCGAGTAGATTCTGCCGCCGCGCGCCTTGAATTCGCGCAGCAGCGCGAACGTGGTCGAGTCGAGCGTCAGCATCGACGGCAGCGCGACCGCGGTGTATGAGCAGAGCCCTACCTTGAAGCCGTTGTCGAAAATCTCGCCGTGGCGAGCGATTATCGACTCGTCGCCGAGGTGATAGCCGATATGGTAAGCCGAAAGCAGATTGCAGACCTTGACAAAATCGGCGTCGAGCTTTTGCAGCGGCGCGCAGTTCGTGCCGTTGTACGCGATATACGCGCTGTGCATCGGGTGCAGCAGCAGCAGGCTTACTTCCTCGTCCGAGTCGGCGATCAGCTTGCCGAGCCGCGCGAAGTAGTCGTTGAACGCCTTGTAATCGTCCCACCACGGCGACTGATAGAACATGGACGGCGGATAGTCGCGCTTGCGCAGTCCGTGTATCGAATAGCCCTCGAGATGCTGACACATGAAGTTGACGCCGTTTACATACTGCCACTCGGCGATCCACTTAAGCTCCTCGAAGCTGACGTCCCAGCCGCAGAGCGCGAACGACTCGGTGAGCACGTGACGCTTGCCGAGCTGCTTTGCGACCGAGCTTACCTGCTTCGGGATTATCGGGCTGCTTATCTGACGGCAGAGCCAGTCGACGCCGGGGATGTGCATATATTCATAGAGCGGCATGACTCCGGCAGAAGCCGACATTTGGCAGTAGAGGTTGTCCTCGAGCATCGCGTGTCCGGTGAATTTGCAGTTGTGCGAATTGCACCAGTCGTATATCTGCTTGCCGAACGATTCGCAGTACAGGCGGTTGACGACTCGCCAAAAGTCGAAGCGGTACTTCTCATAACCCTCGCCCTCGACAAAGAGCAGCGGCAGCTTGTCGGTGACGTCGTAGCCGTTGGTCTTTTTGAATTCGCCCGGCAGAGCGTAGGACCACGGTATCTTGTTGCGCGCGTACTGCGGCTCGTCGGTGAAGAAGCCGGGCATTGTCGCCCCGCCGAAATCGCCGCCGAGCTTATTTTTATAGGCTTTGTATGTACAGTCGATAAAAGCTTTGACGACCTTCGGGTTCAATAGGTCGACATAGTCGACATTCTTTTCATGCGCGACATAATAGACAGTTTCGTCCGGCTTCGCCATAGACTTTGCCGCGCGGATTTTCATGTCGAGGAAGCGGCAGCCCGAGCCGCTGACGCCGTAAAAACCGAGCAGCTTGCCGTCGGGAGTCTCGGCGTCGTAGGGGCGGCAGATCAGCCAGTGAAGCTGATAGCGGTCGCCCATGCCCGAGACGATACCGCCTCCGAAGCCGCTCGGCCAGCCGTTTTCGTCATAGCTCCAGCTCTCCATGCCGATTTTTTTGCCCTCGTCGACGCAGGCGTTGATGCAGTCGAACCAGTCGTCCGACAGATATTCGGTGATGAGACCTCCGCGCGCGTGCATGAAATAGCCGCCGAGTCCGACGCGCTTCATTTCATTGACCTGCCAGCGCAGAGTCTTTGGATCGAGCTTGTCGTTCCACGACCAGAACGGGTGTCCGCGGTATTCGTTTGACGGGTTTGAAAGCTCGCCGATAATGTCTTTCATAATTATTTTTCATTCCTTTCATTTGTTGATGTATTGTTACGGTGCTGTTTTGCAAAATCTTAATTGTATTTTTAGAAGTTACTTATGATATCTCCGGTCACATATATTTGTATTCGATCTGCGAGTAGAGCTGCGACAGCGCGCTCTTCATGTAAATCCACCAGAAGCCGTTCGCGAGGAAGGTCACGAGCCAGAACTGCTGCACGCCTTGATTGAATTCGGCGCGGAACATGAGGTGGACGAGGTTCAAAACGAGCGTGACAAAGAAAATCACGATACCGGTAGTGAACTGCACATCAAGGCTGTGCTGCTGGCTTGCGTAGATGTCGATAAGTCTGCGGTCAGTGAGGTCGGGGTCGGCGCCGAGGTGCATATCGATGAGCCGGCGCAGCTCGCGGAATACGCAGAACACCATGACAAACATCAATAGATATTCAACCGCCGAGAAGACTCGGGTGATATTGTAGAGGTCATAAGCTTCGAATTCATGCATCACGCTTTCAAGCGAGTAGAAGACCGAGAACACGGTCGATACGCCGAAGGATACCGCCGATACCGCCGAGAACACAATGCAAATCGGGAGCGTTACCCGGTCGGTGCGCGAGTATTTCGACAGCTTCGCTATCGCGACGGCGAGGAATATGCCGCCGATGAAATTCGGGATTATGTTGACCTCGTCTATCCAGAAGTTGATGAAGAATATAAAGCCCGCCGACATGAGCGCGACTACAGTCGCGAGCGTGCGTCTGAAATGCAGTCCGATGTTGCCGCCGATTTCAAGCTCGTACTGATTGTATACGCGGGTCATGAATTCGGTATCGTTGAATATTCGTATAAAGTAGGGAACCGCGTTTATAAGCCACATAATGCCGCAGAGCAGAGTTATCACAATTCCGCCGACCAGCAGCGCGGGCTTGTATTGGGCGTAGTCGATCTGCACGCCGGACGTGACGTAGCCGGAATATTCGTAGTCGGACAATGAGCAAAGCTCGGGCAAAACGCAGAGCACAGCTCTCGCCGCGAAGAAGATGTTGGTTATTGTGCGCGTGTTCTTGTAGTTTACATAGATAGCCTTGCCGTCATAGCGCGTGCCGAAGTATTCGAAGCCGTTGAATATGCGCGCTATCGAGGGGAAAAGATAGATCGATTCGACGACCGAGAAGCTGAATGTGAAGATGAGCACGAACGTGTCGTCGACGAGCGGCACAAGAGCGATCATCAAAAGCTTCGCAAGGTATATCCAGCGCAGACGCTGCAAGCCCTGCACCGCGTCCATGATTTCAGGGCAGAGATCCGCCCAAGTCAAAAGACCGCTGATCAACAGCATACATCCGAAGAAATCGGGCAGTATGTCGATAATATTGAGGCAGGGATTGAAGAAAAAGAACATTGACGCGATTATTTTGTACAGTACCATCTTCTTGGCGATTGTCATGTCGCGCTTTACCGCCGTCGGTTTATTGTTGTTCATAGCGCAATCCTTTCACAAACTATCTATATAAATTAATATTGTCACAATGCGGTCGATAACCGAGGTTTCAATTGAATGTATGGCTGTATCGCTGCGCGTCGCCTAAAATACGAGCTGCACGAGCAGCATATATAATACAGTGCCCGCGGCGATTGATACGAGTGTGCGTTTGAGGGTGAGGTGCAGAACCACCACGACGCCAATCGCGATAAGCTCGGGCAGACCGGGACTCGCGGAAGTCGGGACGCCCTTGAGACAATAGACGATAAGCATACCGAACACCGCGGGCGGCAGCACACGTCCGAGATAGCGCAGATACGCGGGAACCGGCTTCGCCGCCGGAATCAGGATAAAAGGCAGGAAGCGGGTGAGCTGTGTCGCCGCGGCGACGACGGCTATTGTTATTATTTGTTGTGTGAGCGTCATTATTTTCGCCCGCCTTTCTTATCGCAGCCTGAGGTCGGTATTGTATTATCGGTCGATACGGACTGTATGGTAGAGCCGGGACTGTCGGTCGATATGGACTGTATGGTCGGGCTGGGGCTGTCGGTCTGACCGGAGCCTTTATTTAATGTATTGCCGCAAGCCATGACCGCACCTGCTTTTTTGACATCGTCTTTGATTTCCGACCGACCGAGCAGGGTCAGCGCAATCAGCAATACGAGCATCGACGGCACAATAAACCCATCGCTGCCGAATATTACAAGGCAGAGCGCGGACAGACCGATTCCGAGCAACGCGGGCAGGTGACGCTCGTCCTTCTTCCATTGTTCGAGGAAAATCACGACGAACATAGCGCACATGACAAAGTCAAGTCCGGTCGTGTCAAACGAAATAAGCGAACCGAATATACCTCCGAGCGTCGCGCCCGCGACCCAGTAGATGTGATTAAGCAGCGTGACAAACAGCATGAACAGTCCGTGGTCGACGCCATCGGGAATCTTCGCCGAGCAGTTTATCGAGAAGCTCTCGTCGCACATTCCGAAGATGAGATAGAAGCGCTTGCGTCCGGCACTGCGGTATTTGTCGAGCATGGATATGCCGTAAAATATATGCCGCGCGTTGATCATCAGCGCCATGACAAACGCGGCGAGCGGGTCGAACGCTCCGAGCAGCAGTCCGACCGTGACATATTCGACCGAGCCGGCGAATATAATCAGGCTCATCGCCATTGGATAGACAAATGAAAAGCCGGAGACGTTCATGTATATGCCGTATGTAATGCCGAGAAAGAGGAATCCGGCGAGTATCGGCAGAGTTGGCACAAATGCGGCTGAGAGCGCCGCTGAAACGCGGTTTTTTATATGCGGGGAGGTGCTGTATCCGGTCATCGTTTCTTAAATTTGTTCATATAGTTGATTATCTTGTCGTAGATATCCTCATGATACGGCATATCCTCGTCGCCCTCAAGGCAAATGTGAACATAGCAGGAAAATATCAGCTTCCATGTCAGCAACATCCAGACAATGCTGATTATATATATGGCGAGGTTGACGTATGACCTCAATACTTCGGGCGAATTGGCGAGCGACGCGACCGCGCCGGTAACATTTGTATAGTTCAGTATCTGCATGACGTAGTAGACCGCGGTCAGCGCGACCATGCGGGTCGCGCGCGCCGAGAGCTTATCAAGCGACACGGACTTCGACAATGTGTAGATTCCGTACAGCAAAAATATGTGATACGCGCCGACGACGATACTGTATACAATCATAAATACATAGTAAATATCCGCCAGTATTTTGGGTAAAAAGCCAAAGAAATCGGCGAGCTGGTAAAATAGCAGCGCCAGCGCGAATATCGTAAAGGGGTAGAGCGACCTCTCAGCGTATCTGAAGCCGCGGTCGTCGCAGTACAGGAGCAGCTTCCTCACCGCGACGAGCATTATTATGCAGCCGACGACGTCGGGCAGCAGGTCAATTCCCTGAAAGGGAAAATTGAGCATGAAAAAATATCCGATAAATAGCAGTCCGAATCCCATTTTTAATTAAAGGCTTTGGTTGTATTTGTTAAAGGCTTTGGCTACGGATACATCCGACGTAGCAGTACAGAGAGACTCGCGGTACATCCGGCGGATTATACAGTCAGAATCGCGACATATCCGGCGGGACAACGCAGAGAGACTCGCGGTACATCCGGCGGATTATACAGTCAGAATTGCGACACATCTCAGCGGGACAACGCGTCGGAATTGCGATACATCCGACAGACAACGCCGGACGCTACGCGCCGGATTTGCCTTATGCGTGCGGAGAAAGCCTGTAGACGCTACAGGCTTCTCCTGCTTATCTCTTATTCGCCCGACTCGCCTCGGCCGCAGCACTTCTTATATTTCTTGCCGCTTCCGCAGGGGCAGGGGTCGTTGCGCCCGACCTTTTTCTGCGCTGCCGCGCCGTTCGGGCTGACTATGCCGCCGGACGCCGACGAGCCTTGATTTATCGGTCGGCTCTGTCCGCCGGCAAAGCCCTCGCTTGTGGAGCGGGCGACCGCCTCGCGCTTTATTTCGGTCTTGGGACGCGGCACTACCGAAAGTATCATACGCATCGTGTCCTCGCGTATCTGCGCTACCATTTCGTCGAACATATCCGCGCCGACGAGACGGTATTCGTTGATCGGGCTGCGGTGCGCGTAAGCCTGCAAGCCTATCGAGCCGCGCAGGTCGTCCATTGCGTCGATGTGGTTCATCCAGTTCGTGTCGACCGCGCGCAGCAGCACTACCCGCTCAATCTCGCGCATCTGGTCGCCGAACAGCTCCTCCTTTGACTCATACAGCTTGTCCGCTCGCTCGTTTAACATTGTCTTGAGGTCGTCGCGCTTCAGCTTGTTGAGGTCATCGGTCGAGTAGTGGAAGTCGTCGTTTGTGCAGAGCAGACCGAAGAAATAGTTGCGCAGTCCTTCGAAGTTCCACTCGTCCGGCACGTCCGACGCGGTGAAGCTGTCGACCGTGCTGTTTATCGTCTCCTTGACCATATTCTTGACCGTGCCGCTGATGTCCGCGCCGTCGAGCACCTCGCGGCGCTGCTTGTAGATGATATTGCGCTGCTGGTTCATTACGTCGTCGTAGTTCAGGACATTCTTTCTGCGCTGGAAGTTCGCGTCCTCGAGCCGCTTCTGCGCCGACTCGATAGCGTTCGAAAGTATCGCCGCGTCAATCGGCTGGTCCTCGTCGAGTCCGAGCCGTTCGACCGCGCCCATGACCCGCTCGCTGCCGAACAGACGCATGAGGTCGTCCTCGAGCGACAGGTAGAATCTCGATTCGCCCGGGTCGCCCTGACGTCCCGAACGTCCGCGCAGCTGGTTGTCTATGCGGCGGCTCTCGTGACGTTCTGTGCCGAGGATAAAGAGTCCACCGGCTGCGCGCACCTTTTCGGCTTCGGGAGCGATTTCTTCCTTGTGCTTTTCCAGAGCTTCGCGGTATTTTTCGCGCGCTTCGAGCACGATGTCGTCGACGTCGCTCGACGAGCCGGTCGCGAGCGCGATTACCGGCTCCTCGTAGCCGAGCCGGCGCAGATCGGACTTCGCCAGAAATTCGGCGTTGCCGCCGAGCATTATGTCGGTACCGCGACCTGCCATGTTCGTCGAGATTGTGACCGCGCCGTATTTGCCGGCCTGCGCGACGATTTCGGCTTCCTTTTCGTGGTATTTTGCGTTTAAGACGGTGTGGGGTATTCCGTTCTGCTTTAATTTCTTCGACAGCTCCTCCGACTTTTCGATCGAGACCGTACCTACCAGCACCGGCTGACCCTTTTCGTGGCAGGCTTTGATCTGTTCGATTATCGCCTTGTACTTGCCGTTCATCGTCTTGTAGACGACGTCGCTGTGGTCCTTTCGGATCATCGGCTTGTTCGTCGGGATCTCGACGACGTCGAGCGAGTAGATTTCGCGGAACTCGTTTTCCTCGGTCAGCGCCGTACCGGTCATACCCGACAGCTTCTTGTAGAGACGGAAGAAGTTCTGGAAGGTTATCGTCGCCTGAGTCTTGGTCTCCTTCTGGATGTCGACCCGCTCCTTGGCCTCGATTGCCTGATGCAGACCGTCCGAGAAACGGCGTCCGGGCATTACGCGACCGGTGAATTCGTCGACAATCAGCACCTCGCCGTCCTTGACGATGTAGTCGTCGTCGCGGTGCATTGTGCCGTAAGCCTTTATCGCGATGTTGATATGATGGGATATCGTGGAGTTTTCGGGAGCCGACAGGTTCTCGAGCCCGAAGTATTCCTCGGCTTTCTTAATGCCGTTCTGCGTGAGCGTCGCGGTCTTCGCCTTTTCGTCGACGATGTAGTCGGCGTCGATGTCCTCGTTCAATTCCTTGTCGTCAAGCTCCTTGATGACGAACTTTTTAAGTGTGCGCACGAACTTGTCGGTGCGGTCGTAGAGCTCGGACGAAGCCGTGCCGACGCCCGAAATTATGAGCGGGGTGCGCGCCTCGTCGATGAGAATCGAGTCGACCTCGTCGACTATAGCGAACGCGTGACCGCGCTGCACGCACTGCTCCTTGTAGAGCACCATGTTGTCGCGCAGGTAGTCGAAGCCGAATTCGTTGTTCGTGCCGTAGGTGATGTCGGCGTTATACGCGTTCTGCTTGGCTTCGCGCGTCTGACCGTGTACGACAAGGCCGGTCGTGAGACCGAGGAAGCCGTATACCTTGCCCATCTCCTCGCTGTCGCGGCGCGCGAGGTAATCGTTGACCGTGACGATGTGTACGCCCTCGCCCTTCAGGGCGTTGAGGTATGCGGGAAGAGTCGCGACGAGCGTTTTACCCTCGCCGGTTTTCATCTCGGCGATACGACCCTGATGCAGAATGATGCCGCCCATGAGCTGGACTCTGAACGGACGCTTGCCGAGCACCCGATCCGCCGCTTCGCGCACGGCGGCGAACGCGTCGGGCAATATGTCGTCGAGCGTCTCAATTCCCGAAAGACGGGACTTCAATTTGTCGGTGACGCCGCGCAGCTCGTCGTCGGTCATGTTCTTATAGGTCGGCGCGAGGGCTTCTATTTTGTCGACAATCGGCAGGATTTTCTTGACCTGGCGCTCGCTGTAGCTGCCGATTATCTTTTCGATTAACTTCATTTAGACTGATACATTCCTTTCTGCGCGTCCGGAGAGCGGACACGGATAGATATTACCTTATGATTATGCCTGATATTACCTCACGAACGGGCGCGGTTCAACGCCGCTCGGCGTATCGGACGCGTACATGGTTTAATATAGTTTTTCAGTTTTCGGGCATATATAATCAGTATACAATATTTTTCAAAAAAATGCTATAAATAATTGTAAATTTTCAGATTTTTCCGAAAAAAATCCGCCGCCGAGATTATTGGCGGCGGATTTTTACTAAAGTCAGGTGTCGAGCAGTTCCTCCATCGTCTTATCCATCGCGGCGAGTATCGCTGACTCACTCGAAGCGTAGAGCGACGAGAAGTTAGTGGTGTTGTTGTTGATCATGTTTCCGACGATTCCGGTGAGACCGCCCCAGTTGAACGCGAGCGCGATGTCGTAGACCTGCGTGTCGTATATCATCTCGATTATCGCCTCCGAGTTTTCGTCACGCAGGGTCTTGTCAAGTACGGTGGTTTCGATGAACGCGGGCGTGACGAGCTGCTGTGAGTAGTAGCCCATGGCGTCGAGGACGTGACCGGTCAGCTCGAGGCGGGCGTTGGTCGCGGGGACGACCATGTGGTCGAGCCAGTGGTCGTTGGTCGTGCTGCGGTAGTTTTCCTGATTCTCGTCGTATTTCGGCAGCGGCAGCACGCCGAAGTCAGCCTCCATCTCGCGGAAGTCGAGCGCGAGCAGCAGCTGATTCGAGAAGAAGAGCGAGCGGTTGGCCATGAACTGCGGCAGGAATAATTCCTGGAACACATCGGTGTAGCCGGTGTAGTCGTTAGGCAGCATGGTGACAGTTTTGTCGCGGAAGAATGGGACGAGCATATCCGCGATATCCATGCTCTTTTCGTTATACACGGTGATCTTGATTTCGTCGCCGTTACGGGTCGACCAGTCGATGCCGGCGCCGGTGAAGAAGTAGCCGAGCGAAGTCGATTCGGCGATGCAGCCGAACGTGTCCTCGAGGTCGACTGTCGAGTTGCCGTTGACGTCGTTTGCCGCGGCGCGGCCGAGCTCGATCATCTTGTCTATAGTCCATGTGCCGTCAAAGACCATTTCGTAAGGATCGTCAAGGCTATACTCCTCGAGCAGCTGTTTGTTGAAGAAATTGACTATAGGCGCGCATTTCGCGAAGAAGCAGATGTCGCCGACCGCGGTATACTGCTTGCCGCCGATGTTATAGGCTTCGATTGAGCTTTGATCCCACCATGAGTGCGACAGATCGAGCGTCGGTATGCTGTTCAGGTCGAGCAGCAGCGACGGCGTGCCGAGGTAGTTTTTCAGCGCGACCGTATACGGGAAGGTCGCCTGAATCTCGTCCTCGCCGGCGTAGATGAAGCGCGTGACCTTGTCGATTGACGCGCGGTCGTCGTTGGTCAGCGGATACAGTTCGAGGTTGACGTTCAAGTCCTCCTCGACCTTGCGGGTCATCTGCACGATGGCGTCGTTGATAACGTCGCCGGTTTCCTCGTCGTGTGAAATCATTGTGTAGTTCGTGACCGCGTAGACCATATCGAGATCCATTGCGGCGATAGTAAAGGTTTCGCCCTCGTAGTCGACGCCGGGTGAGACATATTCGGAGGTCTCCTCGGCGACCGTGGTGGTTTCGTCGGAGGCATTGGTCGTAGTCTCGCCCTCGGTTAAGTTGGGCTGTGACGACGCGCAGGCGGCGAGCTGCGACAGCAGAATTAAGGACAGAATCGCGAGGCTAAATGGAGTTCGCTTATACATTAGGGGCACCATCCTTTCGGAAATCGCAAATTTTGTATGACCGTTGGCGGGAATGTTAATCATATTATAACACAATAATAAATATATGTCAATATGATGTAGAATATTGATATTCAAATTTCGGCAAAAAAATGCAGGCGGTCTGCTGAAAGGATGCTTCTATAATATATGATTCTGATATGTCGTTTATGGCTCTGATATGTCGATTTCTTGCGAAATATCCTATAATCGCTGAAATATAAAAGCACGAATCTAAAATCCGTGCTTTGACTTTATTATTTATTAGGCAGATAAACGAATACATACAGCAGAACGAATACCACGGCGACTATGAACAGTCCGCCGAGCAGGATGTAGTTCGAGCGGGTCATGACCAGCTCCTTCTGATTCTTCGGCACGAGCTTCAGCTTCAGCAGCGCGGGGGTCATGACGCCGAGAAAGAGCACTAACAGGAACGCTTCGGCAGGGAAGAGCGCAAGGTTTTTGATAATTCGCGGCAGTGTGACAAATTCATAGGATTTGCCGTTGTTTATCCATGCGTAGTACCAGTTCATGATTATCGGATTCATGATGAAGTTGCAGACGAGCGACACAAAGAAGCGCGACAGGATTATCCGCGTCTCGGTCAGACTCGAGCGCCAGAGAAAGAGCGCGAATATCAGCGAGCCGGCGATCTCGACGAAGATGAACGGGAAGAAATAGTCTACGAAGCCGGTCAGCGCGCAGCCGAGCGTGTCGGACACGGCGGCGGCGACGACCGCTACGACCGGGCCGAAGATCATCGCGCCGAGCGCGTTGACGAAAAATCCGACCGTGATGTTGAGATTTTCGCCAATCGGAATCTTGATTTCCTTCAGCGCGACGCGCACCGCGATCAGAATCGCGGCGATGCAGATTATGCGGATGTCCGTAAGCTGCGCGGCGGCTTCGCGCCAGTAGGCGGCTGAGAACGGGTTTGCGTACTCCTCGGGAAAGGCAGCGCGCGTTTTTTGTTTTACGACGGATTGCATAAAAAAACCTCCTTTGATATGCAACATTCCGACAGTGCTACATATAAGGAGATATGCTCCATCTATGCAACAGCGGGATGCGGTCCTGGCACCGCAGCATTCTGAGAAGCTGAATGCAAACAAAGCTGACGCCTTGTTCACATAAAAGCTCAAGCCGAATGCTTTCGTCCACGCGGCAACTCCCCGTCCGCGTGACACTTGACGCGCCAAAACCTACTCTGTGAAGACAGTATTTTTCACATTTATATGATACCACATTTTGTGAATTAAATCAAGACTGAATTTGAATTAATCATAGCTGAAATGACGCATAATAACTGTGCAGTTAGTATAATCCCGACCGAGGGAGGTTTTTACAAAATTAATTAAAAATAATGTAGACAACCGCGCCGAAATATGATATAATAAGATATTAATACTATATAACAGGATATTACCGATATGGATAAAACAAGGATAATCAGCCTGCCCACCGGAGCGATGCACGAGATGTGCTATATTGTAAAGGATGAGTCTACCGGACTTGGCGCGGTGGTCGACCCGGGCGGCGACAGCGCGGACGACGGCAAACGACTGATATTGTCGTGCTGTGAGCGTGAGGGCGTCAGGGTCGCGGCGATACTGCTGACACACGCGCATTTCGACCATATAATGTCGCTCGAAGCCCTGCGCGACGCGACCGGCGCGCCGGTATATATACACGGCTATGACGCCGAGTCGCTCGTGAATCCCGAGCTTTCGTATATGTCGCAGTTCGCGGGGATAGACACGCCCTGCCGTCCGGCGGAGCATATCATCGACGAGGGCGACAAAATCGAGATAGGCGAAACTATAATCGAAGTGCTGCATACGCCCGGTCACACACCGGGGTCGGTCATATACAAGATTGACCGTGTCCTTCTGACCGGGGACACACTGTTCGCCGGCTCAATCGGGCGCTGCGACCTGTACGGCGGCGACGAGCTCGCGATGAGCGACACGCTCCGAAGAATCAAGCGGCTCGCCGAGCAGTGGAACGTGCGCGAGAGGGACGTCAAGCTCTACCCCGGACACGGCAGCTCCACGACATTGTCACGGGAGCTGGATAATAATATCTATCTAAGGTAGATATTCGGCTTAATTTAAGCAAACCCGATTTAATTTAGGCAGAAATCCGTGTTTATATATCAAGCGGTATTTACTGAAATTAAGAACTTTAAAAACAAACAAATTTGCTAAACCAAGCCGCCGGTTGGGGAGCGGGGCCCCATTAGGCGGCGCAAAACAGCGGCTCAAACGACAAGCACAGATAACCAGTCTGCGCACAAATTAAAAATAAGTTAAAAGCCAAATTTGCGAAAGTTTTCGGGAGGGGGTCTGGGGGAGACCCTTTTCCAAAAGGGTCTCCCCCAGTGAAACTAACAATAATCCACAAAACAACTGAAAGGACACAACCATGGACTATAATTATCTTGCCGACCTTCTGTTTCCGGACGTCACGCTGACGCCGGCTGACATGGAGGCGCGCTATCCGAGACGACAGCTCCCGGAGGGAGCGAAAGTTACACGATTTGCCCCCAGCCCCACCGGCTACGTGCATTTCGGAGGTCTGTTCCCGACGACGGTCAGCGAACGGCTCGCTCATCAGAGCGGCGGCGTGTTCTACCTGCGAATCGAGGACACCGACGCGAAGCGCGAGGTGCCGGGCGCCAA
This sequence comes from Candidatus Flemingiibacterium merdigallinarum, assembly GCA_904386005.1. Lineage (GTDB taxonomy): Bacteria > Bacillota > Clostridia > Oscillospirales > CAG-272 > Flemingiibacterium > Flemingiibacterium merdigallinarum. The sequence goes on from CAJFKR010000027.1 coordinate 27,587, forward strand.
GGAGGCGCTGATAAATACGCTCGCGCATTACGGCATCGTGTTCGACGAGGGCGCGGTCATCGGCGGAGATAAGGGCGATTATGGCCCCTATACACAGTCGAAGCGGCGCGAGATCTACCATGTATACGCAAAGCAGCTCGTCCGCGACGGACGGGCGTATCCGGTGTTCACGACCGAGGAGGAGCTCGCCGCGATGAACGCGGTCGACAAGAAAGCCGAGGTCAAGGCGAAAGACTGGCACGAGGACGACGGCGCGCAGCGTGAGGAAATGCTGAAGTGGCGCGAGTTCACAATCGAGGAGGTCGAAGCGCACCTCAAAGCCGGACATCCGTTCGTGCTGCGTATGCTGTCGGACGGCGACCCCGACAAGAAAATTAAAGTCACCGACCTTGTCCGCGGCACGCTGGAGATACCCGAAAACGACCGCGACGAGGTGCTCTTAAAGTCGGACGGAATCCCGTCCTACCACTTCGCGCACGTGGTCGACGACCATCTCATGGGCACGACTCACGTGGTGCGCGGCGAGGAGTGGCTGCCGAGTCTCGCGCGGCATCTGATGCTGTTCCGCTTCCTCGGCTTCAAGCCGCCGAAGTATCTGCACATCGCGCAGCTTCTGACGACCGCCGTCGACGAGGACGGCAAGACCGTCAAGAAGAAGCTGTCGAAGCGCGACATGGGCGCGAACCTCGACGACTACGAGCGTCTCGGCTACGACCCGATCTGCGTGAACGAATATGTAATGACGCTCCTCAACTCCAACTACGAGGAGTGGCACGCCGCGAATCCCGACAAATCGAGCCGTGACTTCGAGTTCAGCGTCAAGAAGATGAGCGTCTCGGGCTGCCTGTTCGATATGAACAAGCTTGACGATGTGTCGAAGAACATGGTCTCGCGCATGACCGCCGATGAGGTGTACGAAAAGACGCTCGCGTGGGCGGAGAAGTTCGACCCCGAGTTCGCGGGTATACTCAAGGCTCACGCCGACACGGCGCGCGCCGCGCTCGGTATCGGTCGCGGCGGAGCGAAGCCGCGCAAGGATATCGCCCGCTTCGACGAGGTGCGCGGCTATATCGGCTTCATGTTCGACGAGCTGTTCGAGCGCAGAGACGAGGTGCCGGACAATTTCGACAAGGCTGACGTCGCCGCCGCTGTGACAAAGTATATTGACATATACGACGAAAACGACGACCAGACTACATGGTTTGACAAGATAAAGTCGCTCGCCGCCGAGCTCGGCTTCGCGCCCGAGACGAAGCTCTACAAGAAGAATCCGACCGAATACAAGGGTCATGTCGGCGACATCAGTATGTTCCTGCGCATCGCCGTCACCGGACGCGCAAGCTCGCCCGATATGTACGAGGTCATGCGGATACTCGGAGCCGACACGGTCAAGCGGAGACTTGCCGACTACGTGAAGTAAGTACGAAAAAGAGTGGTCTCCGCGCTGCGCGAGACTGAGAGAGTGGTCTCCGCGCTGCGCGCGGAGAGAGTGGAGAGTGGTCTCCGCGCGGAGCGCGGAGAGCTGTGGTAGCAATTCGCCGCAGGCGAATTGCGAATATTATATTCGCGGCTGCTGGCTTGACGCTCTGTGCTCTGTCCGTTGTCGGTCAATCGCGATTGGCTGACAGCAGATTAGCTGACAGCAAATCGGCTGATAACCTTTCAGTTATACAATTTCATTTTCAACACAAATATTTTCAAGGATGATGATATCATGATTGAAGCATCTAATTTTATAGAGGAATTTATAATCGAGGACCTCGCCGAGGGGAAGTATACATCGGTTCACACCCGATTCCCGCCCGAGCCGAATGGCTATCTGCACATCGGTCACTGCAAGGCGCTGGTCATTGATTTCGGAACCGCGAAGAAATTCGGCGGGCTGTGCAACCTGCGTATGGACGATACCAATCCGGCGAAAGAGGACACCGAATATGTCGACGCCATCAAGGAGGACATCCACTGGCTCGGCTTCGACTGGGGCGACCGCTTCTTCTACGGCTCGGACTACTTCGACAAGGACTACGAGTACGCCGTCGAGCTCATCAAAAAAGGACTCGCGTATGTCTGCGAGCTGACGCCCGACCAGATGGACGAATACCGCGGCGACCTGACGCATCCTGCCGTCTCCCCGTGGCGCGACCGACCGATCGAGGAGAGCCTCGACCTGTTCGAGCGCATGAAAAACGGCGAGTTCCCCGAGGGCAAGTACACGCTCCGCGCGAAGATCGACCTCGCTTCGGGCAACTTCGTCATGCGCGACCCGGTGCTCTACCGTATCAAATATGTCGAGCATCACCGTCAGGGCACGAAGTGGTGCATATTCCCGATGTATGATTTCGCGCACCCGATCCAGGACGCGCTCGAGGGCATCACACACTCGCTCTGCTCGCTCGAATATGAGATACACCGCCCGCTCTACGACTGGGTGATCGAAAACGTCAGCGTGCCGTCGAAGCCGCGGCAGATCGAGTTCGCGCGGCTGAACATTTCGTACACCGTATTGTCGAAGCGTTTCCTGCGCTCGATGGTCGAGAGCGGCCGCGTCGACGGCTGGGACGATCCGCGTATGCCGACGCTGTGCGGTCTGCGCCGCCGCGGGTACACCGGCGCGTCGATCGTCGATTTCTGCGGACGCATCGGCGTTTCGAAAACCGACAGCCTTGTCGACATCCGCAGCCTTGAAGCCTGCATCCGCGACGAGCTTAACGAGACCGCGCCGCGCCGCGTCGCTATCCTGCGCCCGATCAAGGTCATAATCGACAACTACCCCGAGGACAAGTGCGAGACCTTCGAGCTTGCAAACCACCCGCAGCACCCCGAGATGGGCACGCGTCCGGTCAAGTTCACGCGCGAATTGTATATCGACGCCGAAGATTTTAGCGAGGTCCCGCCGCCTAAGTTCTTCCGTATGAAGCCGGACGGCGAGGTCAGACTAATGGGCGCGTATATAGTCAAGTGCGTCGGCGTCGTAAAGAATGACGACGGCAGCATAAAAGAGATACACTGCACAGCCGACCTCGAAACCGGCAATGGAAATCCGGTCGACGGTCGCAAGATCAAGGGCACGATACACTGGCTGTCGGCGTCTGACTGCATCGACGCGCGCGTCATGCTGTACAGCAATCTGCTGACGCTCGAAAATCCGTCGAAGCTGCCCGAGGGCGACAAATACGAGAACTATCTGAATCCCGAGTCGGTCGAATGTCTTGACGGCTGCAAGCTCGAGCCGTCGCTCGCCGACGCCGAGCCGGGCTCGAAGTATCAGTTTGTCCGCACCGGATATTTCTGCGCGGACGTACGCAATCCGGGAACGTTCATCCGCACGGTCACGCTCAAGGACGGCTACAAGCCTGAAAAATAAACGCACATATGGTCAGGAGGTAATCAATGAGCGATATCAACACCGAGAATGTCATCTGGAAGGATCGAAAGCGCATAATCTTCGGTCTGCCGTGGTCGTTCACGCGCTATCGGCTCGAACAAGATAAGTTCATTATCGACAAGGGCTTTCTGTCGAGAACCGAGGATGAAATCCGGCTCTATCGGATAACCGACCTCACATTGAAGCGCGCGCTCTGGGAGCGGATGTTCGGACTTGGAACGATACACTGCTGCTCGGGCGACAAGACGAGCCCCGAGTTCGATATACTGCACATCAAGGACGTTCGTCGCGTTAAGGATATGCTGTCCGACATGGTCGAGGAGGAACGCGCGAAGAAGCGAATCGGTACGCGCGAGCTGCTCGACAACGGCGAATACGACGATTCTGAAGAAATACACGACGAGCATTCGGACGGCAACTGAAGCTGACAGCCGGCAATCCGCCGGCTGCCGACTTTGTCGGCGCGTCTCACGCCGCGTATGATAAATGCCGGAAAAATTGCCGCGCCGCATACTGTCAATTTGAGTGAAAGCTGACATACAATTAGTTTGAGTAAAATTTATTATTGAGGAGAATAAACAGCAAATGTCATATAAAATCGATACTTCCTGCGTACAGGCAGGCTACACACCCAAGAACGGCGAGCCGCGCGTGCTGCCGATATATCAGTCGACGACCTTCAAGTATGAGTCGAGCGAGCAGATGGGACGGCTTTTCGACCTGTCCGAGAGCGGATATTTCTACACCCGTCTACAGAATCCGACAAACGACTGCGTCGCATCGAAGATCTGCGAGCTTGAGGGCGGCGTCGCGGCTATGCTGACCTCGTCCGGACAGGCGGCGACTTTCTTCTCGCTGTTCAACATTCTCGGGGCGGGCGACCACATAGTCGCGTCGAGCGCGATTTACGGCGGCAGCTTCAATCTGATCGCGGTCACAATGAAGCGCATGGGAATTGACACCACGTTTGTCACGCCCGATTCGACCGAGGACGAGCTGGCGGCGGCATTCCAGCCGAACACAAAGGCGGTATTCGCCGAGACTCTGTCGAACCCGTCGCTGCAGGTGCTCGACATTGAGCTCTTCGCGCGTCAGGCGCACGCGCACGGCGTACCGCTTATTATAGACAACACCTTCCCGACGCCGATCAACTGCCGTCCGTTCGAATTCGGCGCGGACATCGTGATACATTCGACTACAAAATACATGGACGGACACGCGACCGCGGTCGGCGGCGCGATTGTCGACAGCGGAAACTTCGACTGGCTGGCACACGCCGACAAATACCCGGGACTTTGTACGCCCGACGACTCCTACCACGGAGTGACCTACGCGAAGGATTTCGGCAAAGCCGGCTATATAACCAAGTGTACCGCGCAGCTGATGCGCGACCTTGGCTCGATTCAGTCGCCGCAGAACGCGTTTCTTCTGAACCTCGGACTCGAGACGCTCGCGCTGCGCGTCAAGCGCCACTGCGACAACGCGCTCGCGGTCGCGAAGTTCCTCGAGGCTGACAGCCGGGTATCGTGGATCAACTATCCGGCACTGCCGTCGAGCAAATACTACAAGCTCGCCGAAAAGTACCTGCCGCGCGGAACGTCCGGAGTAATCGCGTTCGGCGTCAAGGGCGGTCGCGAAGCCGCGGTCAAGTTCATGGACAGTCTGAAGCTCGGCGCTATAGTGACGCACGTCGCCGACACGCGCACCTGCCTGTTGCATCCGGCGAGCACGACTCACCGTCAGATGACCGACGAGCAGCTGATCGCCGCCGGAGTCTCGCCCGATCTTATCCGTCTGTCGGTAGGCATCGAGAATCCCGAGGATATAATCGCCGACATTGATCAGGCGCTGGCGAAGATATAAGCCAAAACCGCTGACATTAAAATACGTGGCCGAATAAATAAGCTGAATACTGAATACCGGAGAACCAATGCTCGGCTCTCCGGTATTTTTCCGCCTATGCCCGAATGGCGCGAAAAATAGAAAGCACGTATTGGAAAAAATAAAAGTAGAAGAAATAAAGCGAAAACGAGCTGAGATGTACCCAAGAATAAGGACAAAAAATCAAAGTTAAAAGTTAACGCATCGCCGCGCGAATATTTACAGTAAGAACAAAACTGTAATGACAGCAGCAACGCAGATGAAGACGCGTGGGATTGCTGTCAGGACACGCGAAAGCCAAACAAGCATATCCGCACAGACTCTCCATCAACGCAGATGCTTCAGTGTCGCACAGACTGCAGCCGCCCTATTCAGCCCTGCACAGATATGGATTTTTCGCTCGCGATATGACAGCGCAGATACGCGGCAACCTCACTCGGCAGAGCTCCGGTTGTGACATACTCGTAGTACTCGTGCGGTGACAGCTTCAATAGATCCCACTGATAGCGCTCGTTGTTGTAGTAGTCGACCCAATCATCCACAACCGCCTTGACCTTGTCAAAGGTTGGCTGCTTCGATAACAGCTCGGCTATCTCGTCTTTCATGTGTCCGAAGAAGCTCTCCTGCGGAGCATTGTCCCAGCAGTTGCCTTTCTGTGACATGGACTGTCGAAGCTTGCCGTCACGCAGCGCTTGAATAAACGCTTTGCTG
>CAJFKR010000028.1:0-25119 GCA_904386005.1 Candidatus Flemingiibacterium merdigallinarum
GTGACTTCGCGGTCAATGACCGCGATTTGCTTCGCAAACCGTCACAAAACATCGACATATGAAAGGTAGACTTCGCTGTCGCGAAGTCATGGTCATAATTATGGACAACCGCAACATCAGAACCGGCAGGATAATTCCGCTCGAGGGCTATTGCGACCAGCCGTATATAGTCAAGACCGATGACGGCGCGTGGCTGATGACCGTAACGACCGGAGCGGGGATGGAGGGCGCGTCGGGGCAGCACGTGGTTTCAAAGCGCAGCTTTGACCGCGGCGAGAGCTGGCAGGACGAGATCGACGTCTCGCCGGCCGACCTGCCTGAATCGTCCTATTCGGTGTTATACAAGACCAAATACGGACGGATATATTGCTTCTATAATTATAACGCCGATAATCTGCGTGCTGTCAGGGCGGACGACCCGCCGTTCGGCGGCGGACTCTGCCGTCGGGTAGACACACAGGGGCATTTCGGCTTCAAGTACAGCGACGACCACGGCAAAAGCTGGTCGGACAAATATTACGACATACCACAACGCCGCTTCGAGGTCGACCGAATGAATCCGTACAGCGGCGAGATACTCTTTTTCTGGAATGTCGGAAAGCCGCTCGAACTTGAAAACGAGGTCTATGTGCCGATATACAAAATCCGCGCGTTCGGAGAGGGATTCATGCGCTACAGCGAGGGCGCGCTGCTGCATTCGGACAACATAGGCAGTGAGCGCGACCCTGAGCGGCTGCACTGGGAGACACTGCCGGACGGCGATATCGGCATACGCGCGCCGCATGAGATAAGCGTGATTTCGGAGGAGCACAGCTTTGTGCCACTCAGCGACGGCAGTGTGTTCTGTGTGTTCCGCACTGTGTCGGGGCATCCGTGGTGCGCGTACAGCCGAGATAAGTGTCATACATTCAGCCAGCCCGAGCCGATGCGTTACGCGAACGGACGGCTGATGAAGCACCCGCGCGCCGCTAATTTCATCTGGAAGCTGGACAACGGCAGATATGTCTACTGGTTCCACAATCACGGCGGTCAGGGCTTCGACGACCGCAATCCCGCGTGGCTCTGCGGCGCGACAGAATATCCCGCGGAGGACGGTGTCCGGCTCGCGTTCGGGCAGCCGGTGCCGGTGCTGTATGACGACGACCCGATGATACGGATGAGCTACCCCGATTTTGTGGTCGAGGACGGCGAATACTACATCACCGAGACGCAGAAGAATGTGGCGCGCGTGCATCATATCGACCGCGAGCTCATCGAGGGGCTGTTCCATCAGAGCGGAAATTCGGGTCGGATTTCGGGTGTGACATCCAGCGCGAAATCAACTATAAATAACGAATCGACCGGTCTGCCGATAGTTGACCGTATGCCGCGCCTAAAGCCGTTCAGCGTCCGAGACAACAATTCGCACGATTTTCACTCGATCTCGACCGACTACTCGTTTACGCTTGGTTTCAGCTACGAGTTTGGAGACGAGTCGGAGGTGTTGTTCTCAACGCTAGTCGGCTCATGTGGAATCGAGCTCTGCTGGAACGCCGGCATGAGTCGGCTCGAGCTGCTCTGCGGCGACGGTCAGTATATGTCCTGCTTCTGGGACGATGACCTGCTGCTCTGTCGGCGCGGACGTCATGAAATCAGGATCGTATTCGACGGCGGCGTAAAGGCGGTATATTTTGTCACCGACGGCATATTCTGCGACGGCGGCGAGGAGAGACAGTTCGGCTTCACACGCTTCGACCGTCATATGCAAAGTCTGAACGGACTGACATCGCCGGGTGTGAACAAGCTGTCCGACCTTGTATACATCGAGGGAATCGCGCTGTATGAATGAGGATGACATCGGTCAGTGGAACAGATTTAGATAATTATATTGATAGAAAATCGCCTCCGGCGATTTTCTACCATAACTCCTCACTCCTAATTCCTCACTTCCATCCCCTCCCTTGTATTCCAAAAAAGCGCAAAAATACCACAGGTCTGCAAAGCAGACCTGTGGTATTTCATTATCGCGGTCTCATTCGTATAGACCGTATTTTTTCTTGACCCGCTCGAGCTTTTCGAGCATCGGTTCGGCGGCGAACCACAGAAACAGCGAAGTCGACAGCGCGTGTATGCAGTCCATGGGCAGTCCGGTCACGAAGTAGGTGACGACGATACGCCAGTCGAGCGTTGGACTCCACATCAGCGCGGACGCAAAGTTCATGATGCCGCCGTATATGACGAGCGACGCCAGCGCGCCATAGATGCAGAGCGGCAGCCGCGTGCGCGACAGCCGACGGAAGATGATTCCGGCGAGAAAGCCGATTATACCCATGCAGAACATCTGCCACGGCGTCCACGGTCCCTGCGAAAACATCACGTTCGACGCGAGCATCGTCATCGCGCCGACGAGAAATCCGGTCTCGCCGCCGAGCGCCGCTCCGGCGATTATAGTCAGCGCGGTCACCGGCTTGAACTGCGGCAGCATGAAGAACACCGCGCGTCCGGCGACGCCAATCGCGGCGAGCACCGAGATGATCACAAGCTCGCGTGCCTGCGGCTTGCGTCCCTCAAAAATAAGGAAAAACGGGAGCATACATTCGAATAGAATCAGTATCGATACGATGTAGTAGTGCCGTCCGCCGCCGAGCAGATTGCCGGCGAGCAGAGTCAATGGCACAGTCAGAAATACCACCACCGCCGCCACTTTCGTTCGACGGGGAACGCGGCGACGCGTCGATTTGCTGTGCGTATCTGAATTTGCGGATGAGGGAGCGTTCGGCTCTAGCATTTTTTGCCGTGGGCGCGAGATCGCGGCGGCGAGTATAGTCAGCAACAGCGCGAGCAGTCCGCCGAGCAGCAGCTGTGTATACGCGCCCTCACTCGCCCCGCCCGCGCTGACGAGCGCCGACAGGTCGGTGACACCGATTGCCTGTATGAATATGATAGCACACGCGATTCCGGCTGCCGCCGCGATGATTCGCCGCGGCAGTGATAGCTTCGGGCGGCGCGGTCGTCCGGAGGAGGTGTAGGCTGTGACGTTTTTAGCGGCGTTGGTTGTATGCGGCGCGGTTAGGTCTGTGTTTGATGTATGCGACGTGGGTTGGTCAGTGTTTGATATATACGATTCGGGTTGGTCGGTGTTAGCTGAATGTGGCGCGGATTTGCCAGTGCCGACTGTATGTTTTTCGGCTGGTGCGGTTTCGTCCATATGCGGTATAGTCGATTCGTTACACGTAAATTGCGCGGCGTTTTCGGCTGTGAGACAATTCTCGGTTTCTCGGGAAAACGCGGGTTCGCCGCCGCAGATATAGATCAGCTCGTCGGCAGTCACCGCGTCGCAGATGCCGCGCGACATACGGTTTGCAGCGGTCGTGTAAAAGCTGTTTCCGGTGAAGAATTCGTGCGGCTCGCCCTCTGCGGCGACGCTTCCGTCGAAAAACAGCATACAACGGTCGCTGTATTCGGCGCAGAATTCGACGTCGTGGCTGACTGCGAGTATCGACTTACCGAGCTTGCAGAGTCTTCGCAGTATCGCCGCAAGCTCGCGCTTGAATTCGGCGTCAAGTCCTTTGGTCGGCTCGTCGAGCAGGAGTATATCCGGCTCGGTCAGCAGCAGCTTCGCGAGCGCCGCGCGCTGCGCCTCGCCGCCGGACAGGTCGTAAGGATGCCGGTCGAGCAGTCCCTCGAGCCGGCAGAGACTGACCGCGAGCTCGTATTTGTCGCCGCCGTTCGGGCTGATTTCATACAGATCCTCGCGCACCGTCGAATGGCGGAACATCAGCTGCGGATTCTGGGTCAGCAGCGCGAGCCTGCCGTTTCTGCTGACAGAGCCGCGCAGCGGCTTTTCGAGTCCGGCGAGCAGCCGCAGGCTCGTGGTTTTACCCGCGCCGTTGCCGCCGAGTATCGCCGCGAATTCGCCTTGGCGGAGTATTAAGTCGAGCCCGCGCACGACCTCATTGCTTTTGTCATACGAAAACCAGAGGTTTTCGGCTTCAAGCACGACCTCGCCGAACATACGTTCAGGATATACCGCCGCCGGTCGAAGCGTATGTGTCGCTGAGTAGGCTGAAAGCCATTCATGCCCGTCGCGCACTGTGACCGGACAATCGGTATGACGCGTGTCGGTATTCCCGTCCGGCACTGCCGACCAGACCCGCATCGCGGTCGGCATCGCGAGAAACATTGTGTGCCCGAGCGATTTCAGCCGCTCCCCGACCGCGGACGGGCGGTCGGCGAGCAGCAGCCGACCACTGTCCATGACCGCGACGCGATTTGCCGCGGCGAACGCTTCCTCGAGCCGGTGCTCGGTTATTATAACTGTAGTGCCAAGCTCGCGGTTGATTCGCGCGACGACACCGATGAAGTCAGACGCGGCTATCGGGTCGAGCTGGCTGGTCGGCTCGTCGAGAATCAGCAGCTCGGGCTGCATGGTCATAATCGAAGCGAGATTCAGAAGCTGCTTCTGTCCGCCGGACAGCTCGGTGACAGCTTTATCGAACCAGTTCTGAATGCCGAAAAAGTTAGCCATCTCGGCGACGCGGCGGCGGATTGTCGGTGTGTCGAATCCAAGACTTTCAAGACCGAACGCGAGCTCGTGCCATACCTTGTCGGTGACAATCTGGCTCTCAGGGTCCTGCAGCACAAAGCCGATTTTCGAGGTCTGCTCGGCAGCGGACAGCTCGTCGAGACGCCGTGAGTCAAACAAAATCTCGCCTGTACGCCTGCCGTGCGGCGCGAGCACGCTCTTCATGTGACGCAACAGCGTGGACTTGCCGCAGCCGGACGGTCCGCAGAGCACGACAAAATCGCCCGAGCCGACTTCAAGGCTGAAGTCGTCGAGTGCGGGCGTGGTTTGTTCGGGATAATAAAAGGTGAGATGGCTGATTTCGAGTTTATCCATTGTTGCAAATAGCCTTTCCGATTAGTCCTGTACACAATGACCGATATTGTCCGGCTGTGTCTTGTCGGCTGAGGCGTGGTTTTCCCGAAGTTCTATGATTGTCGGCGTCAGGCAGAGGGCGAGGTAGACGGCGAAGAAGCTGACAGTGAACACATTCTGCTCCCCGCCTTTCACGGTTGGAAAATATCGCCAATCGAAGCCGCCGACAATCGCGCCGGACAGCACGTATATCCCGCCGACAATTATCCACGCGAGCATCGATTTATCCCTATCCTCGAAGCGATAGATTGAAAACGCGGTTCTATGCGGCAGTCCCCAGCCGCGGCTTTTCATGCTGTCCGCGGTTGAGACGGCGCTCTCCATAGACCAGCTGATGAGCGACGACAGAAGATTGAGCGCGTTTTTGAGCCGTTCGCGCGGCTTGCCGTCATGGATTCCGCGACCGATGCAGGTCTGCGCGTCCGACGCGGATTTGAGCTGCGACGCGAAGCGCGGCACAAAACGCAGCGTCATTGACAGAACCAGGCTGAGCGCGGGTATCACCCGACCGAACAGATAGATGAATTTATCCGAGGTCATAATCTCGCTATAACAGCCGAACCAGAGTATCGACGCGGACAGCATCACCGCGGCGGCGAGACCGTAATATATGGATTCGAGCGTGAGCGGATTGCCGCCCGGCAAATAGCAGAGAATAGTCGCGCCCTCGTGATTGAACGCGGGGTTTACGAGCGCGGCTATCAGCATGACCGGTAGCACTCCGCGTATGCAGAAGCGCAGCGCCGCCGCGCCGCGGAGCCTGACATAATAGCAGAGCGAGCCGGTGAGCGACAGCGCAAGGCAGACCGGATTCATGAAAAACATCGTGAATCCGATGACCTCGACAAACCACAGAAAATTGATAATCGGATGGTAGCCCGAAAAGCCGCGAGTCATAGTCAGATTATGAGGCTCATATATTCATCGCCGTCAAGCTGTTTCCAGACAAAGCTCAGCTTGCCGTCCGAGTCGTCACAGATAATATAGCTGTGACACGAGCCGTTCTTCGGTATCGAAACCGAGCCGGGATTTATGCAGACGACGCCGTTATTTTCGCTGTGCTTCGGTATGTGAGTGTGACCATAGAGCAGAATGTCGCCGCTCATCAATGGCGGGAGCTTGTCCTCATTGTAGACATGACCGTGCGTCGCGTAGATTGCCCGACCGCCCATACAGATTATGCTGTAGTCGGCGAGGATCGGGAATTCGAGCACCATTTGGTCGACCTCGGTGTCGCAGTTGCCGCGCACACAGAGCAGCTTTTGCTTGACGCTGTTGAGCCGCTCGATCACCTTTTTCGGCGCGTAGCCGTCGGGCAGGTCGTTGCGCGGACCGTGGTAGAGGATGTCGCCGAGCAGCAGCAGCCGCTCCGCGCCCTCACGCGCGAAGGACTCGAGCATTTTTTCGCAGTAGGTGTCCGAGCCGTGGATATCGGAGGCTATCATGAGTTTCATATATGCAGCAATCCTTTGTACTAAAATTTATGACGATAAACGACCGTCGATTTAGTATAGCACAAATCGACGGTCAAGTCAAGCACTTTGGCGCATTTATGGCAGTTTGGCAAATGAAGCGCGACTTTTTTGACTGACTATTAACAGAATAACAGAGGCTGCTTATATTATTATGATCATTACTTCGCGTCAGCAGATTTTTCTTATCGATGCAGATGTTTTGTGACGAAGTTGCAAAACTCGTGTCTTGAATTTGTTTTCAGACTTATCATTTATAATAACAGGAAATCCCAATTTGAGATTTCCTGTTATGACATTTTTATTTGTATATGTAATTTCAGCCAATCAATCGTCAGCCCTCGTCGACGAATACGATATACGGATATTCCTCCGGCTTGGCGCAAAGCTCGCACTTTCTTCCGCTCTCGGTCGTCACATTGCGTATCCGGACATATTCGGTCGGCACATACGCGTGCGGCTTGCCGGATGAAAAGCTGCGGTCGTAGTCGGGCAGCACATACAGCCGCGTCGACTCGTCGCCAATATCGCCGTCCAGTATCTTCAGCCCGTCTATATAGACTCGACGAGGCATATGGCAGACATAGCCGAAGTCGTGATTGCCGCTGTTCGACGCGTATAGCACCGTCATGTTTTGGCTGCGCGGCTTCCAGGCGCAGTTGCGTATCGTGACGATTCCGTCAAAGGTAGAACCGTAGTCGGGGCGCAGACTGATAAGCGAGTTGCCGAAGGTCTGCGAGTCCTCGATCAGAAAATTGCCGTGACCGATGAGGTTTAAGCACATATGCCCGAGCGTGCAGCCGCGTATCGTGGCGTTGGTCACGCCCTGATGCGCGTCGAAGCGCGACATTACACAGCCCTCAAGATACATATCCTTGCAGAAGTTGGAACCCATAAGTCCCCAATACCGGCTGTCCATTATGTCAATCGTCTGACGTATGCCAATAAGCTTCACGCCGATTGACGCGTTGACGCTGAGGTCATACGAGCCCATCGATACCTTTTTTGTGGGGATTTTACTTTCGGTTTGATAAGTGAAGTGCGGAGTCAGCAGGCAGTCGCGCACGGTGACGTCGACCGCTTCGGATATCGATATGAAGCCGGCATACGGCGCGCCGTGGTCGAGCTCGCCGGTGACGTAGTGGGTCACACCTTCGATTGTGACGTTGCTGCGGCTTATGGTGAAGCCTCGGCTGTGATAACGGTACTCGGATTTCCACTGGTTGGCTATAGTCGTAAATTTACCGCCGCGTATCGTGATCGGTCGGTCGTTGGCCGGCTTCACGCGCGCTTCGCTGATTTTGGCGTAGTCCCAGTCGATGTCGGTCAGAATATTGCCGTCGGCGTCGACTACAAAGCAGTCGGTCTGGTCAGTGCCGTTGTTCTGGTTCAACCCCTCGCGGATGAATATCTTCCGCTCGGACGACTTCACGCGCACATATACCCTCCCGTCGTGCGGAAAATCGACCTTCTTCTGTCCGCGCTCGAGGTTCGGTATAGTCGCAGTATAACTCTCGCCGTCGGGCTGGACACGGAAGCATTCAGTGTATACCGACTCGAGCTTCCGGTCGTCGATAATGAATTCGGCGTCGCCGAAGTCGGTGTCGGTCTTGATCATCGCGGTGATATTCTTTCCGCCGATGTAGTATTTCGCGCCGTCGCGCGCTTTTACCGGCAGCATATTCGCATTCGCGTATTCGTGGCAGGCGACTATCGCCGGCATATCGTCGGTAGCGCCGTCGCCGACCGCGCCGAACTGCTCGTAGGTCGCGATTTTCATGTCTTTTGTTTCTGCACTCATTGTAGATATCTCCCTTTGGCAGTGCGTGATTTATTTGTTTATAACATTATACAGTCAATTTTCCGACTTGTCAATCCTTTTGCATAAATAATAATGAAAAAACACGACGTATTTTTTCGCAATATCACGCCGAACGCACTTGACACGACGGTCAATTTGTGATATACTATAAACAAATACGATTGATTCCGGAGATGCGCCATGACAAGACGGACAAGCTCGCTGCTAATACTAAACGCCGTGAAATACCGGCGCTTTTCCTGCTGCTCTGTCGTCGCATTAGCCGCTTCGGAAGCGAGATGATCTGTTTTCGAATCGCCTGACAGCAGTAGGCTGTCGGGCTTTTTTGATATATTACGAGGTTTCGATAGATATTATGAAAAAAATGACTTCGGACCGAACAACAGCTTCGAATCGGCAAAGGTCGATGACCGGCGCCGAAATCGCGGTTGACACGCTCATTGAGGAGGGAGTCGACCTTGTGTTCGGCTACCCGGGCGGACAGGTGCTCGACATATACGAGGAGCTGCGAAAAAAACGGCGGAAAATAAAGCATATACTCACCGCGCACGAACAGGGGGCGGCTCACGCTGCCGACGGATACGCTCGCGCGTCCGGCAAGGTAGGGGTGGTTATAGCAACGTCCGGACCGGGCGCGGCGAATCTCGTCACCGGAATCGCTACGGCTTATCTCGACTCAATTCCAATGGTCGTCATAACCGGCAACGTCCCGACCGGACAGATCGGCCGCGACAGCTTTCAGGAGCTGGATATCGCCGACATAACGATGCCGATAACCAAGCACAACTACATAGCCAAGGACATAAACCGCCTGCACGAGATACTGCACGAAGCCTTCCGAATAGCGCGCAGCGGCAGGATGGGACCGGTGCTCATTGATATACCGAAAGACGTGCAGCGGGCGCGCTGCAAGGTCGAATATATTGAGCCGGGCCGCACCGAGCCGATAAAGACCCACCCGACTGACTCCGAGCTCGCTATGGCAGCTGACATCATTTCTAATGCCGAACGCCCGCTCGTATACTGCGGCGGCGGCGCGACAAATACCGACGCCGGCGAGCTGGTCGCCGAGCTTGCGCGCAGAATTGACGCGCCGATTGGGTGCAGTCTGATGGGACTTTCCTGCGTTCCTCGCGACAATCCGGACAAGCTCGGACTGACGGGTATGCACGGGCTTGCATACGCGACCGAAGCGGTCAGGCGCGCCGACGTGATTGTCGCGGTCGGCACGCGCTTCACCGACCGCGCGACCGGCTCTTACGGCGAGTTGGTCGGCAACGCGAAGATTGTACAGCTCGACATCGATCCGGCGGAGATCGACAAGAACGTGACCGACGCGGCATATTTGGTCGGCGATATCAGAAGCTCGCTCGAGACTTTAGTCGGAATGCTGGAGCCGAGGCGGCACGCCGACTGGCGTGCCGAGATTTGCCGTATGCGCGAGCTTTCCGACGCGGTCTCACACGCTCATGAGGAGGACGAGCCGCTCAATCCCTATTCGCTCATCGACACGGTCGCGCGGTACACCGCCGGTATGCGGGTCGCCACCGACGTCGGGCAGCATCAGATGTGGGTCGCGCAGCGATACCCGCTCAATCTGCGCCGCGGCTTCATCACGAGCGGAGGGCTAGGCACGATGGGCTTCGGTATGGGAGCTGCCATTGGCGCGAGCCTTTCTTTGGGGGGCAGTCCGGTCGTGCTGTTCACCGGAGACGGCAGCTTCGGAATGAATCTGAATGAGCTCGCGACCGCGGTAGGCTACAATATCCCGCTGCTGATAATTATTTTCAACAACCGTTCGCTCGGCATGGTCAAGCAGTGGCAGTCGTTATTATACCGACATACGAGCGCGTCAGAGCTTGACCGCCGAACCGATTTTGTCAAGGTCGCCGAGGCGTTCGGCGCTTTTGGACGTGCCGTTCATACGGTAGGCGAGCTGAAAGCCGCGCTCTCGGACGCGCTCGGCAAGAAGAAGCGGTTGCCCTATGTTATAGACTGCGCGATTTCGCCGGACGAGGTCGTCGAGCCTATATACTCCGGCAATTGATGAAAAAGTAATTGTTGAAAGGAATAATATGAATACGGATAAAACTGTAACTTCACAAGATGAAAAATTTGTGCTCGGCGTGCTGGTCGCGAACCAATACGGCGTACTTATGCGGGTATCGAGCCTGTTCGCGCGCCGCGGCTTCAACATTGACAGCCTGACTGTCGGCGAGACCGAGAACCACGAATATTCTCGGATTACTATAACCGCGACCGGCGACGCCGCCGTCCGTGAGCAGATAATCAAGCAATTGGCCAAGCTGCACGACGTCGTGAAGATTGACACGATGCCGCCCGAGTCGACGGTGATACGTGAGCTTATGCTGATTAAGCTGCGCGCGACCAGCGTCACCCGCAGCGAGATAATCGACGCGGTCAACGTGTTCCGCTGCAAGGTCGTCGACTTCACGCCTGACGAGCTGTGCATTGAAATCACCGGTCAGAGCTCGAAGATCGACGCGTTTATTGACTTTGTCGCCCCGTATGGAATAATCGAGATGTGCCGCACCGGAGTCGTCGCGGTTTCGCGCGGCAGCGGCTCGCTTATAGGCGAGACGTCCGAATGCGATTAGGAATCGCCGAATGCGATTAGGAATCGCCGAATGCGATTGAGAATCGCCGAATGCGATTAGGAATCGCCGAATGCGATTGAGAATCGCCTAATGCGATTAATATAGTAAAGGAGTGAGCGTGAGTATTCACGCGACAGAAAAATGCCAAGACATATCAAAATATTCGACACCACACTGCGCGACGGCGAGCAGGCGCCCGGATGCTCGATGAACCCCGAAGAAAAGCTCGAGGTCGCGCTCCAGCTTGAACGGCTGGGAGTCGACATAATCGAAGCCGGATTCCCGATATCGTCGAAGGGCGACTTCGATTCGGTCGCCGAGATCGCGTCGAAGGTCAAGGATTCGCAGATCTGCGGACTTGCGCGCGCGGTTGAAGCGGACATTGACGCGGCGTGGCAGGCGATAAAGTCCGCGGTCGCGCCGAGAATCCATGTATTTATCGCGACGTCGCCGATACACATGGAGTACAAGCTCAAAATGAAGCCCGACGAGGTGCTCGCCCGCGCCGCCGATATGACCGCGTACGCGCGCAAATACTGTCCGGACGTCGAATTCTCGGCCGAGGACGCGATGCGCAGCGAGCCCGAGTTTCTGGCGCGCGTAGTCGACGCGGCGATCCGCGCCGGCGCGACGACGATAAACATCCCCGACACGGTCGGCTACACTACGACTGGAGAGATGCGCGCGATGATCGAGTATCTGCGGCATCGTACAAGTGCGGACGACCGGGTGATTTTTTCGGTTCACTGTCACAACGACCTCGGCTGTGCGGTCGCGAACTCGCTCGCCGGGGTGCAGGGCGGGGCGTCTCAGGTCGAATGCACGGTCAACGGCATCGGCGAGCGGGCGGGGAACACCGCGCTCGAGGAATTTGTCATGGCGCTGCGTGTGCGCAGTCAATTGTACGACGCCGACAGCCGTATCGACACACAGCAGATCTGGCGGACGAGCAAGCTCGTTTACCACATCACCGGTCAATCGGCGCCGCTGAATAAGGCGATTGTCGGTCAGAATACCTTCTCGCACGAGGCGGGAATTCATCAGCACGGAATGCTCGCGTCTCGCGAAACCTATGAGATATTCACGCCCGAGACGGTCGGCAAGACTCCCGACCGCATGGTTCTCGGCAAGCACTCGGGTCGGCACGCGTTTGAGGAACGGCTGTCCGAGCTCGGTTTTGAGCTGACGAGCGAGCAGGTCGACGAGTATTTCGAGAAGTTCAAGGAAATATGCGACAAGAAAAAGACGGTCAACGATCGCGACCTCGAGGCTCTGATCAGCGCAAAGAACGTCGCGGGCGTATACGAGCTTGACCGCTTTGACGTACACGCCGGCAATTACACAAGCCCGACCTGCGTAATCCGGCTGAAGCGCGACGGCAAGATATACGAGGAGGTTTCGCTCGGAGACGGTCCTATCGACGCGGCCTACAACGCGATTGACAAAATAATGAAGCTGCCGCCGCACCGGCTCGAGAATTACTCGATCCGCTCGACCTCCGAGGGCAAGGACACGCTCGGCGAGGTGTTAGTCAAAATCAGCTGTGACGGCGAGGTCTACAACGGCCGCGGACTTTCGACCGACATCATCGAGTCGAGCATACTCGCGTATCTGCACGCGGCGAACAAGTTTGTATCGCTGACATGAGCGAAAAATGCCGAAATATCATATAAACAGACCAGCGCAAGCTATATGCTCGCGCTGGATTTTTAATTCTATAATCGGCAAACCATTCCGGCTATTCTAATATCAGCGAATCAGCGAGTGCTTCGAGCGCGGACTGGTCAAAAATTTCGTCGTCGAGCTTGATTTCGACAAAATAATCGAATGCACTCCAGTCGTAGGCGAGAATGCAGTCCTGCTTCTGCCACGGAATCGAAGCGGCATTCCCGGCGGCTTCTGACAAGTCCTGCCAGATATATTGCGCGGTCGCGACGGCGGAGCTATCGGTCGATTTTCTCACTGTATATTCGTCGTATCCGGCGTGATTTGACAATGCTACCATCGCAAATATCTGCATCGGCAGCGAGTTTGCCGCGGTATCAACTGTCGCAAGGTCATCCGGGTCGGTCGTCGCGAGAGGGTATAGAGTTATCGAGCCGATATTTTCACCGGTCTGTGTCAGGTCGAGCCGCAGGTCTCCGGCCAAAACGAATTCGATATTGTCCGGCAGCGAAAGCGACAGGCTGACCCGACTGCCGTCGGTCATTGTATATGTAAGGCGGGTTAAGCCGTCGACCTCGTCTATCTCGACTTTCGGTTGTGTGTAGCCGAGCGGTTGGTCATATGTGAACGGCGCGTCCGCGGTCGTGCTGCCGCTCGCGAAAATTTGCAGCAGTTTTCGGTCGGAAACATCGGCGTCGCTCACATGAATGTCGGTGTCGTCGATTTGAGTCATATAGAACGCGCCGAACGTGACGCCGCTAAGCTCGCCATTAGTCATATCAATCGGCAGCAACAGCTCCTCGCCGCCGGTCCAGCCGGACGCGTAATCAAGCAGTCGTTCGGTTGTATGTGCGCCGTCGGTCGAAAACTCCGCGCTCAACATAAGATACAGCTCGGTCTTGCCGTCGTCCGAAATCGGCAGAATATCGGGGATTGACACTGAAATTGTATTGTCGCTGTTTATTGTCAGACTTGCCAAAATTTGAGCTATTGTCTCATCCGCGTTTACCTTTGTCAGCTGTGGACGGCTGTCGTCGCTAACGTTCGACTGGCTGTTGTCAGTCTCATCGCTCGGCTGTCGGTCGCCGCCGGCAATCACAGGCATATCGCCATTCGGCAGTCGTTTCATTCTACCGGATGGGTAGGACATAAGGCAGACTGCGAGTATTATCGCGATAATCAACGCGAAGCAGACGAGCGGCAGCGTCGGCTTTTTGTAGAGCATGACGGCACGTATGCGCCGCTTGACTCCGACCTCGCCGAACGACAGCAGTCCGGCGGCTTGGTTTTTCGGCAGACTGCATTTGAGCAGTGCCGCGGTGTAGTCGGCGCGCGAATCTCGGTCGAGCTTCGAAATGACCCGCTCGTCGCAGGCGAGCTCAATGTCGCGTGACAGCAGCACAAACGCGAGCCAGACAAGCGGATTGAACCAATGCGCCACCGTGATGGCGAGCGCGAGCGGCTTTATTATATGGTCGCCGCGGCGGATGTGCGCCCTTTCGTGACTGATTATGTAGTCAAGTTCTTGCTTGCCGATGTCGAACGGCAGGTAGATTTTAGGCTTGATTATGCCTAAAATAAAGGATGAGCTGATGTTTTCGCTCTGGTAGATATTGTCATAAAGCGGCACCGCCGTGCAGATCTTCTGACGCAGATTGACATATCTTACAATAGTATACATCAGCAATATTATTATGCCGCAGAGCCAGATGAACGACAGCAGGTCGAACGGTTGAAGCTCTGATTGCGCAGATATCGATTCCTGATATTTACTGTCGAGAAAATTATTAACACGATTGTCAATGAGAAAGAGGTCGACATTGTTTTCGTCCGTTCCAATAACGGTCGTATGCAGATTGTCAAGCGGCAGATTGGTCGGAATTTCGCCCGACTCGACCTCATCTGACATTATGCCGACGGCATTAGTTTCAGGCGCAGTCGCTGCGAATAAATCTCCGAGTGTTACCGGCAGCACAAGCCGCAGCCCGACGACTCCCCATAATAACAGCGTTATCCATTTCGGTGCGCGGCTGAATACCAGCCGAAGTATGCAGACGTCGACAATGACAAAGCTCGCCGCAAGGCTCATTTTAAGTATCGCAAGAAATAAACCGTTCATTTTATCTCCCCCCGTCTGATTCGGTCGATCATCGACTGCACCTCGTCGAGCTCCATGTCAGAGAGCTTCCGGCTGCGCGTGAACGCGGCGATGAAAGCCGGCAGCGAGCCCTCGAACCTTTTTACGACCAGCTCGTCGATTTCCGACTGCTGCGCGTCGCCTTTCGAGACTAACGACGTCACAATACCATCGTCGTTATGCAGAATCCCGCGTTCGCAAAGCCGCTTGACGACTGTATATGTGGTGGTGCGCTTCCAGTCGAGACGCTCTCGGCAGAGCTTCGCCAGCTCGACTGCCGACAATGGCTCGCGCTCCCAGACAATCAGGCAGAGCCGATACTCGCTTTCGTGTATCTTTGGCGTTGACATTATACATTCCTCCTTTTGTCTAATCAAGTAGACTGTATATAGTCTACACCATTAGACAAGAATTGTCAAGCCTATTTACAAAATGTTTACAAATAAATTGAACACGAATGATTACGATACATTCACCTCGTCAGCTGCTGACAATAAAAAAAGACCGGCAGCTGCCGGTCACTATTTTATTTCGTGAAGATATACTTCGAGCCGTCGTCGGGGTCGGTGAATACAAGCTGATCATTCTCGGCGTCGTATACAAGAGGCATCGATTCGCCCGAATCGTTGACCGTGATATTGTTTTCAGAGACGACATAGGTGATGTCGTATGCCGAGTCGCCTTCGGTCGCGATGCCCGTGCCGTTTTCACCCAGGCTGTACGAGAAAGAGTCAACCGCCTCAATTACAGTCTCGGTTCCGTCAGTGGCGACAATCTTCGTCAGATTCCATGTAGCCTTGACAAGGTCTGCGGTCGTGAGTTCCGGCTCTTGTTCTCCGCAGGAGACAAAGAGCGTAAGCGCCATCATCATGACAGCTAATACTAAAGCTAATTTCTTCATGATTATTGCTTCCTTTCGATATAGCAGCAGCTATAATGTCAATTTGGTACATTGATGTTTCGCATAAGATTACATATAACAGCGAAGGCTATTCTATGTAAAACACCTCGGAAATATATATGTCATCCTCGAGGTTCTTAACCACACGGCATTTTCGGTCGCGCATATATTTTATGTCTGATACATCGATGTGAGAAAAATACAGGTGCTCAACCTGTTCTTCGCCCGCGCGCAGATACACGAAGTTAAGAAAGTACGCGCGATCGGTTGGAACTGTGTACCACTTGCCATCGTTCTCAACCTTCAGACATTGACAAGTCGGGTGCTGCTTTAAAATGCGCCGCAGCTCCTGACGCTGAGTCAGGAGCATACGGGAATTTATCAATATATCGGAAATTTATTCGTCTGCTGAAAATCAGCTTATGCGTTCTTGAGCGCTGCCTGTGCTGCGGCGAGTCTCGCAATCGGCACACGGAACGGTGAGCAGGAAACGTAGGTCAGACCAATCTTGTGGCAGAACTCTACGCTCGACGGGTCGCCGCCGTGTTCACCGCAGATACCGAGCTTGATGTCGGGGCGGGTCTTGCGTCCGAGGTCGGCCGCGAGAGCTACGAGCTTGCCTACGCCGTCCTGATCGAGCTTTGCGAAAGGATCGTTTTCGTAGATCTTCTTGTCGTAGTATGCGCCGAGGAACTTGCCGGCGTCGTCACGCGAGAAGCCGAAAGTCATCTGAGTTAAGTCGTTGGTACCGAACGAGAAGAACTCTGCTTCCTTAGCGATTTCGTCAGCGGTAACAGCGGCGCGCGGAATCTCGATCATCGTACCGACCTTGTAGTGCATGTCTGCACCTGCCGCCTTGATCTCGGCGTCAGCGGTCTCGACGACTATGCTCTTGACATATGCGAGCTCTTTTCTCTCGCCTACGAGCGGAATCATGATTTCGGGAACGATATCCCAGTCGGGATGAGCCTTCTTTACGTTCAGAGCGGCGCGGATTACGGCTCTGGTCTGCATTCTCGCGATTTCCGGATAGGTGACCGCGAGACGGCATCCGCGATGACCCATCATCGGGTTGAACTCGTGGAGTCCGGCGATGATAGCCTTGACCTGTGCGACGGTCTTGCCGGTGCTGTTTGCGAGCAGCTCGATGTCCTTTTCCTCGGTCGGAACGAACTCGTGAAGCGGCGGGTCGAGGAAACGGATCGTTACCGGGCAGCCCTCGAGCGCTTCGTAGAGCTTCTCGAAATCGCCCTGCTGCATCGGAAGCAGCTTGTCGAGCGCCTTTTCTCTCTGCTCAACAGTGTCAGCGCAGATCATCTCGCGGATAGCGGCGATTCTGTCAGCTTCGAAGAACATATGCTCGGTGCGGCAGAGACCAATGCCCTCTGCGCCCAGCTCGCGAGCCTTCTTAGCGTCGCTCGGAGTGTCCGCGTTGGTGCGAACCTGAAGACGGCGGTACTTGTCAGCCCAGGACATGATTCTGCTGAACTCGCCGACAATGGAGGCGTCAACCGTCGGAATGAGTCCGTCGTAGATGTTGCCGGTCGAACCGTCGATCGAGATGAAGTCGCCTTCATGGTAGGTCTTGCCTGCCAGCTCGAACTTCTTGTTCGCTTCGTCCATTATGATATCCGAGCTGCCGGATACGCAGCAGGTTCCCATGCCGCGTGCGACGACGGCCGCGTGCGAGGTCATACCGCCGCGAACGGTGAGTATACCCTGCGACGCCTTCATGCCCTCGATGTCCTCAGGCGAGGTTTCGAGACGAACGAGTACGACCTTTTCACCACGAGCCTTCCACTCCTTGGCGTCCTCGGCGGTAAATACAATTTTACCGGCTGCGGCTCCGGGCGAAGCTGCGAGTGCCTTTGCGACCGGCTTAGCTTCCTTGAGCGCCTTCGGGTCGAACTGCGGGTGGAGCAGCGTGTCGAGGTTGCGGGGGTCGATCATGAGAACGGCTTCCTTATCGGTGATCATACCCTCGTCAACGAGGTCGCACGCGATCTTGAGAGCTGCTTTCGCGGTTCTCTTGCCGTTACGGGTCTGGAGCATATAGAGGTGTCTGTCCTCGATGGTAAACTCCATGTCCTGCATATCTCTGTAGTGGTTTTCAAGCTTTGCGCAGATTCCCTTGAACTGCTCGTAAACCTCAGGCATGATTTCAGCCATCTTGGAAATCGGCATAGGAGTGCGGACGCCTGCGACGACGTCCTCGCCCTGTGCGTTCATAAGGAATTCGCCCATGAGCTTCTTTTCGCCGGTGGCGGGATCGCGGGTGAACGCAACGCCGGTGCCGGAGGTCTCGCCCATGTTTCCGAACGCCATCATCTGTACGTTGACAGCCGTACCCCAGCTGTACGGGATATCGTTGTCGCGGCGGTATACGTTTGCACGGGGGTTGTCCCACGAACGGAATACGGCCTTGATAGCTCCCATGAGCTGTTCCTTAGGATCGGTAGGGAAGTCGACGCCGATCTTTTCCTTGTATTCAGCCTTGAACTGATTAGCAAGCTCCTTCAGGTCGTCGGCATTGAGGTCGATGTCCTGGGTTACGCCCTTTTCTTCCTTCATCTTATCAATGAGCTGCTCGAAGTATTTCTTGCCGACCTCCATAACGACGTCGGAATACATCTGGATGAATCTTCTGTAGCAGTCCCATGCCCATCTCGGGTTGCCGGACTTCTTTGCGATTACGTTTACGACGTCCTCGTTGAGACCGAGGTTGAGAATCGTGTCCATCATACCCGGCATCGAAGCGCGCGCGCCCGAACGAACCGAAACGAGAAGCGGGTTTTCCATATCGCCGAACTTCTTTCCGGTGATATTTTCCATCTTCTCGATGTATTCCATGATCTCAGCCATGATCTCGGAGTTGATCTGACGACCGTCCTCGTAATACTGCGTGCAGGCTTCGGTAGAAATGGTGAAGCCCTGCGGCACGGGCAGACCGAGGTTGGTCATTTCGGCAAGATTCGCACCCTTACCACCGAGAAGCTCGCGCATCTTTGCGTTTCCTTCGGAGAAAAGGTAACAATACTTTTTGCTCATAGATAAATTAGCCTCCATATATAAATTAAAAAATTCAGCACGGTTAATACAAGCGGTGAATAAAACCGGCGACGCGGAAAACGCGCCCTGTGAGGGCACGAAAAAACCGCGATCAGTCCGGCGCTGACCGCATATGCGCTCCATTTGGTTGACAGCATATACAGCCAATGATTGACCGCCTATATAGTATACCATATTTTTATTGAAATAGCCAGTCTTTTTCAGCAATTTCTGAAATTTCTTCGTATTCATCAACAAGCGGGCGATATCCGACCGGGTTTTAGTGGAAATTGATAAAATTATGTTAGAAATCGGTGCATAATAACGAGATTTCAGCCTGACTTTTTACATTTTATCCTGACTCTGAATATTTTATCAGAGCTTGTCAGCTATTCGGGATGAAAATTATTGAAATGTCGGAAAGTTTTGCTTGCATAAATCCGGTTTGTGTGATATAATAATCGTTGCATGAATATTTACCACAGGGTCGGAAGCGTTTCGGCTCTGTGGCGTTTCGCCGTGTCAGAAACGGCGGGAAAAACTGCGTTTATGAGGAATTGTTATGCCGGATATATTTGATTTGTTTCGTAAAATAGAGAAGCCATCCGAGCCGGCGCAGCCGATATCGTTTATATTGGTAGGACTCGGAAACCCGGGCGCGCGCTACACGTTCACGCGCCACAACGCGGGCTTTATGACTATCGACTACCTGTCGCAGAAGCTATCGTTCAAGGTCGACCGCAGCCGCTTCCACGCGCTGGTCGGCGAGACGGTGATCGCCGGGCGCCGGGGGCTTGTAATGAAGCCGCAGACCTACATGAACGCGTCGGGCGAGGCGGTTCGCGAGGCGGCGGCGTTCTACAAGCTCTCACCGCGGGATATAATTGTCATATGCGACGATATCAACCTTGCCCCGGGCAAAATCCGCGTCCGCAAAAAGGGGAGCGACGGCGGGCAGAAGGGTCTGCGCAGCATAATCGAGCAGCTGTCGAGCGACGAGTTCGTGCGGATCCGCATGGGCGTCGGCGCGAAGCCGAGACCCGATTATGACCTTGCCGACTGGG
This sequence comes from Candidatus Flemingiibacterium merdigallinarum, assembly GCA_904386005.1. Classification (GTDB taxonomy): domain Bacteria; phylum Bacillota; class Clostridia; order Oscillospirales; family CAG-272; genus Flemingiibacterium; species Flemingiibacterium merdigallinarum. Next base: position 19,646 of record CAJFKR010000028.1, read on the forward strand.
TGCTCGGTGAGTTTCCGGATGAGGACAAGAAGCTCTTCTTTTCAGCTATGGAGCGGGTCGGGGAGAATCTTTCGCTAATTGTCGGGGGCGATATTGACCGGGCGATGAACCTGCTCAATTAAAGCTTGCTACGGTGTTTGAAAGGAACTTATTACCATGTCCGAAATCAACAGCAAAATCAGTCTGATTGCCGATTCGATACTGCTCGAAAAGGAGCTCGACGAGATACAGAAGCTGATATTTTCAAGGCAGCACGAGTCGGCTCACCCGATATTGGTGAGCGGTCTTTCCGACGGAGCGCGGATGGTTTTTTACGCGGCGCTGATACGCAAGATTCGCGAGAAATACAAGGCTCCGGCGATAATCATAGTCGATGATGAGAAGGACGCGCTAAAGCTGTCGAACGCGCTGTCCGAGCTTGCGCTGAAGCCGCTTGCCTATCCGCTGCGCGACTTCATCTTCCACAATATCACGTCGTCGCACGAATACGAGCACGAGCGGCTGCGCGCGCTGTCGGCGTTTATCGACGAAGAATGCGACTGCGACGTCGTCATTGCGACGCCCGACGCCGCGATGCAATATACGATGCCGGTCGAAGTATTAAAAAACAACACGCTGACGCTCAGGCTGTCGGATGAAATGTCGCTTGAAGCGCTGACAGCTCATCTCGAGGCGGGCGGTTATTCGCGCTGCGAGCTGGTCGACGGCGTCGGGCAGTATTCGGTTCGCGGCGGAATCGTCGACATATACCCGCCGTATGCTGAAAATCCGGTCAGAATCGAATATTTCGGCGACGAGATAGACCAGATGGGCTATTTCGACATTATGACGCAGCGCAAAATCGAGAATATCCGCAGCGTGCCGATCCCTCCGGCGCGCGAGCTGCTGTACGGCAAAGATAAGCGCGAGCTTATACGCGAGGCGGCGACAAAGCAGCTGAAAAAAGCCTCGGACGAGCGGGTGCGCGTCGAGCTCGCCGGTGAGCTCGAGGCGATAGACGCGGGGCTCGAGCTGTATTTTGCCGACAAATATATATCGCTGATTTACGAAAATCATACGACGCTCGCCGATTATGCCGAATACGCGGCGAAGCGCTGCGGGCAGGTATATCCGCTTGTCTTTGTACAGGACACGTCCGGCTGCATGGACCGTATGAAGGCTTACGACTTCCATATCAACAGCGAAATCGAATCGCTGCTCGAGCACGACGAAATCGCGGCGAGGTACGCCGAATATTCGCGCGGCTCCGACTACTGCGACCTGTTTTTCGACCGGGTGGGCGCGCTTTTCTGCGACGCGTTCATGACCGGGCATTCGGGGCAGCGGCTTTCGGGTATGTTTTCGTTCCGGACAAAACAGACCGTGTCTTATGCCGACAACATGGAGCTGTTATGCGAGGACCTTACGTCGTATGCCGAGGCTAAATTCCGTTCGGTAGTGCTGTGCGAAAACGAAATAACCGCGAAAAACATAGTCGCGGCGCTGAACGAGAAGGGAATACAGGCGATCCGTCAGCCGGACGAAAATCCGTACGGCATACTGACTCTGCCTGAGGGAGTCGCGCTCGTGATATCCGGCTTCAATCTCACCGGATTCGAGCTGACCGCAACTCGCTTCGCGCTGCTTTCGATGTACCAGAATCCGAATTCCTATTCAAGAACGATTCTGTCGCACAGCCGCAAGGCGAAGAAGTCGCGCTCGTCGCAGGAGAAGATACTGTCGTATAACGATCTGTCGGTCGGTGATTTCGTCGTTCATGTGAACCACGGTATCGGTCAGTACCTCGGAATCGAGCAGCTGACCGTAGTCGGCACGACGCGCGACTACATTAAAATAAAATACGCGGGCAGCGACGTATTGTACCTGCCGACCGACCAGCTCGACATGGTGTCGAAATACATCGGCGCGCACACCGATAACGGCGCGGTGAAGCTGTCGAAAATGGGCGGCGGCGACTGGATCAAGGCGAAAACCAAAGCCAAGCTCGCGGCAAAGAGCATGGCGAAGGAGCTGATACGTCTGTATGCCGAGCGTCAGCGGCGCGAGGGCTTCGCGTTCCATTCGGACGATGAGTTCCAGCGCGAGTTCGAGGCGGCGTTCGAGTATGAGGAGACCGAGGGGCAGCTCAATTCGATAAACGAAATCAAGGCCGACATGGAGCGTCCGGTGCCGATGGATCGTCTGCTCTGCGGCGACGTCGGCTTCGGCAAGACCGAGGTCGCGCTGCGCGCGGCGTTCAAAGCCGTGATGAGCGGCAAGCAGGTCGCGCTGCTCGTTCCGACGACGATACTCGCCCTGCAGCACTATCAGACGCTGCTCACGCGTATGCGCGGCTTTCCGGTGTCCTGCGATATGCTGTCGCGCTTCCGCACGCCGAAGCAGCAGGCGGAGACTCTGCGCCGGCTGCGGCGGGGCGACATCGACATCATCGTCGGAACGCACCGGCTCGTGTCGAACGACGTGGTATTCAAGGACCTCGGGCTCGTGATAGTCGACGAGGAGCAGCGCTTCGGCGTGGCGCAAAAGGAGAAGCTCAAGCAGATTGCCGGCAACGTCGACGTGCTTACTCTGACCGCGACGCCGATACCGCGCACATTGAACATGGCGATGAGCGGAATCCGCGATATGTCGGTGCTCGACGAAGCTCCGGGCGACCGCTTCCCGGTGCAGACGTTCGTAATGGAATACGACGAGCTGATAATAAACGAGGCGATAAAGAAAGAGCTGCGGCGCGGAGGTCAGGTGTTCTTTCTGCACAACACGGTCGACGACATCGACGCGGTCGCGCTGCGCCTCTCCCGCGCGATACCCGAGGCGAGAATCGCGACGGCGCATGGCAAGATGGACAAGGAACAGCTATCCGACATCTGGCGCGGCATGGTCGTCGGCGACATCGATATCTTAGTAAGTACTACGATAATCGAATCGGGCGTCGATGTGCCGAACGCGAACACGTTGATAATCGACCACGCCGAACGGCTGGGACTGTCGCAGCTACACCAGATACGCGGTCGGGTCGGGCGTTCGAGTCGGCGCGCGTTCGCGTATTTCACTTATCCGCCGAACCTGTCGCTTTCTGAAATCGCGACGAAGCGACTGTCTGCGATGCGCGAATACACCGAGTTCGGCTCGGGCTTCAAGATAGCGCTGCGCGACCTCGAGATACGCGGCGCGGGCAACCTGCTCGGCGCGGAGCAGCACGGACAGCTCGATTCGATAGGTTACGATTTATATGTGAAGATACTGAACGAAGCCGTGCTCGAGGAAAAGGGCGAGGCTCCGAAGCCGCGCTTCGAGTCTAAGGTCGACCTCGCGCTCGACGCGTACCTGCCCGAGAAGTATATAAGGAGCGAGTCGCAGCGCATGGACATCTACAAGAAAATCGCGCACATCGAGACGCGCGAGGACCTCGACGACCTCGCCGACGAGCTGTGCGACCGCTTCGGAGAGATTCCGCGGCAGGCTGACACGCTTATGTATGTGTCGCTTGCGCGCAGTCTCTGCTCGGCGGCGCGGATACCGAAGCTCGAGCAGAAGGGACAGGTTATCTCGCTGATACCCGAGCAGTTCGACCCGGTGCGCTGGGCGAAGGCCGCGTCCGAGTCGAATGTACAGCTGACCTTCCAGATGGCGGGGCGGCAGTGTGTGAACTACAAGATAAAGTCGCCGCGCCCTCTCTGCGATATCTGTGATGTGCTCGAGCAATATCTCGGCGATGTGCAGAAAAATCAGCAAAAGTGAGTCTTTTGCATAAAAAATTGCTACGGCGGCTTGCCTTATCTTTATTAACCGCCGCGGCATTTATCACATAAACCAATCGCAAAGCGCGGCTCCGGTCGGCTTTGTGATGAAAGATAACCGGACAACCTGAATCGGCTGTCCGGTTAACCTTTGGTTATTCGGGCCGGGACTTTGCAATTGCTCGGCGTATCCGACATTCTTATCAGTACTGACTGTCAGTCTGTACTGTCAGTACATACTGTCAGCACAGACTGCGAAACTGTCGGCAGCCTTTATTGCCCGGGCGTTATTTGTAGGCCTCGATTGCTTCGTTCATCTCATCGATGAATTTACTTTCGAGCGAAGCAACGGCTGACATAAGGTTGCTGTTGCCCGCCTGAACCGCCGATACGATGGCGTCGGATAGACCGCCCCAGCCGTAGGTGACGCCTATGTCAAAATTGCCGTTTTCGAATATTATGTCGAGCATTTCGGTCGAGCGCTCGTCCTTCGCGTATTTGAAATCAAGCGTCTTGTCGAAATATACCGGCTTCACCGTCCGGTAGGATTCGGCGCAGAGATTTTCGAGCACCGTTCCGGTCAGCTCGAGGTCGGCGTTGGTCGACGGTATTATCATCGCGGACGCGAAGCCGTGCAGGTGCGACAGGTATTCTTCCTGCGACTCGTCAAACTTCGGGAGCGGCAGTATCCCTACTTCGAAATCCGCGTCCCGCATACGCTTGATTGAACCGAGCGGGTCAACGTAGAACATCGCCCGACCGACAAGAAAGATATTATACATGGATTCGTCGCTGTTGCCAAGGCTGCCGGAACCGCTCGTACTTGTGCTGAACACGCTCGACTTGTCTGACAGCATACCGCTCGAAAGCTTTTCGTATATAGACAGGAATCGGTCGGAAATGCCGTCATACTGCGGCATATTGTCGCCGTCCATAGTTACCAGAAAGGCGTCGCCGGCGGTGAAAAAGCTCGGTATGATATGCGAGTGGATCGAAATGCCGAATCTGTCCTCGGCATCGACTCGGGTGTCGCCATTCAGGTCGGCTGTGCTGGCGGTCATGCACTCGTGCATCAGATCGAGCGTCCAATCGCCGGCAATGACGGTGTCATAAAGATCCTCAATTCCAAGCTCTGCGGCGAGCGAACGGTTGTATACGATCGGCGAGTAGCATTCATAAAGCATCAGGTGCAAATCGCCGAACAGATAGTATATCGTCTGTCCGATATTGATACTGTCAATTGCTGGCCGGTTCCACCAGGGCATATCGAGATTGATCTCGTCGATTGTGTTGACGTCGACAAACATTCCCGGCTCAAAGCCCAGCACCAACTGCTTTACCTCGTTGAAGCAGATGTCATAAACGTCGTCTCCGGACATAATCTGAGCGCGTATCGCGGAGAGATTCGCGTCCCACGCCTGGTCAGAGACGAGTATGTCGACATCGAGCCGTTCTTCAACCGCGCGGGTACGGGCGTATATCGCGTCGTCCAGGACGTCGCCGGTCTGCTCCTCGAAGTCCATCGACGTATACGCGAAATTGCTGGTGTTGTTCAATATGTTGAATTCTTCGCCCTGGTAGCTGCCGCTCGGCAGGGAAGCGTAAAGGTCGGTTTCGGTTGAATTATCGGCAGACGAAGTCGCCGTTACGGCTTCAACGTCATCGCTCCCGGAGGCGCAGGCTTGCGTCAGTAGCCCGAGGGTCAGGAGCGCGCAGACAAAGCCGGTCGTTACA
>CAJFKR010000028.1:25158-58174 GCA_904386005.1 Candidatus Flemingiibacterium merdigallinarum
GTCGACAGGGCGATACGGATCTGATTTTGTAATAGATTTGTCGTTTGGTCTTAAAATTTAAACGCGATTGATTGATTGTTTTTGCGCCCGAGGATTAAAGCTGACAAATGAAACGGAGTTGTGACTATTGATAACAGTTTCATTATATCATAATATGCGCAGAATGTCAACTATAATCTTTATGCCGCGCATAAAAATGGTCGGCATATATCAAAATAATGACGCCGGTTTGACCGCTGCGAGTCTTATGTGTGTATCAGCGGGATTTTTATCATGAGCCCATTTTGCATCGGTATGTGTAATTATTTACAAAATATCTATACTCACGTCCGATTTATAATGTATAATTATATTAACCGGAACCCGATTTTATTTTGAATCGAAAGGATGACACTCGCCATGAAAATGATAACAGCGATAGTCAACAAAAAAGACGCCGGCGACGTTTGCCGCGCGCTCACCGAAGAGCATATCCAGTTCACCAAAATGGCTACGACCGGAGGATTCCTGCTCACCGGCAACACAACTCTGCTCATTGGCGCCGCCGACGAAAAGGTCGACGAAATTCTCGGCATTATCCGCAGCCACTGCGCGCAGCGTATGGAGCCGGTGCCGGTGTCGCCCGAAATGGGAGCGAACGGCACAGTCTTTTTCGGTCAATCTGCCGAGGTGCTTGTCGGTGGAGCAATCGTATTTGTCACCGATGTACAGTATTATGAAAAAATGTGATACAGACATTAGTCTGATACAGACATTAGTCTGATACAGACAGCGGTCAATTTATTTAAATATCAAATAAGGCAGTATACAAATGATACCAACATATAATGGCATATTACGCAGCCACCTGTTGAATATACCCGCCTGTATATACGAATGCAGCGGAATCTGCATTTTCGGGCGGAGAATAAAGTCGCTCGTGTTTTCGACCGACGTCGCGATAATCAAAAATATCAATACCGACGCGGTGCTCGCGGTCTATCCGTTCACGCCGCAGTCGTCGATTTCAAAAGCCATAATCTCGGTCTCGGACGCGCCGGTATTCGTCGGAGTCGGCGGCGGCGTCACGTCGGGCGAGCGCTCGGTGCGGCTTGCCGAGGAGGCGGAGCATCAGGGCGCGTACGGCGTCGTGGTCAACGCGCCGATCGACCCGTGGGTGATATCCGAGATCAAGAAACGAATCGAGCTGCCGGTGGTCGCGACTATAATATCCGAGAAGCAGGACATCGACGAGCGCATACGCGCCGGAGCCGATATACTCAATATCGCCGCGTCCCGTCTGACGCCGCAGGTGGTCGCGCACATCCGCGCCGCCTATCCTGAGATCCCGATAATCGCGACCGGTGGTCCGACCGACGACTCGATACGCGAGACTATCGCCGCCGGCGCCAACGCGATTACATACACGCCGCCGACCAACGGAATGATATTCTCCGAGAGCATGACGAAATACCGCGACAAATACGCGAAGCATGACGAGACCAATCAGAACGAGTGAATGTGAAAACGACTGTCGACGCGTCGATATCACCGAACGGCTGCGCGAGCTCGCCGACGAGGAGTACCGCGCGTTTCAGAGCCGTCTCGTGCCGAATGTACCGCCCGAGAGGATACTCGGAGTCAGGATTCCGCGGCTGCGCAAATACGCCGCGGAGATACGCCGCGGTCTCCCCGCGCGCGAATTTATCGCGAATCCGCGGCACATATACTACGACGAAAACAACCTGCACGGGCTGCTGATAAGCTATGAGGACGATTATGAGCGTGCGCTGAAGCTGCTCGATGAGTTTCTGCCCTATGTCGACAACTGGGCGACCTGCGATCTCATCTCGCCGCGCGCTATCGCGAAGCATACGGACATACTGTATACACAAATCGAAAAATGGCTCGACTCGTCCCACACCTACACGGTGCGGTTCGGCATCGATATGCTGATAAAATACTACGCGGCGGATCGACTGACTATTGACAAGCTCGAACGGGTGGCGTCACTGCCGCACGGCGATTACTATATCGACATGGCGGCTGCATGGTATTTCGCGACCGCGATGATCTGGCACACACAGGAGGTATTGTCGCTGCTCGAATCGGGGCAAATTGACGAAGCTGTTCGAGCAAAAACAATACAAAAAGCGCTCGAAAGCTATAGAATTTCTGATGACACAAAGGCTTACCTGCGCGAAATTCGCGGTCGCGCATGAAATGACTGACTGATATAGCGGCAAAACAAATATCCCGGACAAGCCCTGATAAACTGTCCGGGATTTTCTTTTTGATATATGACGGTCGCTTATGTCAATGTTAATATCGGTTGAGCGCGTCTCTGCTGATTTCTGACGATTTCATCTCTGCTAATAGCATAATTTTTATCGCCGACGGTGCTCATTGCGAGCTGAACGCCTCGTTTATTTTCGCGATGTTGTCCTCGAATGTGCCGCGCTGCGACGCTTCGGATGACGTAAAGGTGTTTGACGCTGATTTCAGAGTGTTGATGAGGAAGCTGTTTATGCCGATCGACAGGAACGCGTTGCTGAAGTCAATGATGCGGTTCTCGAAAATCAGGTCGAGCATATCCGCCGATTCGTTGTCGCGGCTGGCTTTGCGTATGAGCGTCGTTTCATAGTATGCCGGAAGCAGCGTGTCGGTCGAGCCCTCGCAGAGCGCTTCGAGGATGAGCGCGGTGCGTTCAGGGTCGGTGGCGGTGGTGGGAATTGAGTAAGCGGTGGCGTTTCCGGCCTGGAGCATACTGTAGTATTTGTCCTGGTCCTCGGTCAGCTTCGGCACCGGCAGGATGCCGAAATCAGCCTCCATGTCGCGTATCAGGCGCACATTTGCGGTCGGACCGATGTAGAAGAGCGCGCGTCCGGCTTTGAAGCCGCCGCGGGCGAGCGTGTTCCACAGGTCGGTGACGCTCGAATAAGCCGGAGCGTCGGCAATAAGCTGGTAGGACTGGTCGGCGAAGAAGTCGTATATAAGCTCAAAGCCTTCGATTATATTTTCGTTGTTAAGGTTGTATCTGAGGAAACCGTCGCTGCCGATGTCGACTGTTTTCTGACCCGAGCCAAGCAGCATCGCGACGCCGACCTCATACTGGCTGATGAGTCCATATCGGTCCGTGTCCCACTCCATCTGACCGTTTCCGTCGACGTCAGAGGTCACCATTATCGAGTATTCCTTGAGCTTGTCGAGCGTCCAGCTGCCTTCCCTGACAAGCTCGTAAAGGTCGGGCATATCCGGAAACTCGGCGATGATCTCCTTGTTGAATAGTGTAGAGTAGGTGGCGTCGTTGTCGGTGATGTTGATGTCGCCCATCGCGAAGTACATCTTGCCGTTGACCTCGAGACAGCTGTTGCCGACGACGTCCCAGCAGGGATTCGACAAATCAAGACTGGACAGCGAATTCAGGTCGAGAAGGTAGCCTTCGGACGCGACAGATGAAAGATTTTACAGGTAGGAGAGCACAAGGTCGTAGGTGTCGTCTCCGGCGAGCACCGACTGCGTGATGAGATTGACATGGTCGGCGCCCTCCTCGCTGATTCGCTCAATGGTGATGTTGTAGTCCTCCTCAATCTTCTGATTGCGGCGGAACACCGCGTCGTTGATTGCGTCGCCGTTTTCCTCCTCGGCGGTGACGTCGAGCGTGAACCAAGTGCCGGTGCCTGTGTCGGCGCGGGTGAGGATGCGGACGTTGTAGCCCCCGAAGTCCTTGACTTCAAGCTGGCTTGCCTCGGTTGTGGAATCGGACGACTGTACATCGGTGACATCAGCTGGTTCATCGGCTTCTCCGCAGGAAAGCGTTCCTACGGTTAGACCGCACAGCAGCGAGGCGGTAGTGAGTGTCGCGATAAAATGTTTCATGATATGCCCCTTTCAAGTGTGGTTGATAATAATATAGATGTGTAAATTATACTATATCAATATCCAAAAGTCAATAACACTGATAACAAATATTGACTTTGATAGAACTGAATTTCACAGACATACAGGATTTACACCGCATATTGTGCCATTTATAGTCAACTTCAATAAAAATGTCGACAGCTGTTTGTCACGGTGATGGATTGCGAGCGGATAAAATATAATTTCTGACATAAATACAGGCTATATTTATTGAAACAGACATAAATATCAATTGAATTGCTTTATAATTATTAGTATAGTGCTGTGAATGGCTGTGGATATGACTTTATATACAGGAGTTATGTTCATATAAACATAATACTCTTCATAGCTTATTGATAGTTAACGTATTGAAACAAACTTGATCGCACACAGGATGATTTTATTTCTGATTTGGAAAGGGATGATTATTCATGAAGAAGTTTACATTGGTTATCTGTGCTTTGATGCTCGCACAGCTAATTGCCTGCGGTGAAACTGGCGACAATGTCGATGTCGTGACGACCGCGGTGACGAGCGAGGAAGAACAAACGGTCGATGACGATTATGTGCCGGACGACCTGCCCGAAACCGACCTCAACGGCTATGAGTTCCGCATCCTCGGCTTCGGCGACGAACGCTTCGCCGCGATTTGGGTCGAGGACCAGAACGGCTCGATAGTAAACGACGCGGTATACGATAAGTGCAAGGCGGTCGAGGATCGCTTCAACTGCTCGATCGTGCTGGCTGAAGGCTCGACGGTCGGAAGCGCGGCTGACACCGCGTCCGAAAAGACGATTATTCAGACGACCGTCATGTCCGGCGAGGACTCGTTCGACATCGCGTCGGGACACGACATAACTATCGCGAATATGACGCTCGAGGGCTTGTTCCTCAACATCCTTGATGTGCCGCATCTCAATTTCGAAAAGCCGTGGTGGCCGAAATACACAGTCGACAGCCTGACCTTTGACGGACAGATGTATATGTTCTCAAATTCGCTGTCCTACAACAACATGGCCGATACGCGCGTCATGTACTTTAACAAGACCCTGTTCACCGACCTCGGACTCGATATGCCGTATTCGTATGTATACGACGGAACCTGGACGCTCGACAAGCTGAACTCGCTTACTAAGCTGGGTTATGAGGACTTGAACGGAAACAGCATGACCGACGAGGAGGATCAGTTCGGAATCGTCAACCCGAACTATTTTACTGCGTCCTCGAGCCGTTCAACCTCGAGCCCTATCAGGACGACGGCAAATCGACCCTGACCTATGTGTTCGACCTTGACAAGTATTCGACCTTGACCAACAAGTTCTACAATCTGTTCTTCGGCGACGGCGGCTTCATCGCGACCGACGGCGACGCGTCGAAAAAGATATTCGGCGAGGGCAGGGCTATGTTTACCTATGAGTCGCTCAACGCCGCGGTCAAGAACTACAGCATGACCGACCTCATCTATGGTATTCTCCCGATGCCGAAGTATGATGAGTCGCAGACCGAATACTACGCCGGCTGTACTGACCGTCCCTGCGTCGTGCCGATCACCGCGTCCGGACATCTTGAAGAGACCGGACTGATAATCGAGGCATTGAGCGCCGAGGGCTACCGTAAGGTATTCCCGGCATACTTTGAGCAGGCGCTCAAGGTGAGATATGCCGATCAGACCGAGGACGCCGACATGATCGATATCATCAATCAGAACGTGATCCTGTCGTTCACTTATATGTACGGCAATTATGCAAGCCCGTATAACAAGATGTTCGAGACTCTGTTCAACGCGTCCACACCGAGCACTGACGTCGCGTCCTACGCGGCGTCGATTGAAGCGGCACAGCAGAAGCGCGTAGCCGAGATAATGGAGGTATACGCTGACCTCAAGGAGCGTTGACTAAAGACCGCAGGCAATATGACCACAGGCAATATGACCACAGGCAATATCGCGAAGATAAGTGGATTGCCGCGCGACACGGATATTATGCAATATCGCAAAACGACCCTCGAATTCCGCGGGGTCGTTTTTGTTTTATCTGACGGGAAAAATATTCGGTTTTGGTATTGACAAACCCTGCAATCTTTGGTAGACTATTAGCACCGTGATGGTAATATAAAACATCATAACTGTTAAATTTGCGGTAAATAATGCATAAAATTCACATAGTGACGAAAGGATTGCTGTCATATGAATAGCACACAGCGAGTAAAAGACGTCATCGCCGGAAAGGCGGTTGACCGCACACCTATATACGGTTGGCTCGCAGCCAATCTGTCAGAGGAGCTGACCGCGGCATACGGCTCGGTCGAAGCCTTTGAGGACAAATACGAGTTCGACGCCGCACACATATTCGGAGGACCGGATCCGTTCAATCGCGAGCTGCTCGACAAAATTCGCCGTGAGAGCGACGAATTTACGCCTGACCTTATTTGCGACCAGCCGATATTCTCGGATCCGGACGATATGTCAAAATACGAAAATATCAAAGCCGCCCTCGCGCATCACAAAAAGCGCGACCGCTTCTGCTATGTTCAGACCCCCGGCTTTTTCGAGAATTTCAACGGCGTGTTCGGAATCGAGGATCAGCTCTGCTGGCTGGCGATGTATCCGGACGAGCTGGCTATACTGTACCGTCGTCAGGCCGACTGGACGATCCGCTTTGCCGACAATTGTATCGACCTCGGACTTGATATGATACATATTTCGGACGACTGGGGCTCGCAGAAGAGCCTGATGTTCAGTCCGGCGACCTGGGACGAGCTGATTTACCCGAACTTCAAGCGGGTGGTCGACCATGTTCATTCGCGCGGCTGTCTGTGCAGCCTGCATTCGGACGGCTGCGTCAGCGCGGTCACCGACCGGCTCGCCGAGATCGGCATCGATGTGATACATCCTTGGCAGGAGACGGCGGGAATGTCGTACGACGTATATCTCGAAAAATACAGCGACAAGTTCGCGATTCTCGGCGGCGTCTGCATTCAGTCGACGCTCGGCTTCGGCGACTACAAGCGGCTCGAAAGCGAAATCCGCCGTGTATTCAAGTTGCTGCGCGGCAAACGCTGGATTTGCTGCACGACGCACTATGTGCAGAAGCACTGTACGGTTGACGAGCTGAAATTCGCGTATGACCTTATCTACAAGCTCGCGCGAGTGAGCGGATTCACACTGTGGAAATGGAATGGTAATATCAAGGGCTCGCGGTCGCGTTGTGGTCGGAGCTTGATTTTACATGATTTTGCCGCGTGTCTGTCTACTGCTTCGCGAAAAGCAGGACTGTCCGGATTAAACGCGAACTATGTTCGCACAGCTTAAATCACCGGTCGATTTTCCGATTTACATTCTCACGTTCGGATGATATAATATTAGCGTAAGCTACAAGCAGACACGAAAACGAGCCACGTTTACGTGCTGCTTCATGTGCTCTTTACAAGGATAGTGAGAAGTGATGGAAATATACGGAACTATACTGCAATACAAGCATTTTGCCGTCCACGACGGGGATGGCATTCGGACGACGCTGTTTTTGAAGGGCTGTCCGCTCGCCTGCGCTTGGTGCCACAATCCCGAGGGTATCAGCCCGAAGCCTCAGCTCGCGTATCTCGAGCACAAATGTATTGGCTGCGGTGAGTGCGCGGTCTGTCCGACCGGCGCGCACAGGTTTACAGAGGGCGGCGATGACAGGGAAGTCACGGCTCATCGACCGCACAGCCCCGACGATACCTCTGATCATAACCACATTCACAGCTATGACCGAAGTCTCTGCACCGCCTGCGGACGCTGCGCGGATCTGTGTCTCGGCGGCGCGCTGACCATGTATGGTCGGCGGGTGAGCCTGACCGACGCGGCGAATGAGCTGCTTTGCGACCGCGGATTCTACGACGAATCGGGCGGAGGGGTCACGCTCTCGGGCGGAGAACCACTGACGCAGCCCGAATTCTGCGCCGCGCTGTTCAGAATAATGCATGACGAGGGAGTCAGCACCGCGCTCGATACCTGCGGCTGTGTGCCGCGCGACGCGTTGGCGAGCGTATTGCCATATACCGACAAATTGCTCTACGACGTCAAAGCGGCTGACAGCGAGCTGCACCGCAGATACACCGGTCAGCCGAACGAGCTGATAATCGACAATCTGCGTTACGCCGACAGCCAAAATATACCGATCGAAATCCGCATACCGCTGATATCCGGCGTGAACACCGGCGAGGCTGACGCTATAGCCGAGCTGCTCGCGCCGCTCAAATCGGTCGAGGTGGTGCGGATTTTGCCCTATCACGGCTACGCCGAGGCGAAATACGCGTCGCTCGGTATAAAATACCGAGGTCGCGGCTTTGAGCCGCCGTCGCGCGAGCTGCTCGATGAGTTCAAGTCGAAGCTGCAGGGACGGGGATTAAAGGTAATTATATCTGGTGCAAAGAACGAATGTGAGGTGAGCGGTGATGAGTGAATATCGATTCAGAATTGACCGCGCCGAAATTGAAAACAGGCGCGACAACCTGCGATTTGAGCCGGACAGCGGCATGGCTCCGGAGGAGCTTATACGCGGCTGCGAGCGTATCGCGGCGTCCGACAAGCCGCGCGCGCTGATCAAAGCCGAGCTGCTCTGCTATATCTTCGAGAACGCCCGGCTCGAGCTGTCGTGCGCGTCGCTGTTCGCCGACCGCATCGACCACAACGGCATAATCGAGAAGGTAAGGCGCGGCTGGTCGGCTGTCTACTCCGAGCGCTTCGGCGAGCTGTTGTCACAGACCGCGATCGGCAACCGGCGCGGCGCGTATTCGGGTTATGACGATTTCGGTCACACCTGTCCCGACTGGGAGTCGCTGCTGTCGCTCGGACTGCGCGGCTGTGCCGATCGGCTCGGTGAGGCAAGGCTGCAATGTCAGAAAAAACTGACTATTCAGGATAAACTGAATAGTCAGGGCGGACTGCATAGTCAGAGCGAACTGCACAGTCAGAACGGACTGCATAATCAGGGCGGACTGCACTGTCAGGACGGACTGCACAGTCAATGTGAACTGAACAATCAGAATGGACTGAACAATCAGAACGGACTGCACAGTCAGAGCGAACTGCATAATCAGAGCGGACTGCACAGTCAATTCGAACTACACAGTCAGGATACACCGCGCCGAGAGGATATCGAGAAATCCATGGTATTCTATCAGAGCTGCGAGACGGCGTATCGCGGGCTGATACGGCTTTGCGAGCGGTTTTCGCTTCTCGCCGGACGGCTCGGCTCATATCGGATGCGCGACTGCTTCGCGGCGCTCGCCGAGCGCGAGCCGCGCACGCTGTATGAGGCGATGCAATTAATCGCGCTCGTGTACCGCACGATAACGCACGTGGAGTGCGAGCCGGTGCGCTCGCTCGGACGGCTCGACAAGCTGCTGCTCCGGTACTGCCGCGCCGAGCGGGACGAGGATATACGCGAGCTGTTCAGATACTTCCTCGTCCGCTTCTGGGACAAATCGATACCGGCGAACATCCCGCTCACACTCGGCGGCTGCGACATCGCGTCCGACCCGGAGATTGCGCGGCTTGACATACTGATACTCGACGTCTATCACAGTCTCGACATTCCCAGTCCGAAGATACAGCTGCGGGTCGGCGACAACACGCCGAATGAGGTCATCGACAAGGCGCTCGAGCTGATAATCGGCGGCACGAACAGTTTGGTATTGTGTAACGACAACGCGGTGATATCCGGTCTCGAACGGCTCGGTCACACGCACGCGGACGCGGTTGATTACGTGATGATCGGCTGCTACGAGCCGTCGTCGATGGGGCGCGAGGTTTCCTGCACCTGCAACGGTCGGGTCTCGCTCGCGAAAGCGGTCGAGACCGCGCTTAACGGCGGATGTGACCTTATGACCGGTGAGCGGCTCGGTCCCGAGTGCCGGCTCGAGTTTGACAGCTTCGACGAGCTTTATTGCGAGGTGAAGCGTCAGGCGGCGGCGTTCGCGGAGCGGTCTGCCGAGAGGACGACCGCCCTCGAGAGTCTGTACGAATACGTCAACCCGTCGCCGCTGCTGTCCGGTTCGATGAGCTGCTGCATTGACAGCGGCAGGGATGTATACGAGGGCGGCGCGCGCTACAACTTCTCGTCGGTCAACATATTCGGCACGGCGACGGCGGCAGACTCGCTCGCCGCGATCAAGCGCTTGGTGTTCGACGAGCGCCGTCTGACGCTCGCCGAGCTGCGGGAGATACTGAAAGCTGACTGGAGCGGTCACGAAAAGCTGCGGCTTATCTGCCGTCAGCGTATGCCGAAATACGGCTGCGGAGACAGTGAGGTCGACCGAATCGCGTCCGGGCTGCTTCATTCCACCGCAAAAGTGCTCAATGGCAGACCGAATGGCCGCGGCGGCGGCTTCCGCGCCGGAGCGTTCTCGATCGACTGGCGGATCGAATACGGCGGCAGGACGGCGGCGTCGGCGGATGGCCGGCACAGCGGTGAGCCGCTGTCGAAGAATCTATGCGCGTCGGACGGCTGCGACCGCGGCGGGGTGACGGCGATGATAACGAGCGCGTGCGTTATTGATTCGACCGAGCTTGTAAACGGAGCGGTGCTCGATTTAGTGCTGCACCCGACCGCGGTCGAGGGCGACGACGGTCTTACCGCGATGCGCGGTTTGGTTAAGACCTTCATGAAGGGCGGCGGCGCGGAGATACAGTTCAACATATTCAGCCCCGAAACTCTGCGCGACGCGCAGGCGCATCCTGAACAATACTCGACGCTGCAGGTGCGGCTCTGCGGGTGGAATGTATTCTTTGTCGACCTATCGCGCGCCGAGCAGGACGAATTCATCCGCGCGTCCGAAGCGGGATGATATTAAGCGATTAGATACACAAAACTGAATGCGGGCGGTTTTACGTGCGTGCAGACGGTGTCATAGAACAAAGCGGGAATCAAATCGGCTGCCTGATATCGGCAGCCGATTTTACTGTCGCAAGCCGTTATTTATGACAGTTTTATGTATTTTCGGCGCATTCTAACAGAACACGTTCTGACCGCGATATATTCGCGGTCATTTTTAATTCATCTCCTCGATGTGGTTGACATACTCAAGCGTCGCGAGCGCGGCGATTATTTCGCTGTGCGTCTTGTATTTTTTCAGCTGGGCGCTGTTGATTGTAATCGATACCGAATATACGCTTAGCCCCGAGTTGAGATAGGCCGGATTTGCCTCGATGTCGTCGATTTTGAGTCCGAGCCGGCGTATGGTCGCGGTAAAATCCTGAAGGTTATTCTTGTTTTTAAGCTCGAGGTGTACCTCGAAATGATTCGAGCGGTTCTTTAAGTAGGTTTCAAATGCCGGGAAGCAGGACAGGCAGCAGAGCAGCAGTATGAATCCGACGACTGACACGCTGTAGAAGCCGGTTCCGAGCGTGATGCCGAGTATGCCGCAGGCCCATAATCCAACCGACGTAGTAAGCCCCTTGATTTGGTTGCGCGAGCTGTATAGAATCGTGTTTGAGCTGATAATCGCCATGCCGATTACGACCGCGGCTGAAATCAGCGGGAAGGTCGAGTCGATGCTCTCGGACATATATACATCAGTTATCGACGCTACGGTCGCCGCGAGCGACACGAGCATGAAGGTGCGGAGTCCGGCGGCGTGGCGTTTCGCCGCGCGCTCACAGCCTATGACCGCGGCGAATACCACCGCCGAGATGAGCCGCAGCAATATGGAGGCGAGGTTGATTTCAAGCGACCAGCTGCCGAGCAGTGAAGCGATTGGGTCTGTCATATGTATCATTCCTTTTTTGTATTTTCAGTTTGAGTGGTTATTTGCGAGTTCAGCTTAACGGAGATGGGATTTAGCTGCGAGGAACGGCGAATCAAAGCTCTCCGCAGGATATCTTTAATCACTGTATTCAATATGATTTCTTATATTGCCTGTTAAATTCGCCTCATCATGCCGTGACGGCGCGGATGGCTCATAGCCTCAAGCTGCTGCTCCGCCGCTTCGGTAAACGCGGCTTCTGCCGGACTCTCGTTCTGATGTGCCGGCAGTTCCGCTTGTATCGCGTGGATTCGCTCAATCAACAGCTCTACCTCGCTTAACTTATGCTCGGTTGTGGGATCAAGCGGCGCGATATCCTCGAGCTTATCCGAATAGGATTTAGACAAGGACAGCGACAGCTTCGCCGAGACCGGACCTATCAGCTCATACAGCACGCTTGACGCGAGTATTATTGTCTCGAGCGCTTCTCCGGATTCACCGCCGAGCGTCCGCGCGCCGAGCGCGGCGAGCCCTATAGCGACTCCGGCCTGCGGTATCAGCGCGAGTCCGAGGTAACGGCTTATCTCTTTTTTGCTTCGTGTGACTATTCCGCCGACAAACGAGCCTATGTATTTACCGATTATGCGCACTATGAAATACACGACGCCGACCGTCCAGAGCGGTACCGAGCCAAGCGTTCCCGCGCTTGAAAACAGGCTGTCGAGCTTGAAGCCGAGCCCGCTTTTGACAAAGAACAGCAGAAGTATCGGAGGTGTGAAGTAATTGAGCTGCAAGAACAGCTTTTCGTCGTCGGTCAAATTAATGTATACCGTGCCGATGGTCATGCAGCCGAGCAGCGGCGACACGTCAAGGACCGTGCAGACTCCGCAGAACGCGAATATCAGACTGACCGAAATAATCAGTCGGTTGTCGGTCGAGCGCTTCTGCGGTATCAGCAGCTTCAAAAGGACTCCGAACAGTCCGCCGAGCAGCAGTGCGACGATATTCTTGACAATGGGCAAAATTACAACCGACAATTCAAAGCTGCCATTGGCAGTCGCGGTCAACGCAATCGAAATCGAGACGCTGTATGCGACCAGCCCTACAACGTCGTCGAACGCTATTACCTGTAGGAGCGTGTCGACGAACTCGCCTTTCGCTCCGGTCTGACGGATAGTCATCATAGTCGAGGCGGGAGCGGTCGCCGCCGCGAGCGACGCCAATACCGCCGAAAACGCAAAGTCGAGTCTCAAGACATAGCAGCAGACAGAGAACACCAGCAGCGACGCGACGCAGGCTTCGAGGAGAGTTATTATCACCACTTTCGCGCCGCTTTTTTTAAGCGTGTCGAGCCTGAAGAATTCACCCACCCCGAACGCGATGAACGCGAGCGCGATGTCGGATATAAAGTCCATGCCGTCGATCACCGTCTGCGGTATCAGCCCGAGACAATACGGTCCGAGCAGAATTCCCGTGACGATATACGCGGTCACGTTCGGCAATTTGGCGAGCTTGGTCAGTCGGGTCACGGCGAACCCTCCGAACAGCATTAACGCGACCGAAATTATCACCGACGCCGCGGTTGGTAGATTATTTATAAATTCCCGGAAAACCTCCGGCATAATATGCGCCTCCATTTTGTTCGCGGTTAGATTTGAATGTCGGATTCCTTATAATTGCCGCGAGATATGATTGAAAATCGAAATTATTGTAAAAATCGTGTATAACTCTTGTAAAGCCTATTTATATATGATATACTATAAGAAGCATAATGTCAAATTATATTTTTCTAATATATCATAACGAATTTTTATGGAGGCGCTTATGCTCGACCCAAAATTGAAAACCTTGATCTGTACCGCGGAGCAAAAAAGCTTCACATCGGCCGCTAAGCTGCTGTCGCTGACCCAGCCGGCGGTCAGCCATCATATAAGACTGCTCGAGGAGGAGCTCGGAGTAAAGATATTCGCGAGAAATAAAAATGAGCTTATTTTAACGCCCGAGGGCGAAATTGTACTGCGAGGAGCCCGTCGGATGAACGCGATCTGCGAGCGAATATACAGCGAGCTTTCCGACAAGACGCACTGTCTGACCCGACTGAGGGTAGGGATAACGCACACCGCCGAGTCAAATCTGATGACCGAGGTGTTGGCGCGCTACAGTCAGAGCGTAGAGCATATGACGATAAAGATTATTACTGACACCATAAATAATCTTTATGCTATGCTCGAAAATTACGAGCTTGATCTCGCGATAACCGACGGAAAGCCGGTCGGTCGCGAGCTGCGTTCACTGCTGCTCGACACCGATTATCTCGTCTGCGTGATGTCAAATGAAAATCAGCTCGCGTCGCGTGAGATGGTCACGCTGGGCGAGCTGAAAAAGCAGAAGATGATACTGCGCCTGCCGACCTCGGCGACGCGGATATTGTTTGAGTCGCAGCTTGACGGCATCGGCGAGTCGACGGCTGATTTCGACATTTTACTCGAGGTTGACAGTGTCGCTGCAATTAAAGACCTGATACGCAAAAATCTCGGGGTGTCCATACTTGCGCGTAGCGCGTGCATGGATGAGCTTAGCAAGGGAAAGCTGACCGCTCTGCCGATTGAAAATCTAAGCATGGTGCGCGAGACGAATCTCGTCTATCATGACGATTTCGGGCACGAGGAGATACTCAAAAGCATAATGAAAGTCTACCGCGAGACCGCGCGGGCGTATACACGGACATATATGTGAGTACAGACTCGGCAGGTGTGCTTGCAAATAGAAATGCAAGCAGAGCCGCGTATTAATTAAGGTAACCTCTAAAAATACGATATGAGGGAAAAGCCGAATCAATACCAATGGCATCGGTTCATCTTTTCTCGCGGATTTTAATGTGTTTTTAGAATCAGCCTTAAGAAAAGAACACGCCCTTAATAAATATCTCGAGGCCGATTATTATCAGTATCACGCCGCCGAGGATTCCGGCTTTTCCGGCGAGACGCGTTCCGAACACCTTGCCAAGACATAGTCCGGTCATACAGATGATAAATGTAACTACCGCGATTATCAGCGCGCAGACTAACGCCATTACGAGTCCGTAGTCGGAGATTGTGAAGCCTACTGACAGCGCGTCGATAGACGTCGCGATTCCCTGCACGAGCAGTGTCGTGAAGGTCATTTTGACGGCGCAGGCTTCCTCACCGCGGCTGCGTATGCCCTCTATCAGCATTTTTCCGCCGATATAGCAGAGCAGCACAAGCGCGATCCAAGGTATCAGATTGCCGAACGACTCGAAATATTTGACTACCGTATGAACACAGATCCAGCCGAGCATCGGCATTGCCGCCTGAAACACCGCGAAGGTTCCGGCGATGCCGCACATCTTCGCGCCCTTCATCCTCGGGTCGCCGAGACCGTTCGCGAGCGAGACCGAAAACGCGTCCATAGCCAGTCCTGCCCCGAGCAGCAGGCTGTTGAAAAAGAAGATAAAATTAAAGTCCATAATCCGACCCCTTAAAAATAAATCGACCCGATACGGCGGCGCCGTACCGAGCCGAATATAGGGACACATGTACAGCAAACGCCAATACATGAGTCTCGTAATCAAGGCGGAATCCTCAAGCGGCGCGACCGCGGTCAATTCGCGGTCATCGCGGTTATTCCCGCCTTATAGCAAGCCAGACGAAATGTCAGTATGTTGACTTACCGCGCGCCGCGGATACGGCGCGGTTACTACTCCCTCACGGATCATATCTCTACTATTATATCAAATCCTATTCGCGCTGTCAAGTAAAAATGACTGCTTTACAGTGATTTTACATATTCTAAATATATGTCAGTCAACAATTGACTGTCATTCAACAATCGACGACATCTTTGCAATAAGGCTGTTTTTGTCCTTTGCAATGCGCGACGCCCAGTTCGGGTCGTTGTTGTCTAACGCGGTCTTGATTGTAGCCGACGGCGAGCCGAGCAGATTAGCGTAGATTTCGCCCGGGTCGTATACGATACTGCCGATTATTAAATCAAACATACGGCTGACATTGTCGTCAGGCGAGTAGCGGGTTTTTAATGTGACCTCGCAGTATTCGGGCACGAGCGAACGGTAGGACTCGCTCGACAGAGCCTCGAGCACGGCTCCGGCGGCGTCCGGGTCAGACACGGTCGCCGGCATCATAACATAACAGTTGCGCTGGAGCATATTCGCGTATTCGGTCTGGGTCTCGTCCCACTTCGGATATGGCAGGAGTCCCCAGTCAAAGTCGATTTCGGGCACTATCACCGACGCGTCGGCGATAAGACCCATTGTGAACAGCGACCGTCCCTCGACGAAAGCCCGGTTCGCGTAGTTGCCGCCTCCGGTCGATATCATGTATTCGGGATTGTCAGAGTTGTGTTTGCCGGCGAGCACATTCTCGTTTTCGTTTATCAGCCGACATAGCCGGTCAACGACATCGAGCGCACGCTCGTTGTCATAAGCGAACTCGTAGCCGGTTTCGGTCTTTTTGAAGATGTCCATACCGAACGCCTTGAGAAAGCCGATGTATTTGTTGTTGTCGCCGAAGGTCAGTCCGTACCTGTCGCCCGGATCGGCGATGGTGTCGCCGTTGAGATCGGAGTAGCCGCCGCGTATCAGCTCCTCGAGCTTGCCGAGCGTCCACTCGCCAGAGTCGACAAGCGAGTATAGGTCGTCAGTAAAACCGAGCGTTTCATACAGGTCGGCGTTGTAATAGACGGCGAACACATTCTTGATGTTCGCGAGCGAAAATTCACCCGACATGAAGTGAATATAGTCGGTCGGCATATTCTCCCGGACAGTCTGGTTGTACCAGGGCTTGTCGAGGTTGATGTATTTGTTGTCGGCGAGGTTCAGGAAATAATCGCCCTCGAGCATCTGCGATGTGTAATTCATCACGTCAAATATCAGGTCGGCTTGATTGTCGCCAGCGAGTATACCAGATGTGACTTTATTTTGGAACGACGCCATCTCTTCCCATGAGTAGGTCTCCCAGCTGTATACAAGCCGAACGTTCAGCCGTTCGCTGACGTTGGCAATTGTATTGTACACCGCGTCGGACAGTCGGTTTCCGGTGACTTCTTCGCTGTACATATCAGCGATATAGGCGTTGTTGTAGTCGCCGATGAAAATTTTTATCTCTTTACCACCGAGGTCGAGGTCGTCCGGCAGATCGTCTGAAACGAACAGCGTCTCCTCGGCCGCGGTAGTTTCGGTCGATTCGGTCGATGTTTGCGTAGTCTCAACCGAGACAGCGTCATTTGCGCAAGAAATTGTGCCGGACAATAGGCAAAGGCACAGGCAGGACAACATTGCGCGGCGGGATAACTGTGGCATTATTTATATTCTCCTTTGTTTTGATTTGCTTTAGCCGATTGTAAATGTGCAAACTTGTTCGCTTTCTCTGGGGGAGGTGCCTTTTGAAAAAGGCACCTCCCCCAGACCCCCACCGCGAAAACTTTAACAATTGGGCGTAAATGCCGCTTTACGTATGTGCGCCAAGACTAAAATTGTGCAATATCGCTATAGCAACAGAGGCGCGCCGCTTTACTCGGGTCCCCTTCCCCGAGCAGCGGCTTAATGCGTACGAACTTTATTGTTTTTTCGACTTTTACAATCGCCTATTTGATTTGCTTAACCGATATCGACGTTTGCTCCATACCCTCGAAGCAGCTTGGCGGCGGCGTCGAGTCTTTCGCTGCTCGGACGCTCGACGTCTGGCAGAGTGTCGGGGATGCCGAGCGACAGATACTTCGAGCGCGCGTAGGAGTGGTAGGGCAGCAGCTTCGCCTTTGTGATATTGACTGTCGAAAGTAGCCGGCCGATGCCGTCGAGCGTCTCCGCGTCGTCGTTATAGCCGGGCACGAGCGGGATCCGTATCTCGATTTTCGCGCCGGCGTCGGACAGGAAGCGCAGATTTTCGAGTATCAGCCGGTTCGCTCGACCCGTGCAGCGAATGTGTCCCTCGTCGGTTATGTGCTTGATGTCGTACAGAAATATGTCGGTGTAGGGCAGCAGCGACTCGTAGACCTCGCGCTTCGTGTAGCCGCAGGTGTCGAGCGCGGTTGAAATGCCGTCCGCCTTTGCCGCTCGCAGCAGCGCGAGCGCGAATTCGGGCTGCAAGGTCGGCTCGCCGCCCGAAAGAGTCATGCCGCCATTGCTCGTCTCGTAGAATATCCGGTCCTCTGCGACGATTTTCATGACCTCGTCGACGCTCATGCGCCGACCGCAGAGCTTCAGCGCGCCGGATACGCAGACCTCGGCGCATTTTCCGCAGGCGGCGCACTTCGTGCGGTCGAGTCTGTGTATATACGAATCGGGCGTATCGCCGGCTTCAAATATATGCGCACCGTTCGGACAAACCCGCGTACACTCGCCGCAGC
This sequence comes from Candidatus Flemingiibacterium merdigallinarum, assembly GCA_904386005.1. Taxonomy (GTDB): domain Bacteria; phylum Bacillota; class Clostridia; order Oscillospirales; family CAG-272; genus Flemingiibacterium; species Flemingiibacterium merdigallinarum. Next base: position 43,150 of record CAJFKR010000028.1, read on the forward strand.
CGGTGCATTTTTCCGAATAGAACGCCAGCTCGGGCTTCGGGGAGATGCTCTCGGGATTGTGGCACCAGACGCATCTTAATGGACAGCCCTTCAGAAAGACGGTCGTGCGTATGCCGTCGCCGTCGTGAACCGCGAAGCGCTTGAAGTCGGTGACGATGCCGGTCGTGGAATGGAAATCATTCTGCATAAAATTGACTCCTCTCATCTCAGCCCTGCAAATTCTCGGCGCGTTCGATGAATTTATCCTGCTCGGCCTTGCACATATCGTTCCACAGCACATTCCAGCCGCAGACGCGCACCTGCAGGCTCGAATACTTCTCGGGGTTGGCCTGCGCGTCGCGTAGTGTCGACGCGTCGAACACGTTGAACTGTATCGTCGAACCGCCGCCCGCGTCGTAGGCGCGGAGCAGTCCGAGCATCGCGGCGAGCCCGTCGTCGCCCTTGACGGCGGTCTCGTGCAGCATCACATCAAAGCCGAAGCCCTCGGTGAAGCGCGATGGTTTGAGCGCGAACGAAGAATGTATCAGCGCGGTCACGCCCTGTCTGTCCATTCCCTGAGTCGGCGAGCCGTTTTTACTGGTCTCGTCGCCCGCACGGCGGCCGTCGGGCGTAGCCGGTATCCTTTTGCCCTGCTCGATATACTGCCTGGCCGAGTGGATTGTCACCTTGTAGCAGCCGCCGCGCGAATTCGGGCGGCCCTGATAGGACGCGACAAGGTCGGATATCCGCGACGCGAGCTTGTCGCAAAGCTCGTCGTGACAGCCGTATTTGTGCTTTGTATTGAGCGCGGTCTCGCGCAGCCGCTCATCCGACCAGTTCTCGGCGAGCACCTGCTTCAGCCGCTCGAGCGTGACGAGCTTGTCGTCATAGACGAGCGTCTTTATCGCGGCGAGCGCGTCCACAGCCGAGCCGAGCGCTCCTACGACAAACGCGGTCGTGTTCAGCTCCGCGCCGTCGAAGTAGGCGTCGCGCGCGGTCTCAAGGCTGTGAGTTATAGTCGCAGACAGCATCGGCGCGGGATTTACTTCGCCGAGACGCAGCTCCATTTCATTGCCGAGCTTTATGCTTCGTTCGAAGAGGTCGCCGAGCCGGTCGAAGTATTTGCAAAGCAAAGTCTCGAAGCTGTCGCCGTCCGAGCAGTCGTCGAGCGCGCGAAGTATTGGCGCGAGCAGATTTATATAAATCGGCGAGGCTGAGAACTCACCTGCGCGCAGCGCGAACTCGTAGCAGCCCTTGACGTCGTAGTCGTGCGCCCGCTCGAAGCTGACGCCGCGCGACTTGAAGCTTTCGATTATGTTGTCGTCGCAGACAAAGACGAAGCTTGAATGTCCGCGGCGAATCATGTCGAGCACCTTTTCGAGATATTTGTCGGGGGTGTCCGGCGAATATTTAATCTGTATTTTCGGGTTGTAGATACCGAGTTTGTCGTATATGTCGAGTATGCGCAGGGTCATGTCATTCATGCGGCAGCTGCCGTCGAGATTCGTACCGCCGAGGTAGAGCGGCTGTCCCCAGTAGTTGCCGATTGCCGAGAACTGCATGAGGAAATAACCGATGAAGTCGTCAAGCTGATTCTCATTGAAACGCCCTGACGAAAGGTCATTCGCGAACGGCTCGGCGAGGTCGTGGTCGAGTCCGCTGCCGAGCGAACGAACCTGATACGAGTCGATACTCTCGGACAGCATGAAATAGAAGTAGATAAGCATCAGCCGCTCGTACAATGTAGTCGGCGCGCCGACCTCGAGCCGCGCAAGGCAGGCGGATATCGTCGGCGCTTTGTCGGATTCGGATGTCTCGGCAAGCTCGCGGAGTCTGCGTATAAGCCGCAGTATCGCCGAGTATTCGATTTCGATAGAGTCAAAATACGCGCGCTCGGACGGCGTAAGCGGATAGGAACGTCTCTCGCGTCGACGTCGGTATTCGCGCGCGCGTTCGCGGATTCCAACAAATCCGAGCCGATAAAGCGCGTCCCAGTCGGGAACCGAGTGGTCGTAATCGAGCCAGCAGGTGAGCTCGCCGGTCGCGGTATACTCGTCGCGGAAGGCGCGCGATTCGGAGGACAGCTCTGACTCGGAGAGCCAGCGGTTGACTGTGTATTTGTTCAGCGGTCGGTTCCAGTTATAGAGGACGGGGAAGTAGTCGTGTGGATTTATCGAAATCCGCATATGGTCGAGCACGAACGCGAACGCCTTCGCCTTGATGACCGCGTGGCTTGTGTCATTGAGACTGTCGACATATTCGCCCAGAGCGGACGACATTTCGGCGTCGTCGAGACCGGTTGAGCTGTCGCATTCCCACCCGTGGTAGTTCATGCGGCGGAATGAGTTGAACGGCTCGTCGGTTTTGTGGTATTTGCCCTTAATATATTCAATATCGCATAAAAGTGTATTGGAAATCATCATATTCACCCCGATAAACTCAAGATTTATAAACCTTAGTATAGCATATTTATCCCAGAATGTACATATAAAAATCAGCACTATTTGTAAATTTCGGAACTGAAATTTCGTCGAAGCGGTTGATTTTTTCATAACCATAGTGTATAATATCGATATCGGCAGTGTCGCCATCGCGGTATTGCCGCGGGAGGTGGGCGCAATCAACGATTTGATCATCGACGAGCTTGTTTTGGTAGAGCTGTATATAAACGACGGCAGCGCGTACCCGCTTGACAAGCTATCGCGCGAGACAGACGGACTGATATATTTCTGCGGCAGCTCGGAGCTTATATATATCGACGGCCGCCGTTATGAAATTTTGCCTGATTGCGTAGTCTATTTCCGGCGCGGCGAGAAATACCGCGTCGAGGTGACCGGAGAGGGTATCAGCTGCTATGTAATCAACTTTTTCGGTCACAATCAGGACGGATACATAATACAGGAAAACTGTGCCGAAATCAAGCATCTGTTCATCGAAGCCGAGCGGATCTGGCGGCGTCACCGAGACGACGAATACTATCGGCTCGAATGTATATCGCTCGCTTACCGAATAATGGCGGAGCTCTGCCGGCGCCGCGACCACCAGTTAGCGCCTCTGCGCCGTCGCGGACAGCTCGACCCGGTGATAGAGTATATACATGAGAATTATTCGTCGCCCGAGCTTAAGGTCGCACAGCTGTCAGTCCTCATCGGCGTCAGCGAACGCGCGCTCTGCCGCAATTTTGCCGAGGTATACGGCAGGTCGCCGAAGCGTTATATCGCCGAGCTGCGTATTAAGCGCGCGAAGGAGCTGCTGAGCGGCAGCTATACGGTCGGCGGGATAGCGGGAATGGTGGGCTTTCAAAGCATCTATCATTTCTCGAGCTTTTTCAAGACCGAGTGCGGCATATCGCCGACCGAATACAGGCAGCGTATGATCGCGCGGCAATTCAATAATAGCTATGGTCAACTGTAAGTAATGTGCCGTTAAGCAAAACAACAAATATTATTAATGAGGAGAAACATTATGTCCGAGGGATATCTCGCAAAAGATTACAACATAACCGAGACGGGCGTCAGCTTTAGCTGCGCGAATGCAGTGCGGGCGCGGGTATACGACCGCTGCTGCGCGCTCGCGAAGGAGAACATCAGAGTTTTCGGCGACCGCAGGGTCATGCAGGAGGGCGCGAAATACGACGGCGTCTGGCTCGAAACGCAGCCCATGGGCGGCGAGATGTACGCGACGCGCGACATGGAGATAGCGCTTAATAATCAGCTCATATTCATGCAGTATCAGCGGCGCGACGGGCGTATGCCGGGCATGATTTCCTATCGCGAGCCCTATCAGGGAATGTGTGTGCATCAGGACTGGATGCAGGGCGACTTCTTCACGAAATCGGCGCTGCGTATGTACTATTTCATCGGCGAGGACAAGCGGTATCTGCGGCACTTATACGAAGCGCTGCGCGACTTCGACGCGTATCTCTGGAAGTACCGCGACAGCGACGGAGACGGCTGTCTCGAGACCTGGTGTACGTGGGATACCGGCGACGACAACAACACACGCCTGCTCGCGAACGAGATATATTCGACCAAATACGGCGCGTGGTGCGGCGAGACGGCTCCGGTCGGTCGCGGACGCCTGCCGTTTGAGTCGGCCGAATACATGGCGTATTCCTATTCGCACCGCCGTACGCTCGCGATTATTTCGGACATACTCGGAAACGGCGAGGGTGATTTCTGGCGCGGTGAAGCCGAAAAAATACGCCAAAAGGTGCGCGAATACCTCTGGGACGACGAGAAGAAGGCGGTGTATGACCGCGACTGTGACAATGAGATGCTGTACACGCTGACGCTCGAGAATCTGAAATGTATGTATCACGGGCTGTTCTATCAGGACATGGCGGACGATTTCATCAGATGTCACCTGCTTTGCCGCGACGAGTTCTTCACGCCGCTGCCGCTGCCCAACCTCGCCGCGAACGACCCGCTGTTCTATGTCAACGATGAATACAACAACTTCACTCCCGAGGTCGCCGCGAAGGTGCGCGAATACATGAGCGGCGACGCGCTCGACAACTCGTGGTCGGGACCGGTCGAGGGCTTGTCGGTGCAGCGCTCGCTCGACGCGCTGCTCGAATACGGTCACCACGCCGAGGCGACGATCATCGGCAGAAAGTGGCTCGACAATCTTGGAAAGTGCGACAGGTACGTACAGCAGTACAACCCGATGACCGGTGAAGCCGCGCCGGGGCAGGACGGCTACGGTCCGACGATACTGTCCGCGCTCGAATATATGACCTATCTGTACGGCGTCGATTTTGTCTGCGGAGAGCTGATATTCTCCTGCTCTGCCGAGGACTTCGACTCTGACTACGAGCAGAAGCTGTTCGGTCACAGCTATCGGCTGGTTCGCTCGGGCGGACGCGCGCGGGTATACATGGACGGCGTCGAGAAATTCTCGGTCGACTGCGGCGTGCGTATTGTAACCGATACAGACTGTATGCCGAAGTCGCTGTACGGCATGGAATGCGAGCCGCGCGACATCACGCTGACTGTCGGCGACACAAGCTGGACGGCGGCAATTTCGCCGAACGAGAAGCTGGTGTTTGAGGGAGGACTGCGCGGTGACAAGCGGGTGCGGTTTGATTTTGTGTGAGCAATCGGTCTGTTGACAGAATATGAAAGCCGCGCTTCGGTATGACCGAGCGCGGCTTTTTAATTGGGGATGGTTTTCAATACAGAATAGTTGATATACCAATGTGATAGCGGTTGATATTTTAATATAACAGCCGATATAATTACAACCTACATTTTAAGCTATAGTCAACCCCAGAGCTCAGAGAAGTCGTCGATTGCCTGCTGCGCGGCGTCAAGGTGAGACTCGACGGTAGACGCAAAGGGCGCGCCGTCCATGACGATTGTCCGCAAGTCGGTGTAGAGCGAGCCGAAATTGTATATCACATTAAAATCAAGATAAAGGCAGTCGAAAATGATGTCGAGCATCTCGGCACTCTGTTCGTCGCGCGCTCCTTTTTGCTTGTAGACCAAGTCGTAGTTGAGCGGGCGGATGTGCTCGTATGAGTATATTCCGAGCGCCTCGGTGACAAAGCCAGAAAATTCGGGGTCGCAGTTAGTTGGCACGCTGATATATGCTCCGGTCCACGCGTTGCAGAGCGAGCGGTAGCCGTCCTGCGACTCGTCGTATTTCGGCATCGGTAGTATCGAGTAGTCGCCCTCCATATCGCGCAGATGTACAGTCGCGCTCTCGAGAAAATGGAACGCGACAAGCGCGCGGTTTTCCTCAAACGCGCGGTTGATGATGTCGTTTTGCTCGACATACTGAGCCTTGACGCAGAATTGCTTCAGCTTTTCAACTATGTCGATATTATGCTCGTCAAGTATCGAAAGCTCGAGTTTTCCATTGTCAAGCCGGACTGCCGACAGCCCCGCGCCGCAGAGTATCGCGTTCAGCTGTATGTCGCCGTTCTGATGTATCACACCGAAAATATCGTTGTCGACACTCATGCTGCCATTGCCGTCCACATCAACCGCTATATCGCGGGTCAGCGTCATGACCGTGTCAAACGTCCATTCTCCCTGCTTGACGAGCTCGTATACATCGACGTCGAGCTGATATTCCGAGAGCATATCGCGGTTGATGTAGGAGCAGGCGGGAATCTGATACATCGACGGCGCGAGGTCGCCCGTAGTGAAATACATATGGTCATCAAGCTGCAGATTTTCATACATGAGCCGGCTCCACCAAGCCTCACCGAGCCGCAGATACGGCAGCTCGTTCAGATTGTATAAAATCCCCTCGGTCGCGATTGTTTGCAGCGCTCCGCCGAGTATCGACGATATGATGAGGTCGCAGTCGTTATCGCCGGCCATGACCGCGGCTTTCATCACCGACAGTCCTGATGAAGCGTTGGTGCGCTGCACGTATTCGATTTGCAGATTGTAACGCTCAGAAATCGCGATGTCGCGTTCAAACAGCGCGTCGTTGATTATCTCGCCGCTACGCTCCTCGTCGGGGATGTTGATATACATATCCGGGTGTTCGTTCGAGTCGAGAATCGTAAAGACCGCGCCGTCAAAATCTTTTTCGCCGAGGCTGTCGAGCCGGTCGGTATCGACCGTAGTCGTATCAACCGAGGTGATATCAGAGGTTTCATCAGTCAGACTGTCATTGCCGCAGGAGACAAGTACAGTGGCGAGCAGACCAAGCGATATCGCGCTTGAGGTGATTTTTGTCAGCATAACGATTTACTCTGTATGAATTTTCATACCCTTTCATTTTATAATTTGTTATGAAGCGGAAAACTATGGTTTATAGACATTGTATCATCATATTATTAGTAAATACATATTATTTTGTAAATGATTGATTAATAGATCCGCTTGCTTGCATGCTCGTTTGTGCAGCTGATTAATATTTGTCACGCACATGTCATTGCCTCGTATTCGGATTTCCAAAACAAAGCATATTGTGTACGGTCGATTGCTCCGGCTGTGAGGTATGTCGCTGGAACACCAGTCACACGACGTGTCAGATAGGTCATCTCCGCTGAAAGTGCTAAAAAAACAACATGAAATCAGACTGAAATTGCGTCAATAATTGTAAAAAAGCTCTTGACATTTCAATGTATATGTGGTACATTTTATACAGCGGATAAAGTATACGACCGCGGCGCCGTATTGTGACGGCAGAAATCATCGGATATATCAGTCCGGATGATTGAACAGACAAAACCCAGATGGAGAAAGGGAGCTTTTGCATGGGCAAGGTCCGGCAAAAGCGAGGGTAGCATTATGAACATAAGCGAAATCACCAAGAGCGGAATACATTTCATAACTGAGCCGATAAAGCTTTGCGACGGCAGCGTCGTCGAGGCCGAGCCGGGAGCGAGGCTTGTCGGAGCGGTTCGCCTGAAGCCGGACACCTGCGAGAACGGTGTATATGTCTGCGATCTCAAGGCGGCAGGCATCGAGCCGGCGGGGTTCGTGTCGCGCGGCTTCGGACGCAATATTCGCCCGTCGCACAGCGAGCTCTACATAAACTCTCGCCCGATGAATGTCTCGCAGTATCCGAAAGCCGGCAGCTTTATAAGAATTACCGACTTCGGCGAGCCCGAGTCGAACGAGTGGGACAGCAAGGTCGGCAAGCTGACCGGCGGCTTCTACTACGAGGACGAGCACCCGAAGAGCTGGAAAAAGGGTCAGCAGATCTGGACTCACGGCTACTGGGCGTGGGACTGGTCCCCGTCGCGCGAAAGAGTCGAGACGCTCGACACCGAGCGCGGCTTCGTAATGAACGCCGAGCCGTACGGTCAGTACAGCTTCATCAAGGGTCAGCGCTTCTATTTCTTCAATATAATTGAGGAAGTCACCGAGCCGGGCGACTACTGTATCGATTTCGACGCCGGCAAGCTCTACTTCAAGCCGTTCGATGGCGTTGACATCGACAGCGCGGAGATTCTGCTCTCGATGTGCGACCGACCGGCATTCGAGCTGGACGGAGCTAAGGATATCACAATTGACGGCTTTATAATCGAGGGCTTCCGCGGCAACGCGATAACTGTCAACAACTGCGAGAACATCCGCATATCCGGATGCGAGATTCGCAATGTCGGCAACCGTGGAATCGTCGTCGACAATTCGAAGAATGTCCTTGTCATCGACTGCAAAATCCATAACACCGGCGACGGCGGAATCGCGTTCTGGTGTGGCAGCCGCGAGACGCTCGAGAGCGCCGGATGCACAGTCGAGGACTGCGAGATCTACTCGGTCGCGCGCTGGGACCGCTGCTACGAGCCGCCGGTAAAGCTGTACGGCGTTGGTCTTTCGGCAAGGCGGAACTACATACACGACTGCCCGCACTCGGCGATACTCTTCGGAGGAAACGACATCACTATCGCCGACAACGAGGTCTGCCGCGTCGTGACCGAGACCGGAGACGCCGGCGCGATCTACGGCGGCCGCGACTACACGATGCGCGGCAATGTCGTCGAGGGCAACTTCGTGCATCACGTCGGCAGCGGCGTCGGTATGGGTACAATGGGTATATACAACGACGACTGCCTGTCAGGCACTGTTATGCGAGGCAATGTATTCTACAAGGTGCAGCGCGCGGTATTCCTGGGCGGCGGTGTGGACTTTGTAGTCGAGGGCAACGTGTTCGTAGACTGCACGCCGTCTATCGAGATCGACGGCCGCGGTCAGAGCGACCACAAGGTATGGCGCAACATGATAATCAATACGCTTTACGACCGCTTCTACAACATCTGCGGCAAGGGTATAAAGGCGACCGACCCGCCGTATATCACGAAATACCCCGAGCTCGCGAAGCTCGACAAATATTACAAGGAGAACCGCGAACCTCATATTCCACCGTCGGTCGTCATGACTAAAAATGTATTCTGCTCGGAGCAGAAGATCAACTACACGTGGTGTTCCGAGGGCGGAGATTATGTCGAGAGGGACAGCGTATATGTCGACCGCGACGAGCTTAAAAAGTATCTGACCGCGCATCAATACGAGGTTATCAACAGCTGACAGTTTCAGTTTAGACGACGTTCTGTCCAAAATATGTGAGAAGAACCGAATACTGCAAAAATAGACCGCGTGTCGCCGCGGTCTATTTTTTTCAGAAAAATTACTTCAATCCTATTGACAAAATGATATTATTATGATATCATAATTGTACCAAGAAAATACAACTGAAAGGAAATACGGTTATAACCGTATCAGCCTGTCAAATGAGCATATCTCCCATAAACAAATAAAATAGACAGGCTGGGGATACTGCAATGCTGAAAATCGAACATCTGACAAAAAGCTATGGCGAGAAAAAAGCGGTCGACGACCTTTCGCTGCATATTAATAAAGGCGAGGTCTGCGGCTTCATCGGTCACAACGGAGCCGGAAAGACCACTACTATCAAAGCGGTCTGCGGTATACTGCCGTTCGACTCGGGTGAGATAACTATCGACGGACATTCGGTCAAAGCCGAGCCGCTTAAGACCAAGTCAATGACTGCGTATATACCCGACAATCCCGAGCTGTATGATTATATGACGGGTGTAAAGTATCTCAATTTCATCGCCGATATCTTCGGTATGGACAACGATACCCGCAAAAATAAAATCGAGCGGCTCGCCGGACGAATCGGTATCCTTGACGACCTGTCAAGTCCGATAGGCGCGTATTCGCACGGTATGAAGCAGAAGCTCGCGGTCGTTTCGGCATGGATGCACTCACCGTCGCTGATAATTATGGACGAACCGTTCGTCGGTCTCGACCCTACCGCATCGTTCACATTGAAAGAGCTTATGCGCGAGTTCTGCAATGACGGCGGCGCTATTTTCTTCTCGACACACGTCCTCGAGGTGGCCGAAAAGCTCTGCGACTCGATTGCGATAATCAAAGGCGGAAGGCTAATCCGTTATGGGGATACCGATGTCGTCCGCGGCGACGAGTCGCTCGAATCGGTATTCCTCGAGCTCGAAGCCGACCGCGGCTGACAGGAGTGAATTTTATAATAATTTATAGACACGAGTTTTGCGACTTTGCGGTCTGCGACTTCGTGAAGTCGCAGACTTCAATTCTGCTTCGCAAACCATCACAAAACATCGACATAGGAAAGGATACTTTGCGTTAGCAAAGTAGACTTTGCTAACGCAAAGTCATGGTCATAATTATGAGACAAAGTAAAATATTCACAACGCTTATGAAAAAGCAGCTGCTCGAATACGCGGCGGTGATGACGATAAACCGAAACGGTAAAAAGGGATCGCGCGTCAGTATATCCGGCGCGCTGCTGATTGTCACATTGATATTCATTGGCGCGGGCTGCTCACTGTTCGCGATGATGCTGAAGCTCTGCGAGCCGCTCTGCACAGCCGGATATGAGCGTCTCTATTTCATCTTCGGCGGGATACTCGCGTTCTCGTTCGGCGTGTTCGGCTCGGTATTCGCTGCAAAGGCGCAGCTTTACGACGCGCGCGACAACGAGCTGCTGCTCTCCCTGCCGATAAAGCCGTGGCTGCTGATTTTAACTCGGATGTCCGGTCTTTACTTAATGCAGCTGCTGTTCTGCCTTGTCGTCCTGCTGCCGAACGCGCTCGCGTATATAATATTTATTGGCGCGACTCCGGCGTTTTTAGTAAACCTGATATTAATGCTCATTTTCTTTCCCGCGCTCACGCTGGCGTTTGTCTGCCTGCTCGCGCGCATAGCCGCGCTGATCCCCGCGCGCGGAGCTAATAAAAGCCTGCTCGCCGCGGCGGCAGCGACAATATTTATCATTCTGTATTTATATGTTTCCTTTAATCTCCCGAATCTGTTAAATAGCTTGGTCGCCAACGCCGATAGCCTGTCTTTTGCAGGTCGGCTGCTGTTCGTGTTCGACTGGTTCGCCGGCGCGCTGACCGGAAATTATATCGATGCGCTGCTGTTCATTATTTTGTCGGTATTGCTGCTCGCGGTCGTGACTCGGCTGCTGGCCGCCGGATTCCTTCGTACCGCGCTGAACCGCAATGATACGGCGCGGACCGCAAAGCCAACCCGCGGCAGCTATTCACGCCGCAGATTGGGCAGCGCGCTATTCATGCGAGAGCTAACGCATCTTATCAACTGCGCGCCGTATATGATAAACTGCGCGCTCGGTTCGGTAATGCTGCTCGCGGCGTCGGTATTCGCGCTGATCAAGCTTGATGACGCGCGCGCGATTCTCGAGCCGCTCGAGACGCTGGGGATATCGCCGCTTCTGATTACAGCCGGAATCATCATGTTCATACTGTCGATGAACCTACTGACCGCGCCGTCCATTTCGCTCGAGGGCAAGGGAATAGGTCAGCTGAAAGCCCTGCCGCTGCGCGCGTTCGATATAGTCGCGGCAAAGCTCAAGCTGCATTATGTGATTACTCTGCCGCCGCTCGTGATCGGATTGGCAGCGGCGACGGCAGTGCTGCGACCGAATATAGCCGAGGCGAGCGTAATGATATTCGCAATGATATCATATGCTGTGCTGTGCGGACTGTTCGGCATGATACTGAGCCTGAAGCTGCCGAACTTCAACTGGGTAAACGAGACGGTGGCGGTGAAGCAGGGGCTTTCGACGATGCTCGCTATTTTCGGACAGTGGGGCTTGATCCTATTGTCATGGCTCTTATACAGCCTGCTTTATAATATCGCCGGCGACGCTGTCACGATATTGATTCTCGCGCTTATATACAGTTCAGCTTCAGCTATATTGATTTATTATATGTACAAAAAATCGGAGACCATTTTTTATCAATATTGATCTCAACCGGGACGCGCAAAAACGTCCCGGTTATATTATTCTCACAGGCTTAGGTATAAAATACAAAAAAACGCGGAAAATAAGCTTTGCGGGAATTGTATTGTACAAAACCATTAACATGGCAGCGTTTTAGCATAGTAAAATATTAGATTTTCACAAAATTCCATTGCACAAGATTGATAATATGCTTTAGATGAGTTTGACAACAATTCCGCAATCTTTACGAAAAATCACAAATCAGGGAAAAGCTATTTACAAATAACCGGTCGGGTGATATAATTATTACATGGTATATTCTGCCGCAAAATGCGGAAAAATGTCATGTAAAGCGTTCAGTCGGCTGAATTTATCACGTAAAAACGCGCATGACGCGAAATTTTTGCGGTATGTACGACTTTATCACAGCTCGGGCTTTGTGGCTTTACTAATGTGAAGTCATGCTCATAATTAAAAATACCGCAAAGTTCATGTCACGCGTATTTGCGTTTTACGGTTATAGACCGTTAACAATTATTCTGCGCGGGAGTCGTCCCGTGCAACAAACGGAGGAATCTTTTATGAAACGGATCATTGCGCTGCTTGTTTCGCTCGCATTGATTGTCCCCGCTGCCGTCGGCTGCGGCAGCAACTCAAACGCTCCCAGCGTCCTTGACCAGGAGGGCAGCTATACCTACAAGGACTCGGTTGCGACAATGGCTACCAACTGGAACCCGCACACCTATGAGACCAATGATGACTCATATCCGGCGGAGTTCCTGCGCGTCGGACTATATGGCTTCATTTTTAACGACGAGCTGAATCCGGTCGAGGGTAAGGAGCCGTATTCGGGCTATAAAATCGTGCCTGAAATGGCGGCTTCCGACCCGGTCGATGTGACCGAGCAGATAAAGGCTGAGCACCCCGAATTCGGAATCCCCGAATCGGCAACAAGCGGCTACGCCTATACTATCGACCTTAACAAGAATGCTTGCTGGGAGGACGGCACTCCGATAAACGCGGACACATACGTATATTCGATGGAGCGTCTCTTAGACCCCGAGCTGCTCAACTACCGCGCGACCAACTACTACGCTCAGGATCTCTGCATAGCTAACGCCGAATATTACGCAAACCAGGGTCAGACCAAGACCATCACAGTCAGAACGGTCATGGCTAACGAAGGCTTTGAGACGCTCGACGAGTATCTCGCCGCGTATGGCGACGTTCCCGCTTATGTCAACTGGAACTATTCGTTCGGCGACACCTACGACCCCGCTACCGGCAGCTGGACCGGCAAAGCCGAGGATGAGACGGTCAAGACTGAAATCACATCGAGTGATATGCACGACATCTATGTCGAGACGGTCACCGGCTGGGGAATGGACGAGGCTACCGCAAACGAGTATTTCATGGACGAGTCGAGCATCGACTGGACCTATCCGAGCGATATTGACTTCGCCACCGTCGGTATCATGAAGACCGGCGACTACCAGATAACGCTCGTGTTCGGCAAGGCGCTCGCCGGATTCAACCTTTACTACAGCCTTACAAGCAACTGGATTGTCAAGGAAGACCTCTACGAAGCTAACCTGACAAAACAGGGCGACGCGTGGTTCTCAACCTACAACACCAGTGTAGAGACGACCTCGTCCTACGGTCCGTACAAGCTCGTCTCCTATCAGAAGGACAAGTCGATGCGCTTCGAGCGCAACGAGAACTGGTACGGCTATACCGACGGCAAGCACGTCTATGTAGACCCGATTGACGGCAACACCTACCCGATGTACCAGACCACCGCGATTGACTGCCAGGTCGTCGCTGAAGCCGAGACCCGCAAGCTCATGTTCTTGAAGGGTGAGCTTATGATGTATGGTCTCCAGACCGCCGACTTCGCTGACTATAGAAACTCCGACTACGCGTATGTGACTCCGGCGGCGACGATATTCTTTTTCATCATGAACGGTCACATGAGCGCGATCCAGGAGCGCGAAGCAAACGGCAGCTTCGACACCTCGAAGTATGACCTCGAGACGATGACCCTGAATTCGTTCAGACGCGCTCTTGCCGTAACCTACGACAAGGAGATGTTCGCGACTACCGTATCTCCGGCGCGTTCGGGCGCATATGGCATAATCGGCAACTCGTATATCTACGACCCGGATACCGGTTCGAGATACCGCGACACCGATCAGGCAAAGCAGGTGCTTTGTGACTTCTATTCGGTAGACGTTTCGCAGTATTCAAGCCTTGACGAGGCGGCTGCTTCTATAACCGGTTACGACCCTGTGAAGGCTAAGGAGCTGTATCAGCAGGCGTTTGACGAAGCGCTCGCGGCTGGCTATATAACCGACAACGACGGCGACGGCGTGTCCGACCAGACGGTCAGAATCGAATATTCGCTCTCTGCCGACAACGACTTTATGACTCAGACTATCGAATATCTCAATGATAAGATGAACGATGTCACCACGGGAACGCCTTTCGCCGGCAAGATCGAATTCGTCAAGTCGGCTCCTTACGGCAACGACTGGTCGAACAAGCTGAAATCCGGTCTGGCTGACACCTCGCTCGCCGGCTGGTCGGGCTCGGAGCTCAATCCGTTCGGACTTACCGAGCAGTACACCAACCCGTCCTATCAGTATGACGCGGCATGGTTCGACGCGACTTCAGTTTCGCTCGAGCTTGAAGTGAACGCCGCTAAGATCGGCGAGCCGGAAAATATCCAGACAGTCGAGATGAACCTCGCTCAGTGGTCGCAGGCGCTCAACGGCGCGACGGTCACAGTCGGCGGAACCGACTACTGCTTCGGCGACGGCATTGCCGACATCGAGACTCGCCTTGACATCCTCGCGGCAATCGAGGGCGAGATCCTCGGCACCTACAACTATATCCCGATGCTTCAGGACGCAAGCATTGCGCTCCTCTCGCAGCAGGTATATTATGTAGTCGAGGAATACAACCCGATCATGGGCAGAGGCGGCATCCAGTATATGCGCTACAACTATGAGGACACCGCGTGGACCGATTATGTTGCGTCGCAGGGCGGAGAGCTTAAGTATTAATAGTAAAAAAACGGGCAAAATATTGTCGGGGCTTCATGCCCCGCAATATTTTGCTATATATTAGTATGATAAAGTGTTGTGGCAAATATACAAATTTATTTGTCCATGACATTGATTAAATAGCAAAGTACACAATGCAGCTCGTGGGAATTATACTTCGGCATATGAATTTGCATTGTGCTTGTCTACATAACATTTTCTCGGGAAAGGAAGCTTTTCGTGGGCGACGAGACGCCCGTGACGCTGCAACGCTATCGTCC
>CAJFKR010000029.1 GCA_904386005.1 Candidatus Flemingiibacterium merdigallinarum
GCGGGTTCGCATCCATACTTTTCCGAATTGTGCCAGGCTCCATCCCAGCAAAAGAAGAATCAGCGGAATCAGAAGCAGGCGCATACAGAATAAGGGAGAAGATATATATAAGCTCATCTGCAGACTCCTTGCCCGGGGAACCGCAAACAGATAAAAAAGCACCAGAACCATCAGAACTGCTCCGGCAGCGGCAAGCCGCCGGACATCCTTTCTGCGCTCAGCCATATCCGAAGTGCCAAAAATCAGAACAGTCACATCTGTCTGAAATACTTCAGCAATTTTCAACAGCATATTTATCACCATTACTTTCGCCGCGGCGAAAGCTTCCTTTCTTCCCGTTTTGCGCAATTCTTTCCGTCAAGAGCGGTCGAATCCCGAACTTGCGCCGATAGCGATGTGAATTCGGATTTTGAGCCTGTTTTAAATCTAACGATGATTATCGGTAGCGGGAGCGCTCACACTGCCAAAAGTCGGCATAAGCCGACTTTTGACATATAGTTTCGTGTACAATGATATTATAACATTATTTGAACACAAAGTCAACAACCTGACGATAGGTTTATTATGGAAGCGTCAATTTCATCAATATCGACAGGCTGCTCGACCAAATCTGGTCTAAAACACGAAACATGCACATATAATACAGTGTCTATCAGCCTAAACCACTGATAGACACTTTAATATGGTCAATACTATTGTCAACTCTGACAAGCAGTCAGAGTCAGGCGTCGGTATAAATATATCCATCTTCGATTGTAAATATCGCGGAGTCCGATAAATATATATCGCCAGCGAAGTCGACAAGCTCGAAGTTGAGCGCGTATATACCGTCTCCCATGTCGCCCTCGTAAAATTGAGTATCCTCGGTATATACAATCGTCGCGCTTTCAAATTCGTAGATGTTGTCGTCCTCGTCCGACAGCGACATATAGCTGTGCAGCAGTGTGATCTCATCGCCCGGTTCAGGCAGAATCAAGGTCTTGTCCGCCATACCGTTGTCGTCGATTTTACGGCGCGCTCCGATTATGCTGTACTCGCGGTCGACAAAGCTGTACGCGACGCGCAGATTGCACTCGACGCCGTTCAATAATATCGGCACCGAGTAGATGTTGTAGTCGTCGCCCTCGAATACAATCTCCATATGGCAGAGGTAGCCGTCAAGTGTGCCCCATACCCCGCGGAAATTGTCGCGGAACACACCGTTCTCCCAGTCGGCGAACAGGTCGTTGTCCCGACCGAGTATCAGTATAATATCCGACTCTATGTCGATATAACAGAGGTTGATATACACTCCGGTCAGAAGCGACGCGGCGTCGCCGCCAATATCAAGCACCGCGTAGCCGTCCTCGTCGCAGTAAAGCGGCAGGTAGTCGAGGTCATTCTGGTCCGAAAAATCAGCGACAGGTGTGCCGCTGTCGATATCCGCATATGCGAGCCCCTCCTCGCTCAATATACCGGTAAGCTCGTAGTCGTATAAATAGCAGAACGCCGGACTCGCGCCTACATAGCTGTATTCGTAAACATCATAAATATCGCCGTCATAGGCATAATAACAGGACAGTCCGGTCGACTCGCCGCGGTATTGACCGTTCACCTTGTATATGACACACTCGTCAAGCGCGTCGAGCACAGCCTGTGCGTTCTCGGGCAGAAGTCCGCGGCTGTTGCGGACAAGATGACCGAGGTCGACCATATTCGTATAACCGGTATCGGGGGTGTTGCCGCCATAGTTTTCGCTCCGATGCGCCTGACGACCGAATTCGGCGAAGAACACCGGATCGCGGCTCGCGGCACTCAGAGCTTCGCAGCCGAGATTGTCGTATGCGACGACGAGCGGCCAGATTTTCGACAAATCGACGACCGAAAGCGTGATTTCGTCAGCCATGCCAATTGCTTCGCAGTCAGCTGCATAGCTGTCGCAGATTATACGCCCGATTTCATCCGCGCCGATGTCGGGGCTGTCGGCGACCGCCTGGATCCAGACGTCGTAATCCCAGCCGCAGGTCGGCTCCTGATCCTCGCTGGCGACCATGTATTCGGCGACGTCAGAAAGCATCGCGGCCGTGTCGATTGTCGCCATCAGGCAGGCGTCGAAGCCGACCAGCTCGAACGGAGGGTCGTATTCAGAAAGTGTGCATACACTGTCGAGCGCGTAGTAAATCTCATCGAGCGAAAGCGAATCGTAGCCGTGAAGCTCATCGAAGGCTACGCCCGAAATGCTGCCGCCGCCGTGATTCCAGAAAATCAATATCGCGTTGTCGGCCGGATATTCGTCAAAGCAGAAGCTGATGAAATCAGCGAAGGTCTCGCCGTCGCCCATGCTCGCGTCGGGCAGCTCGCTGATTTTTTCAAGACCGTCCGAACTATATAGAAAGCGCGACAGCACTCCCGACCTCACCGCTTCGTGATGCCAGGTCTTCGCTCCGCCGGTTTGTATTACGACGTTGACATTATCGGGGAGCGTTGTTTTTTGCAGCTCGTATAAATCATATGTAGCCGCCGCGTAATTCGATTCGAGGTCGCTCGCGCAGAGATACCAGTATATAGCCCAGCTCTCGGCGTCCGCGTTCGGTCGAGCGTCAGTCGGATTTTCGGACTTACGGCTCGTATCAGCGTAGTTTTCACTCGAGCTGTCGGCATAATTTTCAGTTTCTGTATTGTCGTTGGCACCGCGCAGCGAGTCGATTACCTCGATAAATCGAAATATACCGGTCTCCGCGCAGCCGACCATCAAGCAAAGCGCGAGCAGAATACAAAGCACTCCCGCGATTTTCAGATTTCGCTTCATATGTCGCCATCAAGCCTCGCGCGCCAAAATGCCGGCAAGGCGTCCTTTCCTCCGATATGCTGAATTTGATTTATAAATATATTATAACCCTTTTTTGTCAGTAAATCAAGCATATCTATTCAATATGGCAGCGATATGGCGTATTGCACATATGTATTTATATACAGCCGCGATTATTGTGCAGCAGTTATGCTTTCATATCTCGATAATCTGCTTTTTCAATTCGACCGCGCGTTGGAATATTGAGTCGGCGCGTTTGCCAAGCGGTCCCTGCTTGATTATCAAATCCGCGTTATCAAGTATGTATTCATCCGCGCCGTTGTTATCTTCTTCGTCGAAATTGATGACCTCGCTGCATTTCTGAAGCAATCGGAAGTAACGTTCGCGCCGCTCGGGATGCCAGCGGTCAGCCTGTGATTCGGAGGTCGGCACGCAGACAAGCTCAATATCGCCGCCGTAATCGCGTATCGCCATGCAGGCTTCAGCCGCCCACATTTCGGTTCCCTGCTCGAGCGAGCTGATGAACGTGTGGCAGCCGCGGCGTATCACCTCGAGCAGAATCATCGCGATTCTCGTCTTAGCCATAACACAGTCGAAATATTCTTCATCATATCCCCAAGGCTGTTCATCGGGCGTCGCGCCGATAAAGGCGCAGGTTCTACATTGATTTTGATTTTCCATGTTATTTCCCGTTCCTTTCCAGATAATCAATTGCTTTCAGTATTATATCACAATTTTCGTGCTGTGTATGTCGAATAATGTCAAGCGTAAAATATTTTTCGGAAATATTAAAATTAATAATACAGATGCCGACAACCATCAGAGATAAAATCGAACATAAAAATCACGCCGCGAAAACCACGGCGTGATCACTCCGATATTCGATATAGTTAAAGTATAATTGTACAACAAGTGACTCCGCTCTATATACCTCGTCGCGGCTCTATGCGAATGCAATCGGCGTGAGCGCTGACGTCATACATAGCTTTCATTCGCCGCTGACAAGTGTCTCCATGTTGTAGAAGCCCTTCGGCTTTCCGACGAGATAACGTGCCGCGCGCAGCGCGCCGCGAGCGAACACCTCTCGCGACGCCGCGCTGTGTTGTATAGTTATAACCTCGTCGCATCCGGCGAACATAATTTCATGTTCGCCGACAATTGTCCCTCCGCGAACCGAATGTATACCGATTTCATTCTTTCGGCGCGGCTCGCGGCGCGACTGACGCTCATATGTGTACTCGGTGTCGTCGCCGAGAATCGGAGCTACGGCGTCGGCGATCATTAGCGCGGTACCGCTTGGCGCGTCGAGCTTGCGGTTGTGGTGACGCTCGATTATCTCGACGTCGAAATCGCGCCCGAGCACTTCCGCCGCCTGTTTTGCGAGCTGTATCAGCAGATTGATTCCGACCGACATATTGCGCGAGAAGAACACCGGTATCTTCTCGGCTGCCGAGTGTATCAGCGCGGTCTCCTCATCGGTATGGCCGGTAGTGCATACGACGATTGGCAAGTTGTGCCCGACAGCATATTCGAGCAGCGGTCCGATCGCGCTGTGGTGCGAGCAGTCGATAATGCAATCGACCGAAATATCATCCGCAAGGTCGAGCGGCGACTGATAAACCGGTATCTCGCCCGCCGTTTGATTTACGTCTATTCCGGCGACAATTCTACATCCGCTCTCGCTCGCCGACTCGGTTATAGCCCGCCCGAGTCTCCCCATCGCGCCCGACAGCAAAATTTTGATTTCCTGCATAATTATATCCATGACTTCGCGCAGGCAAAGTCTTCCTTTCTTTGATTATCGCTATTTTCGTGAAGGCTTATTTATATTCCTCGATATTCCTTGCATTCCAATATATGTATTGCTTGATACAGATTCAAGTTATATCAGGTTGTAGCTCTTCATCACCGAAATCAGCTTTTCGCGGTTGGCGTCGTCCATTTCGCAGAGCGGCAGGCGCATTTCGTCTCCGCACAAGCCGAGCAGACCCATCGCCGTCTTGACCGGTACAGGGTTGACCTCGCAGAAAAGCGTATTTGCGAGCTTGAGCAGCTTCAGCTGCAGCTTCGCGGCTTCTGTCGTCTTGCCGTCGAAGTAAAGCTGACAGATATCATGCGTCTCGCGCGGCACAACGTTAGAAAGCACCGAGATTACGCCCTTGCCTCCGAGCGACAGGATCGGCACGATCTGGTCGTCGTTTCCGCTGTATACGTCAAGGCAGTCGCCGCACTCGGCGATGAGCTCGGCGATCGCACTGATATTGCCGCTCGCTTCCTTGGCGGCGACGATGCGCTCATGCTTCGCCAGCTCCTTGTACACCGGCAGAGTGATATTAACGCCGGTTCTCGACGGTACGTTATAAAGAATAATCGGCTTGTCAGTCGCGTCGGCTACAGCGGTAAAGCTCTTGATAAGCCCCTTCGGCGTCGCCTTGTTATAATAAGGCGTGACGAGCAGCAGCGCGTCGGCGCCGACCTCGCAGGCATAGCGCGACAGGTCAATTGCGTAGTCAGTGTCGTTCGAGCCGGTGCCGGCGATTACCGGCACGCGTCCGGCTACCCGCTCCACGCAGTAGCGGATACATTCGCGGTGCTCCTCGTCGGTCAGGGTTGACGACTCGCCGGTCGTACCGCAGATGACAATAGCGTCGGTCGACGACTCTATCTGACGGTCGATAAGCCGACCGAGGGCGTCGTAATCGACGACGTTGTTACAAAACGGGGTTACGATAGCGACCGCTGAACCGCGGAATACAGTTTGCTTGTTACTCATGGTAGATTCCTTTCATGCGGCAAAATATACAATTTCCCGACAGATTGCGCTTTTCGCTTCGCTTTTCTGCCAAAACATTGCATAGCCGCGATAAAAAATAAAAAAACTGGTTGAAAACCAGCTATCCATGTACTATAATATATACGAAGGCGCAAAAAACGGTACTTCGGGATATTATTGTATATAAGATAGCTCTCCATCAAATCAATGATGACAGTCGCATGGCTCTTCGCCCGTGTGACCAGAACTGCCGCCTGCCGCAGCGTCAATTCTTCGGCATTCTCCACCTTTCGGACAGGTTATGGCGACCGCGGAAGTCTCGCCTGCCGTACTCATCAGAAAACGCGCCTCTATCATATAATCGCAACCGAATCGTATTTTCATTATACGACTCGATATACAATAATATGATATCACATTTATACGATATTGTCAAATCATATTTTAATCAATAATCAGTCAATTAAGGGGTTATTTTTTGTCAAATGATTACAAATGAACGCATTGCAACCGAACTCACGACCAAGGATTTCTATTACGACCTGCCGCAGGAGCTGATAGCACAGCATCCGAGCGAGGTGCGCGATATGTCGCGCCTTATGACCATCGACCGCCGCACCGGCAGGCTCGAGCATAAAATCTTCCATGATATCGTCGACCTGATAAATCCGGAGGATGTGCTCGTTATTAACAACTCGAAAGTGATTCCGGCTCGGTTGTATGGTAAGAAAGCGGACACCGGCGTCGAGGTTGAGTTCGTCTTGCTCCGCCAGCACTCGCTCGACCACTGGGAGGTCATGGTTCGTCCCGGCAGACGGGTAAAGCCGGGCACTACCATTATATTCGGCGACGGTCTCCTGCGTGCGGATATCCTCGAAACAGTCGACGGAGGAAATCGCATGGTGGCTTTTGATTATGACCACGCAAATTGCAACATTTATGACATCCTCGATAAAATCGGCAATATGCCGCTGCCGCCGTATATCACCGAAAAGCTCGCGGACAAGAGCCGTTACCAGACCGTATACGCGAAAACCGAAGGCTCTGCCGCCGCTCCGACCGCCGGACTGCACTTTACCGAGGAACTGCTCGACAAAATCCGCAAAAAAGGAGCCGCGATAGTTCCGGTCATGCTCCATGTCGGACTCGGCACCTTCCGACCGGTCAAGGTCGACGCGATACGCGACCACGAAATGCACTCCGAATACTTCTCGGTCAGCGCCGAAGCCGCTGATGAAATCAACCGCCGACGCGCGGGCGGCGGACGGATAATCGCGGTCGGAACCACCTCCTGCCGAACTCTCGAAAGCGTGGCTGACGACGCCGGCATTATACATCCCTACGAGGGCGACACCGGAATTTTCATCTACCCGGGCTACAAATTCAAGGCGGTCGACGCGCTGATAACCAACTTCCACCTGCCTGAAAGCACGCTGCTGATGCTGGTTTCGGCGTTTTCGAGCCGCGAGGTAATGCTTAACGCGTACAAGACCGCGATCGAAATGAAGTACCGCTTCTTTTCGTTCGGCGACGCGTGCTTTATATATTAAGCGGACTTGCTTGCGGGGATTGGATTAATGAGAAGTCAGGAGTTTGGAGTTAGGAATGGCGGATTAAATTATGTTTAATGTATCGATAAAAATATAACTATTGACAAAAAAGCCTTAAAAGGGTATAATATTATTGTTACGTGGTCGGATGAGCTATTTGTACAAACTTATCCGGTCGAACAGGATTATATCAACAATCCAAGCAACACATTGATTCTACAGATTACATTAAAACACATTATGCAAAAAATCAACCTTGTCGCCGTGATCGGTCCCACCGCATCCGGCAAGACCGACCTCGCCGTGGCAATCGCCGAACGTCTCAACGGCGAGGTGATTTCCTGCGACTCGATGCAGATCTACCGCGGTATGGACATCGGCACCGCGAAGCCGACTCCGGAGGAGACGCGCGGCGTTCCCCATCATTTAATCGACATTGTCGAGCCGTCCGACCCTTTCTCGGCGGCTGATTACGCGATTCTTGCAAGCGCCGCTGTCGCCGACATCGCCTCGCGCGGAAAGCTGCCTATATTCTGCGGCGGAACCGGACTGTATCTCGACGCGGTGCTCACCGGCAACAAATACTCGCCCGCAGCGAAGGACGATGGTCTGCGTCGCGAGCTGCTCGACACCGCCGAGCGAGACGGAGCCGAAGTGCTCTGGTCAAGGCTGAATTCAGTCGACCCTGTTTCAGCCGCGGCGATACATCCGAACAACGTCAAGCGGGTAGCCCGCGCGCTCGAAATCTACCTTCTGACCGGCAAAACCAAGACCGATTGGGACAACGAGTCAAGGCTCACACCCTCGCCCTACAATGTCGTCCGGCTGATGCCAGATCGTCCGCGCGACGAGCTGTATAATAGAATCGACCGCCGCGTCGATATCATGGTCGAGCGCGGGCTTATCGACGAGGTGCGCGACCTCATCGAATCCGGACGGCTGAAGCGGGGCACGACCGCGGCACAGGCCATAGGCTATAAAGAATTCATCGACTATCTCGACGGATTGTCGTCGCTCGACGACGCCGTCGCGCTTGTAAAGCTCGCGACCCGTCGTTACGCGAAGCGCCAGCTCACCTGGTTCAACCGGTATGACGATACCGTGCGGCTAAGCTGCGATGAAAATTTTGAAGTTATTGTAAACAATGCTCTAAAGCACTTAACGTCCGAGGGTTTTTGTGATATAATTAAGAAATAAAATACTGTTCTTTGAAAGGTAACGGAAATGCGGAAAAACACGATTCGTCAGGACGACAAGAACCACCTCGCGAATTTTGTATTTCACCTCGCATCAATAATCATTTCCGCCGCCGCTATAATCTATCTCGGATATCATTTCATAAACAGCTTTTCGACCGAGATTGAGACCGAGCTCGCGGTGCTCGTAACCGAAAACGACACGGTCTCGCTCGACGCGTATATTCTGCGCAACGAGTCGGTCATATACTCCTCCTCGGCGGTTTCCGAGGACAATGTCGGTTATCTGTTCAGCGACGGCACTAAGGTCAAGGTCGGCAGTACGGTCGCGAATATCTACAGCGGCTCGCATGAAGGCGCGAATGAAAGCATCGTCGCGCTCGACCACCAAATCGACCTGCTCACCCAGAGTCAGGCGGGCGATGATATGTCTCTCTCCGACGCCGCGGTCATCGACAGCCAG
This sequence comes from Candidatus Flemingiibacterium merdigallinarum, assembly GCA_904386005.1. Classification (GTDB taxonomy): domain Bacteria; phylum Bacillota; class Clostridia; order Oscillospirales; family CAG-272; genus Flemingiibacterium; species Flemingiibacterium merdigallinarum. The sequence continues at coordinate 8,771 of CAJFKR010000029.1, forward strand.
ATTGGCACCGACTATTTTACAATCCGACAGTCGACAGAGCAGGACAGCTACTCGAACCTGCAAAACCGGCGCGACGAGCTGCTGACTCTCTTAAATAAACGCAAGATAATCACCGGCGAGGTTACGAACTATGACAGCGTCATTGATACGCTGACAAAAGAACGAGAAACGCTCGCCGCCGGTTATGACAGCATAACCGAGTCAATCACGGCGCCGGACACCGGCTTCTTTTACACCGAGGTCGACGGCTACGAGCAGATTTTCACAACCGACAAGGTTGACGATCTGACGTTCGAGAGCTTCGACGCAATGGTTTCGTCCTCACCGAGAAGCTACTCTGACCGCGCGATCGGCAAGGTAGCGACCGACTTCGAATGGTACATCGTCAGCGAGGCGACACGTGAGAGTCTGCGTTATTTCAATGAAGGCTGGAACTACCGCGTGCTCTTTCCGTACAACAACGACGCCGAGGTCATAATGCAGCTTGACAGCATAGTCGAGCAGACCGGCACCGACCGGATTCTGCTTGTGCTGCGCGCGAGCACGATTCCCGAGGACTTCTCGTTTCGGCGTATGCAGCCGGTCGAGATAATCCGCAGCTCATACACCGGCTACCGCGTGCCGATATCGGCGGCGCGGCTTGTGGACGGGGTGCAGGGCGTGTATATCCTCGTCGGCAATATTGTCGAATTCAGACAGATCGAGGTGCTGCTTGAGCTGGACGGCTATTATATCGTCGCCGAGCAGGATGTGCGGGACGACCCCGATTACAGAGAAAAGCTCGGTCTGTACGACGCGATAATCACCGGCGGCAAGGATTTGTATGTCGGCAAGATGATTAATTGATATATCGAATACAATAGTCTGATATTAACCACAATAATTATATAAAAGGGATAATCAATGTGAATACTTCAAATGAAGCACGTTTTGCCCCTGAGCTTATTAAGGCGCGGCTTGACGAATTCAGAAATGAGCTCGCAAAGCTGCGCGAGGCAAAAAACGTCAGGGTTCTCGCGGCTACCAAAACGGTTCCCGCCGACGTTATAAACTACGCGGTCAGCACGCTCGGCATAGACCTGATCGGTGAAAACCGCGTGCAGGAGCTGCTGCAAAAATACGACGACCTCACGCGCGACCCCTCGCGTCCCGAGCTGCACATAATAGGCACGCTTCAGACCAACAAGGTCAAATATATAATCGACAAGGTCGACATGATTGAGTCGGTCGACTCCGAGAAGCTCGCCGCGGAAATTGACCGTCAGGCAAAAAAGTATAATAAAGTCATGGACATTTTAATCGAGGTCAACATCGGACGCGAGGAAAACAAGAGCGGAATCCTGCCCGAAGAACTGTATACGCTCATCGGCAGACTGCATGATTACCAATATCTGCGTCTGCGCGGGCTTATGACAATCGCGCCGGTATGCTCCGATCGAAGCGATTACATCAGGTATTTCAGTCAGACGCGCGATTATTTCGACTCAATCAGGAATGGCTCTGCAAAGTCGGAAATCCTGTCATGCGAGGACTCGGCTCTGCCGGATTTGTCAGCCTTCGACACATTGTCGATGGGAATGAGCGCGAGCTGGCGCGAAGCCGTTTTGTGCGGAGCAACCGAGATACGTCTCGGCTCGACGATTTTCGGCGAGCGTCCGAAGCCGGTCGAATGAGCCGCAGTGATACAATACAGCTAATCACATAAATTCAAATACACACGAATTTTCATTGTCAAAATTTTGGAGGTAACATAAAAATGGGTCTTTTCGATAAAATAAAGCAGGGAATCAACCCCGAAACCGATCCCGGATACGACGATCAGGATATATATACTCAGCAGATCCAGAATGACTTCAACGATCAGGGTATGTATCAGCAGTCCCAGCAGTCCCAGCAGTCGCAGCAATCCCAGCAGTATACGCAGCAGGATTATCAGTCGCAGCCAATCGACTCGGGTATGCAGGTCAGCGGCAGCTCGCTCGAATTGAAGGTAGTAAAGCCCGAGCGCTTTGACAATGTTTCACAGATCGCGAATCATCTGCTCAATCGCCGCACTGTCGTTTTGAACCTCGAGGAGACCAGCAAGGAAACCGCTCGCCGCCTGCTTGATTTTCTGTCCGGAGTGGCGTATTCGATCAACGGAAACCTGAAGCGCGTCGCGAACAACACATATGTTATCACTCCCTGCAACGTGGACGTCTCGGGCGACCAGCTCCGCGACAGACGACAGAAGGACGACAACGCCGATATATATACAAACGATATCTGAGATGCGGCGCGCCGGTCTGTTCCTTTATTGTCGGACGGACCGGCGACGCGGCTGAATGGAGCTTATCATTGATTGGCATTTTATATGTTATTACCAAATGCGTCAGTGTATTTCTCGGCATTTTGCAGCTATTAATGATGTTCCGCGCGATTATCTCCTGGCTGCCTATTGACGAGGACTCAAATCTGGCGAATTTTCTGTACGCGATGACCGAACCGGTAATATATCCGGTCAGACTCCTGCTCGACCGCTTCGAGGCGACGAGCGAGCTGCCTATTGACATCTCGTTCATCGTCGCGTTCATTCTGTTAAGTGTCATTCAGATGCTGCTTCCGGTTATCGCGTAATTTTACTATAATAATGAATTTCGCGTTGATACAAGCGTCAATGACCGACGGCGAGCGTATGCTCGTAAATCATTGCCGCGAGCTTTATAAGCGAGCCGGGAACTCCGTCCCGTCTTTTTCGCGTTATCTTTCACCGCGCGAGCAGTATATACTCAAAGCCTTCGGGCTGCTGCCGACACTGTCGGTCGATACACTCGCCGACAATGACGCGATCGGCTTTCTCTGGGGCGGATTTGACGGCGCCGAGCGCGCGGTATACTGCGCTCTGCCCTCTTATTATGCCTATTCGTTAGGTGATACTACAAATGACGACGACGTTGGGTTTTCAGCATATTCAGAAAATAACTCCACATTTGCCGCACAATCGGACAGAAGTGCGAACGGCGGCTCTGATGACTCGACCGATACCCCGTCCATACCGCCGCGCGGTCGATTGCCTGTCTCAATCGAGTCGAAGCTCGCCGCGGCTGCGACCGATGAACTTGAAAAAATAATACAAATACTCCGCATTGACGCCGGCGGATTCGCGCATCTCACCCACCGCGATTACCTCGGCTCAATAACCGCGCTCGGAATTGACCGCTCGAAGCTCGGCGACATCCTCGTCGACGACGGCGGAGCCTACCTGTTCTGCTCCGAAGCCGCGGCCGAGCTTATACTTTATGAGCTGCGTACTATCGGTCGTGACGGCGTCAAGGTCAAAAAGACGACTCTGCCGGACGATTTTATATACAATCGATCATTTGCCGACGAGAGCGGGACAATAGCCTCGCCAAGACTCGACGCGATCGTCTCGGAGCTTGCCCATGTCTCGCGCGAGCGCGCGAAGGAGCTGATTTCCCGTGGACTCGTCGAGCAGAATTACTTCGCCGCCGCGAGTCCCGACGCCGAGATTTCCGAGGGCGACGTGATTACAGTAAAACGCGACTCGGGCGTCCGCAATGGTAAATTCATACTCGACAGCATCACCCCCTCGCGCCGCAGCGGTCGATTGGTTGTGCGCGCGCGCAGATATCAATAGTTGTTTTACAATAATAAATAATTTATAATTATTCACAATATACGGACAATATACAGCGAATTTTAGAAAGGAATGAGTGCAATGCTTCCTCCGCACGAATTAAAAAATAAGAGCTTTTCACGTGCGATGCGCGGTTACAATTCGGTAGAGGTTGATGAATACATAGATTTCATCATCGAAAAATACACCGAGCTGTACCGCGAAAACGACGAGCTCGAGCACAAGCTCAAAGCCACGGTAGCCCGTCTTGAAGAGATTAAGAATGACGAGGACTCGATACGCGGCGCGCTTATCGACGCGAAACGCGCCGCCGCCAAAATCAAAGCCGAAGCGGAGGAGCGCGCGGAGGCTATCATACGCTCCGCGAAGTCAAGCTGCAATACTATTCTACAAGACTTTAACCGCAAGATCGAAGAGGGTCGCGACACCTTGATCGAAATCAAGCGCGACACGCAGGAATTGAAAAGCGAGCTTTTCGAGCGTTACAGCGAGCATATCCGCTTTCTCGACAAGCTCACTGACGGAATTGAAATGGACGACATCCCCGATACCGCCGCCCTGCGCCGCAGCGCGGTAAACTCACTGAAAGCCAGTATTGCCGAAGCATACGCCTCAAATGACACAGACGAGTCGTCCGATAGTACCGACAATGATAATAATGGCAGCAATAAAAATGCCGACGGCGTCAATAATACCGACAATATCGACAACGACGACATTGACAGCGCTGTCGGTGGTCAGTCGGCTGATAATGGCGCTCAAGACGCGGTCGAATCGCAAGCATCGAAAAATAACAACGAAGACGACACCGAGAACGGCGATGAGATCAGCTTCATGCCCGAATCGGACGAGCCCGCGCTCGACGATACGGTAGTGTTCAATCCCGCCGACGTAAAGGCTACGGACGATAGCCAGCCCACCGGAGACGGCGGGACGATTGTGTTTGATAAAATCCCGAGCGAAACTGACGGAAGCGACGAGCCGATGCTCAACGTCAACCGCGAGCCGCTCGAAACCAAGCCTCCGAAATCGGGGCTCAAGGATTCGGTCAAGGAGCTGAACAAACGCTACCGTGAGTCTGACGACGTCATAAATACCCCCGACAGCGACATTGACGACGACAGCTATCTCGATTTTGTCAAAACTGTGACCGGCAAGGACGACGCGAAAAAGGACGAATCAAATGACGACGCGGATTTTGATATGCTGTTCAACGATACGAAGAAAAAGAAGAAAAAATAATCGCATATAAGAAGAAAAAATAATCGCATATAAGAAGAAAAAATAATCACATATAAACTGTATATAATTTATAATCATAAATAACCATAAAATCACAGAAGCCGCGGCAGAAATTTGCCGCGTGAAAGGAATTTTATAAAATGCCACAAGACTATTCTAAAACGCTGAACCTCCCAAATACCGACTTTTCGATGCGCGCCAACCTCCCGCAGCGCGAGCCGGAGATAGGCAGGGTTTGGCTCGACGATAAAATATACGAAAAGACGCTTGAGCGCAACGAGGGTCATCCGCTCTTTATTTTGCACGACGGCCCGCCCTTCTCGAACGGCAATATCCACATGGGAACGGCGATGAACAAGCTGCTCAAGGATTTCATCAATAAATACAAGTCCATGTCCGGCTTCAAGGCTCCCTACGTTCCCGGCTGGGATAACCACGGTATGCCTATCGAGTCGGCGATAATCAAGAAGAACAAGCTCGACCGCAAGAAGATGTCGATTTCAGAGTTCCGCTCCGCCTGCCACAAATTCGCCGACGACTTCGTCCATATCCAGATGGACAGCTTCAAGCGGCTTGGCGTGCTCGGCGACTGGGACAACCCCTACCTGACGATGGATCCGAAGTTCGAAGCTCGCGAGGTCAAGGTATTCGGCGAGATGTTCAAAAAGGGCTACATCTACAAGGGTCTGAAGCCGGTCTACTGGTGCCCGCACGACGAGACCGCGCTCGCCGAGGCTGAAATCGAATACAAGGACGTGCCCTGTACCTCCATATATGTCAAATTCAAAGTCAAGGACGACCTCGGCAGACTGTCGGGACTCGACCTCGACAAGACCTATTTCGTAATCTGGACGACGACCACCTGGACCCTGCCCGGCAACCTCGCGATCGCGGTTCATCCGCGCGAGAAGTATGTCGCCATCAGGGCAAAGTCGGGCGAGATATACATCGTCGCCGATATGCTCGCCGACCGCACAATGCAGGCCGCAGGAATCGACGAATACGAGCGGATTGCCGAATACAAGGGCGCCGACCTCGAATATATCAAGGCACAGCACCCCTTCCTCGACCGTGAGAGCGTGCTGGTTCTGGCCGACTATGTAACTATGGACAGCGGTACCGGCTGCGTTCACACCGCGCCCGGCTTCGGTGCGGACGACTACGTCACCTGCCGCCGCTACAAAATCGATATTATCGTTCCGGTCGACGACCGCGGCTATCAGACCGAGGACGCCGGAAAGTTCGCCGGTCTTTACTACGAGAAGTCGAACGAGGCTATCCTCGCCGACCTCAGACAGACCGGAGCGCTGCTCGCCTCCGAGGAGGTAACGCACAGCTACCCGCACTGCTGGCGCTGCAAAAATCCGATAATCTTCCGCGCGACCCCGCAGTGGTTCTGCTCGGTCGACGCGTTCCGCGCCGACGCGGTCGACGCTGCCGACAAGGTCGAGTGGATACCCGAATGGGGTCACGACCGCATGATTTCGATGATCAACGAACGCGCCGACTGGTGCATATCGCGTCAGCGTCACTGGGGTCTGCCGATTCCGGTGTTCTACTGCGACGACTGCAAGCAGCCGATCGCCGACGACACGACTATCAAAGCCGTGTCCGATATGTTCGCCGCCGAGGGCTCGAACTCGTGGTTCGACAAGTCGGCTGACGAAATACTCCCCGCCGGATACAAATGCCCGCACTGCGGCGGAACTCATTTCACGAAAGAAACCGACACGCTCGACGGCTGGTTCGACTCGGGCTCGACGCATTTCGCGGTGCTCGAGAACGGCGAGCTGTCCAAATGGAGCGGTATGCAGTGGCCGGCTGACCTCTATCTCGAAGGCGCCGACCAGTATCGCGGCTGGTTCCAGTCGTCGCTCCTCACCGCCGTCGGAGCCAAGGGACAGGGCGCGCCTTATCGTCAGGTATTGACTCACGGCTGGGTCGTCGACGGCGAGGGCAAGGCAATGCACAAGTCGCTCGGCAACTCTATCGCTCCCGAGGAGATAATCAAGAAATACGGCGCGGACATCCTGCGGCTCTGGGTAGCGTCGAGCGACTATCAGGTCGACGTGCGCGTCTCCGACCCGATATTCAAGCAGCTGTCCGAGACCTACAGAAAAATCCGCAACACCGCGCGCATCATCATGGCCAACCTCGGCAAGGTCGGCGAGGACTTCAATCCCGACACCGATATGCTGCCGGTAGACGAGCTTTACGAAATCGACAAGTGGGCGCTCGCGCGTCTCAACCGCCTGCTTATTGAAGCGAACGACGGCTACGAGCACTACGAGTTCCACAACATCATACACGCGATCTCGAACTTCTGCACAGTCGATATGTCAAAACTGTATATCGACATCACAAAAGACCGGCTCTATGTCGAAAAGACCGAGTCGAAGGCGCGCCGTTCGGCACAGACCGCGATGTATATAATCCTGTCGTCGCTGACCCGCCTGATAGCCCCGCTGCTGTCCTACACCGCCGAAGAGATCTGGCATTCGATGAAGCATATCTCGACCGACGACACGCGCAGCGTGTTCCTGTCCGATATGCCGAAGCCGTCGGATGAATATACCTTCAGCGACATCGAGGCGCGCTGGAACAAGCTGTTCGACCTGCGCGACGACGTGATGAAAGCGCTCGAGGTCGCCCGCGCCGACAAGCAGATAGGCAAGTCGCTCGACGCGAAGCTGACGATATACACCTCCGACAAAGACGTGACAGAGCTGCTCGAGAGCTTCGGAGACGAGCTTGAGACGGTGTTCATCGTCTCGGGCTGCAAGCTGTCAAGTGAAAGCGCGCCTGCCGGCGCGTTCACCGAGTGCGTCGACAGCCGCATTGCCGGAGTGCTCGTCGAAGCTGCCGACGGAGTTCGCTGCGACCGCTGCTGGAAGTATTCGACCGATACTCACGCCGATGGCGACTCGCACCTCTGCGCGCGCTGCAAGTCGGTAATCGAGGGCTGAACCGGGATTTGATGGCAAAGAGATTTTTATGGTTGATACCGATCACGCTCGCGGTCGCGCTCGACCAGCTGACGAAATATCTCGTGGTCGTATACCTGAAGCCGATCGGCACATTCCCGATAATACAGGATGTATTGCACCTGACGTATGTCGAGAATCGCGGCGCGGCGTTCGGTATGCTCAAGGATCACCGCTGGGTATTCATGCTGACGTCGACCGTCGCGATTATCGCGGTGCTTATATTCATGTTCGGTTGGTACAAAAAGTACTATCACCCATTGTTTTACGCCGGACTCGCGCTGATCTGCGGCGGCGGCATCGGCAACATGATCGACCGCACGGTCGCCGGTTATGTAGTCGACTTCGTCGACCTGCGGATAATCAATTTCGCGGTCTGGAACGGCGCCGACACGTTTATCACAATCGGCACGGGACTCGTCATTCTCTATCTGGTCATCGCTGAGGTCAAGAGCATCAAAGCGGAAAAAGCCGCGAAAACGACAGAGTAAATAACGGAGCAGGCGGTCTCGCCTGCTCCGTATTGTGTGACCGAATCAAGACAACTTCAGATCCGCTCGAATCGGATTTTCAGCTGATTGTATATCTCACCCTGTAAGAATCCCCGACCGACAATACGTATTATCATTTGTATCCCCGAAAACACATGACAATCTATGGAAAAGTAAATCTCTGCCAATGGTATCGATCTATTTTTCCTGATATCGTACTTTTGTAGTATATCTTGATACACCAAGCCTGAAAGGGAGAAAGGACGCCCATGCTCTGCGCGTGAGCCACATTTATCATGATTATAGCTCCCGACGACGTCGGCAAGCGGTTGGACATATTCATCTCCGAAGCCAATGGTGTGACCCGTTCAGCCGCGCAGCGGCTGATCGAAAACGAGCTCGTGACCGTGAATGACCACCCCGCCGCGAAGAATTACCGGCTTCGAGCCGGTGACGAGGTCGAGACCGAATTGCCCGAGCCGGTACCGCTCGACGCCGAGCCGCAGGACATACCGCTCGATATCGTGTATGAGGACGCCGACCTGCTGGTCGTCAACAAGCCGAAGGGCATGGTCGTCCACCCCGCGCCCGGCAATCCGGACGGCACGCTTGTAAACGCTCTGCTCTGGCACATTTGCGACCTGTCGGGCATAAACGGCGTCATGCGCCCAGGCATAGTCCACCGCATCGACAAGGACACGAGCGGACTGCTGATTGTCGCGAAAAACGACGCCGCGCATCTCGCGCTCGCCGAGCAGATAAAGGCTCACAGCTTCGAGCGCGAATATCAGGCGATAGTCGTCGGAACACCTCGCGACGAGTGCGGCGTCGTCGACGCGCCGATCGGACGCAACCCGCGTGACCGCAAAAAAATGGCTGTCGTCCCAGACGGCCGCCCCGCGCGGACACATTATCAGCTGCTTGAGCGCTTTGACGGCTTCTCGCATCTGAGTCTCACGCTCGAGACCGGCCGCACGCACCAGATTCGAGTTCATATGGCGCACATCGGACATCCGGTCATGGGCGACGAGGTCTACGGCGCGAACCGCACCCGCTTCGAAAAGCAGGCGGCGCGACTTATTTCGGGTCAGTGCCTGCACGCGAAGCGCATCGGCTTTGTCCACCCGACGACCGGCGAATTCCTGCGCTTTGATTCAGAGCTGCCCGCATACTTCACCGAGCTGCTGCGGCTGCTCCGCGAGGGCTGACCGCAATTCGGCTTTCCTGATACAATCAGCCGCCATACTGTCAAACGCGGCCAGCTGAAATAAAAGTGAATTCAAGAATAGAAGCTCATAGAAGCGAAAGTATTAAAGAATAGAAGCCAATAGCAACGAAAGTTAAGAATTAAAGAAAGCATAATTTTATGAAATTCAAAGATAAACTTATAGTCAGCGACATCGACGGTACATTCTTCAACAGTAAAAGTCAGGTCGTGCCGCGCAACCTCGAAGCGGTCGAATATTTCAAGCGCAACGGCGGCCGCTTCACGATAGCGACCGGACGTGTGCCCGAGTCGATGGGACGGCTCGCGCCTTACATCGAGACGCTCGCCAACACTCCGGTCATCTGCTGCAACGGCGCGGTTTCGTATGACTTTATCCATCATGTCCGCACCGGAGACGTGACAATCGATTCTGTCCGCGCCTCCGAGCTTATACATTTGGTCGAGCGCGACTTCCCCGCGGTCGGAATTCGCATTTCGTCGCGCACCGGCTATCTGATTCCGCAGCTCAACGACTACATAGTCCGCGAGCTCGCCGACCATGTAGAGCGGCTGAAAGCCGACGATATGTACCATGTCGGTGAGCTTGAGGAGCTGACGCCCGAAGGTTGGACGCGAGTCGCGTTCTGCGCGGCGTCGGACGAGCTTGACCGGCTGAGGGCTGCGGTCGAGGGCGAGTATTCGAAGTATTTCAGCTTTTCGAAGGCCAGCGCCGAGATCTACGAGTTTCAGGACGGTTCCGCGACCAAGGGCACGGCGATTGACAAGCTGCGCCGTTATCTGATTTCAAGCGGAGCCGCGTCCGAATCGCTCTGTGTCTACGCGGTCGGCGATTATGAAAACGACCTCGATATGCTCCGCCGCTGCGACATCCCCGCCTGCCCATCGAACGCGATCACCGCTGTAAAGGCGGTCGCGAAAATCCAGTTATGCTCCTGCGATGACGGCGCGATTGCCGATCTCATCGAAAAGATTGAAGCGAGCTTGTGACAATAGTCATAAAAAATCCGTATCCGGCGACCGGATACGGATTGTCTTTATTCATTTGCGGAGGTATCGTTGGCGGTTTGACTTGTTGACTCATCCCGCGTCTGACTTTCGTTTACATCACCTATACCGTCCTCGGCGTCGATGACCTCGTTCATCGCGGCGATCGCGCACTCGATCATGCTGTCGTCCGGCTCGTGTACGGTTATCCGCTGCAGCCAAAGTCCGGGCGCGGCAATGATGTGCGTCAGCAGATTGTCGTGTCTGCCGCAGAATTTTATCAGCTCATAGCCGATGCCTACAGTGATCGGCAGCAGCGCGAGCTTGATAACCGTGCGCAGCAACGGGTTCGTGATTGTGATGAACATTGATATGATAATTCCGACGAGCAGCATCAGTATCATGAACGACGTGCCGCAGCGCGGGTGGAAGCGGCGCTGCTTCCGGATATTTTCGACCGTCAGCGGCAGGTGCGCTTCATAGCAGAATATCGTCTTGTGCTCGGCTCCATGATACTCGAATGTCCGCCGCAGATCCTTCATCAGGCACATCAGCGACACATAGCCGACAAACAGGATTATCCTGAACAGCCCCTCGAACACACTGCGCACGACGCGATTCTCAAGCGACGGTACCGCCGATGATATCCATGTAAACAGCTGCGCCGGCAGCCAGATGAACAGTCCGATTGACAGGGCGATTCCGAGTATCGCGCCTACCGTCATCGCCGCCGAGAGCAGCACCGAATCCTTTCGCTTCTCTTTTTCGGTGCGTTCAGCCTCGACCTCCTCGGGCATCGCGATCTCGGCAGAGCGCATCAGGCACTTATAACCGAGCTTCAAGGTGTCGTAGAAATTGAATATACCCCGCACTACCGGCAGCTTGAAGAATTTCGGACGCTTCGACGTCTCGTTTTCCCATGCTTCGAGCACGATTTCACCGGCCGGATTGCGTACAGCCATCGCGCTTTTTTTCGGACCGCGCATCATAATGCCCTCGATCAACGCCTGACCGCCGATAGATGTGTATTTGCAGCCTGATTTATTTTTATCAGTGCTATTATTTGTATTGTTTCTTTGATTGCTCAACTTTGAAAAATTTACTCCTTTTCCTCACCGAACGGTATCTCCTGCGTGCCATCCTTCATGATATAGTGCCATTTGATTCCCAGCTCGCTCATCCAGCCGCGGGTGACTATTGTTTTCCAGATATGGGTATCATAACCACGTCCGGCGTTGTTCTCCCAGAGCCAGTCAGGCGTCGGCCACAGGCAGTAGTCGGGGTCTATGGCTTCGTACACATTCTTGCCGACTCCTTGCTGACCGTGATGCGCCATCTGCACATAATCGGCTTTGATAAGCTCGCGCGGATTTGTCGCGAGCAGCCGGTCGCCGCCCTCGACTCCGAGATCGCCAAGTACCAGCAGGCTTCGATTATCCGCTTCGATTCGCAGGACTACCGACGAATTGTTGACTTCGTTACGCCTGATACTCTCGTCCGGCTCAAGCAGCACCTGCACATACAGCTCGCCGAATTTGAAGCTGTCGCCCTTGTGCAGGGTAACAGTGCGCAGCTTGTGCTCCGCGAGCTCACAATACAGCTTCTCGACATGGACAAATCCGTCCGGCTCCGCCGCTTTGAGATATTCGTCGGACGGGAAATTGAAGTATACGCCGTCGATTGTCACCTCGTCAGAATGACGTTCGAGCAGAGAAGACAGCGCGTTGATATGGTCGCTGTGCGCGTGAGTCAAAAACCACGCGTCAACCTTTCCGCCGAATTTTCTTATATACGAACAAAGATAATCAGCGTCGCAGGTATTGCCGCCATCGATAACTATCACGTGACCGTCGCTGACTAAAACAAATGACATCATCTGTACCGTCGACTGCGACGCCAGCATATATATTGTATTCATTTGTCGATCCTTTCTGGATTACACCTTGTTTCATTATCAGGGATATTTATATTATACTCTATTAAACATAAAAAGTCAATATAGGCAGCCTCTAAAAATGCGATATAAAAGAAAAGAAGTATCGATAACACGGGCATTTAATCAATTTTCCCACAGATTAATTTTTTTCGAGGTTTACTATTGATAAAATTAATGTATCAACCTAATTGACATTGTATAAATGTCATGATATAATATAGTATACACACGAAAGGATGATTCGATGATATTGAGTTCACGCGAAACCTGCATCGCCTACCGCTGCCCCTACTGCGGAACCGGCGTCAAAAGCATGGTGGGCGTATTTTCGCTTTCAGGCGCGGTTAAGAAGCTGAAATGCGACTGCGGCTCGAGCGAGCTTAAAATTACGCAGCTGCGCGACGGCAAATTGCGCATATCCGCTCCCTGTATCTTCTGCATGACCGAGCACAGCTTTGTCATCAGCTCGAAGCTGTTTTTCGACAAGGAGCTTTTCGTATATCCTTGTCCCTATTCAGCGATAGACATGATCTTCATCGGTACGCCCGAAGCGGTCTCGGCTGCGCTCGACAAATCCGAGCAGGAATTTATAAAAATGCTGCGCGATTCGGGGATTGACGACCTCGACCGCCTGCACGGAGAGCTCGACCGCGACGACGACGAGACTCCGATCGACTCGTCGCTGTATGACGCGGTGATGTTCACAATCCGCGACCTCATCGATTCGGGCAATGTCACCTGCTGCTGTGACGACGGAGATTACGACGTCGCCGTCTCGGACGACCATGTCAAGGTCTTTTGCCGGAACTGCGGAGCGTCGTGCGATATCCCGACTGACAGCGAGCTCGCGGTGCGCGCGTTTGAGCTATGCAATCATCTGAAGCTCGAAAAGCTGTGATACAATCAAGGCGAATTAACAGATTCAGTATCCCGCCGGGATTAAGTCTTGCTGTGTCTCTGATTTCGCAGTGTCAAAATCCTGCCAGGATTAGAGCTTACTGCTCCTAATAATTTCGCAGTGTCAAAATCCCGCTCGGGTCATAATATAGTATCAGAGGGCGCAAAGCCGTCCTCTCCGTAATACATATCCGTATTCACGGAATCTGACCGGCGGCATATTCCCGTCGGCACACCGGAGGAATTATATTATGAACAACTGCCTTTGCAACATCTTCGATGACAAGTGCATCTGGATAATCATCATCGCGCTCCTCATTATCTTCTGCTGCGGCAACTGCTGCTGACGATTGATACCCCGAGCCGTCCCTTGAGGACAGAGCCGTCCGATATGGGCGGCTTTTTATTTATATTTACCGATTATCCCTTGACATTATTTATATAATATGGTATCATTATTGCAGATGGTCCGCCGCGACATAATAACTTGGCGTAGACGATTATATCATATGAAAGGAAGCTTTCGCATTTTATGTCGACCGCGCAAATTCATGGCGCTTAAATCTGATATAACGTTGTTTCGGTGCATAAATGCGATTTGTTTTGTTATGAAAATTAAACCTACTCAAAAGCAGCTTGATTTTCTCGACTGGGAGTTCGGAGTGTTTTTCCATTTCGGGATCCGCGCGTTCTTCCCCGGTCATGTCGACTGGGACGGCAAGCCGATGCCGGCGTCGGCGTTCAACCCGAAGCAGCTCGACTGCAATCAGTGGGTGCGCGTCGCGAAGAAAGCCGGAGCGAAATATTGTATATTCACCACAAAACACCATGACGGCTTCGCTATGTGGCAGAGTAAATACTCCGACTACTCGGTCGCCCAGAGCCCGTGGGAGGACGGCAAAGGCGACGTCGTCGCCGAGTTTGTCAAAGCCTGCCGCGCGTACAATATGCGCGTCGGACTCTATTATTCGCCCGCGCAGTGGGGCGGCAGCGTCAAGTTCGAAAATCCGGTCGAATACGACGATTACTTCATCAATCAGATATCCGAGCTTTTGTCAAATTACGGCAAGATCGACTACCTCTGGTTCGACGGCTGCGGTTCGGAGAACCACGAGTATGACAAGCCGCGTATAATCAACGCGATCCGCTCGCTTCAGCCCGAGATACGCATATTCTCGATGTGGGATCCGGACACGCGCTGGGTCGGCAACGAGGATGGCTACGCCGATATGCCTAATGTCAACACGGTCGACAAGGCCGACTTCTCGGTGCTTGCCGACGAGGCGCGCTCGGTCGGCGGCATGAAATACCTGCCTGCCGAATGTGACATGAAGCTGCGCACGACCTGGTTCGACTGCGAAGCCAACGAGGACACGATAAAGTCGGTGTCCGAGCTGGTCGGCTGCTACGAGTATTCGGTCGGACGCGGCGCGAACCTGCTGTTAAATGTCGGACCCGACTCGCGCGGACTGATACCCGAAGCCGACGCGGCTCGCCTGCTCGAGTTCGGCGACGAGCTCCGCCGCCGCTACGAACACCCGCTGCCATTCACTGACGTCGTGCGCGAGGACTCGGGTTTGTGGACGATAAAATCAAAGGAGCGTCAGAACGGCTGGAATCCCGCACAACTCGGCACCTATGAGGTCGACACCTGCGTCGTCGAGGAGGACATCACCGACGGCGAGGCGATAGAGGAATTCCGTATATACGCGTCCCTCCCCTGCTACGGCAAGCGCTACTGCGTATATATCGGTCAGACGGTCGGACACAAGGCGATCTGCCGTTTTCCGACAATCAAAACCGGCGAGCTCTCGGTCGAGGTGACAAAATCGGACGGCGAGGTCAGAATAAAGTCTGTGAAGGCTTACTGTACAGGCGAGACGAAATGAGGTGACTGAATGATATCAAATTCGGATTTCGGAAAAACGCTGACCGCTCTGCGCGAGCGGGCTAAGCTGACGACAGCTGAGGTTGCCGAAAAACTCGGAGTCTCCGCGGAGACTGTGGAGGGCTGGGAGCTGGGACGAGCCTTTCCCGAGATATCGACCCTGCCCGAAATCGCGGCGGTACTGAAATGTGACATAAATACACTGTTCGGCTATAAGCCGGACAACAACATACCCGACGCCGATTCTGACGACGACTTCGTCTACCACGGCGACCTCAACTCAGCCACGACCGGCGGCGACCTCGATGTGTTCGGCAATGTTTTCGGCGACGTCAACGCCGGCGGCAGCGCGAATGTGACCGGTCAGGTCGACGGCAATATCGAAGTCGGCAGCGACGTCACAGTCGGCGGCAATGTCGCAGGATACATCGACGCCGGAGACGATGTGACCGTGACCGGACGGGTAGACGGCAACATCGACTGCGGCGGAGACATCGCGGTCGGCGGCGGAGTCTGCGGCGACATAAACTCGGGCGGCGACGTCGCGGTCAAGGGCGCGGTCAAAGGCAATATCGACTGCTGCGGCGACCTTTCGGTCGGCGGCGCGGTCAACGGCGACATTGACTCGGACGGAGACGTCTCGGTCAACGGTCGTGTCTCGGGTGAGGTCAACGCCGGAGGGGACGTTTCGATAAACGGCGAGCTCTGCGGCAACGCCGACATCGGCGGCGACCTTGTATTAAACGGCTCGGCTGACGGAAATCTCAACATCGGCGGAGACGCTAAAATAAACGGTCAGCTTTCCGAGGGAATCGACTGCGGCGGAGACGCTCTTATCAACGGCAATACGCACGGCGACCTCAACGTTGGCGGCGACCTTAAATTAAACGGAAATCACGACGGTGATATCGACGTCGGCGGAGACTGTGTGGTCGGCTCGAAAAATTCCGACAACAAACTGAACGTGACCGGTAACGTCAATGTCGGCGGCGACTGCAAGCTCTGGTGCGACGTCGACGGCGACGTCAATGTCGGCGGCGACCTCGTGCTTGGCGGCAATGTGTCCGGCGAGCTGAACGTAGGCGGAAGAATAACGAACAAATGACGTCGGAGCAGTATATTTGCCAGTACCAAAGCTACGTCAAGCCAACTTAACGATATCCGACGCGACGCTGCTCCGGCAAATACAAATCGAGATAATTTATCTCCTGTAAAAAAATATAGAAAGGCAATAAAAATGACTGACATCACACACAAGCTGCTCGAACGCCACCCTCTCGGCAATCCGCACCGCGTCTGGCGGCAGAGCAATTATATCCTGTCCACGTTCAGCTGCCGCGGCGACAATATGCGCCGCGCGGTGCGCGCCTGCCGCGACGCCGGCTTCAATCTGATCGAGCTCGGATGGGCAGAGCATGAACAGGCGCTGGAAGCGGTGAGCCTGTGCGAGGAGTACCGGCTCGACCTGCTTTATCAGGACTTCTCGGAGTTCGGCGGAATGCAGAAATGGCATCTCGACCGCATCACCTCCGCCGACGACCCTGCGGCTGCGCTAAAGGCGCACAATCAGCTGCTGAAAGCTCTTGCCGACAAGCTAAGACCTTATCGCCACACAATCGGCTATTATGTATGGGACGAGCCGCTGCTGCATGAGCAGCTGCTCGAAGCTCGCCGACAAGCGGATATACTACAAGCGCACACTCCCGAAAAACTGCCGTTCACTGTCGCGATTCCGAGCTACAACACCGATTATACTTGGCAGAACGGCAAATTCACTGATTATTTAACCGACTATGTTGAAAAAATAGATCCGCCGGTGCTGTCGCTCGACTACTATCCGTACGGACTGCCCGGCTACAACGACGACGAGCAGCTCGACAATTCGCTGTTCTGGTGCGACCTTGGACTTATGCGTGTGCTGTGCAAAAAATACTCGCTGCCGCTCTGGTTCTACTATCAGGCGGTCAATCTCTACAAATACGCGCACTTCGAGTTCGAGATGGTGCGCTGCCAGATGTATGCCGCCGCGCTGTACGGAGCCAAGGGACTACAGAGCTACACCGCGGTCGGCTCGGTCATAACCGAATCGGGCGAGCCGGACGTTTTCTTCAATGAGACAAAGCAGATACACTCCGAGTTCGACGCGCTCGGAAACACGCTTATGGCGCTCGATTCCTATGCGGTCTACCACAGCCCCGAGCTGTTATCTGGCAGTGAATACATGGACGGGCTCGCCGACGACATCGCCGACAGCGACCTGCTCTCGGGAGAGCTTGACCGCCGTGTATCGGTCGGAGAGCTGCGCGACGAATACGGCAACCGTTATTTCATGGTATTGAACCGCGACTTCACGGTCGAAAAGTCGATAAGTATCAAGCTGAAACGTCCGATGCGGCGATATGACGTCAGCCGGATCGACGGCTCGCAGACTCTCGTCGGCGTGATAGACTCGATCGATCTCACTCTCGCCCCGGGCGACGCCGCGCTGATACGCTTACAGGAGTCAAACGACGAGCCTTTCACCTGCGAATACCGGATTAGTTGTTAGTTGTTAGATATTAGTTATTAGTTATATGTTAATAGTTATTACATCATAATTATACCTCTACCAACATCTGAAAATGCAGACAGCCGGCGGCTGTCTGCATTTGTTTTATCCATATCTCCGAGGGCTAACACGCGGTTATCATAACCGTATTCTCCTGTTTGTAGACTTGATTTACCTCAACGAACCCCGCGGATTTCAGCAGCTTGATCTGATTTTCGACCGTGCAGGGCACATCGAAATGAAACCAGCCGTCGCCGAGCCGCTGTTCAGCTTTGAGACGAGCAAGCTCGGCGAAGAATTCATCCTCCTGCGCCTGTGTAGCACACATATAGTCACATTCGATGTAAGTCCCGCCCGATTTCAACGCGTCGTGAATTTTTCGGTATATATGCAGCTTTTCATCATGCGTAAAGTGGTGCATTGTCTGAAACGACACGGCTGCGTCATATCCGTCGCCATAATCCGCCTTGAAGTAGTCGGCGAGCATCAACGTCAGCCTTTTGTCCGGATGCTTCAACAAAATCCGCGCGAGCATCTGCGCGGTCATATCAATTCCGGTCACGTCGATATCGGGCAGCAGCTTGAATATCTCATCAAGCTCAAGTCCGGTTCCGCAGCCGAGGTCGAGCAATTTCGCCGGCTTCAGCTTCGCGACAAGCTCAGCCATCAGCCGATATCCGTCGGCACAGCCGCCGACGTCGCGCAGCATATGCTCATCGTAGCCGTCGACGCGGGCGGCGAAGAAATCATCCATGCGTTCAAGCTTTGTCATTTCATATCCCCATTTCGTGCTTTCTGTATTCTGACGTGATTTTATTTTCACGTTTCAGATTAATTATACCGCGTGTCGTGGTCGCTGTCAAGCTATAAAACAACTAAAATCATTGTTTACTATATGTAAACATTCTGACCGTGAGGTTGACAGCCGCGATGTGATGTAATATAATAGTTTATGATATAATCAAATGGGGGGATTTATATGAGTTGTCTTGGCAACATCATCTGGTTCGTATTTGGTGGATTCTTCGCCGGAGTCTCGTGGCTGCTCGCGGGCGTGTTCTGGTGCATCACGATTATCGGCATACCCATAGGTATGCAGTGCTTCAAGCTCGCGCAGCTGTCATTTCTGCCATTCGGACGTGAGATTGTATATGGCGGCGGCGCGGTTTCGCTGATACTTAACATATTCTGGCTGATACTGTCCGGCATACCGCTCGCATTAACTCACGTCCTTTTCGGCTGCCTATTTGCCATCACGATTATCGGCATTCCGTTTGCAAAGCAGCACTTCAAGCTTGCCAAGCTCGCGCTGATGCCGTTCGGCGCGACGATTGTATGATTATATATAAAACAAAATCACATCCTCATCATATCAACGAGGATGTGATTATTTTATATAAATTTATTCGTCAGATTATTTAATTTGCACTGTCATTTTTTTCATAAATCCATGCAGACTGCGCAGCGCGGCGTCAAGCCCGCCGACCTCATCGATAAGTCCGAGCTTCACCGCCTCGTCGCCGTCGATTATCGAACCTACGTCGGTCGCGATTTCGTCGGTGCGCATCATCAGCTCGTTCAACCGTTCCGCGCTTATTTTGCTGTTGCGGACAATGAAATCGTTGATCCTGCCCTGCATACGGCGCAGATATTCAAAGCTCTGCGGCACGCCGACGACCAACCCGTTAGTACGCACAGGATGTATCGTCATCGTCGCGCTCGGTACTATAAACGACCGCTTCGCCGCGACCGCGAGCGGCACGCCGATCGAATGCCCTCCGCCGAGTACGACCGATACTGTCGGCTTGCTCATGCTCGATATCAGCTCGGCTATCGCGAGTCCGGCTTCAACGTCGCCGCCGACGGTATTCAGTATCACGAGCAGTCCGTCGATCTCGTCGCTCTCCTCTACCCCGACCAACATCGGTATGATGTGTTCGTATTTTGTAGTCTTTGCGCTGTCGCCGAGCAGATAGTGCCCCTCGATCTGCCCGATCACAGTAAGACATTGCAGCGAGCCCTTCGACGACTTCGTCACCGCCGAGCCGGTCTCGCGAATTTCCTCCAGCCGTTCGCCGGCGCTCTCCGCTTCTTGGGCAGGCTTTTTTGTTTCATAATTGGCATTTTTATCATTATCGCTCATCATAATCCCTCGATTCGTAGTTTTAGCTATAATTCGTAAATTAGTATTTACAAAAATTCATCATTTGATTCTTTACTTTTCGCGGAAAATATAGTATAATTTATATATATGGGCAAAATAACTTATATATCTATACATCGAAAGGAATTCTGAAAATGGATAACAAGGTATTGGTTGAAACCTCAGCCCGCCACGTTCATCTCACCGAGGAGCACATCGAAGCTCTGTTCGGTAAGGGCGCGACCCTCACACATAAAAAGGATCTCTCGCAGCCCGGTCAGTTCGCGTGCGAGGAGCGCGTGACTCTCGTCGGACCGAAGAAGTCTATCCCGAATGTAATCATCCTCGGACCGGCTCGCTCGGCGACACAGGTCGAGGTATCGTTCACCGACGCGCGCACGCTCGGAGTCGAAGCTCCGGTTCGTGAGAGCGGCGACATCGCGGGCAGCGCGGGATGTAAGATTGTCGGACCTGCCGGCGAAATTGAAATCACCGAGGGCGTAATCGTTGCAAAGCGTCACATCCACCTGACTCCTGCCGACGCGGAGGCATTCGGCGTTGCGGACAAGCAGGTCGTTTCGGTCAAGATCGATTCGGCTGACCGCTCGACGATATTCGGCGACGTCGTCTGCCGTGTCAGCCCGAAGTTCGCGGCAGCTATGCACATCGACACCGATGAAGCGAACGCGGCCTGCGCGTTCGGCAAGATTTACGGCGAGATCATCATATAATCAGTCCGCGAGTCGTTATATTTCAGTTTGTATAGAATAATTTCATAATTATTGTATAAAAATAAGTCAGATTCTGCTAAATAAGGAGAAAAGAAACATGATTTATTCACATGAAGTGGAAAATATGTGTACGGTCGCAAAAGGACCGAAGCACGGTCCCGCTCCGATTCCCGAAGAGGGCAAGTGGGTAAAAGCTTACGAAATCAAGGATATATCCGGTCTGTCGCACGGTATCGGCTGGTGCGCTCCGCAGCAGGGTATGTGCAAGCTGACCCTCAATGTCAAGGAAGGCATCATCGAGGAAGCGCTCGTCGAGACCTGCGGCTGCTCGGGCATGACCCACTCGGCCGCAATGGCAGCCGAGATCCTTCAGGGCAAGACTCTGCTCGAAGCTCTCAACACCGACCTTGTCTGCGACGCTATCAACGTCGCAATGCGCGAAATCTTCAAGCAGCTCGCGTACGGTCGCAGCCAGACCGCGTTCTCCGAGGGCGGACTCCCGATCGGCGCGTCGCTCGAGGACCTCGGCAAGGGTCTGCGCTCGCAGATCGGCACCATCTTCGCGACGAAGGCGAAGGGCGTTCGTTACCTCGAAATGGCAGAGGGCTATATCCTCTCGCTCGGTCTCGATGAAAACGACGAAGTTATCGGCTACAAGTTCGTACATCTCGGAAAGATGATGGACGCCATCAAAGCCGGCAAGGACCCGAAGGAAGCTTACGAGTCCAACATCAAGACTTACGGCAGATACGACGAAGCCGCTAAGTATATCGACCCGAGAAAGCAGTAAGAGAGGAGGAACCAACAATGTCCAACAACGTAACATTTGAAGGCAAGGAAAGAAGAATGGCAGGCATTGAAAAGTGCCTCGCTGAATACGGAATCGCCGACCTCGAAGAGGCAAGAGACATCTGCCTTGCAAAGGGCGTAAACGTAGAAGAAATCGTCAAGGGCGTACAGCCTATCGCGTTCGACAACGCGGTTTGGGCTTACACTCTCGGCTGTGCCGTAGCTATAAAGAAAGGCACGACCAACGCCGCTGACGCCGCTGAAGCTATCGGTATCGGACTTCAGGCGTTCTGCGTACCCGGCTCGGTCGCACAGAACCGCCAGGTCGGTCTCGGTCACGGCAACCTCGGCGCAATGCTGCTCCGCGAGGAGACGAAGTGCTTCTGCTTCCTTGCAGGACACGAGTCGTTCGCGGCCGCAGAGGGCGCAATCGGTATCGCGAGAACCGCGAACAAAGTCAGAAAAGAGCCGCTCCGCGTAATCCTTAACGGTCTCGGCAAGGACGCCGCTTTCATCATCTCGAGAATCAACGGCTTTACCTATGTCTGCACCGACTATGACTTCTACAACGACGAGCTCAAGGTCGTATACGAGAAGGCATACTCGAACGGCGACAAGGCTAAGGTCAAGTGCTACGGCGCGAACGACGTACTCGAGGGCGTGGCTATCATGAAGCACGAGGGCGTCGACGTATCGATTACCGGTAACTCGACCAACCCGACCCGCTTCCAGCACCTCGTTGCCGGAACCTACAAGAAGTGGGCGAACGAGAACGGCAAGAAGTACTTCTCTGTCGCTTCCGGCGGAGGAACAGGCCGCACGCTGCACCCCGACAACATGGCTGCCGGACCTGCTTCCTACGGTCTCACCGACTCGATGGGACGTATGCACGGCGACGCACAGTTCGCCGGCTCGTCGAGCGTACCGGCTCACGTTGAGATGATGGGTCTCATCGGCATGGGCAACAACCCGATGGTTGGCGCTACTGTCGCCTGCGCCGTTGCGGTTGAGGAAGGCATGAAGAAATAAGAGGCATAATTTACTTGCGGCTCGCATCGTATGATGCGAGCCTTTTTGTATACCTTACCTAAATCGAAGCGATAATTTTGTTTAATTATACAAAATAATACATACGATATAGATGTTAATTCTCTTGTACGCCATACTCTTGTAGCCGGAGCAACAGGAAGCGGAAAATCAACAACTTGCAAAAGAATACTTACGGAAGTTATGAAAAGAGATATTCCAGTTATGGTAATAGAGCCAGCAAAAGATGATTATGTGCGCTGGGCAATTAATATGAATAAAAATTTGCCAGAAGAAAAGAAGTTTAAAATTTTTATGCCTGGGGTAGATGATTTCGAAGGTACACATATAGAAAAACTGTGTATTAATCCATTTGAACCTGCTGCTTTTAAAGGTGCTAATGTAGATTTGCTTCAGCACAGTGAATATTTTTCGGTGCTGCTTAATGCATGCTTACCGTCGGAAGATGTTGTTCCAATATTAATTGAGGAAGTGGTGTATGAAACAATAAGAGAAGTTGCCATTGAAAGAAATATACGATTTGAAGATGAACTTGTAAAGCCTCTTAATGATTACCCTACAGTTGATTCAATGCTAATTAAAGCAAAAGAAATTATGAGAACAAAAACATATGCCGATCGGAACAAGGACAATTTAACCGAAGTGCTTATGACTCGATTTAAAACTTTAAAGCGCGGTATGAGGGGAAG
>CAJFKR010000030.1:0-31899 GCA_904386005.1 Candidatus Flemingiibacterium merdigallinarum
TTTCAAGTGTTTGGAAGGAGTTTTCAGAAATATCGGCGTCAATGTTCGGCAGTAGGAACACAACCTTATTAAATTGTCAAACAGCGGGGGATAGCCATACGTATTTACCCAAGGTCAGCCAGAACGAGCCGGGCTGACCTTGAGTTTACTATGCGAATTATTTTATGAGTCCTTCGACGATTCCAGGCAGAGCCGCGAGCGCGTCGGACAGCTTCGAGATGTCCTTGACTCCGGCCATCGCGCTGTCGGGACGTCCGCCGCCCTTTCCACCGGTGAGCTGCGCGGCGGCGCCTACGATCTTGCCAGCGTTAGCTCCGGCGGCGACCGCGTCCTTTCCGCAGCCGCAGACGAGGTTTGCGCGACCTTCGTTGACCGCGGCGATGAGGATCACCGCGTCAGGATTGTCGGCTTTGAGACTGTCTATAGTCTGACGCACCGCGTCAGGATTCATACCGTCAGCTTTGAATGAAGCCGCACGCAGCCCCTTGACCGATACCGCGCTGTTCATGATGTCCGACGTTTTAGCTGACGCGATCTTCGCGTTGAGCGACTCGATTTCGTGCTTGGCTGTCTTGAGCTCGTCCGAAATCTGCTCGCTGCGCTTTGCGATTTCGGAGGGCGAGGTCTTGAGATTGTGTGCCGTCTCGGAAATCAGCTCCTCCTTGTCGTGCAGGAAGCGGAGCAGCTCGAGTCCGGTTATGCCCTCGATACGGCGTATGCCGGCTGCGACCGAAGCTTCGGAGATGATCTTGAACAGTCCGCATTTGCCGGTATTGTCAAGGTGAGTACCGCCGCAGAGCTCGGTCGAGAAGGTGCCCATCTTTACCATGCGGACGACATCGCCGTATTTTTCACCGAACAGCGCCATCGCGCCGTTCTTTTTCGCGGTTTCAATGTCTGTTTCGACGGTGGTTATTTCCTCGCCGAGCAGGATATGCGCGTTTACAAGCGCTTCTACCTTCTCGAGCTCGTCTGGAGTGAGCGCGGCGAAGTGAGTGAAGTCGAAGCGGACGCGTGTGTCGTCGACATATGAGCCGGCCTGCTCGACATGCTTGCCGAGTACCTGACGCAGCGCAGCCTGCAAAAGGTGAGCGGCGGAGTGATTGCGCTTGATTGCGGCGCGGCGCATCTCATCAACCTCAGCGCGTACCGGGTCGCCGACTTTGACGTCGCCGTTGACAAGCGTACAAAGATGTATATATACTCCATCCGATTTCTTGGTGTCGACAACCGATATCATCGTGTCATGGTCGTAGATAGTACCGGTATCGCCGACCTGACCACCGCCCTCGCCGTAGAAAGGTGTGCGGTCGAGAATAATAGTGCAGTCGCCCTCGGTCACACGGTCGACCGGTTCGTCGTCGACGATAAGCGCGATTACCTTGGCGTCGTTAGTGACGGTTTCGGTGTAGCCGGTGAATTCGGTCTTGGGCAGACCGGCGAGCAGCGACTTCGAGCTGTCGCTCCAGCCCGAGATGTTGGCGCGCGCGTCTCTCGCGCGCTTTTTCTGCGCGTCCATAAGCGCGATGAATTCGTCCTCGTTGATATTGAGTCCGTTCTCGCTTATAATCTCGCGTGTCAGGTCGATCGGGAAGCCGAATGTGTCGTAGAGCTTGAACACCTCGTCGCCGGATATTGTCTTGACGCCGTCGGTGAGCGCACGGCGGACAAGGTTCGAAAGTATGCTGAGTCCGGCGTCGATAGTCGCGTCGAAGCGCTCCTCCTCCATTGCGATGACCTTGGTGATATAATCGTGCTTTTCGCCGAGCTCAGGGTAGGCGGTGATGTTCTGTGAAATCACGACCTCGCAGAGCTCGACCAGGAACGGGCGGTTGATGCCGAGCAGCTTGCCGTGACGCGCGGCGCGGCGGAGTATGCGGCGGAGCACGTAGCCGCGTCCCTCATTTGACGGTATTACGCCGTCCGAAATCATGAAGGTAGCGCTGCGTATATGGTCGGTGACGACACGGATCGAGATATCGTCCTTTTCGTTCTCGAGATACTTCTTTCCGGCGATGCCGCAGACTGTGTCAAGTATTTTTCTGACAGTGTCGACCTCGAACAGGTTGTCGACTCCCTGCATTACGCAGGCGAGACGCTCAAGACCCATACCGGTGTCGATGTTCTTCTGTATAAGCTCGGTGTAGTTGCCGTTGCCGTCGTTGTTATACTGCGAGAACACGTTGTTCCAGATCTCCATATAACGGTCGCAGTCGCAGCCAGGCTTGCAGTCTGGCGAGCCGCAGCCGTACTTCTCGCCGCGGTCGAAGTATATCTCCGAGCAGGGACCGCAGGGACCCGAGCCGTGCTCCCAGAAGTTGTCCTCCTTGCCGAGACGCACGATATGCGCGGGGTCGACGCCGACCTCGTCCTTCCAGATATTGTAAGCCTCGTCGTCCTTTTCATAAACGCTCGGCCAGAGCAGCTCGGCGGGGATCTCAAGCACCTTGGTCAGAAACTCCCACGCCCACGCGATAGCTTCGTGCTTGAAGTAGTCGCCGAAGCTGAAGTTGCCGAGCATTTCGAAGTATGTGCCGTGGCGAGCGGTGTGACCGACGCGGTCGAGGTCGGGAGTGCGGATGCACTTCTGGCAGGTCGTGACGCGGCGGCAGGGCGGCTCGACCTCGCCGGTGAAGAATTTCTTCATCGGCGCCATGCCCGAGTTGATAAGCAGCAGGGATTTGTCATTATTTGGTATTAATGAAAAGCTGGGCAAGCGAAGATGTCCCTTCGATTCGAAGAACGAGAGGTACTTCTCGCGCAGCTCGTTAAGACCGGTCCATTGCATTTTATATCATCCTCCATGATATTGTCAATAAAAATACTTATAAACACTATTATATCAAAAATCGTGTGGTTTGTCAATAGTCAGCCGAAATACCAGATAAACGCGATAATGAATTGAAGGTGATTATATTGGTTAATAGACAGATTGAGTCAGCAGCGGCAAATCACTTGAGGTGATAGGCTATTTCCATATAATTGCACTCGCGTATGGATTGATCAGTTGAAAATTGAGATATCTATTCGATTTTATTAACAGGCTTGTGTTACATTATTCGTGATTACAGCTATATTTTATTATGAAACCGCAAAAAGTGGAGAAATCGGTGTAAAAATAAGAAGAAGCGCGCGGTCAGATATGGTATAATTATTTAAGACGCTCAAACTCGGATTTGACAAACTCGCTCGGGGTTTTTCCAGTGATTTCGTGAAAGGTTTTGTAGAAACCCGAGCTCGAGCCGAATCCGCACTCGAGCGCGGCGTCGAGGATATTCACATCCTGCGTGCGCAGCCGCAGAATGACGTTCTGCACACGATTAAGCGCGATATATCTCGAAATTGCGATACCCGTAAAGCGTTTGAATTCGGCGGCAAGACGCGGCTTTGTGAAGCCGAAAAGGCGGGACAGCGTATCAAGACCAAGCTCCGGTTCGGAATAATGCTGTGTGATATACAGCATTATTTCCGATATAGTGCGGCTACGACCCACCTCGCCGGCGCGCGTCGCACGCGCGGTCAGCCCGAGACTGCGCGAGAGCAGCGAGGTCAGCCGTATCAGCTCGGCGTATATCAGATTGTCGCGCTGCGGGAGCTTTCCGCGCGCCTCGCGCGACAGCTGTACAAAGCAATCGTCGATTTCGCGATAGTGGGGCGCGTCCGGTCTGACGACGCGGCTGTCGAGGTCATAATAAAAGAAGTCGATGCAGCCGAGCCTTGGCGGCAGACTGCTCGGCAGAAATATCGCCTGCTCGATTATAAGCGGATTATCGCCGTCTATCTCGGTGAGCGCGCGCGAATCAATGTTATTGAGTATCAGGTAGTCTCCGGCATTCAGCCGAAAACCGCGTCCGGCGAGCATCCAGACACAGCTGCCGCGCACAACGCGTATTATTTTCAAATATATAAAAAGAATCGGCTTCGGGTCCGAATAGCCCACCGACATTATCTGTTCGTGAAAGGTAAAGAATGGATATGTCGGGTCGTCGGGGGAGGTATAGATTACGCTGAGTCGGTTCATTCCATCACCTCAAATAAAATTATACAATATAATTCAGTGATTGTCAATTATAGTCTTAATATTTCAGGAGGAATTGTTATGTCAAGAAAGCAAACTCGCTTAGTATCACTGCTGCTGTGCGGACTTTTGCTGTCGGTATCCTGCGGGAGCTCTGACGGCGAGACGACCAGCGCCGTAACTGACGATACTACAAGCACCGAGACGACCGAGCCGGCGTCGACTCTGCCCGACAAGGACTACGGCGGCATTGACGTGAATATGCTCGTTCGCACCGAGTTCAAGTATGAGTTCGGAGCGGAGGAGAGCGGAGACATCGTCGACGACGCGGTATACGCGCGCAATGTCGCGATTGAGGACAAGTTCAACATAAAGCTGAACATTGTCGACGTGAGCGGTTCATGGGCGACCCAGTCGACCTTTCTGACCGCGATTTCGGGCGACGTCATGTCGGGCAGCGGCGAATACGACCTGTTCGCGAGCGCGGCCAACTATATGCTGCCGACCGTACCCGAGGGTTATTACATGGATTTATACGATGTACCGTATATCGACCTGTCGCAGGACTGGTGGTCGCAGGGCTATGTCGACAACATGACGCTCGACGGCTCGCTCTATCTCGCGAGCGGTTCGGCGTCGCTCAATCTGCTTGAAAATATGTGCGTCATTTTCTTCAACAAGGAGATGATAACCGATTACGGACTCGAGGAGCCATATGACCTGGTCACGAGCGGCAGCTGGACGATTGACAAGCTGATCGAGCAGGGGAAGGCGGTCAGGGAGGATCTGAACGGCGACGGCAAGTACAACGAGGAAGACCGGCTCGGGCTGTTCACCTGCAACAACATGATGATCGCGCAGACTATCAGTTTCGGGCTGCCGTTCACCGACCGCGACGCGGACGGCTATCCGGTGATTTCCTACATGAGCGAGCGCATGACCACAGCGTTCGACAAAGTTAAAGGCTATATTGCCGAGGGACTGCTCTACAATTATACCACGAGCACCGACACACTCGACCTGAACGGCTCGATGCAGCAGATATTCCAGAACGGCAATGTGCTGTATATGGCGCAGCTTCTGTCGAGCGCGCAGGTCATGCGGTCGATGGAGACCGACTTCGGCATAATCCCGATGCCCAAGCTCGACGACACGCAGGACAGATACTACACCTGTGTTCTCGAAAACATGACTGTGCTCGGAATACCGACGTCGGTCAAGGATCCCGAGCTGTCCGGACTCGTGCTCGAGATGCTCGCCGAGGAGGGCTATAAATCGGTAGTGCCGACCTATTTCGAAAAGGCGCTCGGCGCGAAATATGTGCGCGACGAGCAGTCGAATGAGATGCTCGACCTGATACTCGACACGGTCTGGTTCGACTTCGCGTATCTGAATTCGGTCACGATTGACAGTATCAACCACCTGTTCAACTCGAGTCTGAACGGCTCGCTCGTGTCGAACTTCGAGTCGCGCCGACCGGTATTCGAGGAAAAGCTCGCCGGACTGATCGAGGGCTACAAGGAGCTTAAGCAGTGAATCTTGATTACAAATACACCCGCGAATACGACGTCGTCGTCTGCGGACTCGGCAGCGCCGGATTCACCGCGGCGGTGATGTGCGGACGGCTCGGGCTTAGGTGCGCCGCGGTCGAAAAATATCATATGCCGGGCGGAGTCATGACCGTACTCGGAAACAACAGTATCGACCAATTCAACAACCCGTTCGCCGACGGCGACAAGCTGGTCATCACCGGTATCGGCTGGGAGTTTGTGAACCGGCTCGCGGCTATGGGCGGCGCGGCTATACCCGACATGGACGCCGAATACAAGTATCACTGGCAGTACGGAGTCAAGGTCAACCCGACGCTGGCGGCGTCGCTGATGAACGATATGTTAATCGAGGCGGGCGTCGACCTGTATTACGGTCAGGGCGCGGCAGATGTGGTCTGCTCGGACGCTTGCTCTGATGGCGACAGCTGTAGAGACGATAATAACGGCGTAAAGTTACGCCGTATCGACGGCGTCGCTATATCGACCAAATCCGGACTCGCGCTGCTGCGCGCCGATAATTTCATCGACTGCACCGGAGACGGCGACCTTGTCGCGTATAGCGGCTTCGATTATCTGACCGGCGACGACGGCGTAGTGCAGCCCGGATCGATACACGGCGGCGGCAAGGTGATCGAGCTCGCCTGTCACGCGAGTGACAGCGACCGGCTGACGCTCGACGAAATCGCCGCGCGACGCAAGCTGGCGTCGGCAGGAGCCGACAGCTCGCTGTGTGCGCCGGCGATAGCTCCGCGCGAGAGCCGGCGCGCGGTCTGTCAGGTGATG
The DNA here is from genome assembly GCA_904386005.1 of Candidatus Flemingiibacterium merdigallinarum. Taxonomy (GTDB): domain Bacteria; phylum Bacillota; class Clostridia; order Oscillospirales; family CAG-272; genus Flemingiibacterium; species Flemingiibacterium merdigallinarum. Next base: position 6,352 of record CAJFKR010000030.1, read on the forward strand.
ATGAATTCAGACGACTACATGAACGGCGTCGTCTACCCCGACTCGGTCGCGTACACCTTCTGGTTTATCGACATTCATCGAGAGGGCAGGGAAGCGGTGATACGCTATCTGCGCAGTCCGAGGACGCCGACGATACGACTCGGCGCGATGCTGCCGGTCGGAGCGGAGAATCTGATTGTCGCCGGACGCTGTGTCGGCTCGGATCGCGAGACGAATTCGGCGATCCGTGTCAAATCGAGCTGCATGGCGATGGGACAGGCAGCGGGCGCGGCTGTATATACGGCGAAGCGACGCGGCGTGCGTCTGTGTCAGACTGCGGACGACGCTAATATCGCTGAAGTGAAGCGAATCCTCAAGTCAAGCGGCGCGCGTGTGCCCGAATGAATAAAACAACCTGACGGTTCATTCGTGAATCGTCAGGCGTTTGTTTATATACGTGTATTTAATCAAAACCAACTTACTTGCCGGTAATAAACCCGCGCACCTCGTCAATTCGTTCGGCAGCCTGCGTCAGACCGTCTTGCCAGAGCTTGCGAATCTTTGAAGTGTCGCGCTCGGTGCGGCTGAAGCCGATCGTGTCGTGCGGCGCGAAGATCATCACCTTGCCCTCGCGCTCGAGCTCGAACAGACGCTCGCGCGACTTATTGTAATTCTCGGCGCGGCGGTGCATGACGTCGAGAAATTTCGGATATTTGCGATAGGTCATATCCACTAATTTCTCGGCCTTCTCATGTCCGCGGACATAGCTGCGCTCGCGCGTCAGAATGACTAAGACGCGGTTGCAGCCGACCTCAAACGCCCGCTCGTATGGGATCGGGTCGGCGACTCCGCCGTCAAGGCAGGGATTGCCGCCGATATAGTATATCGGAAAGAGCAGCGGCAGGGCACAGGACGCCTGCAATATCAGAAACTCGCGGTCTTTCGGGTCGACGACATGATACTCGGCGAGTCCGGTTTCGAGATTGGTTACGACTCCCTCGGCTACTCCCTGATATTCGGCGAACGCCTTGTAGTCAAAGGGTATCAGCTCGTTCGGTATCGTGTCGTATGTGAACTTGATTCCGAAATAGGAGCGATTGCGCGGATTCAAAAGATTGCGCACACCCATGTAACGCTTGTCGTTCGCGTATGTTTCGAGTATCGCCAGATTGCGCCCGTATTGCCGAGACAGGTAGCTGACACCGTAGGCGATGCCGGCGGACACCCCGACAAAATAGTCGGGGTAGATGTCGGCTTTTATGAAGGCGTCGCAGACTCCGGTCGAAAATATCGTCCGAAAGGCTCCGCCCTCGAGCACCATTCCGAGCTTCATGTCACATTGTCAGCGCGAACTCGACCGCTTTTCCGATCATGTCAGCCATGCGGGTCATGCCGAGGTCGTTCGGATGGCAGCCGTCGACCGTGCATTCCTCGCGCAGATCGCCGTGGAACAGCGAATAGCCGTCGACAAACAGCACCTTTTCGCCGCGCTCGAGCGCGTTTTTATAGGTCGTGTAGATAACATCGCGGCGGTACGGGTTTTCTTTTACCGTCAGCCAGAAGTCGGGGCGTCCGACAAATACGACCGGCACATCAGGATGAGCGGCGCGTATCGTCTTGTACAGCTTTTCGTGCGTTTCGGCGAGGTATTCGGGACTCGGCGCGTTGTGGTCGTAGTCGCTGACGAATACCGAATAGTCGAGCGACGCCATATAATCGCAGATAGCGTCTTCAGCCTTAGCCGAGCCCGAGAAGCCGAAGTTTATGTAATCGGTGTCGAGACGGCGCGAAATCAGCGACTCGTATGCCAGTCCGGGGCGTGACGCGCAGCCGCCCTGGGTTATCGACGAGCCGTAGTAGAGCACCGGCTTCGTGAATTTGTAGTCGGCGCGGCGCTCGAGCGATGAGCTTTTGTCAAGTCCGAGGTATACCTCCATGACGCCCGAATAGAGCGGGAAATTTATCGTAATGTCCTTGTCTCCGGCGGGCAGACCGACTATCGACTCGTAGCCCTCCTTGTAGTCGTAAGGCGGATTGAATATCGCCGCGAAGGTGTCAACGCCTCCCCGCGCGACATAGACGTCGAACGCCGACGAGCCGATGAGGCACATATTCGTCATCTTTGCCGAGCCGCGGGTGACGACCTTCAGCGCGACATAATTCGACGACGTGCGGAATCTGACGCGACCGCCCGCGGTATGGTAGTTAAGCCCTTTGACAGAGGGGCTGGTCGCTTCGGCTACATCGAGCGGCAGGCGGATGTAGTCGGTGCCGTTTTTCGGGTCATAAAGACCGTGAATCGTGAACGGCTCGGATTTGATGTTGTAGAAACATATTCCGTCACGCTTTTTGATATCCTCGTTTTTGATATCAAGTTCTTCGGGCGTATAGCCTTTTTGTGTTATCATGTCTTATACCTTCCTTGTCTTTTATTTGCTGTCGAGCAATTTGTATAGCTCGTTTTGCCAGATTGATTTCAGCTTGTCGTAATTCATCGCGGCGTTTGCCGGACTGGTTGACGGCAGGTAGACCGCGTTTAGTCCCCAAATTGAAAACAGGTGCTTCATGTAAAGCTCATGCGCGGTTCTGCCATTAGTAAACACGGCTTCGATTTTCGCCGCGGCAAAAATCGGCGCAAGGTCATTCACGGCGACCCGCTTTATGCTCGCGTCGGCAGAAGCCGTGACCTCGCATTCACCGCAGACATCCCAGAGCGCGATGCCTGAATCGAGCAGAAGCCGCCGTTTTTCATCGATACTGTCCGGCAGCCGACGACCGCGGAGGTCGGCTATCAGCCGCCAGAAGCGGTTGCGCGGGTGCGAGTAATAAAATCCCAGCTCGCGCGACTTGACCGAGGGAAAGCTGCCGAGAATCAGTAGGCGGGAATTCTGGTCGTATACCGGTTCAAACGGATGTGTCAGCGACGGCGCGTTTTGATTCAGCGGCGAAGTGTTTTGGTTCAGCGGAGACGTGTTTTGGTTCAGCGGAGACGTGTTTTGGTTCAGCGACGGCGCGTTTGGGTTCAGCGACGTCGTTTCATGGTTCAGCGATGTCTTGCTTTTGTCCGGCGGTAAATCGCACATCAGCAGTTCCAGTCGATGTCGGCAGGGTTCGGCTCGTTCTCGACCGCGATTGCCTTGAGTTCATCATACGCGTCGTTGAGCTCGATTTCGGCTAACTTCTCATATTCGAGTCTCGACTGCTCGGTTCCAATGCTGTCATAAGCTACGGCTGCCGCGCCATAGAACAGAAATCCGAGCGTGTTTGTAGGCGTGCGCACCGAGGCGCAAGCTACCGCTACCGCGCGCGCCGCGGCTTCGGATATCGGGTCGGTCACCGCCTGTTTCGCGGCGTCAGCCGATTCCTTGAGTATCGCGCGCAGCTTCGCGGCTTTGATTGTCCCCTCGGAGAATCCCATGCACTCCTCGACACAGCGGTCGAGACGCGTATCCTCCGGGTGCAGCTTCTTGTAAATCGGCAGATAGCGTCTTTGGGCGCGCTGTATTGCCCAGCCGGACAGGTTTCTGTGGCTTTGGGTCGAAATCAGATCCATCAGTCTGCGGCAGGACAGGCTGTTGATGTCACCGAGCATTTTGCGGAGCTTCGGCATAAAAGTAAACCTCCTTGGAGTGCCTGTCAGCGCGCGTGACGCGTGACAAGCTTGTAAATCTCATTTAATAGAATTGTTATTATTGTAAGTATAGCGACTGCCACAGCGGATATCGGCGACAGCGCGGTTATCCCGAATATGCCTCCAAAGGCCGGAACGAGCAGTGACAGCGTGATAAAGCCCGAAATGAACAGTATATATACTGCAAAAATCATATTTATGCGCAGATTCGCGCTGAATATACTCCGTTCACTCGCAAGCTCTACGAACGTAACAAGCGAAAACAACAGGAATGAAATATAGACGACCGACATAATTTCGGCATCGCTTATTTCAAGTCCGAGCCGTTTCGGAATCTGCGTCACCGACATCAATAGTATCGTCTCGAACAGCGCGAATACGATTGAGCGGATATTTTGAGTCAATGGTCGGTCGAGCAGTCTCTCGACATTGGTATCGAGCGTCAGCGCGTCGTGAGGCGGCTTGGCGAACGCCGCGGATATCACGGCGAAGAAGTCGACTATCAGTCCACTGAACACAAGCTGCTCCGCGCTGAGAAAACGTATGCCCGTGAATACAGACGCGAATATCAGGAATATCCGAGCGAACTGCACGGTGATGAGGTAACGAAGTATGCGCGTCAGGTTGCGCCAGATCGAGCGCGAATACTCGAGCGCCGATACCACCGCGGCAAAGCCGCCCTCTCCGCGGTCGTCCGCGTCAGAGACGACGACGTCCGAGATGAATTTCAGCGCCTCGGAGTCGAAGGTTTTGCCGGTCGGTCCGGTGATTCGCGAATAGGCGGGAGTCTGTCTCGACTTTATGTCAATCTCGCCTCGCGACGCTTTTGGCGATATCGTCACGCTCTGCGCGAAGCCGACGTCGGCGTGGCGCAGCAGCAAAGCTCCGTTGATCCCGCCGGCGAGCAGTCCTACGCGCGCGCCGTCAGCGCGCAGCGTGTCGATTATGCCGGCAAGCTGGGTCGCGGGTATGCCGCAGTACATATTGTAGAGCGGAAGATTCGCGCGCAAGAGATCGCTCTTGGTGTATTGTACACGTTCGCCGGTGAGTATCTCGCTCTCCGAATTTATGATTCCGACCGACATCGCGAGAAATTTGTTCGTCTCGGTGTAGCGGTCGGTGGTCATTATCACGTGGATTCCCGCGGCGTGACAGCGTGAGATCGTCTGCGCGATGCCCGGCTGCAGCGGCTCGCGTATCGCGACGAAGCCCTCAAACACGAGGTCGCTCTGAATTGAGCCGATGCGCTGCAAATTGTTGTATCCGGTGACTCCGCTCGCGATCGCGGTGACGATATACGAGCTTTTTGTAAGATTTCGCGCGACGTCAAGAAAAGCAAGCCGGTCGTCGGTGTCCATTCTGAATGTGCTGCCACGTTCGACATAGTATTCGCAGGAATTGAGTATCGACTCGGCGTCTCCGCGGCAGACCGCCATATACTGACGCTGCTGATTCAACACCAGCGTCGTTTCGAACTTGGACGCGCCGCCGGCGGGCTTGTGTTCGATTATCGGGTAATTTCGCTCTATGTCGGAATTGTATAATCCCAGCTCGGACGCGAGCGAAATGAGCGCGTCCTCCTCGGACGAAATCCGTCTCGGCGACATATTCAGCGCGGAGAGCCCGACGCCGTAGATTCCGGTCGAGACCACGCCGTGCAAAACCACGTCGCGAAAGCTGTCTCTGCGGTCGCGGTCGAGCGCCGAATAGAGCCGGCGGGGCAGGTATATCTTCTCGGCGAGGGCGTGCGACTGCGTAATCATACCGTCCTTTGGTATCACAAGGCAGTCGATATCGCGCAGCACCTCTAATTTCTCGGCGTTTTTGATGAGCGCGCCTACATTGACGTCGTGCTTTCGCTTCATCGCGGAAAATATGCCGCAGCCGATTATGATATAGCCGAACGCGGTGTACAGCTCGGCCATCGACGCGGCGGCGAGCGCGATTCCGGTGATGAACACGTCGAACACGCCTTCGTTCGCGTAGCCGTAGAACAGGTCGGCGGCGGTGACTATGAACACGATTATCAGCATGGTCACGCTTGTGCGCGCGCAATATTTGCGGAGCTTTTCGAAAATTTTCAAATTTTCGTGCGTTGTGACCGGCTTGGTCTTGCCCGTCTCGCAGGCGAGCGTAGCTTCTCCGGTCGCGGTGACGATACAGCGCGCGTTGCCTGATGTTACCACAGTAGAAGCAAACGCCACATTCTGCTGCCGCTCGGGCGCGAGCCCGGGCGAAAAATAGGAAAACTCGGCGTCCTTTCTGACCGAGCTTTTGACTCCGGTCAGCATACCCTCGTTGATATACAGATTCTCCGAATAGAATATCCGGCAGTCGGCGGGGACGATGTCGCCGGCGGACAGGAATATCACGTCGCCCGGGACGAGCGCGCGCATATCTATGAGGATGAGCTTGCCCTGCCGCATGACCTTCGCGGTCGGCAGCGAGTAGGCGGCCATGCCCTCGAGCACGCGCTGGGCCTTGACGAATATGAAAATCACCGCGGCGTAGTTTATTATCATCATCAGCACGATAACACCCGCTTCGACCGGTTTGCCGAATATCGCCGCTATCGCCGCGGCGGCGAGCAGCAGGTAGGACGTGAAATCGGTCAGAATGTGTCCCCGGAAACCGAAGAAGCTGTTCTGCGGCGTGGGGTAGACATTGTTTTGTCCGTATTTGCGCCGTGCCTTCGCGGCGGCGCTCTGAGATAAGCCCGCGCCGCGGTCGGTCGAAAAGCGATGTTCAAGCTGTTCGATAGATTTGTCGTACCAAGTCTCGTTCATCTCGGATACTAAATATATTCGAATTTGAGCGAATCATTGTCGACGTCGATAGAAACCGCCGACAGCTTCTTATCGTAGTTCGAAATGATCTCGGCGGCGATTTTGTCCTCGACCTCGGTCTGGATGAAGCGGCGGAGGTTGCGCGCGCCGTATTTGCGCGAGAACGCCTTTTTCGCGATGAGCGCGAGCGCGTCCTCGGAGCAGCGAACCTCGATGTTCTTGTCGGCGAGCGCGCTGCCGAGCTCCTTTATCATAATGCGCGCGATCTCGACAAAGTCGGGCTCCTCAAGCGCGCGGAAGGTGATTATCTCGTCGATGCGGTTGATGAATTCGGGGCGGAGGAATTCGGACAGCGCCTTTTCGGTGCGGTTCTCCTCCATAGTTCCGCTGCCCGCGCCGAAGCCGGCCATACCCGAGCCGGTGCTCGAGCCGGCATTTGTAGTCATAACGAGAATCGTGTTCTCGAAGTTCACGACCTTGCCGTGCGAGTCGGTGATTTTGCCGTCGTCGAGTATCTGCAAAAGGATATTGAGCACGTCGGGATGAGCCTTTTCGATTTCGTCAAACAGGACGACCGAATAGGGATGACGGCGTATCTTCTCGGTCAGCTGACCGGCCTCATCGTAGCCGACATAACCGGGAGGTGAGCCGATGATCTTCGATACCGCGTGCTTTTCCATATACTCGGACATATCGAGGCGGATAAGCGCGTCGGGCGAGTTGAACAGGTCGGACGCTATCGTCTTGACAAGCTCGGTCTTGCCGACGCCGGTCGGACCGGCGAAGATGAACGACACCGGCTTGCGCTTGTAGGACACGCCGGCGCGTCCGCGCTTGATCGCGCGCACTACCGCGGACACGGCTTTGTCCTGACCGATGATGTGCTCCTTGATGCGGGCTTCGAGCCGGTCGAGACGCAGGAATTCGTTTTCGTTTATCGTCGTCGCCGGAACGCCGGTCCAGATTTCGATGACGTCGGCGAGGTCGTCGGCGGTGACTTCGATCTGCTTTTTCTCGGTTTCAAGTTCCTTCAGCTTTTCGGTGAGCCGCAGTTCGTTCGTTTGGAGCTCGGCTATGCGCTGATAGCGGTCGACCGAATCCTGCGAATTCTCGTCGCCGTCCGACTCCTGACCGAGACGTTCGCGCTCATTCTTCGCGGCTTCGAGCAGACCCTCGGTCTCGTTGTAGTCGTGCAGCACAGACGAGGTAAGTGAGACGTGAGCGGCAGCTTCGTCTATTAAGTCTATCGCCTTGTCGGGCAGGTAGCGGTCGGTGATGTAGCGCTCGGACAAAATCACCGCGCGGCGCGCGATGTCGTCGGGGATTTTGACCTCGTGGAATTCCTCGTAATAATGCTTGATACCGAGCAGAATCTTCACACTGTCCTCAATCGACGGCTCGTTGACCATGACCGGCTGGAAGCGGCGTTCGAGCGCCGAGTCCTTCTCGATGTGCTTGCGGTATTCGTCAAGCGTCGTCGCGCCGATCACCTGAATCTCGCCGCGCGACAGTGCGGGCTTCAGTATGTTCGCGGCGTTCATCGAGCCCTCGGCGTCGCCCGCGCCGACGATGTTGTGTACCTCGTCGATGACGAGTATGACGTTGCCCTGTTCCTTGACCTCATTGATAAGCCCGAGGATGCGCGACTCGAACTGTCCGCGGAACTGTGTTCCGGCGACGAGTGCGGTCAGGTCGACGAGGTAGATCTGCTTGCCGCGCAGCTTATCCGGCACATCGTTCGCCTCTATTTTCTGCGCGAGCGCCTCGGCGATCGCGGTCTTGCCGACGCCCGGCTCGCCGATCAGGCAGGGGTTGTTCTTCTGGCGGCGGGAGAGTATCTGTATCACGCGGTCGAGCTCGCGGGTGCGGCCGACGATAGAGTCGAGCTTGCCTTCTTTCGCCTTATCGTTGAGATTCTGGCAGTAGGTGCCGAGATATTTCAGCTTAGACGAGCCCGGCTTCGGATTCGGGCGGGTCTTTTCGCGGGGCTGTTCGGGGTCGCGGCGACCCGCGTCGGCGCGTTCGTCCGGCTTTTTATTGGTAAGCCCGAAATCGCGGAAGAGCTTGTTTATGTCGATTGCCGGCGCTCCGCCGTTCTCGGAGGCATTCGGGTCGGAATTTTCGTCGCCGCTTGTCGTGTCGAGCTGCCCGCCGTTAATGCCCGGGAGAGACTCGATGTTGTCGGCGATCTCGTCAATGTCGTCGGACGAAACGCCCATTTTTTCGAGGATGTCGTTGACCGGCTTGATTCCGAGCTCCTTGGCGCATTTTAAGCAGATGCCCTCGGTCACGGTCTCGCCGTTTTCGATTTTGGTGACATATACCACAGCTACGCGCTTGTGGCATCTTGCACACAGTTCCATATATTGTAACTCCTTGTGATGTTATCAGACTTGTTTTGATATATTAATGGTTAAACAGTATTAAGCTGTTGTTGTAAAAGAAACGCAGGATTATCGTGCCGTCGATGACCGATTGATTGAACATACTGCTGTCAATCGTATTCATCGCGGTGATGAAGCCGACCGCGATATTTGATATTACCCAAGACGACACGAGCGCGCTGCCCACGCCAAACAGAAATCCGAGCGCGCGGTTCAGAATGCGCAGCACCGGCAGCCGGCAGATAAGGTCGAGTATAAAAGTGACTAGGTGCAGCACAATCAGCGCGGCGATGAATATTCCGAGCGCGGCGGCTACATTGCTTATCGCGGTAGATGTAGGCTCGGCGATATGGTGAACCAGCTCGTTGAAGGCTTCGCTGTCAGGCAATGCTTCGAGCTCGGCTCGGTAGTAATCCTCGACGGCGTCGATATCGAAGCTGAAGCGCTCGGCTATCTCGACGAGCGCGTCGGGACGGTCGTCGAACAGCTTTGTAAGCCCGAGCTGCTGCTCGCCGGCGTTGACAAGCGATTCGAGCGAATCCTCGACGATGGCGTCGACTCGGCTTGACACGACCCGCTCATTGAACCAATCCGAAACCGGCTCGATGAACACATACACCGCGGCGATCGCGATGAGCAATGACAGAAAGCTCATGACCGACTTGATGAAACCGCGCTGCAAGCCAAGGTAAATCGACGCGACCGCGGCGGCTATGATAATTAAATCTATAATCAGACTCATGTGGGTATCCTTATGGGGAGCGAGGGATTGGGGAGAGTTAGGAGTGAGGAGTGAGAAGTGAGGAGTTTCGGTAAAAAATCGCCTTTGGCGATTTTTTCATATAATATAACGTTGTTTGAGAGAGAGGGGGTATAAATTTAGGATAATAATTGGCGATTGCGCCGGGGAGCTATGCAGCGGTTTCTCCCGCTGTAGTCTCGGTTGTCGATGTAGTCTCATTTGATGCTGCGGTACCGTCTGACATCATGGTATCGTCTGTCATTGTAGTTTCGTCGGCCGCCGTATTATCGTCCGATGCTGTAGTATCGTCCGACGGCTCGGCGGGGGAGGTGACTGCGGTGGTTTCATCAGACGCGTCGTCGTCGGTATAGTTCGAATCGATGTAATGCTCGGCGAAGTCGGCGGGGGTACAGGTCAGTGCGTAGTTCGACATTGCTACGAGGAACGAGCTTGGGGCCTGCACGAGGATATCGAATCCACCGCTGCCGACATTGATCGTGCCGACCTTGCGGTTCACGAGATTGATTCTCGTCACGTCGGAGCCGGAGAGAACGAAGATATAATCGCCCGTATCGTCGTGCGACAGAGCGGCGAGCTTTCCGCTGACATCGACCTCACAGACAGTGCGTCCGGTCGGGTCATAGACTATGACCCTGTAATTATTACCTACGATGCCGGTCGAATAGACGCAGGTCAGATATTTTTCCGAACAGTCGGTCATGACGAGCGACGAGCCGTGTCCGAGTGACGACACAAGCTCGAGCGACGCGTCATAAAAGCGTATGTCGTTGTCCGATACCACCGCGAAGCCCGATTCGGTCAGGTAGATATTATAACCGAGTCCGGGAAAGGTAGTCGAATATTTAATTTTATCTGCGCCCAGCTCGAGAATCTCGACGGTCGTCATGAAGCCGCCGTTGACCGAGCCGACCGTCATAATCGCCACTTCCGAGCCGTCGGGGCGGAGCTTTACGTCGCAGAGGTAGTCCTCGCGCAGCACGCGGCTGATCAATTTGAAATCCGAGTCGTAAAGCTGCACGGCGGTGCGGTACTCGCGGGTGGACGTGCCGATAGCGAACGAGCCGTCGTCGGCGATGTCCCCGTCGGTTATCGCGTATTCGAGCGTTTCGGAGGCGAGATGAGCAAAGGTGTTGAACACCGAATAGGTATTGCCGCCGAGGTCATAGCAGAGCGCGAATTTCGAGCTGACATTCAGAATGGGATTCGAATATTTCAGCTGCTGGTCAGAGAGAATCGTATTGCCGCGCGAATCGTAGAGCGCGTAGCCCTGCGGCGACAGGTAGCAGAGATCGCCGATGAACAGCTCGAGCTGGGTATTGTCGCTCGAAGCGTAGTTTATTTTCGTCGCCGAGATTGAAGTTTCGGTATTGGTAAAGCTGATAAATTTCATCAGGTACTGCAAATTCTCAATAGTTATCTCGCGTCGGTTGAACGTGATTGTAAACAGCAGAAAGATGACGAGCAGCAGTATCGTAAAATATTTTGCATACCGGAAATTGCGCGCGGCACTAGCGTAGTATCCGTTTGTTTCGTTATCGTCGGGCGAGCCGGCGCCGCGAGGTGACGACCCCATGGGGCTGGGCACCGGATTGCGAGGCTTTTTTTCAATTTTGTTCCGGTTATCAGCCATGCCGAATCTCCCCCATCACTATTATAACTATAATATTATACCATGTAAATTCGGTTTATTGGCGTACTGGTCGTGACTTCATTATGAACCTTGTGTTAATATATTTCGAATAGACGCTTTTACCTGAAAATGTAACAAAATGTATTAGACTGAACGGAAGTTTTGTGGTATAATAAAATCAGTAGATTTCCTCCGCGCAACGATGAGGCGGAAATGTTACAAATCGTTTCGGTTTAACATCGTCTTTTTAAGGTCGCCGCGATTGTGACGCCGCCTTATAAAGTCTATTGTGACATCGATATCGCCTTGTTAAGACAATTATAATAATGAAAGGAACTCTGCTTTGCAGAGAATATGATTATTATGAAAACTTTGCTGGCAGTTGACGGTAACAGCATACTGAACCGCGCGTTTTACGGAATCAGACCGCTGACAAATTCAAAAGGGCTGTATACGCACGCGGTATACGGCTTTGTGAACATACTGCTGCGTCAGCTCGAGGACAACAGCCCCGACGCCTTCGCGGTCGCGTTTGATTTGAAGGGACCTACCTTCCGTCACAAGCAGTATGACGGCTACAAGGCGACTCGCAAGGGTATGCCCGACGAGCTCGCGGTACAGCTGCCCTACGCGAAGCGTGCGGCTGACGCTCTGGGAGCGCGGGTCATGACGCTCGAGGGCTTTGAAGCCGACGACATCCTCGGCAGTCTGTCGCGTCTCTGCGAGGCGGACAACGACGAATGGCGAGCGCTGATACTCACCGGCGACCGCGACTCGCTGCAGCTGATTAGCGCAAAGACGAATATACTGCTCGCGACGAACGCGCAGACAATAAAATTCGACGCCGAACGTTTCAAAGAGGAATACGGCGTTCTGCCGACACAGTTTGTCGACGTCAAAGCTCTGATGGGCGACAGCTCGGACAACATACCCGGCGTCCCGGGCATAGGTGAAAAGACCGCGCTTAAATTGATCGGCGAGTTCGGCAGTCTCGACGGCGTATATGAGAATTTGTCGTCGGCGACTATTGCGCGCGGAGTGCGCTCGAAGCTCGAGAGCGGACGCGATTCGGCGTATATGTCGCGCTCGCTCGCGACAATCGATACAAACGCTCCGCTCGGAGTCGCGGCGAGCGACCTTGTGACCTCCGGCTTCAATCGCGGCGAGCTGCTCGAGCTTTTTGTGGAGCTCGAATTCACCGGACTTATCCGCAAGCTGGGACTTGACAATTCGGAGACAGAGCAGCGTCCGACTCAGGGCGACGACTGCAAAAATGAACAGATCACGCTTGACGATTTGTCTTCCGGCTTCAGCTGTCCCTTGGCGCTGACTATCAATGAAGGTAAGATTCAGCTGTCGCGCGACGGCGAAACCATATATGAGCTTGGCGACGTCGACGTCGGAAAGGCGGTGTCGGAGCTGGGTCGCCGCGGTGCGGAGCTTATCGTATATGATTCAAAAAAATACTATAACGATTACGATTCAATACCTGACGATTACCTGTTTTCATATGATGTAATGCTCGCCGAATATGTGATCGACCCGTCCGAGGGCTCGTACGCGCCCGAACGGATCAAGCTGAAATATCTTGGCGCGACAGGCGACAGCCTGAACGCCGCGGAGCTTTATCGGCTGTGGCAGTCGACGCTCGAGGTGATACGCGAGCGCGGTCAGGAGAAGCTGCTGCTTGAAGTCGAGCAGCCGCTCGCGAAGGTGCTGTCGCGCATGGAAAAGGTCGGATTTAAGGTCGACATCAACGGTCTGATGAGCTTTTCATCCAAGCTCGGCGACGCTGCCGACGAGGTCAGAGAGCGGATATACTTCGAAGCCGGCGTCGAATTTAACATCAACTCGCCAAAACAGCTCGGCGAGGTATTGTTCGAGCGGCTCGGTCTGCCGTCCGGCAAAAAGACTAAGAGCGGCTACTCGACGAGCGCGGAGGTACTCGAACGGCTCGCGCCCTATTCGCCGATTGTCACGGATATACTCGAGTACCGACAGCTGACCAAGCTGAAATCGACTTATGGCGACGGTCTTGTCAAGGCTGCCGACCGTGATGGACTTATCCACACCAGCTTCAATCAGACTATAACCGCGACCGGACGACTGTCGTCGACCGAACCGAATTTACAGAATATACCGGTCCGCACCGAGCTCGGACGCGAGCTGAGACGATTCTTTATCCCGCACGACGAGGGCAGGGTGCTTATCGACGCCGACTACTCGCAGATAGAGCTGCGGCTGCTCGCGCATATCTCGGGCGATGAGACTATGATCGAAGCGTTTAAAAATGGCATTGACATTCACACGGTGACAGCGTCTCAGGCGTTTGGCGTGCCGATTGAAGCGGTGACTCCCGAGATGCGCAAGCGCGCGAAGGCGGTGAATTTCGGGATAGTCTACGGAATCAGCGACTTCTCGCTCGCGCAGGATATCGGAGTTACGAAAAAGCAGGCGGGCGAGTATATCGACGCGTATCTCGCGAAGTATCCCAAGGTCGCGGAATATTTAAAGGATATTGTCGCGCGCGCGTACGAGGACGGATATGTGACGACGCTGCTCGGTCGGCGCAGATATATTCCCGAGCTGTCGAGCGGCAAGAAGATGCTCAAGGCGTTCGGCGAGCGGGTCGCGATGAACAGCCCGATACAGGGCACCGCGGCCGATATAATCAAGCTGGCTATGATAAATGTCGACCGCGCGCTGCGCGACAGCAAGCTCGACGCGAAGCTGATACTACAGGTACATGACGAGCTTATAGTCGACTCGTCGCGGGATGACGCCGAAGCCGCGAAGGAGATACTGCGGCGCGAGATGGAGTCGGCGGTGAAGCTGTCGCTGCCGCTTACCGTCAGCACCGCGGTCGGCGAGAATTGGTACGAATGTAAGGAATAGAACTAGTTGCTAGTTGCTAGGGACTAGGGACTAGTTGGAATGAAATGTCAGGAATATCTACTGGATTTTGTTCAATATAACTAACAACTAATAACTAATAACTAATAACTAATTTAACTAATAACTAATTTGGGTGGTTAACGGAATGGAGAATAGAATCGCAATACTGGACAGTCTGCTCACTGACGAGGACTGCGAGCAGCTGTCCGATATATATGAGCCGCGCGAGGTGCTCGCTCCTGCCTCGGACGCGTATCGCTCGCTCTGCGTGATGCCTGACGGCGAGATCCGCTGCTACGGCGGGATCTCGCGCGCGTCTGAACCGGACGCGTCGCGCCGGCTTGTCTATCACGCGTCGCGCGACTGCGGGCTGTCGTGGAAGCTCCACTACGCCGACCTCGACGCGCTCGGCTGCGCGGTGCAGGGAAAGAGCGGTCGCTGGCTCGCGCTCGCGTATGGCTCGGACGGAAAGCTGTGCGTGCGGCTTTGCGACGATACCGCCGCCTGCGACTCGCACAGCTTTCGTGAAATCGAGCTGCCGGTCAGCCTGAATCCTTGCCGGCTGCCGATGCAGCTTCAAAGCGGTCGCTGGCTGATTGCCGGTGAGTACGATGGACATTCGGCGGTGCTGTTGTCTGACGACGACGGCGAGAGCTGGCGGGTCGTCAATATACTGAAAACCGGCAGATTCGAATTGAAGCCTCCTCACCTCGGACCGAGGTGGGAGAATTCGGGGCTTGAACCGACGGTGGCCGAGCTTCCCGACCGGCTGATCATGGTACTGCGCACGTCGCGCGACAATCATTTCAGCTGCTTCTCCGAGGACGGCGGTGACAGCTGGACCAAGCCGCGCCGCACCTTTTTCCATTCGACGCTGACCAATCCCTGCCTTTTGAAGCTGTCCGACGGGCGGATTGTCTTTTTCTGGAACAACACCCGTCCGCTGCCCGAGCAGGATAAGCGCAAGGTCACGCCGCCGTTGTCCGAGGACGAGATCAACGGCGTCTGGGAGGATGTGTTCACAAACCGCGACGCGAACTGCGTCGCGATTTCGGACGACAATATGCGCACCTGGCGGGGATTCCGCGAGCTCTGCCTGAACCGGCTGCGCAACGACTGCGACTTCCGTTCGTCCGGCGCGATGGGCAGCAGCCGCGACAAGAGCGTGCATCAGTTTCAGGCTTTGGAGCTGCCGTGCGGCAAGATTATGGTTCATGTCGGTCAGCACGAGCTGTTGACCAGAGTATACATATTTGATATAAACTGGCTGTATGAAAAATCGCGTTCGGAGGACTTCCGTTATGGTCTTGGCAATTTGTCGACGCAGGTTTATGTCAAAAGCCTTTCGGGCGGATATCGCGGCTTCACCGGACACTGCGCTTGGAATCGGACGAACGGCGCGCTGCTCGTACCCGATCCGGTCGGCGATTTCACCGAAGCGCTGCTGCTGCGCAATGTCGACGACGACCGGCTGTACAATCAGCTGCAAGGCATGGTCTGGAACTTTCCGGCGGCGCGGCGCGGAGTCGTGAAGCTGCGCTGCGCGATCGGAAAGGGCGGACTGAAGATCTCGCTCGCCGACCACTGGATAAATCCGACCGACCCGACCGTGCTTATGTGGGCGCAGTTCGGGTTTATGCTGCGCGGCAACGGCGTTATGACCGACTACACGATTATGTTCGACACGAAGGCGGGCATAGCCCGGCTCGCGACCGAGGAGCAGACGGTCGCGATCGCGCGTCTGTCGGCTGACGCGCCATATGGGCTCTGTTATCTGCACATTCAGACGGCGTCGATGTCGGGCGACTCGGAGGGTAGTCTCATCAAGTCGTTTTCGATGACGAGCGAATGAAATACCTGCGTCCATTTGTTATATAGCAAATTGTGCTTATATCAAGGTGACATTTTGGAACCGATTATCAAAGCTATAGATGTAAAAAGCGTTTTGACAAAATCTAACCTGCCGGTCGGCGATTACTCTGTCAACCCTTATGTGGGATGCACCCATGCTTGCAAATACTGTTATGCCGGCTTTATGAAAAGATTTACGAACCATCCGGAGGAGTGGGGAGCATTTCTTGACATAAAATACTGGTCGGAAATTAAAAAGCCGGAGAAGTATGCCGAAAAAGAACTGTTCTTTGGTTCTGTTACCGACCCATATGTTCCACATTGCATTGAGGGCTGTGATTTTCAATTGACAAGACGTTCAATTTATGGTATAATATTTTTATTGCAATGAATCGAGTCGGAGGAAATTTTAATGATAATAATCGGCATCGACCCGGGCATCGCGATCGTCGGTTACGGTATAATCGAATACAAAAACTCGCGCTTTACGACGCTCGCGTATGGCTCGATACAGACGCCGGCGCATACCGATGTCGAGGTTCGGCTCGAGATGATATATGATAAGCTCGACGAGCTTATAAAGATCTACAGCCCTGAAGAAATGGCGATCGAGGAGCTTTTCTTCAACACTAATCAGAAAACTATGGTTCCGGTCGCCGAGGCGCGCGGAGTTATTATGCTCTGCGCGCGGCATAATCGGCTCAAAGTGGCTGAATACACGCCGCTTCAAGTCAAGCAGTCGGTCGTCGGCTACGGTCGAGCGGTCAAGAAGCAGGTAATGAATATGATCTCGATGCTGCTGCGGCTCGACGTCACGCCGAAGCTCGACGACACCTGCGACGCGCTCGCGATCGCCGTCTGCCACGCGAATTGCAGCGGTTCGCTGATACATAATTACTACAATCAGCGCATATGACGCAGATATTGACGCAGATATTATATTATGGTGAATTATAACCTAAATCTTGCATGAATAGTAAAGGTTGATATAAATGTATTATTATTTGAGCGGAATCCTCGCGCATACCGAGGCGCACACCGCGGTGATAGACTGCGGCGGAGTGGGCTATCTCACGACGGTCAGCGCGAATACTATGTCCGAAATTTCGCCGAGTCTCGGCAAGACAGTCAAGCTCTACACTCACCTCGCGGTCAGAGAGGACGCGTTCGAGCTGTTCGGCTTCGCGACTGAGCGCGAGAAGTCGGCGTTCCGTATGCTGATAGGCGTGTCGGGCATAGGTCCGAAGGTCGCGATTTCGATTTTGTCGGCGCTGACGCCCGAGCAGTTCGCCGCCGCGGTCTGCTCGTCCGACGCTAAGACGCTCGCCCGCGCAAAGGGACTCGGACAAAAGGGAGCGGAGCGAATCATACTCGAGCTGCGCGAGAAGCTGACCAAGGAATACGGCGCGACCGCTTCGACGTCAGCTCCGGTCGGCATACAAATAAGCGGTCAGTCGTCCGACGCGTTGAACGCTCTGCTTGTACTCGGCTACACGAAGCAGGAAGCCGCGGAGGCGCTGAATGGACTCGACGCGTCGTCAATGACGCTCGAGGCACTGATAACCGCGGCGCTCAAGCGGCTGATGAAGTGATTTTGAGGAGGCTTCCGTATGAAAAAAAACAAATCCTCCGGCGGCTCGGACGAGCTATCGGGCAGCTATTATGACGACGAGCGCGACGATATCGACTACGAGAACCGGATCGTCGCGACCGAATACACGCCCGAGGACGCTGACATCGACAACAGCCTGCGCCCGAAGCAGCTGTCCGAGTATATCGGTCAGAAAAAAGCTAAGGAATATCTGAAAATCTGTATCGACGCCGCGAAGCTGCGCGGCGAGACGCTCGACCACGTGCTGCTGTACGGTCCTCCCGGACTCGGCAAGACTACGCTATCGAATATCATCGCGCACGAAATGGGCGTGAATATCCGCGTGACCAGCGGACCGGCGATCGAGAAGCAGGGCGACCTCGTCGCGATATTGACAAACCTTTCCGACCGCGACGTGCTGTTCATCGACGAGATACACCGTCTGCCGCGCCACATCGAGGAGATACTGTATCCGGCGATGGAGGACAAGCGCATCGACATCATAATCGGCAAGGGACCGTCCGCGCAGTCGATACACCTGCCGCTGCCGAATTTTACGCTTGTAGGCGCGACCACGCGAGCCGGTCAGCTCTCGACCCCGCTGCGCGACCGCTTCGGAATCTTGCTGCGGCTCGAACTGTATACAGTTGACGAGCTTGCCGAAATCGTGCGCCGGTCGGCGTCGATAATCGGCGTCGAAATTGATTATGACGCGTCGCTCGAGCTGGCGTCGCGTTCACGCGGCACGCCGCGTGTCGCGAACCGGCTGCTGCGCCGGATACGCGATTTCGCGCAGGTGCGCGGCAATGGCAAAATCGACCTCGCGATCACGACTGACGCGTTGAATATGCTCGAAATCGACGAGCTCGGACTCGACAACATCGACCGGCTGATGCTCGAGACGATAATCAACTTCTACGAGGGCGGGCCGGTCGGACTCGAGACTTTGTCGGCTACAGTCGGCGAGGAGGCGGTCACGCTCGAGGACGTATACGAGCCGTATTTGATGCAGATCGGCTTTCTCGCGCGCACTCCGCGCGGACGCTGCGTGACTCGACTCGCGTATGAGCACCTGAATCTGCCTTATCACGCGCCCGACAAGAATAACGGCGCGCAGCTCGACATATTCTCACAGTCGCTCGATAGTGGTAAAACAGACGTCGATACCGACGGTGACAATAAAAAATAACAGCGAAAGGACTTCGCGCCATGCCGGCGCAAAACAGGACATAACAAATGTGGACAGCCGATAAATGGCGCGATTATGAGCTTATCGACAGCTCGGACGGCGAGCGGCTCGAACGGTGGGGCAGCTATACCTTGATACGTCCCGACCCGCAGGTCATCTGGAAGGACGCGAAAAAATCAAAGCTCTGGCAGAATGCCGACGCTTCATATCACCGTTCGTCAAAGGGCGGCGGCGGCTGGGAAAAAAATCGCCTGCCTGACGAGTGGCAAATCGGTTATGAAAGCCTCGGGCTGCGCTTCACACTCCGACCGATGGGCTTCAAGCACACCGGACTTTTCCCCGAGCAGGCGGTCAACTGGGACTGGTTCTCGCAGCTGATTGCCAAATCGGGACGCAAAATCAAGCTATTAAACCTGTTCGGCTACACCGGCGGGGCTACGGTCGCGGCGGCTAAGGCGGGGGCTTCGGTCTGCCATGTCGACGCCGCCAAGGGAATGGTCGCGCAGGCCAAGGAGAACGCCGCGCTGTCCGGACTCGCGGACGCGCCGATCCGCTATATCGTCGACGACTGCAAGAAGTTCGTCGAGCGCGAGATTCGCCGCGGAAATCGCTACGACGCCATTATCATGGATCCGCCGTCCTACGGCCGCGGACCGAACGGCGAGGTCTGGAAGCTCGAGGACAACATTGACCAGCTTGTGAATCTGACGGCAGGCGTGCTTTCGGACGATCCCCTATTTTTCCTGATTAATTCATACACGACCGGACTTTCGCCGTCGGCGATGGGTTATATACTCGCGCTGCGTGTGAAGTCGAGATACGGCGGCAAAATCGAATCGGACGAGATCGGTCTGCCGGTAACGTCGTCGGGCGCGGTGCTCCCCTGCGGTTCAAGCTCACGCTGGGGGGTTAGTTGGTAGTTGTTAGTTGTTAGTTGTTAGTTGTTAGGTATTAGGTATTAGTTTTTAGTTGGTATATTATTGGGTTTGTTTATGATTAACTATTTCTGAAAGGAACAAATTGATGAAATCGCTGTCAGAATGTCGAGAGGAAATTGATACGATAAATACCGAGCTGCTGCGGCTGCTCGAGAGGCGTATGCGGGTTTCGGAAAATGTCGCGCGGTATAAGCTCGCGAACGGCATGAAAATATTTGACGAAACGCGCGAGGCGGCGATACTTGAAAAAATCGGCTCGCTCGCGCCCGAAGATATCCGCTCCGAGCTGGTCGGCACTTTCGACGGAATCATGAATATGTCGAAGCTGCGTCAATATCGTTTAGTCAGCCAAAGCTCACCGTCGCGCGAGCTGTTTTATCAGGCGCTCGAGGACGATACGCCGATATACCGCACCGGCGACCCGGTCGGCGTACAGGGCATCGCCGGCGCCTATTCGCACAAAGCCGCGATGGGTATGTTCCCGGGTGCGGATATACGCTTCTATACCGACTGGGCGGGCGTTTTTGCCGCGCTGAAATCCGGTGAAATCTCGCTCGGACTCTTACCGGTCGAGAACTCGACATACGGCTCGGTCAGCGATGTATACCGTCTGATCATCGACAACGACGCGTATGTAGTCGCGTCCGACCGGCTCCGCGTCGAGCACTGTTTACTCGCGAGACCGAATGTCAGAATCGAGGACATAACCGAAGTCACGTCGCACAGTCAGGCTCTCGGTCAGTGCGCCGGATATATTAGGTCGCGCGGCTACAAGGCGACGTCGGCGATAAACACCGCGGTCGCGGCTGAAAATGTCGCGAACTCCAATCGAAATGACCTCGCCGCGATAGCGTCGGTCGACTGCGCCGAAAAATACGGTCTTTGCGTTCTCGAGACCGGAATTCAGGACGAGGCGAACAATACCACCCGCTTTGCCGCGATATCCA
This sequence comes from Candidatus Flemingiibacterium merdigallinarum, assembly GCA_904386005.1. Taxonomy (GTDB): domain Bacteria; phylum Bacillota; class Clostridia; order Oscillospirales; family CAG-272; genus Flemingiibacterium; species Flemingiibacterium merdigallinarum. The sequence goes on from CAJFKR010000030.1 coordinate 26,936, forward strand.
GTCGTTTGATAATCCCGCGCGACGCCGATAAAATCAGCCTGCGCTTCTCGCTCGCTCACCGCGAGGGTACGCTTGCCCGCATACTCGGCTACTTCGCCGCGCTCGGGCTGAATCTTACAAAGCTCGAGAGCCGACCGATACCGTCAAGACCGTTCGAGTACCGTTTTTATCTCGATTTCATCGGCAAAATGACCGACGAGCCGGTGTTCGACCTCATCTGCGCGCTGTCAAGCGAGCTGCCTGACTTCAGGTTCATGGGCAATTACCACGAGTATTCGGACATGGACGGCTGATATTATTGTATAATAGTAGCATATAATATCATATATTTTAGTACATAATATACATAATAGTATTAATAATATAATTTGCCATATACATACTATTAAATCAGGTTTCTTAAGACGGAAAGCGATACCGCCGCATAACATTGACAAAGGAAAGGACACTTCGCTTAAGCGAAGTCAGGGTATTATAAATAAAATGAACGATCCTTTCATCAAAATCGAGGATCTGAATTTTTCATACACCGACGAGGAGGGCAACGAGGCGAGAGTGCTTCACGGCTTCAATCTTGAGATTGAGCGCGGGTCGCTCGTCGCCGTGCTCGGTCACAACGGCTCGGGCAAGTCGACGCTCGCCAAGCTGCTCAACATGATACTGATGCCGCAGAGCGGGCGGATTGTCGTCGACGGGCTGGATATCACGTCGCCCGACCTCACCGAGGATCAGCTGTTCGAAAACCGCCGCAACGTCGGCATGGTGTTCCAGAATCCCGACAATCAGCTTGTAGCGACAATAGTCGAGGAGGACATCGCGTTCGGTCCGGAGAACCTCGGCATCGAGCCAAAGGAGATCCGCCGACGCGTCAACGACGCGCTCGCAGCGGTAGGTATGACCGAGTTCGCACGCCATTCGCCGCACCAGCTTTCGGGCGGACAGAAGCAGCGAATCGCGATAGCCGGTATAATCGCTATGCTGCCCAAATGTATTATCTTTGACGAATCGACCGCGATGCTCGACCCGCGCGGACGCGCTGAGGTCATGCAAACGATACTGCGCCTCAACCGCGAGATGGGGATAACAGTGCTGCACATAACGCACTTCATGAACGAGGCCGCGATGTGCGACCGAGTTGTCGTGATAAACGACGGTGAAATCGCGCTTGACGGTCGACCGCAGGAGGTATTCTGCCACGTCGCCGAGCTGCAGGAGATAGGACTTGACGTGCCGCAGACCGCGGAGCTGATGTATGAATTGAATCTGTCGGGCGTGCGCGACGGCGAGGGCAGGGAGCTTCCGCTGTCCTGCCTTACAGTTGACGAGTGCGCTGACGAGCTCTGCCGGCTCATCGACTCGCTGTAGGGAATCCTGAAATCAATAAAGCCGCGGAATTCGCGCCCGGCGCGGGAATAGCCGTATCTTCAGGATACCGGCGTACCTCAGGATACCGGCACATTACCACTATCAAATCTGTATTACAAAATCATCTGTAAATACGCGGCTGAAAGGCATATTTGAAAATGACGGAAATTGAACTGAAAAACGTTTCATATATATACAGTCCCGACACGCCGTTTCGCAAGGTCGCGCTCGACAATGTATCGCTTAATATACATGGCGGCGTCATAACCGGTCTGATGGGACACACCGGCTCGGGCAAGTCGACGCTCGTATCGCTTCTGAACGGACTGAACCGTCCGACATCCGGACAGGTTTTGGTCGGCGGCGAAGACGTCTGGGCTGACCCGAAGCAGGTGCATCGATTCGCATTTAAGGTGGGGCTGGTATTCCAGTACCCCGAGTACCAGCTGTTCGAGGAGACGGTGCGCCGCGACATTTCGTTCGGACCGCGCAACATGGGTCTTGACGAGGCTGAAATCGCGCGTCGGGTCGACGAAGCCGCGAGCTTTTGCGGGCTCTCGCCCGAGCTGCTCGACAAGTCGCCGTTCGACCTGTCGGGCGGACAGAAAAGACGCGCCGCAATCGCCGGAGTCATGGCGATGGAGCCGGAGGTGCTCGTGCTTGACGAGCCGGCTGCCGGACTCGACCCGCGCGGCCGCGAGGAGATTCTCGGCGGCATTCGCAGCTATCAGCGTATGCGCGGAAGCTCGGTCGTCATAGTCAGCCACTCAATGGAGGATATGGCGCGTTATTCTGACGAGATAATCGTCATGGATCACGCCAAGGTAAAGATGCAGGGCACGACCGCCGAGATATTCGCGCGTGCCGACGAGCTTAAATCGGTCGGGTTGAGCGTGCCGCAGATAACCGAGCTGATGAACCGGATCCGTGAACGCGGAATTCCGGTGCGAGGCGGCATATACACGGTCGAGGACGCGCGCGACGAGCTGCTCCGCCTGATTTCGGAGAGGAGGGGGCGCAGATGATCAAGGATATCACCCTCGGACAATATTTTCCGGGGAATACTATACTCCACCGTCTCGACCCGCGCGGCAAGATAATTCTGACTATTCTGTATATTGTTGTCATATTCTTCGCGAAGAACCTCTGGTCGTTCGCGGCGGTCATAGCAAGCGCGGTCTTTCTTACTATAATTTCGCGCATATCGCCGAAAACTCTACTAAAAAGCATGAAGCCGCTCATCTTCGTTCTTGCTTTCACTACCTTTTTCAACGTGTTTTGGACGGAGGGAGAGGTTCTGCTTGTCAAATTCTGGATTATCGAAATCTACCTCGAGGGCATAATATTCGCGGTGATGATGATTATCCGAATATCCGCGCTGCTCGTCGGCACGACGATCATTCTGACCTACACGACGTCTCCGATTATGCTGACCGATGGACTCGAACAGCTGCTCGCGCCGCTGCGAAAGATTAAGCTGCCGGTACACGAGTTTTCGATGATGATGACGATCGCGCTGCGGTTCATTCCGACACTTATCGAGGAGACCGACAAGATAATGTCGGCACAAAAGGCGCGCGGCGCCGACTTCACGTCGGGCAGTCTCGCAAAACGCGCCAAGGCGCTTGTTCCGGTGCTGATACCGCTGTTCATCTCGGCGTTCAGGCGCGCGGATGAGCTTGCGACCGCGATGGAATGCCGCTGCTACCGTGGAGGAGAAGGGCGGACGCGGATGAATATACTGCACTACAGCGGTCGCGACACGCTCGCGTTTATAATAATGATACTATTCGGTGCGGCGCTGATTTTGTTAAATCAGATTCCGTCTGCGATATCGCTCTGACGGTATGAGGTCTTGCCGATTATGAGGATATTACTCGAACTAAGCTATCTCGGTTCGAATTACGCCGGATTCCAGGTGCAGCCGAACAAGCCGACCGTGCAGTCAAAGCTGCAGGACGCGCTCGAAGCGGTATATGGCGAGAGGCTGCCGGTCAGGGGCTGCAGCCGCACCGACGCGGGCGTTCACGCAAAGCAGTATTTCGCGACCTACGACACCACACAGCATATCCCGCCCGACAGAATACCGCTCGCGCTGAACAGTCATTTGCCATGCGACATCGCGGTGCGCTCGTCCGAGCTTGTACCCGAGAGCTTTCATGTCCGGCACGACGTTTTGTGGAAGGAATATCGCTATACGCTGTACAATAGTCAAATCCGCGACCCCTTTATCGAGGGCAGAGCCTGCCGCTTGAACCGTGTGTTCAGTAGCTCCGAGCTCGAACGGATGCGGGATGCCGCGCGCCTGATTGTCGGAAGAAAGGATTTCCGAGCGTTCATGTCCGAAGGCTCGTCGATAACTGACACAGTGCGCAGCGTGCTTCGGCTCGATATTTCTGTAGACAGAGATTTGATCTACATCGACGTCGCCGCCGACGGATTTCTTTACAACATGGTCAGAATAATCGCCGGAACGCTTATCGACGTCGCGAGGGGGAGATTTGCTCCGGACGACGTCGCGGATATAATCGCGTCACGCGATCGGAGACGCGCCGGATTCACCGCGCCTCCCGAGGGGCTGTGCCTTGAGCGAGTCTGTCTCGACATATCCAAAATCTGCGAAGGTCAATCCGCGTCCCGCGATGATACCCGACGATCAAATTGAGCTGACCAGACAGACAAACAGCCATAATTGAGAAAAGGCTGCACACTGAAAGAAAAGCAAAATACATCTCAGTTCATAAAATCACAAATCAGCCTGATTGCATAAAATAACAGCAGAGCCGTTATACGACTCTGCTGAATTTTTCTGCCCAAAAAGCGGGCGGCGACAGCCGAATCTACCGCGGCTTTACAAACAGGTAGTGATGAGTGATTTCATGAAAAGGGGGATTTCCGAAAGATTATGCGAATGTCTTTCGGAAACATAAAATATTATGACCGGAAATTTTCCTGGCAAATTTTTTGCCGCGGTCAACAGTGCCGGAGGGTTTGTCAGCTGGTTTGACGAGATATTCAAAACCGACGAGCTTGGACGATTGTTTATAATCAAGGGCGGAAGCGGAACAGGGAAGAGCACATTGATGAAACGTATCGCGGACAGGGGCGTATCGCTCGGCTGCGAGTGCGAATATTACTACTGCTCGTCCGATCCTAAGTCGCTTGACGGCATTATTCTGCGCGAAAATTCCTCGCGCGCCGAAGCGCGTGGGGTTATGAATTATGCGAGCATCGCGATTATCGACGGCACCGCGCCGCACACGCGCGACCCGAAGCTGCCGGGCGCGGCGGACGAGATAGTCAACCTCGGCGACTACTGGCAGACCGACACGCTCTGCGACCACCGAGAAGAGCTTGCGCGGCTGATAGGTGAAAAGACGGCAAGGTTCAATCAAAGTTATGAGTTCCTGTATGCCGCCGGTGAGCTCGACAAGCTCCTCAACTCTGACGCGGCGCGCTTTATTCTTATCGAAAAGCTGAATGCCGCCGCCGAGCGGTTGATCGAGCAGGCGAAAAAGGGATTGAAGCGAGGACAGCGCACCGGAGCGTTCCGGCTGGCAGCCCGACCTGTGAGCGCGTTGTCTACACTCGGACGCGCT
>CAJFKR010000030.1:31929-55235 GCA_904386005.1 Candidatus Flemingiibacterium merdigallinarum
CGCTTCATTCGATACATATCGAGAGTCGGCGGGCAAGGTCTGTGAGGTCACCGATGTCATGGGCACGTCGCAGTTCATGTTTGACGCGCTGATAAACCTTGCGCGCCGGCAGCGGCTCGAAGTTTATAGAGCCCCAGTGCCGCTTGAGCCGTCGCAGAGCGAGGCGCTGTATTTCCCGCGGCTCGATCTCGCGGTTGTGAGGTCGGATAAACCCGGAGACTACTACAATCCCGAACTCAAAATCGTCAACATGGAGCGTTTTATCGACCGCAGCCTATTGACGCAATCCGATCGAAAGCGCCGTCGTATGCTGACCAAATACCGCGACGAGCTGATTTCGGATGCGCTCGTTGGTATGTCTGAAGCCGGAGAGCTGCACGGCGAAATCGAGCGGATCTACCGCGAAGCAATGGATTTTGACGCGGTCGGACGCTTCTGTGATGAACTCGAAGCTCGTATTTTTGATTGAATGCGAGACAATAATACGTGTAGGTTATGATATGAGTCGTTACTTGAGCGCTTTACCAGCCTGCGATAATTTTGCGATTCCTGCCGTAGAGACGGTGAATTTTTGAGCTTCTGTTGGCATAAATGCTGAAAAATGCCCGCGGCTATTGAAATAGCCGCGGGTCTGTGATATAATAATAGTTTGGAATGAACGCGATATAATCGCGAAAAATGAGGAATTAGCGTGAAAAATAAATTTTTCACGCTAGGTTTTGTGGTCTACTGCTTTGCAGTAGTTCGCTGCTTTGCAGCAGCGATTTTGCTTCGCAAAACCAGCCCCAATTCCCACAGAAAGGAAGCTTTCGCTGCGCGAAAGCTATGGTAATTTTATATGGAATATTACGAAATACTGCTCCCGCTCGCTTTGCTTCTGGTTGTGTCAAAAATCTTTATGAAGCTCTGCACGCGGATCAACATACCGTCGGTTGTGGGAATGCTGCTCGCCGGAGTTTTCGTCGGGCTGATACAATATATCCCGGGGCAGGACATACTCAATGAGACGTCGCTGACCGGCTTCGGGTTCATCGCGAAAATAGGTGTTATCCTGATTATGTTTTCAGCCGGCATCGAGACCGATCTCGGTCAGATCAAGAAAGTCGGCGGTCCGGCGGTCATAATCACTATCGCCGGAGTCATAACCCCGATGGGACTGGGATTTCTGGTCGCGGTGCTCTGCCACGGCGGGTTCGCGGAGCTGACGACCGCGACCGTGCTGAAATGCCTGTTCTACGGCACGATTCTGACGGCGACTTCGGTCAGCGTGACAGTCGCGACTCTGCGTGAGTCGGGCAAACTGAATACCAAGGTCGGTACAAGCATAGTCGCCGCGGCGATTATTGACGACATACTCGGAATCGTCGTTTTGTCGTTTGTGCTCGCGGTGAGCGGAGGGGATGATGTGTCGAATCCGTGGATGGTACTGCTGATGACGATACTGTACTTCGTCGTCGTCATGATTATTTCGGTCGTCGCGAAGCGCTTCTTTCTCTGGCTCGACCGGAAATATCCGCACCACCGGCTCGTGCCGATATTCAGCCTCGCGTTCTGCTTCGCGGTCGCGTTTGTGTCCGAGCGGGTGTTCGGAATCGCGGACATCACCGGAGCGTATGTCGTTGGACTGATATTGTCGACCAACCCCGACTCGCGCTACATTGACCGCAAATCGGACGTGCTGTCGTATATGTTCTTTGTACCGGTATTCTTCGGCAACATTGGAATATCTACGCAGTTCACCGGCATAGACGGCAGCATGATGATCTTCGGTCTTTTGTTCATCATCGCCGGTATTGCCGGAAAGCTCATCGGCTGCGGCGCGGCGTCGATGCTCTGCGGCTACGGCGCGCGCGACTCGCTCAAGGTCGGACTCGGCATGATGGCGCGCGCGGAGGTCGCGCTCGTAACCGCGCAAAAGGGAGTCGAGCACGGTATAATCGACTCGACGATAATGCCGTTCATCGTGCTGCTGATCATAATCACCAGCTTCATCACACCTATCTGCCTCCAGGCGTCCTATCGTCGGGATGAACGGGACGGAATTGTCCCCGACTGATATCGGTGAAATTGATAACAAACTGTAAAACTATGCGCCGGCTCTTGCAACCGGCGCGCTTTTTTGGTATAATTAACGTATACGCGGTCGGACATACAGCTGAATATGTGATATATATTAGCATAGCCGGACCAAGTCTCACAGAAAGGATGCTTTCATGTAGTGAAAGCTATGGTAATTAAATATGGACAATAGACCTGACAACGAAAAGGAACAGGAATATCTCGAGCCCGGCTCCCAGTTCAAGAAGAAGTGGGAAAATTATTGGTATCACTACAAGACACACACGATAATCGCGGTTTTCGCGATTGTCACGGTCGTCATAATGTCGGTGCAGTTTTTTACAAAGGACAAATTCGATTATTACCTCTTGTACGCTGGTCCGCAGATAATCGCGGTGCAGGATTTGCACTACATACAGCGCTCATTTTCCGAATTCGCGGACGACTACAACGGCGACGGCGAGGTCAGTGTCGCGCTGAACGACATCGTCATGCTGTCGCCCGAGGAGATGGAAGCGGCGATGGATGATGGCGCGGTATTCAACGGCAACTACCAGCAGCAGATGATGACCGAATATTACCAGCAGATAGTCGCGGGAGACGTTGTAATCTGCCTGTTATCGCCGTATATGTATGAAATTGTAAATCAAGAGAGCGGATTTATGCCGCTTACCGAGATATTTGGAGACGAAATACCCGAATCGGCGTACGACGAATGTGGGATTGTGCTGTCAAAAACCGACTTCGGGCAGGAATACAACGGCGTCAACAATCTTCCGGACGATACGATACTCTGCATACGCAGGATATCAACGCTGAAGGGGCTCAAGGGCGCGGACAAGACCGAAAAGCATCATGCTGCGTATGTCGAGCTGTTCCGTAAAATTGTCACTTATGAGAGCGCGGAGGACAGCACTGACAGCACTGAAAGTACTGACTGACAATACTGACTGCATTGACGCTGCTGACAGCAACTGACAGTTTTGGAATCCTGCCGCAGCCGATATCATTAACTGCACCGCTGTTGACGCTGACGGCAGCTTTGATGCGGATATTATAGAATCACAATAACACACGGTCCTTATGTTCGTATATTTTACATGAAATCGCCGCAGGGGTATTTACAAATGGCGGGAAATGTGATATGATATAGTTTAGAAATCCAACCGGATAGTTTAGATTTTCGACATGAGGAGCAGCAGATGGATGACGCTTTCTATCCCTTCTCGCGCGAGCGCAAATGCGAGATAATCGCGTATCGCCTGTCGCAAAAGGGGCATTATATGCCGTTTTTTCACTCTCACAATTATTATGAATTCATCTTTATAATGAGCGAGGGTAAGATCGTGTTTTCAAATACCGGAGGCAGCATTGAAGGCAACGGCAAGTGCGTGTGCTTTCACAACTCGCACGTACTGCACCGCAACAACGTTCCGAGTGACGTTTATTACGACCGGATCGTGCTATACTGCGGCGAGAGCGCGCTCGCGATGATCGGCGGCGGTATGGGCGACCTCGGCAGGTTCGCGAGCGCGGGAACGGCAGTGATCGAGCTTGACGACGCCGAGCTGGCACGGCTCGAGCGCTACCTTGCCGAAATCGCGGATGAAAACACCTCGTCCGACAAGAAGCGGCTGTTCACGGCTCTGGTGCTGTGTGAGCTGAAGGAATACTCGAACGACTCGAACACACGCTGCTTAAGCCCGATCAAGACCTACATAAAGGATGTCGTCGAGTATATAGGAAATAACTACAAAACCGAGATAACCACACCCGAGCTTGCCGCGCATTTCTTTGTCAGCGTCAACAAGCTGAATCGCGACTTCAAGAAATACACCGGCTCGACAATAAAGCAATATCTTATCGCGCTGCGCATGAAATACGCGCAGGCGATGCTCGCCGGCGGGGAGGGCGTCCGCCACACCGCGGAGGAATGCGGCTTCGAGAGCCTGTCATATTTTATTCAGGCGTTCCGTCAATACACCGGTCAGACCCCGAGCGCGTTTTCGAAGAAGGCGCTCGGAAAGTTCGATTATTACTCGTGATTATATAAAAAACAGACACATGATAGCTCATGTGTCTATTTTTTCATCACTTTCGCAGCTTGACTAAATACCGGTCGTCAGCGAAGCCGCTGGCGTTATACAGCACGACAATGTCGTCAATTTCTGTTCCGGACGACTCGAGCATACCAATGTAGGTCTCGACTCCGGCGTTGAAGTGGCGAAGGTCGATCAGAATTATCCTCTCATAATGGTTGACGAGCAACGGGATCATGCAGTGCGCGTAGGAGTCCTTGACCATCAGCAGAGTACGACCGTTGTCAATTGACGTCGTGATGTCGATTATCGGGTCGTTGCCTCCGAGGAAGTAGCCGTATTTGTCGCGCGTGTCGAGCTTGGATTCGTCGTAGAGCGTGTCGGTTTGCTCCATGCCCATGTTGTAATCGAGTGAGACAGCAGGCTGATTCATCGATTCGAGCTTGATCATCGTATCCTCGTTAGCCGATATGCCAAGCTTTGCTATTGTAGTGCCGAGGAATTCCTCCGACAGCACCGTCTCGACAAGCTCCTCGGGCGCGAGCGGTTCGAAACCGAGCGATTCGGCAAGCTCGCAATATGCGTAATACGCGCCCTGCGTCGTCCAGTGGTGGTCGGTGCGGTAGTAAATATACTCATCCTTATGCTCGAGGAGTATATCCCGTGTATCGACGAAATTGCCGAGCGAAGCTAACCTGTCGAGCATTCCGTCCTGATCCCAGTTAGGTGCGTTCGCCGGCAGCTTGTCGGCGAGGACGAGCGAGCTTGTCGGGGCAATCAGCACGCGCGTGTTGTATTTATCCTTGACGTGCGAGAGAAATTCGGCGACATAAGCGATGTTGGTGTCGACTTGTGTTTCATCAGGCGTGAATTTCTCGATATAATAGCCATCGTCGGCGAAATATACATTATTCGAGTCGCGCTTGCCGAGCGCGAGCTCGGCATAGGTCTTGACAGCTATCCACGCGTCGCGCGCCACGAACTGGTCGGTGATGAAGGTTTCGTAATCAGAAGTGAAATCGCCTTTGAATAATGATTCGAGGGAAAACGTTGGCATCTGCGCAAGATCGCGGTTCTCTGTCTCGGAGTGCTCGCGCACCGGGTTTAGCATACTCGCGGCTGTAAGTCCGGCTATGACTGCGCAGAATATTATAGATGTAACTTTGTTACAGATATTCATGATTGTACCATTCCTTTCTTTTGTCGGATTTGACATTGCTTTCTCGTATTATCAGCCGAGACCGCGGTCGGTATGCGGACGGTCGAGATGAAATTTATACGAAGCGTATACAGGTATATGAGCATCGCGCAAATCCGGCCGCCGTTCACATGATCAGAATCGGAAATAAAGGAACGGGTTGTAGGTCGCGTCGACAAGATACGCGACCGAGACGAAAATTATCGCACAAAACGCGACATTCTGCACGAGCGCGGTCGGCTTGTCGCCGATTTTTGCGACCAGCTTCTCACACAGCAGCTTCGGATACGGGGTCGAGGCTATCGCGAGTATCAGCAGGAGGATGCCGTTAGTCATGAGCAGATAGAGTGAATCGCTGCTATACAGCGAACCGCCCGCGCCGAACATCGCGCCGATATACTGACCGACCCGTCCGAGGTCGTCGATTGCGAATATGACCCAGCTGATTATTACGAAGAACAGCGTATAGATGTGTCCGACAATAGCCGGAGCTTTTTTTAGCCAATTTAACAGGAATAGCTTTTCGACAATCAACAGCACGCCGAAATACACGCCCCACAAGACGAACGTCCACTCCGCGCCGTGCCAGAGTCCGGTGAGCAGCCAGACTATGCTGATATTGCGTATCTGCTTTGGCAAGCCTTTGCGGTTGCCGCCGAGCGGGATGTAGACATAGTCGCGGAACCAAGTGCCGAGCGAGATGTGCCACCTGCGCCAGAATTCGGTGATGCTCGCCGCCATATACGGATAGTCGAAGTTTTCGAGGAATCGGAAACCGAGCATACTTCCAAGACCGATCGCCATGTCTGAATAGCCCGAGAAGTCGAAGTAGATCTGGAAGGTGTAGGCGAGAATGCCGATCCACGCACTCAATACCGGAAGCGTCGACAGGTCGCCGGTATTAATCGCGTCCCAGATAAGGCCGGCGTTGTTGGCCAGCAGGACCTTTTTTCCGAGTCCGGTCACGAAGCGCTTGACTCCGTATCCGAATTTGTCGAAGTCCTCGTGCCGTTCATTCAGCTGTTCGGCGACCGTCTTGAACTGTACAATCGGTCCGGCGATCAGCTGCGGGAAGAGCGCGACATACGCGCCGAAGCTGATGATATTTCGCTGCGGCTCGGCGTCGCCCCGATACACGTCGATTGTGTACGACATCGTTTGGAATGTGTAAAACGAAATGCCGATCGGCAGGGCGATGTTGAGCAGCTTTATATCACTGCCGAACAGGAGGTTGATGTTGCCGATAAAAAAGTCGCAGTATTTGAAGAAGCCGAGCAGGGCGAGGTTGATTATCATCGACGACGCCACGCTTATCTTCGCCGCGCGCAGATTGCCTTTTTCTTTGTAGTGCGCGACGAGCAGTCCGTGCGTATAGTCGACAAGGGTCGAAAATAGCATGAGCACGACATACACCGGCTCGCCCCACGCATAGAATATCAGGCTGACTATAAATAACAGCAGGTTTCGCAGCTTCTTAGGGCAGATAAAATAGAGCAGCAGTACTATTGGAAGGTATCTGAACAAAAACAGCAGACTGCTGAATACCATTGTCTGTCACATCCTTTTCGCATGATTTGTAGGCTTTATGAAACGGGCGAATTTACCAGAGTAAATCCGCCCGAGTCGGGTTATTCGCAAAGCTTCCGGCCGATGACGTCGACCGCGCGCTGATTTGCTTCGACGGCGGCTTCATAATTGCCGTCATCGTCGAGAGTATCGTCGCAGTCGCCGAGCAGTATCAGGAACACGTAGTCGCCGTTCCGGTATACGCGCATTGCCTTGGTTTTCGGCATATTCATCTTTAAATCGAAATATTTAATCAGCCGAGCAGAGCGTCAATTGCGTCTATAGCTTTCTGATTGGATTCTACGCAGTAGTCATATACCACTTGTTCGTCAGTAGCGTCGAGCAGCTCGTCCGGAATGACGGCAAGCATGATAAAGAATACATAATCACCATTTGTATAGACCTGACAAGCGTTAACCTTCTGAACGTTCGCGGGATATTGGATCGAGTTGTTGATAAGATAATCGCGATAGCTGTTGAGAGCGGCTTCGACATTCTCAACGTTGCCCTCGGTCGCTTTTATCGCGAGGAAGGTATCAGGGTTAAAGCTGATCATCGGCATTTCGCCGTAGAATTCCTCGACCCATTCGGACTTTACGCCAAAAGTTGCGTCAAGCGCTTCCGCGTCGATAGCCATATCGGGAAGATATTCATCGCCCAGCGCTTCCTTGACAGCGTCGGCAAGCTCGGTCACAGAAACGTCTGCGGCGGGTGCGGTTGTTTCGGTGGTTTCTTCGGTCGTTTCAGCTGTGGTTTCATTTGATGTGCTTGTGGCGTCAGTATCGGTGGTTTCGGAGCCGTCGTCGGTTGAACCGCAGGAAACGAGGGTCTGAGAGAGGAGTGCCGCGATGAGAATAAGTGCTGAAAGTTTGGTTTTCATTTAATGATTTCCTTTCGTGATAGAGCTGCCGGAATGCGGCAGTGTCTTTATTATCAATGTTTATTTTTTGCATACCGGCGTATATTATACGATAGACACACGCTATCGTTTTTAACATTAACGCCTTTTTTTGCCTTACATACGATTTGACGCAGCCTTAAAATGAAAAGTTCCGCAATTTCGTGAACTTAATTCTATGTTTACATTCCGTTAATTATCTATCACGTTTGGACTTGATTAACAAATATCATTGACAATTTCGTGCATTTTGCCGAGTTTGTGTTCAATGTCTTTCACAAGCGCGATTTGCGCGCGACCGCGGACGAGGTTGTGCTTGTCATAATCAATCTTGAAGTAGGTGTCGCCATTGAGGTAGTCACCGAGGAAGCGCATAGCTTGTTCGTAGGTCAGCAGCAGCGCGCCCTCGGGCAATAGGTCAAGCTCGGTTTTTGTCAGGCTGCCGTCGGTGCCTTCGATAAAGCCGCGGACGAATTCCTCGAACAGTGAAAGATCGAGCGAGATTTTGCTTATATCCGGCTCATCCTCGGGCGCGGTAGACGCGCCGAAGCGGATAGCGTCGCCGAAGTCATACAGCACCGACCCGGGCATGACAGTGTCAAGGTCAATTACGCAGATCCCCTCGTCGGTATCCTCATCCATAAGTATATTATTGAGCTTGGTGTCATTATGCGTAACTCGGAGCGGGAGCGTCCCGTCGGCAAGCCGGTCGACCGCGATATGCGCGATCTGCTCGCGCGACAGGAGGTCGTCGATATCGGCTTTGGCTTCTTCGAGCCGGTCGGGCAGCGCACAGCCGTCGACGGCTTCCTTGAAGTCGGCGAAGCGTTTGACGGTGTTGTGGAAGTTCGGTATCGTCTCGGCGAGCGTCTCGGCGGGATAGTCGGAGAGCAGCTGCTGGAAGCGGCCGAACGCTTTTGCCGCCTGATAGAACAGTCCGGGCTTTTCGATCGACTGGTAGGAAATCGCGTCGATGTAAATATACATACGCCAGTATTTGCCGTCGTCGTCCTTGAAGTAGTGACCGCCGTCGCGCGTCTTGATGAAGGTCATTGTCTCGCGCAGCGGGTCGGCGGTCGGCGGGAGCTTCTTTTTGAGAAAATCGCAGACGCCGAATATGTTATTCATCAGCGCGTCAGGGTCGCGGAACACGTTGACGTTGATATTCTGAAGTATGTACCGCTTGCCGTCAGACATTGTCACGCGGTAGGTGCGGTTGATGTTGCCGCAGGTGAGCTGCTTTTCAGCGGTGAGTTCGCCGTCAACATTGAATTTTGAAATGATAGCTTTAATTTCCATTGCTTTTTCCTTTCACCGAAATATGGGTATAAAATTCACACAAATTTAGTTATGAGTTCAATTATGAACACCGACGCGCAGGCTGAAATCGCTACAGTCAGCAGTGATTTTCCGATAAACGCGAGGACTATAGCGACTACGAGTCCGGCTATGGCGGACGCGAGGCTGGATGTCGAATAGAATATCGCGGGTATCGTCATCGCCGACAGCACCGCGTAGGGAACGTAGAAAATGAAGCTCTTGACAAATGTCGACTCAATTTTGCCGCGCACGAGCGTCAGCGGCAGCATACGAATGAGGTAGGTTACTCCTGCCATAACGAGTATATATATAATGTAGTCATTCATCGTCGGCGTCCTCCGTCTCTACCGGGAAAATCACCGCCGCGAGCGAAGCCGCGACTATGGTGCAGATGATAATTGAAAAGCCCTCCGAAATAAATCCGAGCGCCGGCAGATAGTATATAAGGCAGGACAGTCCGGCGGCGACTCCGATTACAAACAGCATACGCAGGCGGCGTTTGACCGGCGGCACGATGATCGCGATGAACATACCGTAAAGCGCGATTCCGAGCGCACTTCTGAGGATTTCGGGCAGCAGACTGCCGGCGAGCGCGCCGAGCGCAGTTCCTACAGTCCAGCCGATATATGGCAGGGTGATAAGCCCGTACATATATTTCGCGCCGACATCTTCGCGCCGTGAGGAGGCGAGGGCGAACACCTCGTCGGTGATTCCGAACGAAACCGCGAGCCGGTTGAAAATATTGAAGCTGTCGTCGAGCTTCTGCGACAGCGACAGGCTCATAAGCGCGTATCGCAGGTTGATTATCAGCTGAGTCAGCGCCATCTCGGCATATGAGCCGTGCGACGCGATGATGCTGATTCCGGCGAGCTGTCCGGCGCTGGTCAGATTGGTCATCGAGATGAGCAGCGTATAACCGAACGGAATTCCGAGCGACGACGCCATAATGCCGAATGAAAAGGAAACCGACAGGTAGCCAAGTCCGATTGCCAGCCCGTCATGTAACCCGACGCGATAGGTATTTGTATTTGTTTTTTGCATATTGTTCCGATTCTTATATGTACTTGCGGGCGAGAGCTTCATGGAGCGAGCCCGACAAATCAATTATACCATATTTCTGCCGTGATTTCAATAATTTATCCGAAAATCGCAAAAAAAACCGAGAAAGCTATTTACAAAATCAAAAAACTGTGGTATAATATACACTGTATGAATACCTGGCGCAATGTTTATCGGATCTCACCGACCGTTTGCTTTGTGCTATGGATTTATAAATATTTTTATGAGGTGAAAATCATGATTCAGAAGGAAGTAAAGCAGCAGATCATTGCTGAAAACCGCATCAACGAAAACGACACCGGCTCGCCCGAGGTACAGATCGCGATTCTCACGAACCGCATCAACTCGCTCACCGAGCACCTCAAGGTCAACCCGAAGGATCACCACAGCCGTCGTGGTCTTTTAAAGATGGTCGGTCACAGAAGAAATCTGCTGGGCTATCTCCAGAAGAAGGATATCGAGCGTTACCGCGCGATAATCGATAAGCTCGGAATCAGAAAGTAATTTGCTTCGGGCAGCCGGCAAGACCGTCGGCGTCTCTTAGGGAATATAAAGTGGAAAGCCGGATAATATCCGCTTTTCACTTTGATTCCGGTCTTAAAAGCAATTCGGAAGAAACTCGAATCCGCAGTATTAGCAGTTAAAAATGCGTCGGACAGGCTGTCCGATATGTTTTTAAGTGCTAAACCGTCGGATATAGCGTTTCTTCCGAGCATCAATAAAAATGAATATTGAACAGGAGAAACGATATGTTTGAGAACTACAAGGTTTTTAATTACGAATTCGCCGGTCGTCCGCTCGTAGTCGAGACCGGAAAGCTCGCCGGACTCGCCAACGGCTCGGCGCTTATAAGATATGGCGATACCGTCATTCTCGCCTGCGCTACCGCGTCGCCGAAGCCGCGCGACGGAATCGACTTCCTGCCGCTGTCGGTCGACTTCGAGGAGAAGATGTACGCGGTCGGCAAAATCCCCGGCGGTTATCTGAAGCGCGAGGGTAAGCCGTCCGAAAAGGCGATACTGACGTCGCGTGTCATCGACCGTCCGATCCGCCCGCTGTTCCCGAAGGATCTTAGAAACGACGTCAACCTCTCATTGACCGTACTCTCGGTCGACAACGACTGCTCGCCCGAAATTGCCGCTATGATCGGCGCGTCTATCGCGCTGTCGATTTCGGATATCCCGTGGAACGGACCGATAGGCGGCGTGTTTGTCGGTATGGTCGACGGCAAGTTTATAATGAATCCGACGTCCGAGGAGCGCGCGATGAGCGACCTCCAGCTGACTGTCGCCGCGACGACCGAAAAGGTAGTCATGATCGAAGCCGGCGCGAACGAGGTCTCGGACGACGATATGTACAACGCAATTATGCAAGCGCATGAGGAAATCCGCCGTCTGCTTGTATTCATCAATTCTATTGTCGCCGAAATCGGCAAGCCGAAGTTCAGCTATGAGTCGGGCGAGCTTGACCACGATATGTTCGACAAGATCTTCGCGTTCTGCGAAAAGGACGTCATGTTCGCGCTCGACACCGACGACAAGAATGTCCGCGACGAGCGCATCGTTCCGATTCAGGACGCCATCATGGAAAAATTCGGCGAGGAGTACCCCGAGCTTGAGGTACAGCTCCCCGAGCTTATCTATAAGATTCAGAAGAAGATTGTCCGTCGCTGGCTGCTCGAGGATCACAAGCGTGTCGACGGTCGCCGCATGGACCAGATTCGCCCGCTCGCCTGCGAGGTCGGTTTCCTGCCGAGAACTCACGGCAGCGCGATCTTCACGCGCGGACAGACACAGGTCATGACAATAGCTACCCTCGGACCGATATCCGATATGCAGATGCTCGACGGTATCGACGAAGAGGAGTCGAAACGCTATATGCACCACTACAATATGCCCGGCTATTCGACCGGTGAAGCTAAGGCTTCGCGCGGCGCGGGCAGACGCGAGATCGGTCACGGCGCGCTCGCCGAGCGCTCGCTCGTCCCGGTGCTCCCGTCGGTCGAGGAGTTCCCGTACGCGATACGGCTCGTGTCCGAGGTCGTAAGCTCGAACGGCTCGACGTCACAGGCGTCGGTCTGCGGCTCGACGCTCGCGCTGATGGACGCCGGCGTGCCGATAAAGGCTCCGGTCGCGGGTATTTCCTGCGGACTTATCACCGCCGAGGACGGAAGCTGGACGACAATGCTCGACATTCAGGGTCTCGAGGACTTCTACGGCGACATGGACTTCAAGGTCGCCGGAACTCACAAGGGTATAACGTCGATTCAGATGGATTTGAAGATCGACGGTCTGACTCCCGAAATAATTCGTGAAGCTCTCGCCGTCACACACAAGGGACGCGACTATATCATCGACGACATCATGCTGCCGGTTATCGACAAGCCGCGCGCAGAGGTATCGAAATACGCTCCGAAGATGCTGACCATGAAGATAAATGTCGACAAAATCCGCGAGGTTATAGGCACCGGCGGCAAGGTTATACAGAAAATCACCGCTGACACCGGCGCGAAGATCGACATCGAGGAGACCGGAGAAATCTTCATTTCGGCGGTCAACGCCGACGCGGCATATGCGGCTAAGAAGATAATCGAGGGAATCGTATTCGAGCCGGTACCCGGTGAGATTTACGACGGTCGCGTCACCCGAATCATCCCGATCGGCGCGTTTGTCGAAATCGCTCCTGGCAAGGAAGGTCTCGTCCACATCTCGAAGCTCGAAAATCGCCGTGTCGAAAAGGTCGAAGACGTCTGCGCGGTCGGCGACGAAATGCGCGTCAAGTTCCTCGGAACCGACGAAAAGGGCAGACTCAATCTGTCTCGCAAGGACGCTTTCGTAAGATAACGAAAAAGTTTGAATTCATTCAAACTCACGAGTTTTGTGACTTCGATTCCTAAGACATCGATTCTGTATCGCAAAACCGCCGCAAAACATCGACAAGGCAAGTGAGACTTTGGATATGCAAGGTCTTGGTCATAATTATGGCGGGGCGAATATCGTCCCGCCGTTGTTTTATCATTGAATGGAGGAAGTTTTGAACAACCGCAATCCGAACAACAACGCAAGACGGTCGAATAATCAGCAGAGAACCGGTCAGAATCAGAATAACCCGAATAATCAGTATAGCCGGTACAATCAGCACAATCAAAATAATCAATATTATCGCTCGGGGCAGCCGAGCAATGGCTATCGGCAGAATCCCGCCGGCTACGACCCATATCCGCCCGTCCGGCACCGCTCGCGCCGCAAGGCAAGACAGACCGCGTTTTTGGTAGTGCTGACTGTAATCATAATGGTAATGCTACTCGTCTCGGTCGTGATATTCGCGGCGAGATGCGCGTCCGGTCAATTCACCGACAACGAAACCGACACCGCGTCGGGGCTGATTACTTCAAGTCAGAGCACGACCGAAGCGGTATCTGACACACAACCTCCAGAGACGACCGCGCCTGAAACCACCGCGCTCGCGGCTAACTTCGAGTATCAGACTATGACCGAAGCCGACGTCCACAAGGGATATCTGATACTTGTCAACTATCAGAACGCATTCACGTTCGACACCGACTTCGTGATTCAGCCCTTCTACGGCAATCGCAACAATTCCTACAAGCTGCGCGACACACTCGTCTCACTCGACGCGTACGCGATGGATTGGTGCAATCAGATGATGGCGGCGTTCGAAGCCGAGACCGGTTATCACGACATCCTGGTCAACAGCGCCTACCGGACGCTCGAGGAGCAGGAGGAGATATACTCGTCAAGAGTCGAGGATTACGGCGAGGAATACGCGAAGAATTACGTCGCCGTGCCCGGCTACAGCGAGCACCACACCGGGCTTGCCATCGACTTTACGATATACACCGACGACAACGAAAGCAAGACCTTCGACGACATGACCGACTATCCGCTCTGGCTTTCCGAAAACGGACACCGCTTCGGCTACATACAGCGATACCCAGGCGACAAGGTGGATATAACGAAGATAAGCTATGAGAACTGGCATTATCGCTATGTCGGCAAGCCGCACGCTTACTATATGAAGCTTCAGAATTTCTGTCTCGAAGAATATATCGACGACCTGCGCAACTATCCGTATGACGGACATCACCTGATGCTGACCGACGACGAGGGCGCGATGTGGGAGATATACTTCGTCGCCGCCGAGGGGGAGACTACCGAGGTGCCGGTTCCGACCGACCGAGAGTATACGGTCTCGGGCAACAATGTCGACGGGTTCATCGTGACGATAGAGAACGGACAGGCAAGCTGAAAACATAATAAGATAAGCCCCGTCCCCGGAAAATCAAACCGGGACGGGGCTATTTGAGCTATGCTGTGTAACTTAAATACGAAGTCGGTGCTGAAGCTGTTTAATGTACAAAGCTGAATTCAGTCATAACGCAGAATATGACGTGTTTTATTTATAATATAAACGTGTATTGGCGTACCTATTACTTGTGTCCGAGTATCGACTGCTTGAACGGCGACGAGCGCGCGGCAAGGTCGGGAGCGCGGCGCTCGAGAGCGGCAAACGAAATCTCGATATCCTCGCGAGCTTCGGCTTCGCTTCCCGCGCCGACTGTGATCATGTCGCAGTCGCGGAGCACCGCCCAGTTGAAGTTGAGTCCGACGAACGGAGTCGTGCGTCCGGCCGCCATCGGCTTTATCGTCATGACCGGATGCTTTGCGTTGCGGATTATGCGCGCGACCGACTCGACCTCGACCTGCATCAGGAAGTTCATGCAGTTGAAAATCTGTATATAGGTCTCGACGTCGTAACCATTCGCGTCGCTGTAGGTGACAAGCTCCGGCATATGAGCTGACAGTCCAGGCAGAAGTCCGACGTCGCGGATCATCGCGAGGTAGTCGGGCAGGCGGGTCATGTTTTGCAGATTCTTGTTGACGAGCTGCTCCGCGCTGGTGTGGTGGATAAGGCAGAAGGTCGAGCCGATGTCCGCGCTGCGCTTTATCACGGCTTTCGCTTCGGCGCGGGCTTCGGCGCTGTCGCTGACATTCATAGCGGGCGTGTCGACTATGATCAGCTTCTGACCGGATTTTTCCTGCGCGTAGTTGATCGCGTCAAGCGCGAGCTGGTTTGTCGATACCGGTCCCATTATGGCGTCGATTCCGTAATCGAGGTAGGCTGCGATGACCGGGTAGAAGTCCTCCGGCTTCTGGTATTTTTCGAGTATGCCCTTGTCGGCGGCGGCGCCGGTATGGCTGTAACCGAGCAGCCAGTTCGTGCCCATGATGATTCGCGGCATAGACACGCCGCCGACGACTGTGCGCGGGAATTGCTTTATCATTGTAGTTACCTCCCTGTGGTAAAAGATTGAGTGATTGATTTTGTACTATTCTGCTATTCAATTGCTTCGAGGAATTGATCGATTTTTGCTTCTACCGCGGCTTTCTGCGACGCGACTACAGACGCGATATTGGCGTCGCCCGCTGACATTTTGTCGCTGATCTGATTGAACAGATCCTGCGTCCAGGAATAGACGAAGCCGGCGTCTATTGTGATTGTGTCGCGGATGATGTTGATCATGTCGATAGACTCCTCGTCGCGGGTGCCCTTGCTCTCAATGGTTTTCTTGAGGTAATTCGACCACACGTCATACAGGCTTAAGTATGCCATATAGTCGAGCACCGCCGCGGCGCTTTCCGCGTCGACATTGGTCTTAGGTATACACATCATCGCCGACTGCCATGAGGTCATCGAATAATAATGCTCCTGCTCGACCGAGTATTTCGGGCAGGGGACGACGCAGTAATCCGACTCCATTGTGCGCAGATAGCGAGTCATTTGCAGCTCTAAAAAGTATATAACCGCGCGGTCGTTCATGAACGCCGAGTGCTTGTTGTAGCCGCTGTCGTTCAGCATATTTATGTCGAGCATGAAATTGTTCGTTCGGTCGAAGCACTTCGCGACGATTTCGGCGACGTCGTAGAAGCTCTGCGGCGGGTCGTCGAACACCGGCATATGCCCGCTGTCAAAGCTGATCAGCATCTCACCCGCGCCGTCGAACATATTCCGGCAGAGTCCCATATGCGAGGCTATCGGATATATCGCGTCGCCGCTCGGGTCGTAGGTCCAGTCGGACTGAGTGCCTATAGTCGAAAGCTCGGTCGCGTATTTGTACATTTCGTCAAATGTCCAAGTGCCGTTATACACCATGTCATACGGCAGCTCCATACCCGCGTCGATTAGCATGTCCTTGTTGATATATACAGTCGTAGCGAGCTCGGACGCCATAAGCTGAATCGGACCGGAGACGAGCATGAGATGGTCGCCGACCGTCAGATTTTCGACTATGTATTGATCCCACCACGGCTTGTCAAGCTGTAGCGCGTCAAGATCGTAGAGATTGTAAAGTCTGCCGCTCGTAAAGACCGAAAAGCTCTGGTCAGGCTTTGTGAAGGCTACGTCGTACACGTCGTCGCCTGCCATAATCGCGTTTGACAGCTCGGCGGGCAGGTCGGTGCCGAATTCCATTTCGACTATCTCAAACTCAAAATTGAACAGCTCCTCAAGCGCGACATTGCGTCGAAAGACCGCGTCGTCGAGTATCTCGCCGGTCTCCTCCTCGACGTCGAGCGTGGTGTAGCAGTCCCAGTAATTTTTCTCGGGGTTGAGTATCGTGAACGTTTCGCTGCCAAAATCGAGCTCGGGGATATTATATGGTTCGCGGTCGGATTCGCCGGCGTCGGTGGTTTCGCTTGACGCATTGGTTGTGGTTTCGGGTTCTTTGCCGGAGCTTTTCTGCGCGCATCCGGAATTCAGGGATAAAACAAGAGCTAACAAAAGAATGCAAGAGGTAAAACTCGATTTCATGATTTGATATGCTCCTTTTGATGTTATTTACTTAAGACCCAAAGACATTACCTCGATAAAATTAATACAGATATTATTATGACTCGACCCTGACGCAAGATCAGGTATCGAAATACTGGAAATGTAAAATATCTATATTAAATTATAACATCAAAAAATCGAGCTTACAATGGAAAAACGCGACTTAAATATGTACAAAACCGACTTTTAGTTCACAGGCTAAAAACGATATACCCATACGCGCCGAGCTTTATGCTCGGCTTTTCTATTTCGCCGCTTGCCAGCAATTCAGCGTCGTGGCAGAGCAGGATGTCTGGAGCGGAGGAGCGGATGTCGAGCGTCGCGCTGATCGGCTCAGCACTGAGATTCACCGCGACGATTGAGCTTGCGCCGTCCTTTACGCGCTTGAAAACCAGCAGGGAATCGCTGTCGGTGACGATAAATTCAAGCTCACCCGACAGTCCGAATTCAGCGCGTTCGCGCAGGAGACGCAGCTTTTTGACCAGCTCGAGACGCGATTTACCCTCGGCGATGAGCGCGTTCTGCCAGTCGATAACGAGGTTAGCGCTATAAAAACGGTTCGCCCAGAGCGAGTGGCGGTTCGTGTCGGCAACCTCAGTTCCATTGTAGATGAACGGCACGAACGGCAGCAGCATACTTATGACAAAACCGACATTCATCGCCTTGCCGCCAACACGCTTCTCGAGCCGATTTTCGTAGTCGTCGCTCGCCGAGTCGTGATTTTCAAGGCAGACCATTGAACGAAAGCTGCCGCACAGACGGTCGCGGTTGAAGCGGGTCATGCGCTCAACGAATGTCGACGCGGGCTTGCCGTGCTCAACGCAGTCGATAAACGCGGCGCGCAGCTCCCAGCAGTAGTTGAGGTCGAAAACGTCGATGTAATCGGGCTTTGTGCCCTCGTTTAACATCATCACGTCCGGCTTTATCGCACGGATCCGGCGCACGCCCTCCGCCCAGAAATCGAGCGGCACCGCGTCGCCGACGTCGCAGCGATAACCGTCGACGTCAAACTTCTCGATGAAATATTCCATGTTCTGCCATAAATATTCGCGCAGCTCCTGCGAGTCGTAATTCAGCTTGGGGAAACGCCAGAGTCCGACCTCGATCTCGCCCGATTCATTGCGTATGACAAACTCGGGGTGGTCAGAAAGAAATACCGCGTTCGGTCCGCAGTGGAAATAGACCAAATCGAGTATCACGCGCAGCTCAAGGCTGTGCGCGATTCGGACAAAATCAATAAGATCGGCGTCATCGCCGTATTCGCTGTCGATTTTATAATAGTCGGAGATGCGGTAGGGGTTCTTCGGATTGTTCAGCCCCGACGCGCGCTGACGATCGGACCAGCCGCTCACGTCGTCAGAGCTGTCGGCTTCGAATATCGGGCAGAGGTAGACGATATCCGCGCCGAATTCCTTGATATACGGCAGCAGCTTTGACGCCTCGGCGAGCGTGCCCTCCGGACAGAAAGCACGCGGGTTGATTTGGTAGATAATCCCATGTTCGAGATAATCGGGGAGCTTGTGCGTGTTTACCATAATAACTACATCCTTTCGGCGGAAATTTGCGCGAGTGGTTAATATGGATTAATTATAACACGATGTGAATAAAAAATCAATATAAATATTCGGATTTATTACAAATATATTCGGCAATTCAAATGCTTAAAAGCCGATATGGCGAAATTTTATCGCGGCGCATCAGCGCGCTGACAAATGTGTCAAATCTTGAATGCTCAATTACGCGAAAGAGCTTCGACCACACATCAACAAGGTCATCAAGCGACGGCTCGTCGGGCAGAGCCGCGACGGCGACGTATATGCAGAGCGAATACACCGCGCAGAGCGGCGCGAATTCGTCGGCGAGCGTGTGGCGCCTGGGTTCGTCGAGGGAGCAGGGGAAGCCCTTGTAAAAAATGTGATTGCAGAACAGCTTTTCGAGATAGATGTCGAGCTTTGGATACTTCATAGCCAGAGCCGCATACATACTGCCATGAAAGCTGCCCGCGAGCGTGCTACATACCTCTGTATATTGAGACAAGGTCGTGCTGTCAGAAGCGAGCGCGGAAAACAGCTTCGAGCAATCGGCGATCGCGCTGTCGGCGATTGCGCAGTCGGCAGCAGTTGCGCTGTCGGTCGAATCCGGCGCATATTGGTCGAATCCGCGCGAATCGTAGGCTTTCAGCTCCGCTCCGAGCCGTTTGAGTCTCGCGGAAAAGTCGAGTGTGCGGTCAGAAATTGTCGTGAAGGCGAGAGTGCGCATATTGATATAATAGTCGGCGTCGATTGTGACGTCAGGCGTCGGCAGCTCGAGCTTGAAGGTAAGCTCGGTCTCGACAAATCTGACCGGGTCGTCCGACTCAAAGAGCAGCTCGAGCGTCCGCTCGCAGCTCGCGGAGGTGCTGCATTCAAAGCATGGGTAGGTTCTCGGCGCGCGCGGGTAGTACCGGCAGACTGCCGGCAGCATATCCTCACCGCATTCGCGCTGAAGCATACAAAGCCCGTCCTCGCGCTGCAGCGGACAGTGACCGTCCCACCTCGGAGTGACGAGCGCGTAGCGTTCGGGCGAGGGATTGTCGGCGATGTGGAACGCGGTATCGAGTCGGCGTCGCAGCTCGGGCGTGCAGTCGATGCCGATGAGCCGCAGGTATTCGTCGAGTGAAAGCGAAATCCCCCATCCACCGCAGCAGGTCGAACGGCAGTCGCCGCACTTGCAGGTGAACTGGGGAAAATAGTCGGGAACGCGAAAAATTTTAGTGTATGACATATGACCTCATATATAAATACAATAAAATGGCAAATAACATAATAATTATAAATAATACCCTTAAATTTGTCAAGAGGAATTAAATGGTTGATTTTGACAAAATTTGATTTTATCAAAAATATCTTTTAAGTATATAGAATCGGCTTGGATGCAGGAGGGAAACGAGAATCCGTCATTTTTTGAGCCTAAAGTGACTAACACAGCCGCCTCATGGCTCCGAAGGCATCGGCAAAACGCTGAATTGATACAGATTTATAAATATTTGCGTCGAAACACTTGCATTTTTTACCGGAATATAGTATAATATAGAAAGTGACGCGGCGAATGATTGCAATTTGAATTTTTGAAAGTTGCAATATTCGTTCTGCATTATCAAGCTGATCATAATATCATGTATTAATAAAATAAGGAGATATCATATAATTATGGAATACCAGTCTCTTACAAAGCAGGCGCTGTCGGAAGAGGCCAACGCGCTCCGAAGCAAATACAATAAACTTGCCTCTCTCGGTCTTAAGCTCGATATGTCGCGCGGAAAACCCAACAAACAGCAGCTCGATATTACCGAAGGTATGCTCAGCGTCATCAGCAGTGACGCCGACTGCGTGACCGCGAATGGGCTTGATTGCCGCAACTACGGACTGCTCGACGGTATTCCTGAGGCGAAGAAGCTCTTTTCAGACCTGCTCGGGATCCCGACGTCGCGCATTCTCGTCGCCGGAAACTCGAGCCTTAATCTGATGTACGACACGGTTGCGCGCGCGATGCTGTACGGCGTCGTCGGCAGCGAGAAGCCGTGGTGCAAGCTCGATCATGTGAAATTCCTATGTCCCTGCCCGGGCTACGACCGCCACTTCGCCGTGACCGAATCGCTCGGCATCGAGATGATACCGATCGAGATGACTCCTACCGGACCGGATATGGACACAGTAGAGAAACTGGTCGCGTCCGACCCGGCTATAAAGGGAATCTGGTGCGTGCCGAAATACTCGAACCCCGAGGGCACGACCTATTCGGACGAGACGGTGCGCCGATTTGCCGCGCTGAAGCCGGCGGCGCGCGACTTCCGGATATTCTGGGACAACGCCTACGCGGTACACGACCTCTATCCGGACGGCGACAAGCTGCTCGACATCTTTGCCGAGGCTGAGAAGCAGGGCAATGTCAACATGATTTTCTACTTCGCGTCGACGTCGAAGATCACCTTCCCCGGCTCAGGCGTCGCTATCATGGCGGCGAGCGAGGAGAACCTCAAGCAGATCAAGTCGATAATGACGATACAGACAATCGGCTTTGACAAGATCAACATGATGCGCCATGTCAAGTATTTCGGCAACGCCGAGGGAATCCTTGCACACATGAAGCTGCACGCTTCGATAATCCGCCCGAAGTTCGAGATTGTACTGTCGGCGTTCGAGCGCGAGCTCGGCGGACTGGGAATCGCTGACTGGACGAAGCCGCGCGGAGGCTATTTCATCAGCCTTAACGTCATGGACGGCACCGCAAAGCGCGTATTCGCGCTCTGCCGCGACGCCGGACTGACCTTGACCGATGTCGGCGCGACCTTCCCGTATAAGATGGACCCGCGCGACCGCAACCTGCGCATCGCGCCTACATATCCGTCAAACGACGAGCTGAAGCAGGCGTGCGAGCTGCTCTGTCTGTGCGTGAAGCTGGCGGCGGTCGAGAAGCTACTCGGTGAGTGAAAACTTGATATTCGGCAGGGGCTCATTTTTGCGGAGCTCCTGCTTTTTGCCTTGGGGAAATGTTACAAATTTATTAACTAAAGCTTGAACGCAATGAATCTGTTGCTTATTCAGCTGAATCTGTGGTTGGCAATTCTGTTTGTTACAAAATTGTTAATTTATACATTGAGCTATTGCAATTGTCAGAAAATCGTGATATACTAATCGCAAATAAATCTTAATTATTAGATTGCGAAAGGGGAAATATATAATGACTGTTACCTGTGAGGACACCATTACCTGAATTTAATAAAGGGCGTGATGAACGGGCAAGCTCGTAATCCGCCATAAAGTAACCTTTCGTGAATACTGCAAGTGTCGATAACGCATATATGCGCTTCATAATGCAGCACACCCGAGGGTGTGTTATTTTTATACCCAAAATCGACCGCGGCGGGCACAGGTTGCTTTCCGCGGTATTTTTGCGCCCATTTTCAGCTTTAATGCGTTTAGCGCATGGATAATGAAAGGAGATGTTATTATGATTGCTGTTTCTGTATCTGTAAAAAATTATAACAAATTCACGGAGGAATATCAAATTGAACCTGAAAGACTACGGATTCACACCCGACCTTATTCCGGACAGCGACGAGCTGCCGGCGAGAGTCACTGCCGTACATCGCGAACGCTATACACTGGCGAGCGATAACGGCGAGATATACGGAAGACTAAAATCGAAGGAATACTACGATGGCAACGAGGCGTTCCCGACCGCGGGAGATTTTGTTTTAGTAAACTATAATCCGGACGGCGACAGCCAGATTGTCCGGACACTGCCGCGCCGGACACTGTTCACCCGTCGCGACCCGACGCCCGGGCGGGGGATGCAGGCGGTCGCGGCGAATTTCGACTATGTGTTTATTTTACAGTCGCTGAATCACGACTTCAACGAGCGGCGGCTCGAACGCTATCTCGCGCTCGCGTGGGAGTCAGGCGCACTTCCGGTCGTACTGCTGACCAAGTCCGACCTTGTCAGCGATTATGGCGAATATCTGCGCCGCGCCGAACGGCTCGCGGTCGGCACGGCGGTATATGCGGTCAGCTCGAGGACAAAAGCCGGACTTGATTCGCTGGTCGAATATCTGCGACCTGGCAAGACTATCGTATTGCTCGGTTCGTCGGGCGTAGGCAAGTCGAGCTTTGTCAATTCGCTCGCGGGCGAGGACATAATGGCGGTAAACGAAATCCGCGAGGACGACAGCCGCGGTCGGCACACGACGACCCATCGTCAGCTGATAATGCTTAAAAACGGCGTGATGATTATCGACACGCCGGGTATGCGTGAGCTTGGACTGGGCGAGGTCACGGGCGGTCTTGACGAGGCGTTCTCGGACGTCGGGCAGTATATTGGCAGGTGCAAATACCGCGACTGCACGCACACGAACGAGCCGGTCTGCGCGATACTCGCGGCAATCGAGCGCGGCGAGCTGCCGCGCGAGCGCTGGGAGAGCTACAAATCGCTCGGCAGCGAATCCGAATATACCAACGACAAGCTCGCGTATCTGCGCAAAAAGCAGCAGCGCAACAAGGATATCGCGAAGCTGAATCGTCAGCGCGAGAAGCATGACAAACGGCGCGGCAATGACAGATATTGACGCTGCTTTATATATGCGGATAATCAGGCTCACGTGATATCGCATATATCTTCGATCTTATTTAACCCTGGGAGAGGGCAGATATAATATAGCCCTCTTTTGGTATTAAATTTACCACGGCAACAGCATTTACTTTTTCGGAAAAATAATATCAAGCAAAACTTGAGGATTGAGGGCAGCCTTAAACATCATTTTCTTTTTACTGAGACGGCC
>CAJFKR010000031.1 GCA_904386005.1 Candidatus Flemingiibacterium merdigallinarum
CGCAACGCGACCTACATCTGCGACAGCTCTCTGCCCTATCACCCGAAACTCGGTGATAATGGCACTGTTGTCACAAACTGCGGTATAATCGAAGTCACAGACGCGAAATTGCTTTGATGAACATAAATCGCAATTGTGATAGCCGTAATATTTAATTGTTATCCGGAATTTACACGTCAAGGAGGAATTCAAAATGAAGCTTGCCGAAGCCTTGCAGGAGCGCGCCGACCTGAACCGCTCGATTGAGCAGCTGCGCAGCCGGCTCGACAGCAATTCGCTCGTGCAGGAGGGCGAGACGCCCGCGGAAAGCCCGAGCGACCTAAAGCGTGAGCTTGATTCGTCGCTCGAACGCCTCGCCTACCTGATTGCACATATCAATATAACCAACTGTCAGACCGAATGCGACGGTCAGTCGCTGACCGAGCTTATCGCGAAAAAGGACGCGCTTACAGTCAAAATCAGCGCGTACCGGGATATAGTCTCGACCGCGAGCCAGCTCGCCTACCGCGCGCGAAGCACCGAAATCAAGATAAAGCCGACAATTTCGGTCGTCGATTGGCAGAATGAGGTCGACCGTATGTCAAAGGAGCTGCGCCTGCTTGACAACCGGCTGCAGGCCTGCAACTGGACGACCGAGCTTATCGAATAGTTAAATTCGGTAAATTCACATCGAATAATCGATTTTCTGACTGTCAGTTTACATCTGACACAGTTGGTAGCGGGAACTGGGCGAACGCAGTTTATTTTAGTTGATATTACTAAGCTTGGTTACACCTCGGAGCGGGTGTGAGGTTCGATTCCTCGAGCATTGTTAGGCTCCGATCGCGTATGACCGTATAGTAATTGTCATCGTTACTACCATGCGTTGACTTTGACCGTGAGGGTGGGAATGGGGATATTATGAAGTATTACCGAGGAATACCATGTTAGCAAACTATCATACGCATACCTATCGCTGCCATCACGCCTTTGGGAGTGAGCGCGAATATATCGACAACGCGGTCGCGCGCGGGCTTGAGCTGCTCGGCTTTTCGGATCACAGCCCGTATATTTTCAGCGGAGACTATTACTCAAACTACCGTATGCACCCCGACGAGACCGCGGGTTATTTTGACACACTGCGTAAATTGAAGCTCGAATACGCCGACAAAATAGACCTGAAAATCGGATTTGAAGCCGAATACTACCCCGCGCATTTCAATGACACGATCGACTTCCTGCGCCGCTTCAAGCCTGACTACCTGATACTCGGGCAGCATTTTCTTAAAAACGAGTACGACGGCGTCTATTCCGGCAGTCCGACTGACGACGAGTCGATACTCAGGCTGTATGTCGACCAGACACTGAAGGGACTCGAGACCGGACTCTTTTCCTGCTTCGCGCACCCAGACCTGATTAATTACACCGGCGACATTTCGATTTACAACGAGCATATCGGACGGCTCTGCCGCAGGGCGCGCGAGCTCGGAGTCGCGCTCGAGATAAACCTGCTCGGACTCGCCGAACAGCGCGCCTATCCGCGGCGCGACTTCTGGCGCATCGCAGCCGAAAACGGCTGCGATGTTATACTCGGCTGCGACGCGCACGAGCCGGAAGCGGTAGCAAATCCGGATGTGTTGGCAAAGGCATATCAATATGCGCAAAAGCTCGGCGTGAAGCTGATTGACAGGCTCGAGCTGCGACCGATAGTCTGAATCGTAGGTTCGGCGAAAAATAACGGCAGCTTATATGTGTTTATAGTTTCCGCGCGGTCATTGTTTTAAGTGTTACGCGATTTCGTATCATCGCGCCGACAGTCCTTCCCCGCGCAGGGCCGCCGCGAAGCGGCGGGTACAGCCGTGCTTGAAGCCAAATGACGTCACTGACGCGGAAGTTCCGCGCCGCGTCACCCACATACATAAAGCCCGGGATTGGGATATCCCGAGCTTTTTTCATATCCGTATTTGTGACCGCGGAAATCCGCGCGGCGCTCATTTGCGCGACTTGTAGTCCTTGTCTATCTTCTGCTTCCAGTCTGCTCCGAGCGGGGCGTTTGCTCTGACCGCGCTGACCGCTTCGCACATAACCTCGTAGTTCAATTCTGTGCCGACCTTGTCCGAGTGGTAATTCGCCGCGCGGTCGCGGTCGATTCCGAAGCGCGCAGCCGTCTCGACAGCGTCGATATTCGCGCCGAGGAAGAGAAATTCCCAGCCGTATTTCGTTTTCTGACGCTCGATCATCGACTTGATTTTATCGCTGTCGTATTTATGACTTGAATTCTCCATGCCGTCGGTCGTGATAATGAATATCGTGTGCTCGGGACGGTCCTCGTCGCGCGCGTATTTGTGGATATCTCCGATATGAGTAATCGTGTCGCCGATCGCGTCGAGCAGAGCGGTGCTGCCACATGCGATATAGTCCTTTTCGGTCAGCGGACGTACCTTTTCGATTCGCACACGGTCGTGCAACCGCTCGCTGTTGCTGCTGAACAGAATCGTTGTGACGAGGGCTTCGCCCTTCTCCTTCTTCTGCTTTTTCAGCATCGAGTTGAACCCGCCGATAGTATCGGCTTCAAGTCCGCACATCGAACCGCTGCGGTCGAGTATGAATACCACTTCTGTAAGATTCTTTTTCATCGTATATATCCTCCGATTAATAAAATATGGCTGCAAGGCTTTCGTCCTTACAACCATATTATACACGAATTTATCGATGATGTGGTCGCTTGTCAGGCGACATTTGTATTCATCAGCATTTTCTAATATTTGTTTTCGGCGTTTGCACCGCGTCAATATGAACTGAATAGTTTTTTAAAAACCCTTTCAACCGCCGAGCAGACACTGGTCGAACGCGAATAACGCCTCGTTGATTTCGTAGATATTGTAATTCCCGCGTTCAACGAAAAACTCGATTATCACGTCGAACTTGCTGCTGTGCGACAGCGCGAAGCCAGCCTTCATCAGCATATCGCGCAGCTCGTCGAGCGGCAGCTCAAGCGCGATCGCGAACGCGATCACCGTCGGCTTCGACGGCTTGTACTTCCGGTCGCCGCGTATCTTCGAGAAGAGCTTGCGGTCGATATTCGCCTTTTTGTAGCACTGCGCGTCGGTCATGCCCCGCTCGTCAATTTTTCTCAGCAGCATCTCTGAAAAGCTCTCGTCGAGCTGCTTCAACGCTTCGTCGAGCGTCTTTGGCAGTGCCCCCGTCTGCGACATTTGGGATGACTCAACTTTATCTGGTCGTGAGATTGGCGGCTGCGACAGTGACTTTGGAGCAATACTGCCCTGCGAATCTACGTCTGTCAGCTCGTAGTCGGCTTCACTCCGCGGAAAATTTTCGGCACGTCGATACAGCTGCGCGGCTTCGACAGGCGCGGTATAGTTGTCGTCGATGTAGGCTTCGATGTCATGATACAAGCCCTCGCCGAGCTGATATGACTCGCGGTCGAATATTACTAAGTACACATTCAGCTCGAATTCATTCAGATATTCGCCAATTGTGTCCACCGCGACGCGCAGGGCTTCGGCTTTCGGATAGCCGTAAATTCCTGACGATATCAGCGGAAACGCGACTGACTTGCATTTTGCCCTACGCGCAAGGTCAAGTGAATTCTTATAGCAGGAGACAAGCAGCTCGCGCTCGTGATGATTTCCGTCGACCCACCTCGGACCTACCGCGTGAATCACATATTTGCAGGATAGCTTGTATCCGCGCGTCAGAACCGCCTGTCCGGTCTCACAGCCGCCCAGCCTGCGGCACTCGTCGAGCAGCTTCGGTCCGGCGGCGCGGTGTATGCAGCCGTCGACTCCGCCTCCACCGAGCAGTGATTGATTCGCGGCGTTGACAATAGCGTCAACCTTCATTTTTGTGATGTCGTTTCGGATAATATAAAGCGGCATATTATCACTCGATTCTCATTATATTGAAATTATAAGACATAACTGAGTATAGCGGCAATTCGTCCACATATCTACATGATAGGGAGCCGTCGCCGACTCCCTACTAAATATTCATTTGCGTTCAGACAATCCGCAGCGTGTCGCCGTCGTCGACTACATCGAACAGCTTCGGACGCTCATACGGCGAGGTGTTCGGCTGATGCAAAATAAACTTCAGTGAGCCGTCGAGCGCGTGGAAAAGCATACCGTGCCCGCCGTTCTCACGGAAGAGCAGCCCGATATGATTCCATTTGCCGTCAATTCTGCCGTTGTCGGAGGCGGCGATTGCCTCGACATAGCCGCTGTCTGAAAAGCTCGCCCACAGCATCAGCAGCCGCCCTGATTTTGTACGGTACATAAACGGACCGTCGGTCACATGGTCGCGCGCACCCTTGAGCGCCCACTCGGGCTCGGACGCGCGAAACAGCAGCTTCGGCTCTCCGACCGTGTGCGTGAGGTCATCCGACAGCTCGAGCGCGCGGATTTCGCCGTCGTGTACCTGCACCCATTCGTGACAAAAGACTATGTACGGCTTGCTGTCCTCGACATATAACGTGCCGTCGAGGCACTCCCAGTCGTGCGGAGTCGCCGGCTCGGCGATCGGAGCAAAGCGCCCGTCCGGTCTGTCCGCGCGCAGTATCTGCGTCGCACGGCAGCGTTCGGGATGCTTGAAGCTCGCGAACATATAGTAGGCACCCTGATATTTGTGTACCTCAGGCGCCCAGAAATCACGTGTCGCCCAAAAGCTGGCGTCGGCGCGGAACACCTCGCGCGGCTCGCTCCAAGCAACAAGGTCGTCGCTCGCATACACGTCGAAGCCGAGTCCGCCGGTGTGCTTTCCGGTGCCGTACATATAGTATTTACCGCCGTCGGTAAGGATGAACGGGTCACGGATGTGGATTTCATCAAGTCTCATCGGTCAGTTCCCCCTGTATATTGTCATCACCCGAATCAAACAAATTTGCAAATCTGTCGAGTATACCGTCAAATTCATACTTGAACAGCTCACCCTGCGGGTTGAAATAACCGGCGGTGCGGTTCTCCGCGTCCATCACGCCGCTTGCGACCGCGTAGCAGACGCCGTCATACGCGTCAGTCGAAACAAACGCGCGGTCGATTGTATCGAGCTCATATCCAGCCGCCGCGGTCGTGTCGAGCGAGCGCGACTGCGCGTATTTGTAAATCATAACCGCCAATTCCTCGCGGGTCAGCGGCTTGTCGGCTGAAAAGCTGCCGTTCCACTCAAGCAGTCCCTCCGCCGCCGCCCAGCGCACCGCCTCGGCGTATTCGGCGTCGGAGCCGACGTCGTCATACGGCATTATGTAGTCCACGACCGGACTGCCGGCGAGCTTCCAGAGCCCGACCGCTCCGTCGGCGCGGGTCACAATCCCATAATCCTCGGTCGCGATATGTATAGTCACGTCGCAGCGCGGCATATCGAAGGTATAGAGATAACAGCCTACAACCTCAAACGGCAAAGACTTGCCGTCCTCGTCGTAAATCTCAATTCCGCGCAGCAGGTAGTCGTCCTCAGTCTCGACCGCCACTCTGACTGTGATTTTATTCGCGATCCTGACACGTGTCAGCTGGACTTCGACTCCGTCCGAGGCGTCTACAAAAACACTTCCATTTAGATAGGGCTGGGGCTCGTCCGCAAAAGCCGCCGTCGAAAACAGCAGGCACAGTACAGCCAGCAGCGCGATAGCTCGTAGCTTCATTGCAATATCATCCTTAAATTAAAATTAATTTCGTTTCAAGCACCGATTTTCCTGTCAGATTGACCGGAATAATCCCTCTGTTCACTCACCTTTATTTTTCTAAAACCGTTCATTTAGCATACCGGTACTATATATTATACTTCAAGAACGCGGATTTGTCAATATTATTTTTTCTGCTGATGTCATTTGATATGATAAATATACGGGGTTTTATTAATTTTAATCTTAATCCTGACACAGCCTTTGCTGCTTAACAGGATATTTGCAATTTAAGGTGTTAATTTTTTCGTCAGACTATGGACAATCGCATAAAAATGTTGTATAATGTAATTTACAGTTATGCTTCGGTCATATATGCCGCGTTATGTTTATTGAAAGGAATGGTCAATTCAGTGAAAACCCAAAGATTTATAAAATTTATCGCTCTACTGCTGTCAGCCGCAATGCTCATACTTTCAGCCGCGGGCTGCGGAGCGACGTCAGCCACGGCGATTTCGTTCGGCGACATCAAAATCAACGCTAACGAATACTGCTATTGGATGTCGCGTTATAAAGCTATGTTCCTTTATTCCTATTTCGGAATGACAACCGACAATGACCAGATCTGGACCTCCGAGTTCGCCGAGGGTGTGACGGTCGGCGACTTTCTCGAAACGGTCGCGCTCAGCAACATCATGTCAAACGCGATCTGCCTGAAGCTGTTCGATGATTACGGTCTCGAGCTCACAACCGAGCAGCAGAATTCAATCGACGATAATATCAACACCAAAATCCAAGCGGTCGGCAGCAAATCCGCGCTGAACACACAGCTCTCGGCATACGGCGTCAATGTCGGTATGCTCCGCGATATATATGAAAGCGAGACTAAAATCAGCACGCTGCAGGATTACCTATACGGCGAAAACGGCACCGACAAGGCTACAACCGAAGAAATCGACGCATACTACGAGGACAATTATTACCGCTGCAAGCATATACTGATACGCACCGACGTCAAATACGAGCTTGATGAAAACGGCGACCCTATAGTAGACGAGGAGAGCGGCAGCTACAAGACTATTGAATTGACCGAAGAGGAAATCGAGGAGCAAAAAGCTCTCGCCGAGGAACTTGAGCTTCGTGTCGCTGCCGGTGAGGATTTCGACGCGCTTGTCGTGCAATACAGCGAGGACACCGGAATGCAGCATTTCGCCGACGGTTATTACATCAATTCCGCCTGCACCTTCCTGCCGAGCGAAGTCGTCAGCGCAGTAATGTCGATGAAGGTCGATGAAGTCAAAACGGTCGAGAGCGATTATGGTATCCATATAATCAAACGATATGAGCTGATTGACGACGCGTACAACGACGCCGAATACGCCGCATATATGTTCGGCGACCTTGAAGCCACCGTGAATTCGATCAAGCTTCAGGAGCTGCTCGGACAGTATACGAACCTTGTCGTAATCAACGAGGAGATCGTCGCCGATTATCCGCTCGCAAAATGCACTCCCAATTTCTACTATTGATTTTACCTTGTTTTATAATTGAGGAGCGGAAGAAGAAAATCACCCGCGGCGTTTTGCAGATTGATAAAAATCACGCAACACATTGATAACGCCAAAGCGCAACGAAAAAGAAAGGAATACTTTGCATAAGCAAAGTCATGGTCATAAAGATGAAATACAAATCCAGTACCGCGGTGATCGGAATCATACTTGTGATAATCGGCATAGGATATGTAGGCAACTTTTTTGACGTCTGGGATTTCGAGATTTTCTTCCCCGGGTGGTGGACGCTTTTCATAATCATACCCTCGCTGCTCAAGCTGCTTCGAGCCGGCTTCAAGCCGATTTATTTGATCACACTTGGCACAGGTGTGATGATACTGCTCGCCAAGCTCGGTGTTCTGCCCGAACGGTTGTCGGAGCTGATTGTACCGATACTGCTGTTATTGCTCGGTCTTGCGTTGATTTTCCGCGGCAAGCTGAACGGAGACATCGCGAGCGGCGAGAGCCAGACCGCGATCTTCAGCGGACGCACTCCGAACTACAACGGCAAACGTTTTGACGGCGTCTACGCGACGGCGATATTCGGCGGTGTGGATTTAAAGCTCACCGAAGCCGAGATTGTAGACAACGCGGCAATCGACATTATCTGTCTGTTCGGGGGAGTCGACATAAAGCTGCCCGCGAGTGTCAATGTCGAGGTGCGCGCGTTGTCGCTGTTCGGCGGAGTTTCCGAGCCTAAGAATCGCAGCTACTCGGTGAATAACCCCACCGTATATGTAAACGCGTTCTGCCTGTTCGGCGGAGTCAGCGTAAAGTGAGCCGCTAAACCGATGGGATCGACCGATTTTCGTAACTTTGACGATAAATCGGTCGATTTTTTCTTGCAAAATTTTAAGTTTGGTGATATAATATATACGGAGAAAGTTTTGTATATCCATATAAATTTACATAGAGGAGATTGATACAATGAAAAAATTCGTCACCTTCGGCGAAATCATGCTGAGACTGAAATCGCCCGGATACGACCGTCTGTTCCAGCAGCCCTCGCTTGAAGCCACATTCGGCGGCGGTGAGGCGAACGTAGCCGTCTCGCTCGCGAATTACGGTCTTGACGCGAAGTTCGTGACCGCGCTTCCGGCAAACGACATCGGAGCCGCGTGCGAGCGCGAGCTGCGCAAATACTGTGTCGACGTCTCGGATATCGCCCACACCAAGGGCAGAATGGGCATCTACTACCTCGAGACCGGTGCCTGCCAGCGTCCGTCCAAGGTCATATACGACCGCGAATACTCGTCGTTTGCCGAGATTAAAGCCGGAGACTTCGACTGGAAGAAGATCCTTACTGACGCGGGTTGGTTCCATGTGACCGGCATCACTCCGGCGGTAGCCGAGGGTGTAGCCGCCGAGGCTATAACCGCGCTCAAAACCGCGAAGGAGCTTGGAGTCACGACATCGTGCGACCTCAACTACCGCGCCAAGCTCTGGAAGTGGGGCAAGAAAGCCGATGAGGTCATGCCCGAACTGACGAAATACGTCGATGTCGTCATCGCGAACGAGGAGGACTGCCAGAAGGCGCTCGGAATCAGCTCTGACAACAAACCCGAGCTCGGCGAGATCAACCTCGACTGCTACAAGGAAATCACTGAAAAGGTGCTTACCCAGTTCCCGAACGTCAAGACAGTCGCGATCACGCTGCGTGAATCGAAGAGCGCGAACCGGAACCTCTGGTCGGCCTGCATCAACGACGGCAAGGAATTTTACCACAGCCGTACCTATGATATCACCGACATCGTCGACCGCGTCGGCGGCGGCGACTCGTTCGCCGGCGGACTCATCTATGGTCTGTCGACCAAGAGCGACGCCAAGGCCGCGCTCGAGTTCGCGGTCGGCGCGTCCTGCCTGAAGCACACGATCAACGGCGACCTCAACCTCGTTACAGTTGAGGAAGTCGAAAAGCTGATCGGCGGCGACGGCACCGGACGTATCGCAAGATAACAAATCAAGTAAGAAGCGCGCCTCGTGCGCGCTTCTTTATATATTGATGTTATTTCATTATAGGTAGACGGCATAATATCTATCTGCTTCTAATGTCGCGCTCGCGTTATATTAATATAAAGTTAACCTTTTGTTCTTATCGTCGTAGTGTATGAGATTTATAATATATTTGAAGCATGAAATCAAATCAATGCAAAATGGAGATATAAATTGAAAGATACACTTAAAAGCCTGCTGCGCACCTCGGTCATAGCGTTGATAATCGGAATTATCATAATCTGCGTATTACTGCGGGTTTCGTTTGATAAAATTTCGGGCATGATTCTCGACGGTATACGTAAAACCGGCGAGCTTGTCGATATATCCTCGGACGGCTTGAATATTGCCGATTATATTGTTATCGAGAACGGCACAATAAAAATCGGCGGCAAGACGGTTGAATTCGGCTCCGGCATTACTGACGGCAGCTCGGACGGAAGTCTCGGCGAAGCCCTCGACAACACCGACTTTGCCCAGAATCGCTACACTTTCGCGTCGGATGTAAACCGCGCGCTCGACATAGACATACATAACTGCGACCTGATTGTCGCCACGGCTGACGACCTGCCGGACAATTCAATTGTTGTCGATGTATTCGAAAGCGACGACTATAAATATGAATTCACCACTGCCGACAACACGCTCTATGTGACTGACAGTCAAGCCGCGCCCGAACAGCAGACGCTTGATATCTTCGGTTTCAAGATAAATCTCGGCGCGAAAGAAAAAGCTCCCGTATACACGGGGCTTGTAATGGTCGTCTACCTTCCGGACGATTTCGGCGGTGAGATTTCGCTTAAGACAACGAACGGCGACATCAAAGCCGGCGGTTTGTCGCTCGATGAAAATCTAACTCTCGAGACAAACAATGGAATTATAGAATTGTCCGACTCCGACGCGTATTCGATTAGCGCGCTGACGTCAAGCGGGCGTATAGCTTTTGACCGGCTGTCCGCAATAGACATTGAAGTAGAGACGAGTGACGCGGGTATAACGCTGACCGACCTGACAATCAAGCGTCTGACGGCAAATACGTCGAACGGACCGATCGATTTCTCAGGTCTGATCGGCGAAAAATTCGAATTCACGACGAGCGACGGCAACATCAGCGGCAGCATTGACAGTCAGGAAAGCCTGTTCTCAATCATAACCGAGGCGGACGGCGGTTCATGCAGCCCGAAGTCAAACGAAAACGACCGCGCGCAGTATCAGCTCACGGCTAAAACCTCGGACGGAGATATCAACATACGCTTCGCAAATTAAAAAAAAGCTTCAGCCGTCCGACGGCTGGAGCTTTTTTGCAGGCGGATAACCGCGATATCTGCGGTAGGTAGATGAGAAATGCTGCAAGCTCGTAAAGCCGAGTATACCGGCAATCTCACCGAGCGAAAGGTCGGTATTCAGCATCAGCTCGTCCGCGGTGTCTATACGCCTTTTCAGCTGATACTGCTTCGGCGTTATGCCGTATTCAAGACAGAAACAGCGAATAATGTGATTGACCGAGACGAAATAACGTTCGGACAGCTCGCGCAAATTGAGCGGCTGCGTGACGCGACGGTCTATCGCGCTCTTTATCGCGACCGCGAGCTTGTCCGAAGACAGCTTTTCAGGCACAGGTCTACCCTGCCCTCTCACAGCCGCGAGCAGCAGGCGATGAAGTATCAGTGATATCTCGTCGAATATCTCACGACGGCGGTTCTGATTGTGAATGTTTGAGCTGTCGTGCAGCAGGCTGTGTATTCTCAAAAAATCGTCATAACAGGATTCGCAGCCGTGGCAGACTACAAACGGTTTGCCCGGGATATATACTTCCGCGAGCGACTCAACCAGCCGTCCGGTCGCGTTGACCCAGATTTTCTCATACGGGTCGGAGCAGTCGGAAAAATAGACCTGCGGATAGCTGGCGTTGACAATATACAAATCTCCCTCGACGAGTCGCGACGACAAGTGCTCGCTGTGTATCTCGCCGCTGCCGCGTATCACGTATTCGAACACGAGCAGCTTCATCGAGCTGTCGCGCCGTTTCATGTAGCGCGGATTCGGGTAGGATATGCCCGCGAACGGGATGTCAAATATCGGGTCAGGCGGTTGGGTGTTTATGAAATACCTATCTTCGTTTTTGATTTCATCCGGCATGGCTTCACTTCCTTTTATTGTGGTTGGCTGTAATGAAGCGAACAGCGATTATATTACGGGGTGATTGTTTGATTTCAGCAAGATTCGGATTATGACAAAACGCGGGAGTTATACCGGGCGCGTTTTCGGGTAGACTGTCGCCGAGCCGTATGTCCCTGCGCTGACGCCGCGGGCGCGCCGCTTAGCGTATGTATCCATGACCACGCAGCCATTCGACCGAACGGCGCAGACCGTCGACTGTCTTTACCTCGACGACGACTCGGCAGCTGTATTCAGCCGCGAGGTCGAGATATCCTTTGAGGTCGAGCTCGCCGTCACCGAGCGGCAGGTGGTCGCGCCGCTCACGCACGAGCGCGTCGTGCAGGTGCATATGGCAGAGCCGGTCGAGTCTCCGGTCTATGACCGGTCGCTGCTCGAAATTGCCGACCGCGTCGTGACCGGTGTCGAACGTGACCGCGAAAGCTCGATTTTCGAGCAGAAACTCGAGCGTCTCACATCCGAGCCGGTGAGTGAACGCCGGCGTGTTCTCGATACAGATTCTGACATCAGAGCCGGCGGTCGTATCGCACATATCGCGGAATCGGGTCAGATTCTGTAAATACTCGTCGTGATATTTTTCGAACAGCAGCACCTTTCCCTCTGGCAGTGTGAAGTGAGTACCGAGCGAAAGGTGGGTGTTGAGCAGCTTTATCCCAATCCGCTTTGACAGCAGTATCGTATCAGTTATAGTGTCAAGGCAGGCCGCGGCGACCCGCGGGTTGAAGTCGCAGGGGGATATTGTCTCGTCAAGGTGAATCGTGTAGTATATGCCGTATTTATCGGCGATTCTATTGAGCCGCTCGGGGTCGATTTTATCGATTTGATACTGCGGCAAGCACATATTCAGCTCGACAAACCGCAGTCCGAGCTCATTGCAGAGCCGCGCGCAGTCCTCAAGCTCGGGCAGCTCCATCAGTGTCGGCATTCCGAATTCAAGCATATCCTCTCGCTTTCCCCCGTGCGCCATTTACAAGCGGCGGGTGATTTATATAAATTCAGATTGGTTTTGTCTTGTGCAATTATGATTTGTATTATAATTATATAGTGAGACAAAATCATACACAATTGATGTTAGCAACATATACAAAGGAAAAAACTAATGCTACCCACTAAAACCCTGCTGCTGCGCGGCGACGACACACACGCCTACCGAGATCCGGCGGTATACTACAAAGATGGAATATACCGGCTGTATATGACCTTAGTCGAAACCGAATCGGACGGCGGCGTGTATATGTATATAGCCGAATCACGCTCAACCGACCTTATCGACTGGACCGCACCGAAAAAGCTGACTGTCCGCGACCAGTCTAAGAATTTCTCGAGCCCCGGAAACATCGTCTGCCATGACGGACGCTACATAATGTGCTATCAGAGCTACTGCCGCGAGCACGGTGAGAAATTCGGCAACGAAAACTGCCGCGTCTTTTTTTCCGAGAGCCGTGACCTCGAGACTTGGAGCGAACCCTATCCGGTCAGGCTGAAGGGCGGCAAGTCGATATCCGAGCTCGGACGGATGATAGACCCGTATCTGATATACGACCGGCAGAATGGACTTTGGAACTGTTTCTATAAGCAGAACGGCATCAGCCGTTCTGTCTCGCGCGACCTTGTTGGGTGGGAGTATCTCGGCAGCTGTGACGGCGGCGAGAACGTGAGTATAATAGAAGCGGATGGGCTTTACCATATGTTCCACTCGCCGTCAAACGGTATCGGACACAGAATTTCGGTCGACCTGTGTCACTGGAAGGAGCTTGACACGCTGTATTTCGGTCAGAAAAACTGGCAATGGGCGCGTGGTCGGCTGACCGCCGGAGCGGTGGTCAAGGTCGATGATCTGTATCTGATGTTTTTCCACGGAACCGGTCCCGAAAACGAGGATGTGATTTTCGACACGCACGCTTGTATTGGACTCGCGTGGAGTCATGACCTTGTCAGATGGGAATGGCGGGAGTAGCTTTAGTCAAGACTGATCAGCCGTTCTGTTTATTTACAGTTCGTCAATCATTAATATTTTGTTTGTTCACTCTATTCTAAGAGTATATAGCCATTTATGTAGTAAAAAGCCAAAGCTATATTACAGTTTGCTTTGGCTTTTGATTTAATAACGACTTATACCTTTAGCTCTTCCCCTTCGGAAACCTCGGCGTCGACAAGCAGCGGGTCGACCACCTCGCGTATGAACTTCTCAACCTGATGCTCACTGCGACCGGTGTAATTCTTCGGGTCGAGATTCGTAACGATTTCATCGCGCGAAAGACCGAAACGGCTGTCCGCTGCGATGCGCTCGATCATATCGTTGTCGAGCCCTTCCTCCTTGACCCGCTTTCCGGCGGCTATCGAGTGCTCGCGAATAAGCTCGTGCAGCTCCTGACGGTCGCCGCCCTTTTTGACCGCGTCCATAAGGATATTCTCACTCGCAATAAACGGCAGCTCGTTCATGATTCTGCGCTCTACTATTTTCGGATATACGACCAGACCGTTCGTAACGTTGATGTAGATATTCAGTATCGAATCGATACCGAGGAAGCCCTCGGCCATTGAGATTCGCTTGTTTGCCGAGTCGTCGAGCGTGCGCTCGAACCACTGGGTTGACGCGGTTATGGCTGGATTTATCGAGTCGGAGATGATGTAGCGGGCAAGCGCGCAGATACGTTCGCAGCGCATCGGATTGCGCTTGTACGGCATCGCGGACGAGCCGACCTGATTCTTCTCGAACGGCTCCTCCATCTCCTTGAACGACTGCAATATGCGCATATCGTTCGCAAATTTATACGCCGACTGCGCGATTCCGACGAGCACATTCATAACGCGACTGTCGAATTTGCGCGTGTAGGTCTGACCCGAAACCGGTACGCAGTCGGTAAATCCGAATTCGTTCGCGATATCGCGCTCGACTTGGTCAATTTTGGTTTCGTCTCCGTCGAACAGCTCGAGGAAGCTCGCCTGCGTGCCGGTCGTGCCCTTTGAGCCGAGCAGCTTCAGCGACGACGCGACATAATCGAGGTCCTCGAGGTCGAGCGTCAGCTCATACAGCCAGAGCGACGCGCGCTTGCCGACCG
This sequence comes from Candidatus Flemingiibacterium merdigallinarum, assembly GCA_904386005.1. Lineage (GTDB taxonomy): Bacteria > Bacillota > Clostridia > Oscillospirales > CAG-272 > Flemingiibacterium > Flemingiibacterium merdigallinarum. The sequence continues at coordinate 14,397 of CAJFKR010000031.1, forward strand.
TAGTCAGCTGCGCCGGCTGCAAGTGCGTATACGCGAGCGCGGGCATACCCTTGTATTCGAGCGCGAAGTCACGCAGGTTCTTGATAACCGCGAGCAGCTTTGAACGCACGAGCTTCAACGCTTCGCGCATAATGATAACATCGGTGTTATCGCCTACATAGCAGGAAGTCGCGCCGAGGTGGATAATAGGGCGAGCCTTCGGGCACTGGTCGCCGTAGGCGTGGACGTGAGCCATGACGTCGTGGCGGAGCTTCTTCTCGTATTCCTCAGCGGCTTCGTAGTTGATGTCGTCGCGGTGAGCGCATAGCTCCTCGATCTGCTCGTCGGTGATGTCGAGTCCGGCCTTCTGCTCTGCTTTCGCGAGCGCGATCCAGAGGTGGCGGAAGGTGCGGAACTTCATGTTCTGTGAGAACAGGTACTGCATTTCACGGCTTGCGTAGCGGGTCGAAAACGGCGATTCATAGTTGTCATGTATATCCGGCATAATTGTATCCCCTTTGTAAAAACTAAGCTTTAAGGATACACTGAATCATATAAAATCAGTGTTTTCTTAAGTATAACACAATTTTATGACTTGTGTGTGAACATTGCCGATTTTTACCGATATATCTGCGGCATCGGCGAATTATCTTTACTTTGCACCGTTTGTGTGGTATAATAACAATACAAATATAAAGAAAGACTGGTAACAATAAATGGGAACGAATACACGGAACACCGACTGGTCAAAATACGTTCAATCGGCAGAATTACTTTGTGAAAGCCGACTGCTGCGTTTTGACGACCGATTTGCGGCGACTTGGAAAAGTATGTTTGCGATAAATGAAACGGCAAAGTTAAAGCTGCTCGAACTCGGCTGCGGTTCGGGCGCGCTCGCGTCAAAATTATACGACTGGTATCCAAACATCGCTGTCACCGGACTTGACCGCGACAGCGATTTTATCGAATACGCGAATCGTCGCTTCAATCAAGCCGGACGGCATATAACATATGTCGAGGGCGACGCTACCGACACCGGCTTCCCTGCCGACAGTTATGACATTGTCATATCGAATACAGTCAGCGAGCATATCGAGACCGGAGCGTTTTTTCGTGAGCAGCGGCGAATATTGAAGCCGGGCGGCAGCTGTATTGTAATATCGACGCGAAAGACCCTGAAATCCCCCGAGCCTGAATATGACGCGTATGAATCCGACTTTTGGCGGCGGTTTGATCAAATTGAACAGGTCGAAAAAAGCGAGCCGGTCGAGGTCTGCCGATATCCGTTAAGCGAATCCGAGCTGCCGGCGGCGATGGAAAGCTACGGATTTTGCGACGTCACAGCCGGATATGTCGCGCTCGATTTGACGCCCGACGACCCGAAATATTCACCCGAATTCGCAAAGCGAATCATAAATTCAGGTCTGATATGCGAGACGGAATCGGTCGAAACGCTTAGGAGCATTTATCCCGGTAGATTTTCGGACGCCGAGATTCGCGAATTGGTCGGTCATATTGAGCAAAGATATAAATCGAGACTTAATAAATACGAGCGTGGCGAAAAGCTCTGGGACACAACAATACTTATAATAATGGTAGTGAGAGGAACAAAACCGGAATGATAAATTCAGAAGCAAAAACTATCGGCGACATCGCAATAAAAATATACCGACATGAGTCGCCGCGAGCCGTCGTGCAGATAGCGCACGGTATGGAGGAACATCAGGACAGGTATATAGATTTCGCGGAATATCTCGTCTCGCAAGGCTTTACAGTCGTGACAGCAAATATGCGAGGACACGGCAGTCTTGCTGCAAAGCTCGGTTGGTTTGACGAAAACGACGGCTGGAAGCGGCTATTGCAGGATCAGATCAATGTGCGAATAAGTATAGGTAAAAGTTTCGGTCGGCTGCCGGTGATACTGGTTGCTCACTCAATGGGCAGTATAATATCGCGAGTGTTGTTGAAACGGTATTCAAGGTTATGGAGCAAGGTGGTACTGACCGGATATCCGAATTACAATCAAGCGGCGGGGCTCGGCATAATTCTCGCCGATATATTATGTCTCGCGCTTGGCAGCGACTACCACTCGGAGCTGCTCGAGGATTTGAGCACCGGAGTATTCAACCACGCAATAAAGCATCCGCGCACCAAATTCGACTGGATATGTGCTGACAATGAAGTAGTCGACCGATTCATCCAAGATCCGCTCTGTGGTTTTGGCTTCACAGCGTCGGCTTATCGCGACCTTTTTATATTGGACAAACTGATGCATGAGGTCAGCGACTGCCGGAATGTCAAGTCAAAGCTGCCGATACTGCTGCTCAACGGAGCCGACGATCCATGTGTCGGCGGCAGCCACGGCAGGCGCGATTCAATCGATACCTTACTCCGATGCGGGTTCGAAAATATTTCAAGCAAGATATATCCAGGTATGCGACACGAGATACTGAACGAACGCGATCGCGAGCGGGTCTGGGAAGATATAGCTGGATTTCTATTGAGGTGAGCGAATCAGGACGATACAGGTATGTGTTTATTTTTTAGCAAGATCGATTATAAACCAGCAGAGGATCAACCCCCGCCTACGCGGGGAAAAGGGCGTATATGTTGTGTCTGTACCGTTTGCACCAGGATCACCCCCGCACACGCGGGGAAAAGGCACTTCGTACCAGCGGAACTTGCGGTTGCCAAGGATCACCCCCGCACACGCGGGGAAAAGACTAAAAATCTCCCATTTTCTCCAAATATCTCGCTATTTCTAATCGATTTTATCAAAGCTGCTTTAACTTCAAGTAAACCTCGTGTAGAATTTTGCAATCAGAGAGCGCGCGATGGGCACCGCCTGTCGGAATCATGAAATGCTTGGCTAACGTCAGTAGCTTGTAATTGTCAGTACCTGATATCTTCCGATGTGCCAGCCTGAGCGTGTCCTCGCACTTCCCGCATGGAGGCGATATGCTGTAACGTTTGCATTCACTTATTATAAAAGGCATATCAAAATCCAAATTGTGTCCGACTATCCGTAATCGTCCGATAAACTCGAGAAATTTGCATAGCGCATCCGCAGGATCTAAACCCTCATTTGACATAAGCTCTGACGTGATACCGGTCAGCTCGACAATTTCGTTCGGCAAAGTCAAATCTCGTTTCACTAAAACCGAGAACTCTTCAATTATTTGCCCCTTGTCAACCTTGATTGCCGCATACTCTATTATCAGGTCTGATTGTGTATTAAGTCCGGTCGTTTCAAGGTCGATTACAACATAGGTCTCACACTTGGTCACTGCGCTTCTGCGCTGATACTTGCACCTCGCGGCATTGCTGAAGCCCGGCTTCAGGATCGATTCCGAACGGCTTGCCAGACGCTCGGGAGACGGGCGACGCATAAGCTTGATACCGTCGAAATCGATCGGCTCCCAGGTTGTGTTGTGGACATAAAAGTCTAACTGCTGCTCATTGTCCGCATGAAATACCATAGTCGCCTGCCCGCCTTTGAGATTGTCGCAAACCCGTCGCCAGAGCGCTTCTCGCACACGCTTGTTTATGCTTCCGACATATACCCCGCAATTCACCTCGATAAACCACTTCGTCATGTCACCGCGCAGCTTGGGCGGACAGTTGCTTAGTACTAACACTGTGGTCATATCTCGTCGTCCTCGCTGTATAATACGCCGCTTGACACTTCCCCGCGTTTGTTGTCCCAGAGAAACAGCGCCGATTCGGCATATTCATCGCTTGTATCCTTGCTGAAATGCTCGCTGTCGTCGAGCAGCAGATACTTCACGTCCTTGACCATGCGTTCGAGCAGCTTGCTGTCAGTCATCAGGTCGCGTACCCGACGGCGTACCGCCCTGCCGAGTTCGTCTCCGTTATAGGTTGCAGCAAGCTCAAACGCCGCGGGAATCGTAACTTCAGCCTTATACAAATCGGCAACGTCATATACAAACGAGCATTCGTGACCGATATGCACAAATCCGAGCCCGGGTGAACAGCCTAACGCGGCTATGACCGCGTGCGCGAGTCCGTATAGACAGGCGTGTCCGGCTGACAGAGCTTGATTCACCGGATCACTGCCGGCAAAATTATCCGGATCGTAGTCTCTGCCGCTCCATTTAATCCCCCACCTTTCCGACTCGGTCTTGTATACAGTGCGTATGCGGCTGCCTTCCCTGCCTCGCAGCTGCTGCATGGTCAGCTTCGACACATCTTCGTCCGGAAAACGCATCTCATACATCTTTCGCGCTACCATAAGATGTCCGCGTTGATTGCTGACAAGCTCGGCCTGACGCATGAGCAGCCGCGAGCTGTGTGTCAATGCCCTGCCGACGGCATAATATCGGACTCCCCGCTCGCCAACCCAAATCACAGCAATACCCATGTCGCCTATAAGCTCCATAGCGCAATGCGTTAAGTTTGTGCCCGGTCAGAGCAATAATACCGACACTCCTGCCGCGGGTATGTGTATAGTTCCGTCCTTGTCGACCGCGGTGATCGCGCTGTCGTCGCGACTTAATTGACAGTGTTCGAGATATACAAAGGACAACCGGTCGCGTATCTGCGGCAGCATATACAGCTCGGGACGCTCCATGCCACTTATCGACCCGATTTCAGACATATTATTCAGCTGAAACTACAGTCATCATACCTTGACCATATGCCTTGCCCCGACCGATACCGTCGCAGAGCAGAGCCTTGAACTTCTCCGCGTCGGTCACAGTCAGCTCGCCCTCGTATGTGACTGACAACAGCTTTACATTTCTGCCGTCGCTGCCCTTGTCAAACGAGAGCCGGCGGCTTTGGGTTATCGTGAAGCTGCATTGCGTTTCGTTATCATCCGTATATATAACGTCGAATCCGTGACTCCCGGCGCGGCGGCAGAGCCATTCAGCCTGATATTCGGGAGTTGAACAGCCGATAACCTTACCGCGGGTCTTGCTCACTGCCGCGTCCTTGCCCGGAGATTTGCTGAACGTAGGATTCGCAACAAGACGGAATTTGTAACGTCTGCCGTCGGCGATACGCGAAAGCAGCTTGTCATAATCCCGAGTCTCGTATTGACCATAACCGAACTGCGCTGCGAGCGCGTCTAACCTTGGCAGCTCGCGGCTCAACAGCAGCAGATAGGTTCGGTCACCGAGCGTGTCGATCCGCCAGAGGTTGCGTGAGCGGTCGCCGTCAAACGCGCGCTCGACCGCGCCGTGGAAGCGGCTCGGCGACGCGAGCGCACGCATTGTCTCACGCGACTTTGTATCAAGCTCGATTCTCGATAAATACATACTCACCCCTCCAATTCGGCAAACGCGTCGTGGTCTGTAACCTCGCCGACCGCCTCGACCGAGTCAACTCTGTCTGTCAAAGTCACATACCCCCTGTCCGACGCCCGGCGGAAGCCGTAACGGCGCGCGCGCACGTCGAATGACAGCGGCAGGTCGCGTATCACCGCGCCGCCGTCAGCGTCGTCGACTACAATTCGCAGCGACGGCGTTTCGATATGCTCACGACGCTTCAAATAGCCGCGCATATATTCGGACACCTGCCACGGCTCGTTCGCGAGCGAAGTATACAGGTCGCAATCCCGCAGACCGAGCGTCAGCGGCAAGGTCGGCGGACAGGAGCGTCTGCCTAAAAACAGCGGATAGACGGGATTGTGCAGTGCGTCATCGATTCTTTCAAGCAATTCGGTATCGTCGCTTTCAAGACCGGCTAAGAATATCGCGTCTGCGATGTAGTAGCGATAGGTAATATATGCCAGCTTTTCATTTGTCTCATGGTGCGCCGTGTGAAAATCGCGCAGCAGCTCGCCGTCGCGGTCGACGCGCACGCCGAAGCGCAGACTGCACAGCTCGGACAGATCCGCGTCGCGTCTATACCCGAGCGCGGCGGCGACAAGCCCGATAACGCCGCTCTTTGACGGTATGCGCTCGGTGCGGCGAGTCTCGAAGCGCGAGTCAATGCCCCACGACTGTAACGGCGCGGCGAGCCTGACGAGTAGGGTGCTCATAGTCTCACTCCCCTGCCGCGCAATTGTCCGAGACATAAGCAGTTATCCGGTCAAGCAGCTCGGACAGCGGCATAAGCTCGCAGATCTCACCGAGCTTGTCATGACGGCTGACGCCGAGCGACAGCTCCGGCTTCGGCGCGAACAAGCGGTATACCTCCTTTGCGTAGTCGCAGAACGCGTTCTCGGAGCTCTCGACATAACCGCCGGACGACTTCACCGGACGCTCGAACGCTCCGACGAGATTCACCGGCTGGTCGCGTCTGACCGCGGCGTATACCATATCGGGAAGCGTCCGGTTCGCGAAGGTATTCTGTTTGCCGGTCGGCATCGTGCATATGAACGCTTCGGCAAAGCAGCGCACCGCCTTGTCGAGTTCGTCAGCCGCCAGCCATTTCGCAAGCTCACCGACATTCACAGTCGCGTAGCGGTAGAGCGTCGACGAGTTGAACTCGACCGTGCCGAGATGTCCCGCGCCGGCATTGTCCTCGGGCGAACAGTCGTCGACCGCGGTGAAGTAGTCGTATTCGTTTCTGACTTCGTGTGTCGAAATCGCGTGCGCGACCTGTGCCGCCGCGTCAAAGTTGAGCGACGGGTCGTCCGCGACCATGCGTCCGAACAGAACCATGTCGAGCGAGGGTGTGGTTTTCAGCGCTTCTTTGTATTTCTTCGCGTCCGATTCGCCCTCAACCGCGAGACGCGCGAGCTCGGCAGCCTGTGCGCGGCTCATGAAAAATAGCGCGTCTGTACCTTTATCGGCAGATTTGATTTTAAGTCCGGCTTTTGTAAGCGCGTCAGTCGCCGATTTTTCAGCGTTGATATCGGTCGAAAGCTTCGATATCTCGTCGGCGACCAGACCGACTATGCGCTTGGTGCGGTAGCCGAGTTCGGCTTCGGTCAGCATTTCGGAAAACAGCTTGCGCATTTCATGCTTCCACGCTTGGCTCGAAACTCTCGCACGGGTCACGCCGCCGTATACCGCGGTCTTGGGACTGCCGGTATCGTCGCGGTTGACGCAGCTCGGCGGTACGGTCTGGAGCACGTGAAGGTCTATGTAGAGGTTATTATTTTTCATTGTTTTCGTCCTTTCTGCCATTTGTAAGAATATAATATTCATGGTATAAATCACGCCCCCAATTAAGGCGTATATCCGAACGCAGGTCGATATTCTGATACACGTAAATCTCTCCCGCGAGCCGCGCGTAGTCGAGCGGCACAGCCTTGGCTCGCAGCAGCTGCACAAGTCCACGCAGGTGGTGCGCCAATTCGTCGATATCGGCTGACAGCGCGGTCAGGTTGAATCTGCGGCGCACACGGTCAAACGCGCTCTCGGCGTCCGATTCGCCGACAATCAACCGAGCTGTCGCCTGACCAAGCGACACGCCGTCATGGTGCATGGCGTCACTCGGCAGCTCGTGCCCCTGCTGGTGCAGAGCGAACAGTGTAAGTGCCGTATAGACCGCGTATTCAGCCGCGCTCGGTTCGGATTTGCCGAACATATCCTCGGGCATATCCGCAAGGAACTCGCCCCACAGTTCGGGGAGCTCGCCCGGCTTTTTGCCGACGCCACGTCGCAGATTCGCGAGCGCGGCTTTGCGCATACCGTCATTTGTGGTGTTGATGAGATAGTCTATCCGCCGTTTTGTATATACTTCGACGTCAGATTTCTTGACTGCCAATTTGATTCCTCCTTGTCAATCGTCGATGTGTTTGATATTGTGAATGAACCGAATCTCCGCTTCGGGTATCGAATAGTGGTACTTGACTTCTTTGCTGCCTTTTTTATCTTTAATTTCTCTGCCGACAAACGCGTCGCTGCTCATCTTGTGTATGAGTTCGCTGCCAAGCTCCAGCGCGATTTGTTTGTTCCGATTGCGCCAGCTTTCACGCGATTCGTTTATTTCTGTGTCTGACTGTGACGGACTGACCGAGGCTATCCACCGCCGCAGCTCGCCGTCTATGCGGTAATAATACTGTTCCTTTGCGTATGCTCCTAATGCTGTCGGATCGCCGCCGGACGCTTTGATAAGGTCGGACGCGAGACTTTTCAGCACGTCGGCGAATTTATCGCAGCGAGCAATTTCGGTTTCGATGAGACTGCGGTAAATAACGCCAGTTTTCGTGAGAATATCTATATTAAAGGTGATTGAGTCCGAAAATACATCATCGACAAAAAAATCCTTGTCGCCGTATTGCACCGATGTAATGTCAAACCGACAGAGCTTTTCCTCGGGTATCAGTTCGTTTTCTCGCAGAAATGCCTGCCATGTGACAATTCCCGGCATTTTATTTTCACTGCCAACCGCTATCGACGAAAATTCCCGCCAGAGCTGTTTTGTCGAATCGTGCCGTTTGGGTTGATATCCTACTATCTCCTTGCGCTCATATATCGGTCTCCAGATTGTCATTTGCTCAGAAAACGCGCCCTCTCGATCGAAAAAATCACCTCCGAGCAATTTATATCCGATAACCAGATTGCGATTATGTATCAGTAAAATCCTGCGCGATTGTAAGGTATACAGTTCCGCTGGATTAGTCGGAAGTGGTATCTTCACCCTTTCTTTATCCGGATATACATCGCGTTCCCAAATTGGTTGATTTTCATACCATTCATCAGAAGCCCCGTCAGGGAATGAAAGATTCAACATCAAGGTTTCATAAAGGTTTGCGCCAGCAGCCCAGATAAGCCCTAATTTACCGAGCCAACCCGCACCCGGCGACGGCAAATCCTTGCCCTTTGGTTTTGATGAGGTGTCGTCGTAGCCATTGAGATATAACAACCAACGCGCACCTTCTGAAAAGGTCAGCTCCTTTTTTACCATACCGGTTCGTTTAGTAAACAAGCGCACCTTGTTGCTGCTTTCCGATATTTCCCCGTTCAGCTTCGCCGCCGTATATTCAGTTCCCATCTTCGCCGAATTCGCCTGATAGAACGGTCGCTCGGGATGAAACAGCCAGAACAGCTCATGCCATTTGCCGAGATACTCGCGTATCGGCTGCTCGGGCAAATATCCGCTGTCCCATACCTCTTTCCACATATCCACCATATCGTCAAAATCCGGCACATCCTCTCGCTCGCTGCCGTCAGCATTATACCGCGTGAATACCGTGTATAGTACCGCCAGCAGCAGCCGCAGTATCGCTACATCCTGCGTCGGCAGCTCGCCCGCTAACGCGTCGTATTCGTGCGCGTGTATCAGCGCGTCGAGCAGCGAAACCTCTGCCGTCTCGCCGCTGTTTTTGCGCACCAATATCCACGGCTCGTCAAGCAGATTGAATAATTTTTCGCCGTCAGCCATTATCTGTACCTCCTTGTTTTATATATGTCAACCCGAGCTCGCGGCTGTATGACAGCTCGTATCCGCCCAGCTCGCATTTTCGATTGCCGTCGAACAGCAGTATCAGCTCGCCCTTGAGCCAGCCCGACTTCTGCCATTCGGGCAGAATATTCGCGTTTAACTGTTCGAGTTCATCTACAGTATCATTATAATTGTAGTCCTGCGACAATACATACGGCAGCGTCAGCTTCTGAATCGCGACGCGTCGCGCCTCCTCGTCCGACGGAGTGTGGTCGGCTGACAATGTATTCTTGTCAGACCTCATATTTTCATCGTCCGACAAAAACCCAATCCTGCCGTCGCCGCACAACATCATCGCCAATACCTGTATCGTCGGCTTGATGTCGCGCACCATAGCCTCGCCCCGCTGCTCACCGGCGGTCGCATCTGTGCTGAGCAGATTCACAATAGTACCGCTTGAATAGGACTTTCCCTTGACGCGCTTTGTAGGTTTCAACATAAACGATTTTGCGCGAGTCTCTTTTTGTGCTGTGTCAAATTCCATTTCCTCATACGCCACCAGAAGCTCCGCGTCTCCCCTCTCGACCGCGCTGATATCCTCGTATGCCGTCTGCACGAGCTTCGGTATGTCATCGGGAATCACCGCTGAATCGGGCAGCAGTGAACGCGTTCTCAACAGCGCCCAGTCGTGGTAGACCGCACGGCTGCCCTCGTCAAGCTCATGAGCTCCGAGAACCGCGCAGACCGCCGCTTGCAGCTTGTCCGGTCGGACACGCTCGTGACGGTGCAGTCGCCCGACTCGTTGCAATAACAAATCCATCGGGCAGAGGTCGGTCACCATGATGTCAAAGTCGATGTCGAGTGACTGCTCGAGCACCTGCGTTCCGATTATGATCAGGCGATTCCGCTCGTCCGGCGTCGAGCGTTTGCCGAGACGACGTCGAATTATCTCCTCCTTTTGGGCACGGTCGGGCGCGGTGAAGCTCGAATGTATCAGAATAACGTCATAATCCGGCAGACATTTGCGTATCGTCTCAGCGAGCTTTTGCGCGCGCTTGACTGTGTTAACAATAATACCGGCTGAACCGCCGTCGCTGAGCTGCTCACCAATATATCCGCAGAGCCGCTCGTCCGCCAGACGCTCAAATCTGACTGTATATCCGCGCGCGCCCGATTCGCAGGACAACTGCTCAATTCTGTCGCCGTCAGTCCAAGTGACGAGCGGATAGCCGACGCTTTCGCGCCATGCTTCATGCGCGTCTGTGCCGCCGATACGCTTTCTCGGCTTGCCATGATACGCGTCGATAAGCTCCGAGCGCCGTTTCTTCGGCAGTGTCGCCGACAAGAGTATAACCGGCGTGCCGTATACGCCCAGCCAGTTCAGCACGCGGTCGAGATATTTGTTCATATACGCGTCGTAGGCGTGACATTCGTCGATAATCACAACCTTGCCCGCGATACCGAGATGCCGCAGCATCAGATGCTTCTGTTTGAGTCCGACCATGAGCAGCTGGTCGACCGTGCCGATTACAAAATCGGCGAGCAGCGCCTGCTTGCGACCGCTGAACCAACTGTGTACCCTGACATCGCCGTATCTGCCATTGCCGTCAATATCATCCTCGTCAATCTCTGCCCTGCCGCAGAACAGCGCGCGATAGTCCTCGTTGAGTTCAGCCATGCCGTGCGCGAGACGAATCGAGTGTGCGGTCTCCTCCGACTCGCACTTCGCCCATTGCAAAAGTCGCGGAAATATTCCGTTCGCTGTAGCCTGCGTCGGCAGACCGAAAAACAGTCCTCCGCACTCATGCTTTGCCGCTATGATATCGGCGGCGGCTAACGCGGCTTCGGTCTTGCCGCAGCCCATCGGCGCTTCGATTATGCAGATTCCGGGCGAATTCGCGGCTGACATGGCTTCGATTATCACCTGCTGCACTCGGTTCGGCACAAACCCGAAAAGTCCCGCAAACGCTTCATCGTCGATAGCATAGTGTCCGCTCTCCCACGGTCTCGGCAGGTTGAGCTTTTGCCAAGCCAAGTTGACCCGCTCGGGATAATATTCGTCGCGATAGCCCTCGGACAGCGGTATCAGTGGAAAATATTCGGGGTTGCTCGCTATCCAGTCCGCCATTATCAGCAGTCCGGACAGCACGAACTGCGTCGCTTCATCAAGCGGCGGTATCTCGTCCGGCGACTCGTAGCCTGAAAGCTCGAGCGACAGCTTGAACCACTCGGCGCGCATTTCCTCCCATAGTCTCCCTTGACTGCTGCTTGCTCCATCTGAGCCGTAATAATTCGCGGCGCGAATTTCGAGCTCGTGATTAATATCTCCGTCATTATCTCGCGGTTTGCCATGGTGCGCGCCGATTATCGCCGCGATTCCGACCGGCACGCCGTATTTTATCAGCACCACCTCGCCCGCTTTCGAGTGCGGAGACAGCTTCGGGTCGAGAAACTGACTGCCTTCGGACGGAAGCAAGCCGCAATTCACGAGCACATCGCGCACAGTCGGCAGCGACTCACATATCCGCTCGCAAAACACCGGCGTCGCCTTGCCGATGTCATGCACCAGCGCGATGAAATGTATCAGCTGTTCAAAGCTGCTGCCGTTGTTAATACTGCCCTCAATACGCTCCCGTATCGATTCGGGCAGCCAATCCCTTGCAAGGCAATTCATTATACCCGCGGTGTCATATAGGTGCATGATAAGCGGCAGCCACTTGTCGGCATCTGTACGGTCGGATTTGCCGGGCAAAATGTCAAAGTATGTATTTGTTTTCATATTGTCGCCCTTTGTCAATCACCGTATTTTTTCAGCATTGCTTTCAGTTTGCGCTTGTATTCTTCGACAAAATCGGGCGGGCTTATCACCCTGACCCACTCGCCCTGACTGAGCAGCCACATCATAATTCCGTCGCCATATACCTCGGCTTCAATTATGTAACCGCCGGGACATTTGTCGACTATTTTCGCGGTCGGTAGCTTGTCGAGCGCGGCCTGATATGAAATTCCGGTGTATTCGAAGCGTATTGTCCGCAGCTTGCCGGGCCACATGAACAGACTTCGCCGACGCAATAGTCCCTCGTCGAAGTCGGGCGCGTCTTTGGAGGTGAAGCGCTCATGATGCCGTGTTATCGCGCTCACTCGGTCAACTCGGAAGTATTTCGGTATTGCTTCGTCGTTAGTCTCGAACGCGATCATATAGAAATAGCTGTCGGCGAACATCAGCGAAACCGGACGCAGTCTGTAGGTCTTGCTAGTTCGGTCGGCACGGTGGTATTCAATCGAGATTTCGATCTTCTCACCGATCACATTCGCGAGCTGCCAGAGGGTCTCACAGACATTTTCACAGTCGTGTCCCAGCTCGACATATTGGCAGAGCTCGTTGTTGATCAGCTTTTTCAGCCTGCCCCGGTCGTTAACCGTGGTAAAACGCCTGAGCTTGTCGGTCATTGTCACAAGCTCATTTTTCGGGAAAGCGCGCGTGCCGATTATGACTTCAATCAGCGCTAGCAGCTCCTGACTTGTCAGAAATTCGTCGATTTTAAGCCGATACCGCCGGCTCGCGTTCAGATATTCGAATTCGGCGTTGCCGACCAGCTCGCGGTGGTTGGAGAGGAAGGCTTTGATATCGTTGATATCGCGGCTTATGCTTTTTTGCGAAACGTTATATTCATTCGCCAGTCCCGACACCGACAGCTCCTCGCCGCGAAGTCCTCGGAAGAAAATTTCAAGTATGCGTTCCCGCTTGTCACTTTTCATTAATTCACCGTCTTTTTTATTAATTATAGCATACGCGGTGGACGGATATATGTCCGGTTGAAATTATTTCGAGAAAATTTGTGCAGTATTGACTTTATTTGTAATAATCTAATTATAACAGACAATTAATATTTTGTCAATACATACGGCGTTATTTGCCTGTATTTGATTCGATATATAAAAAGCTCGAGTGAATACCCGCGTTATATGTACGCAAATATAAAAGCGAAGTGCTACGAGGCACTTCGCTAATGCCGTGAGGCACTTCACATCATTATTCCTGTGTCCTTTTCACCCACTCGTCCCAGCGGGGGTCTGACATAAGCTCCGCCTTGACATTTGTATAGTCCAGCACCTGCCACCAGGGCCAGTCGTCCGGCAGATACTTCGTCACATTTACCTCCTGCCGCTCGCTATTCAGCTTAAGCCGCCGCAGCAGCGGTGAGGTGTGGCAGACCGTATCGTCCGCGCAGACCCGCTCGTATTCGGTCGCGTGGAACAAAGCCTTGTCGAGCGCATGGAACACCTCGTCGCGCCGGTCGTCAAGCCATAGAAACTCGGACTCATACAGATAAATCTGACAAATCAGTATATTCAGCCTACCATAGTCATGGTCAGTACAAATACAATCGAACAGCTCTGCGGCATTTTGCAATATCTCTGCCGACTCTCGTGCGTTCAGTACCGACTTGTTCAAAATCACTCCGTTGACCATAAACCGCGCGGCAGTCTGTATCCACAGCAGCAGATTCTCGCCGAGGACTTCGGCGCGCTCCACGCCGTCGCGGCTCATCATGCGCAAAAGCTCGCGGCAGTTCGTGTATTCGGGCGCCGATTCAGCGAGTGACTCGGCTTTTTCATGCTCGCCGACATTCAGATAGAGCTGACTCAATTCAACTGCCGCACGGCTGCGTATCTCCGGAACGGCTGAATTTGTCAGGCTTTCATACAGCTTGACCGCCTCCTGCCATTCAGGGTAGGTTCGGTGCAGCTCGACATCAAGTATGTCATAACCGTCCGGATCGGTGAGGTGATGCTCTCCATGTCTGACATATCCCGCGTTGTAAAGCATCGACGCGAGACAGAGAGTCAGCTTTTCAGTTCCCGGGAATTCAGCCAGCCCCTCCCGCGCGAGAGACAGGCACTCATCAACACAGACGTCGACTCCGTTGTTCTGTCGGTTCAGCTCATATATCCGCCCGACCAGCGCGTCAACCTTACGCTCGCGGTCATTCTCATAGCCGAACAGCTCGTCGATTGACACGCCGAAGTAATTCGCTATCGACGGGATAAGCTCCATGTCCGGATAACTTCCGCCGGCCTCCCAGCGCGAAACAGCCTGACTCGTAACGCCGAGCGCCGACGCCAGCATCTCCTGCGTCCTGCCGTCGCGGCGGCGCAGCTCGCGGATAATCTTTCCAATATTGATCAGCATATTGATTCCTCCTGCATTGTATTCATCGGTATGAATCAATTATACCACAAATTTTCAAGGCTATCAATTATCAAACGCTTGTTTCAAATCCAACCATCGGTTGTAATTTAATATGCGGACTGAAATTTCATTATATAAAAAAGATAAATCGATACCGTAGATATCGATTTATCATTACGCGAATTATTTGTGATTGTCTGTATTTTGCTTATAAACGATTATTAATCGTAATATGCGATATATCCGCATATGTCACATTACTTGTCCTTTTCGACGACGATCTCATCCTCGGGCACAGAGTGCGCGACAAGCCCCTTTCCATCCGGCTCGTCGATCGGCGGCAGCAGCAGATTGAGCAGGATTCCGACGATGATTCCGAGACCGATTCCGCTGAAGCTGAAATCCGGACCGCCGATTACCGCGCCGCCCATAGCGAGCACCAGCATGACTGCCGCGATGCAGAGGTTGCGGTTCTTCGTAAAGTCGACATGATTTTCGACCAGAGTTCTGAGTCCGACCGACGAAATCATACCGTATAGCACGATACAAGCTCCGCCGAGCACACAGTTCGGCACTGTCTCGACGACACCGATCGCCTTGCCGAGGAAGGATACCACAATCGCGATTACAGCCGCTACGCGAAGCGTGATCGGATTGTAATTTCCGGTAGCCGCGAGCACCGCGGTATTCTCCGAATAGGTCGTGTTCGCGGGACCGCCGAAGAGTCCGGCGACGACAGTGGCAAGACCGTCGCCGAGCATCGTTCTGTGAAGTCCGGGATCCTTGGTGAAATCGCGACCGACGACCGCGCCGTTCGCGTATACATCGCCGACGTGCTCAACGCAGGTGACTATCGCAATAGGAGCTATCATTCCGATAGCCTTGAGATTTATGCTTGGGAACACGAAATTCGGCATCTCGAACCACGCGTGTTCTCCGACCTTGTCGAGGTTCATCAGACCCTCGGGCGCGATTCCGGTGAGCGTTAATATCATTGAAAGTATATAACCTACGCCGAGCGCGATTACAATCGACGACATTTTCACCATGCCTTTGCCGTAGCTCGACAGGATAATAGCCGTGAGACAGGTTATCAGCGCGAGAATCCAGCTCCAGTAGTAGCCGGCGGAGAACATCTCGAAGCCGTTGTTCGACTGAATATTATTAATAGCCGCGCTCGCCAGATTGAGTCCGATTATCGCGATACCGACGCCTCGGACTACCGGAGGGAACAGCCGGTCGATGAAGCGCGAGCCGAATATCTTAATAAGCAGCGCGATAATGACATATATAAGACCTGCCGCGACAACGCCGCCCATCGCGGCGGAGATGCGTTCGGTCTTGTCCGCGCCGAATTCCTCGCTGCCAACGACCGTCGCAAGCGCGGTGATGAACGCGAACGAGCTTCCGAGGAAGGTCGGCATCTTGCCGCCGGTGCAGATATGGAATACCAGCGTTCCGACGCCCGCCATACAGAGCGCGACTCCGACGTCGAGTCCGGTCAATAACGGAACGAGTATCGTCGCGCAGGACATCGCGAACGCGTGCTGTAAACCGAGCGTGAAGGTTTTTAACGCACCGTTTTTCGGGTAGCTGCTCGACCCCGGAAAGAGCAGCAGATTGAGCTTTGATAAAATATTCACTTTCTTAACCGTTGCCTCGACAAATATTGACGCGAGGCATCCTTTCTGCTTTTGTGGTTCGGCGCAGGCGACTCAAATTTCGACCTTTTTCGCAAGACCCAAACTTTAAATATTATATCATGAGCCGAATGAAATGTAAATAGTCATAATTGCAAAATTGTTCACAGATTTTTAAGCATTTATTGACAGTATCTCGGTCTCGCGGTCCGCGGTAAACACCGCGCGGAATATGTTCAGATTGTCATCTTTTCACGAAAAATGACAAAGTTCATAATTAACGGCAGTATTTTTATCATTTCATTATTGATTTTTGCAATTAAGTATGGTATAATATAGATACAGTAAAGGCAACGACCGACTGTAAATTCAATGTAAAGGTGGATATGAATATGAAGACAACAATCGTCGGCAGACAAATCAATATGCCCGAAGAGCTGAAGCCTATCATCGAGGGAAAGCTCGCGAAGTATGACAAGTACTTCCGCGACGACGCAACGGCAACCGTCAAGCTCTCTCGTCTGCGCGGACGCGAGCGTGTCGAGATCACGATAATGTCGTCCGGCACAATCTTCCGCGGTGAAGAAACCGATACCACCTTCCGCAACGCACTCGATTTAGCGCTCGAAGCGATTGAGCGCCAGATTCGCAAGAACAAGACCAAGCTCGAAAAGCGTCTGCGCGAAGGCGCACTCTCTGATTTGTACGAAGTAGAAGAGCCGCCGGTCGAGGATGACGAAATTATTATCCGTACCAAGACCTTCCAGCTCAAGCCGATGACTCCGGAGGAAGCAATTCTCCAGATGAATCTGCTCGGTCACGATTTCTTCGTCTATGCCGATTCACAGACCGGCGAGACCAACGTGGTTTACCGCCGTCACGACAAGGCCTACGGTTTAATCGAGCCAAGCAAATAAAATACGCCCCGTCCGTTTACACGGGTGCTCATAAGAAAGTAATTCAAGAAATTATGATTATGGCATCTGTCAGACGGGGTTGGTAAACGAGATAACGGGTATTCGGTGAAAGCCAAGTACCCGTTATTTTTTTTGCCTGTGCGTGGAAGCAATAGATTTATTCACATTTTTCGAGTATAATTAATTCATATCTTTTCTATCCTTTCCATTCCGAGATTATTTCAAAAAATCTCGCAAATTGCAATAGCAAGTTGCAATAGTTTTCAAAAAGGTAACAAATCGAAGTAGAACAGCGTTGGCTCACGGAAGGAGGGGCGAAGCCCCGAGTTG
>CAJFKR010000032.1 GCA_904386005.1 Candidatus Flemingiibacterium merdigallinarum
TAACAATTATGCTTTGACCCAAATTATTAAAGTTTTCGCGGTGGGGGTCTGGGGGAGGTGCCTTTTCCAAAAGGCACCTCCCCCAGTAAAAGCAAACAAGTCCGCACTTATGTATTCGCCTGTACCGCCTGATTGTGCCTGCAATTCCCGGCAAGCGGGCAGTCCGCGCATTTCGGCGCGCGCGCCGAGCAGACGTCGCGTCCGAACATCACGAGCCGGTGGCAGAAATCCGACTGCTTCTCCGGCTCGATTATCGCCGCGAGGATCCGCTCGACCTTGTCGGGATCCTTCAGCGACTCCGAATAGAAGCCGAGACGGCCGCAGATGCGGATGCAGTGCGTGTCGGCTACGATCGCGGGCTTGCCATATACATCGCCCAGCAGCAGATTCGCGATTTTGCGCCCTACTCCGGGCAGGCGCAGAAGCTCGTCCATTGTGTCGGGCAGCCTGCCGCCGAATTCGCCGACCAGCATCGCGCATTCGTCTCTGATATTCTTCGCCTTGACGCGGTAAAGCCCGCAGGGACGTACAATTTCCTCAAGCTCGGCAAGCTCCGACGCCGCGAGCGCCTCGGGCGTCGGATAGCGGCTGAACAAATCCTTGCAGACCTCGTTCACCCGCTTGTCGGTACACTGAGCCGACAGCCGCCCCATTATCAATAGCTTCCACGGCTCGCCCGCGTATTCGAGCGCGCAGACCGCGTCGGGATACAGCTCCTCGAGCTTTGCTACGACAAGCTTCGCTTCATCCTTACTTAACATCAGTTCTCATCACCTTTATTTGCTTCTCTTTGTGTACAGCATTTTATTTTTTGCTTCTTCATATATATTTCGACCGAATATTTACTATATCGCATGATATCCCGACTGGTTTTGCGTTAATGCCGTGATATATTCAATATCGTTTTCCGAGCGATTTGTCCATACAATTATATTTCCATGTTCCGGCATATAGTTCGCGCATTGCTTGTAACTACGCCGATTATATCTCGCGATTTCCGCTCGCATAAATACCATTATCACGCATATTGTCATTCGGTTTGTCCATTCATATTGTGCTGCGGCGTCATAAAATTCGGATTTTTTTGCATATTGCTTATATTTCGATTTTATCTTCGATTTTATCTTTTATATCATTGATATATCCCTAATATCATCGGTATTCCGACCGCATTCGCGCGCATCGTCACGCCGAGGCGCATCTCGAGCTGCGTTCGATCGGCAAAAATAAGGGAGAGACCCTGCTGTGCAGCCTGGTCTCCCCTTTGTCACCAAACCGGATTCGCGTCGTGCGATTCGCCCGCCGTATAAATCCGCGTCCTGTCATTGATCATTTTTGTTTCTGTGATTGTATTCCGACTTCGGATTCACAATTTCGCGCCAGTCGAGTCCGCCGTTTTCAAGCGCGGTGACCAGCACCTCGGCAGTAGCAATATTTGTGGCGACAGGGATATTGTATACGTCGCACATACGGAGCAGGTTGTACTCCTCCTCATCGAATACCACGTCCTTGGAGGTGTCGCGGAAATAAATAAGCAGGTCGATTTCGTTGTATGCGACACGGGAGGTTATCTGCTGCGCTCCGCCGTGCGCGCCCGAGAGCAGCCGTTCGATTTTGAGTCCGGTAGCCTCGGAAATATACTTTCCGGTGATACCGGTGGCGCAGAGATTGTGCTTGCAGAGGATTCCGCAATAGGCAATACAGAACTGCGTCATCAATTCTTTCTTCTTGTCGTCCGCAATAATTGCAATTTCCATTTTCTTATATCCAATCCTTTCGTCGTTTTCCTGTCAAATATATCAGACCGCGCCAATGAGCCGTTTGATTTTGCGCCGGGTATGCCAGCCGCTAAAGCCGTCGAAAAGCGGCAGATATCTGCCGTCAAGCCGAGCGGCGATGTTTCTGAACGCTGTCGCGCAGTTGCCGCGCGGTGAGCGGCAGACAACCGGCTCGCCGTTCTCGGCGTCCTCCGCGAGCTCGCGGTCGCGCGGCACAATGCCGCACAGCCTTATCCGGCTTCGGTCGATTATCTCGTTGATTCCCGGCTTCGTGCGCGCGAGCGCGCTGTCAAAATCAAAGCAGTTGATAACCAGCCGTTGATTTTCAATTCCGCGGCTTTGCAGCCGCTCGCCGGTGATATCGGCGGCGCGTATGCTCGATTCGAGGTGCGACGCTATCACAATCGCGTCGGTCACACTGCCGGTGTCGAGTATGCGCGGGGATATCCTGCTGCCGGGCGTGTCGAGTATTATATACTCGTACCCCTCGCCGAGCGCGCAGGCGTCGATGAGCTCGCGCAGCTCGCCTGAGGTGATTTCGTCGCCGCCCGAGTAGGGCGCGGCAAGAAATCCGAGCGACTCGCACCTCCGGTCGCGAAGTATCGTTTTGGCGAGCGGAGCGCGTCCCTTGGCGGCGTCGTATAGGTCGTATACCACGTCGCTTTCGACCCCAAACAATAGGTCGAGACAGCGCATATCAAAATTGCAGTCGCATACAAGCGTCCTGTGTCCGCTCTGCGCCATTGCCATCCCCAAATTCGCCGCCAAGGTCGATTTTCCGACCCCTCCCTTGCAGGAGGTGATCAGAATCACCCGCACAGCGCCCTCTATCGTCCTGTCTATCGAAGTCACACCCTCTCGCCTGACGACGGTATTGCCGCCTTTGGTGTATGTTTATATGTATTTCACAGATTTACAAATCAACTAAATATATAATATCAAACTTTGTGTTAATTGTCAATAGAATACGAAATATTTTTTTGTAAATAATATATTATTATTTACATCATCTGTAAAGCTGTCAGCTGTTATGCTGCTGTCGGTATATGCTGATGTCAGCTGCTATGCTGTCAGAATATGCTGCTGTCAGACCGAGCCATAAGTTAATTTTATATACGCTTATGCCGTTATACAAATAACTTATGCACGACGTGCCAAAACGCATGACCGATATGACCGCATTATTATTCTATCATATTTTCATTAATTTGTAAATACATTTTATTAACTCATTCATTAACTTTTTTTGGCATATTAAAGAATAATACGACTCCAAACAAAAATGAGCTCGGCAAAGAACCATAGTGATATACGCGAAAATCAGATTGAAGCCGGCGAGCGTTATGTGTCATTATACGCCGTGCAGGCTGACCTCGGGTATATTTTTTTACAAAATTACTATTGTATTTCGAGCTGTAATATTGTATAATAGTAATTAAATACTTCATCCGACAGGAGATACGAAAATGGTTCTTGAAAACATCGAATTTATCCGTAATGCCGACCCGGAGATCGGCGACGCCATCGCCAAGGAATACGCGCGTCAGCAGCGCGGACTCGAGCTCATCGCGTCCGAAAACGTCGTTTCGCCGGCTGTAATGGCGACTATGGGCACAGTGCTCACAAACAAATACGCCGAGGGCTATCCCGGAAAACGCTACTACGGCGGCTGCGAGTGCGTGGACATCGCCGAGAATATCGCTATCGAGCGCGCAAAGCAGCTGTTCGGCGCGGAGCACGCCAACGTGCAGCCTCACTCGGGCTCGCAGGCCAACACCGCGGTCTACCTCGCGCTGCTGAAGCCGGGCGACACCGTGCTCGGAATGAATCTCGCTCACGGCGGACACCTGACTCACGGCAGTCCGGTCAACATCTCGGGTATGCTCTATAACTTCGTGCCCTACGGCGTCGAGGACGACACCAGCATGATCGACTACGACAAGGTCGAGTTCCTAGCGCGCGAGCATAAGCCGAAGCTGATTGTAGCCGGCGCGTCGGCATATCCGCGTATTATCGATTTCGAGCGTCTCGGCGCGATCGCGAAGAGCGTCGGCGCGTACCTGATGGTCGATATGGCGCACATCGCCGGTCTGGTCGCGGCCGGACTCCATCCGAACCCCGTTCCTTATGCCGACGTCGTCACGACTACTACGCACAAGACCCTGCGCGGTCCGCGCGGCGGCATGATCCTCTGCCGTGAGGAGCTGGCAAAGGCTATAAATAAGGGCGTGTTCCCGGGTACGCAGGGCGGTCCGCTCATGCACATCATCGCCGCGAAGGCGGTCTGCTTCGGCGAGGCGCTGAAGCCCGAGTTCAAGGAGTACCAGCGTCAGATCGTTAAGAACGCGAAGGCGCTTGCCGAGTCGCTGATGGCTGAAGGCTTCAACCTGCTTTCGGGCGGAACCGACAATCATCTGATGCTCGTCGACCTGCGCTCGATGGGAATTACCGGCAAGCAGCTCGAAAAGCAGCTTGACGAAGTATATATCACAGTCAATAAGAACGCAATCCCGAACGATCCGGAGAGCCCGTTCGTGACGAGCGGCGTGCGCATCGGCACTCCCGCCGTGACCTCGCGCGGACTCAAAGAGGACGACATGAGAAAGATCGCGCAGCTTATAAAGCTCGCCGCGACCGACTTTGAGAACAGCGCCGACTATATCCGTTCGGAAGTAACCGCGATCTGTAAAAAATACCCGCTGTACGAGGGCTGAAAATTTAGAGTGGTCTCCGGCTTCGCCTTTGGCGGAGACCACTCTCAATATAATTTTCGGAATTCGCCAAAGGCGAATTCCCACCTCAGCAACTAACAACTAATACCTAACAACTAACAACTAACTCAATGCTTCAAACTCTCGACTGGTATAAATATTTCCTGTCTGTCGCGCGGCTCGGGAGCGTGACGCGCGCGGCTCGCGATATGCACGTGTCGCAGCCGGCGGTGAGTCTTGCTATTGCAAAATTAGAAGACGAACTCGGCGTGAAGCTGTTTGTCCGCACTAATCGGGGCATACGGCTGACGAACGAGGGCAAAATACTCGCCGAACATTTGTCCGGTGCGCTCAATATGATAGAGACCGGAGAGACGCGGCTGCGCGAGATCGCCGGACTGAAATCAGGCACATTGCGCATCGGCGCGAGCGATATGACGCTGCGTTATTTCCTGCTCGATTATATCGAGTGGTTTCATATGACCTATCCCGAGATAAAGCTGACAGTCTCGAACGCTCCGACGCCGCTGACCCTCAAAGCGCTGCATAATGGCGAAATCGACTTCGGCGTGATAAGCGAACCGATATCCGAGCGCGACCTCGCCCGACTCGATATAACGCCGGTGCGTGAAATACGCGATATCTTCGTCTGTCAGGATAAATTCCTGCCGCCCGAGCCGCTTGCGCCGTCAGAGCTTGCGAAGTTGCCGCTTATATTGCTCGAGGAGGGGACGTCGACCCGACGCGCGCTCGACGCCTTTCTCGGCGAGACGGCAGCGACCGCGTCAATCGAGCTCGCGACCAGCGACCTTCTGCTCGAGTTTGCCCGCCGTGGCTTCGGAGTCGCCGGCATAGTCGAGGACTTCGCGCTCCCCGACCTCGAATCGGGTAGGCTGTTCCGGCTGCCGCTGACCCACAGCCCCGCGCCCCGCCGCTTTCTCGCGGTATCGGCGATGGGTCTCCCCCTGTCCGCCGCCGCCACCGCGATGTTATCCCGAATCAAACAGTGCGTCATGTGTCAGGACAACCATAAATAAAATGATAATAATTTGTCAAAGGTAAAATTTTTCCAAACTCCTAACCCCTAAACTAAAATAATGTAAGTTCGGCGTAAATCATAGAAATGTAATTATAACAATGTAATCTAAACAATGTAATCTTAACAATGTTAAAAACCATCAACCAAACAAACACCAAATAATTCAAACAACCACGTACAACCAAGCCGCCGGTTGGGAAGCAGGGTCCCATTAGGCGGCGCGCCCCTGTAGTTCTAACAACAAGCAGTAATAAAATATCTGCGCAGTCATAATAATCCACACCATGACCTAATTATTAAAGTTTTCGCGGAGGGGGTCTGGGGGAGGAGCCTTTTTCAAAAGGCTCCTCCCCCAGATAAAAAACAAACAATTTCGCACATACCATCGGCAAAAATATAATTACAAAAGGAAGCAATATAGTATGAAGCTAAAAACCGCCGCCATTCTGTCTGTCGGTACGGAATTGCTGCTCGGCGACATAGTCAATACCGACGCCGCGTTCATCTCGCGCCGACTCGCCGCGCTCGGAATAAACCAGTATTGCCAGTCGGTCGTGGGAGATAACCCAGAGCGGCTGAAAAAAGCGCTGTCCGAGCTGCTCGAGACCTGCGACCTGGTAATATTGACCGGCGGACTCGGCCCGACCTACGACGACCTCACTAAGGAGACCGCAGCCGCGCTGTTCGGACGTGGGCTGGTGCTGCATGAGGAGTCGCTCGAACGCATACAGGCGCGTCTTTCGAAATACGGCCGCGTCATGTCCGAAAACAATAAGAAACAGGCGATGCTCCCCGAGGGCGCGGTCGTGTTCAAAAATAACTACGGCACCGCGCCCGGCATGGCTATCGAAGATGAAGTCCGCGGCAAGACGGCGATACTCCTGCCCGGGCCGCCACGCGAATGCGAGCCTATGTTCATCGAGGAGGTCGAGCCCTACCTGCGCCGCTTCGCCGACCACATACTCGTGTCGCGAATGATAAACATATTCGGCATGGGCGAGTCAAGAGTCGAGGAGATTCTGCGTCCGATCATGGTGTCAAGTCTGAACCCGACGCTCGCGCCCTACGCTAAGGAGGGCGAGGTGCAGCTGCGCGTGACCGCGTCCGCGCCGACCGAAGCCGAAGGACTCGCGATGTGCGACGAGATGATAGCAAAGGTGCGCGAAACCGAGGTCGGCGGCTGTATATACGGAATCGACGCCGGCTCGATTGAACGGGAGCTCGTGCGCGAGCTGACTTCGCGTCGACTGCGCATAGCCTGCGCCGAATCCTGCACCGGTGGGCTCTGCGCTAAACGCCTGACCGATATCCCCGGTTCGAGCGCGATTCTCGACGGCAGCATCGTCACCTACGCAAACTCGGTCAAGGAGCAGTTCGTTTGTGTTTCACGTGAAACACTCAATGCCCACGGCGCGGTGTCGAAAGAAACCGCGCTCGAAATGGCTGACGGCGTGCGCAAGCTGTTTTCATCCGACATCGGCATATCGACCACCGGTATCGCCGGCCCCGACGGCGGCACCCCCGAAAAGCCGGTCGGCACGGTGTTTGTGGCTGTCTCATACAACGGCGTCTGCACTCACCGCGAGCTCCACATCGGAGTTTACAACTCCAATGTGTTTGGTACCGGAACTTCCGAGCGCGCCTATATCCGCCACATCTCCGCGAGCAACGCCCTCGAACTCGCGCTTGAGTTGGTGCGCGGTCGATAGTATTATTGGGGATAACCCACATCCGAAATATTTTATAAACGCACTAATTCAATATAACAAGACTACACACACGAAAGGATATTAATTCTCATGAACGCTACTATGCTTAAGTCTGCCGTAGACACCGGCAGATTTGACGAAATATTCACCACATTGTACGGCGCGGAGCACGTGCCGGCACAGCGTCGGCGTTATATCAGTACAATTGACGAATTCGCGAAATTGTTCGGCGGCGAGCGCGAAATTTCGCTGTTCTCGGTCGCGGGTCGGAGCGAGATTTCGGGCAACCATACCGACCACAACTGCGGCAGGGTCCTCGCCGCGTCAATCGACCTCGACATCATCGCCGCGGCGTCGCCGCGCGACGATCTGCACATCAACATCCAGTCGGAGGGCTTCCCGATAGACAACGTCGATATCACGAACCCGACTGTGGACGAATCGCTCTATTACACATCGAAATCGATAATCTCGGGTATGTGCAGCGGCTTCCTCAAATACGGACACAAGGTCGGCGGTTACGACGCGTACACTACGTCCAATGTGTTCAAAGGCTCGGGACTGTCGTCATCCGCCGCGTTCGAGGACATGGTCGGTCTGATACTGAACGGCTTCTACAACGACGGCTCGGTCGACAACGCCGAGATCGCCCGCATCGCGCAGTATTCGGAGAACGTGTTCTTCGGCAAGCCCAGCGGACTCATGGATCAGACCGCCTGCGCGGTCGGCGGATTCGTCGCGATAGACTTCCGCAATCCGACGGCTCCGGTCATTGAAAAGCTGCCGTTCGACCTGTCCGCTGCCGGATACAGTCTTTGCATAGTCAATACCGGCGGCAACCACGCGAACCTGAACGACGATTACGCTTCGGTTCCGGCTGAAATGAAGAAGGTCGCGTCCTATTTCGGCAAGTCGGTGCTCCGCGAGGTCACGCTCGACGAAATACTCGCGAATATACCGAAGCTGCGCGAATTCGCCGGCGACCGCGCGATCATGCGCGCGATACACTTCGAGAACGAGAACGAGCGCGTCGTCATGCAGACCGAAGCGCTCCGCCGCGGCGACCTCGACGCGTTCTTTGCGGGCGTAATGGAGTCGGGCGATTCGAGCTTCAAATATTTGCAGAACGTATATACGGTCAAGAACGTCAAGGAGCAGGGACTTTCGCTCGCGCTCTGCCTGACCGACATGGCGCTGCACGGCAAGCGCGCGGCATGGCGGGTACACGGCGGCGGATTCGCGGGCACGATTCAGGCGTTTGTCGCCGAGGCTGATGTTGAGCATTTCAAGACCTCGCTCGAATCGGCGTTCGGCAAAGGCTCGGTGACGATACTAAAGGTACGCCCGTACGGCGCAATCCGCATAATCTGACCGATTCAATGGCCAAAAGAAAGAAAAAGCAGAGCTCGCCGCAGGCAGATAACACGCCCGCGGCGAGTGTCAAGCGCAAGCTCAAAAGCTTCAACTGGTCGCGGCTGCTCATTCTGTTTGTCTCAACGATAGCTTTATTTTCGATATACGAAGCCCTGCTCTCGCTCGAGGAGCAGAGCCGGCTCGGCTACAGCATCACGATGCCGGTGTTTTTCATCGCGGCGACAGCGCTCGTATGCGCGGTAGCATTTTTGAATCACGGCACATCGCGCCGCGAAATCACACCCGAAATGCTCGACAGCGATCTGTCCCCCGAAGAAAGCGCGCGCATATGCGAGGAGCTGAACCGGCACAAGGAGTGGGCAAGACGACTGATGTACCCGCTGGTACCGCTGCTTTTAACGCTGCTTCTCGATATATTCTATCTCTTCTGGGAGGACACGCTGCGACAGATCTTCTCGGTATTCACGGGAGGATAGCGTGAAAAATTGATTTTTCACGCCTGAAATTGCGGCTTTCGCTGATTTCCATCAGCGATTTTGCTTCGCAAAACCAGCCGCAATTCCTACGTATATGGAGATTATAATGACTACTGACAACACACATTGCGGCGGCTCCGGCGAGGGGCTTACTGTCTACACGCTCGCGTCCGGCTCGAGCGGCAACTCGATTTACATAAAGTCGGGCAAGGTCGAGCTGCTCATCGACGCGGGCATATCGAAAAAGCGAATCGAGTGCGCGTTAAATTCGATTGGCAGCACGCTTTCGAATATCACCGCGATATTTATAACGCACGAGCACAGCGACCACATCTCGTCGCTCGACATGATATCGAAGCACCACAAAATACCGATATACCTGACCTCGCCGAGCGCGGAGGCGATACTCGGTCAGCCGCGGTTCATTCACGCCGCCGAGTACGCGCGCCCGCAGTCGATACAATTCGATATTAGCTTCGGCAGACTGAACATACGCAGCTTTCCGACCCCGCACGACAGCGCGGCAAGCGTCGGATATGTCGTCACCACACCGGACAGCTCCGCGGCTGTGGCTACCGATATCGGTCATATCACATCCGATATCGAATCGGCGCTATACGGCGTCAAAAACGTGATACTCGAATCGAATCACGATGTGAATATGCTATTATCCGGTCCCTATAGCTACCCGCTGAAATGCCGTATACTTTCCGATTACGGTCACTTGTCGAACGAAGCCGCGTCCATCTTCGCCGCGTCGCTCTGCGAGCACGGCACATCACGTCTACTGCTCGCACATCTCTCCCGCGAAAACAATTTCCCCGAATTAGCAATCGAGACCACCCGCCCAAAGCTCCCCCCAAACGTCTCACTTGCCGTAGCCGCCCCCGACGCGGTGGTACGCCTGTGCTGAATATTTGAGCGGTGGTTGATTTGATTCTCTTGGGGAGCTTGCCTTATGATATAGGCAGGCTCCCCGTCCGCTATCCGCGCCCCGCACACTCCCGCCCCACATTTCATGCTCCCCCCACTCTCTCGGCTCTCTCCATTCTCTCGGCTCTCCCCACTCTTTCCGCTTCCCGCTCTCCCCACTCTTTCCGCTTCCCGCTCTCCCCACTCTTTCCGCTTCCCGCTCTCTGCTCTCTCCGCTCTTATAATTAATTCCGGAAATTTGCCAAAAGCAAATTTCTCACCGCAGCTCTCAAACCGCCTCCGGCGGTTTGAGACCACTCTCTCCCGCTCCGCGGGAGACCACTCTCCACTCTCTCGAAACCGCCTGCGGCGGTTTCGAGACCACTCTTTCTAAAAATGATACACATAAATATTATTTTTGTCGGCACTATAAAGGAGCGTTACCTTAACGACGCGGTGCGCGAGTACGAAAAGCGATTATCCGGCTATGCTTCGGTCAATAATATCTCTGTCCGCGAGGAGCGGCTGACTGATAACCCAAGCGCGGCTGAAATTAATGCCGCCATTGCCCGCGAGGGCGAGCGTATACTCGCCGCGATACCTCCGCGCTCATATGCCGTCGCGCTCTGCGTCGAGGGCAAGCAGTATCCGTCTCCTGAGTTCGCGCGGCTCTTGTCTGAACGTATGGCGTCCGGCAGCTCTGAATTCAGCTTCATAATCGGCGGCTCGGACGGTCTGTCCGACGCGGTCAAGCGGCGCTGCGACCTGCGCCTGTCGATATCCGAAATGACCTTCCCTCATCAGCTGATGCGCGTCATCCTGCTCGAACAGCTCTACCGCGCCTACAACATCCTCTCCGGAGGGAAATACCACAAATAGTTGTTAGTTGTTAGATATTAGTTGTTAGTTGAGTTACTAATGTTGGGAAAAGTTTAGCTATTCTTTTTGAAGTTATAGTTATATTATTCAAACAATAAGCTCTATTTATAATGAAACGTGAGAATTTATAGCATTAGTTTCAAACAATCACGCACCAACCAAGCCGCCGGTTGGGAAGCAGGGTCCCATTAGGCGGCGCATCCCTGTGGTTACAAACAATAAGCAGTCATATAATCTCTGCGATGTAATAATCATCCACGCCATGACCTAAATCTGCAAAAGTTTTCGGGTGGGGGTCTGGGGGAGACCCTTTTTCAAAAGGGTCTCCCCCAGTATAAAGCAAACAACATCGCAGTAACCATAACATTCAGGAGAATATTATGTGTGGTCGATATACTGTAATTGACGATGACGATATAGCAGAGCTGCGTGAGATCATACCTGCCTTTCGCGGGCATATTTACGGCGGCTCCGAGCTGTTCGGAGCTACCGTTTCGCCCGGAATGACCGCGCCGATACTGACGCAGCACGGCGATTTTATGCCGGCGCGCTGGGGCTTCGCGCTGTCAGCTAAGAAGCTCGCGTTCAACGCGCGCTCGGAGGGGCTCGAGACAAACCGGCTGTACTCGCCGCACCTGCAATACGGGCGGATAGTCGCTCCGGCGCGCTGCTACTACGAATGGATGCCGTTCGAGGCAAAGAAACAGAAATTCACAATCGCTCCCGACTATAGCCGCCGTCCGGTGTTGTACCTCTGCGGGCTTATGCGGCCGGTCGACGGCGGCTTCGAATACACGATTATCACCTGTCCGGCCGCCGACAGCATAGCCTACATTCACCCGCGGATGCCGCTGGCGGTCGATCCGGACGGCGCGCGCAAATGGCTTGTTTCACGTGAAACACCGCGTGTTCTCGCGCCCGAGCTGCTTCACGCTTCGTCCGATTGAGCCGACTCAAGCGCCATATAACGAAAGGCACAATAGGCAGCTTCCTAAAATGCGATATCAAGTAAAGCTAATCGACGCCGAGATAGCGTGTTTGTTTTGCAGATGTCATTGCATTTGACGGGGCTTCCTGAATTTATTGTTACCAAAATTATTGCATGATGAAGATATTTAAAAAAATCGCGGTGCGCATAATTCCGGTCGCGGTACTCGCGTTTGTAATCACCGCAACCGTAGCATATCAGCGCGGCATATACGACATTACGTTTATAGAGCGTCCGCCCGAATCGTCAGGCGGTTCGACTGAATCGTCTGGCGGTTCGACTGAATCGTCAGGCGTTCCATCCGAATCATCGGGCGATTCGACCGACATAAGCGGCACGACGCAGCCGGATGAAACATCGGCTGACACATCTTCCGAAGCCGAAACATCGTCGGGCTCCGACACCGACAATGCGGAGACGACCTCGCCCGAAGTCGCCACGGAAGCCGACCCTGTCGAAGAATTCATAAAACGCTTCGAAACGACCGAAAGCGCGGTCACCAAGGGCTATACTGTCACCGACGCCGAATATGGCAGTGGCATCAAGCTGACTCTGCTCGAATCCGAGCAGCGGATAGCCAACCGCTTCACGCTCCGCAAAATGACCGAGGAATACCCGGTGCGAATCGAGAACGAGACCGACACCGGCTACACCACCGAATATCGGGAGCGCACGGTCGACCGCCCGCTGGTCGACGTGTACATGGACTATATTTTGGTCGACAACGGCAAGACGGTGACTGTGCTGAACAACGAGGGCAAGATCCTGTATTCGGGCTTTGATATCGAAAAATACGTGCCGGCGTACACGCGCGACAGTGACAATATCGCGCAGTTCAAGGTGACGACCCCGCCGGCAAACATATATTCGAGCGAGACTGTCGAATATTATATGTTCGACGAAACCGGTGATTTTGTCAAGAGCGACTACAACGACGCCGCCGAGACTCGCGGTATATATATAAACTACCCGAGCTACTACGGCTTGTCCGACGGCGACTATGTCCGTTATTACCAGAACGGTCTGTACGGCTATGGCACGAGGTCGGGCACGATGTCGACTTACTTTAAGTACCCGATGGCATACAACTACAGCGAGGGCTTGGCAGCCGTGACCGACGCGAGCGGCGTTCTCACCTATATTCAGAGATGGTTCTATAATCAGATCAGCGGCTACGACTACTTTCCGAACAGCTCGGGTCGCTGGGTTAAGTCCTACTACTATCTGCCGGACGAAAAAGGTATCGAGTCGCTCGGATTCATCTACTTCGACCACGGTCTCTGCCGTGTCCGCAAGCGCATATACGACGGCTACCACGAGTCGCAGATTGTCAGCGATACCGATATTGTGATAACCTCGACCGGCGAGGAATTCCTGACTCCGCGCGACTACACGGTCAAAGCCTATTCGAACGGCGTCTTTCTGCTCGAAAAGGACGGATACTACGGCTTCTGGGACTATACCGGTAAGTGGATCGCGCAGCCGATCTACGACTACGCCGAGCCCTTCTCCGAGGGTCTCGCCGTCGTTTCGATCGACGGCAGCTACGGCCTTATCGACACCGACGGCGACTTCGTGATCCCGATGATATTCGACTACATCCAGTCCCCCTCCGGCGGTATTATCGCAGCACACTCCGACTCGGGATGGACGCTGTTCAATAAGGTCACGCGATAAATCCGGCGTTATAAATATTAATATTAACGCGAGTTCGATAGGGTTCTATGTTTGATACTGCGTGATTGTTTGTTTTTACTGGGGGAGACCCTTTTGAAAAAGGGTCTCCCCCAGACCCCCACCCGAAAACTTTTGCAGATTTGGGTCAAGGCGTGGATTAATATAACTGCGCAGAGATTTTATTTCTGCTTGTCGTCAGATACCACAGGGGCGCGCCGCCTAATGGGACCCTGCTTCCCAACCGGCGGCTGGTTTCTACGTGGTCGTTTGAAAATGATATTGTTTGTTCAGTTGATTGCGTTATTACATTGTTATAATTTTCATCGAACTCACGTTAATATAAAGAATATTCGCAAAGTTCTGGGAGAAGTACCTCTATAGGCACTTCTCCCAGTTGTAGCAGTCGGTTTTGTATTTAGTGCAGTCGGAATATTAAAATAATGTAAGCCCGAAGAAATTTAGCAGATGTAAATAAGCAATTAAAATAATAAACAATATAGCTGTAATAACATCAAAACAAAAAAACAAACACCAAAGGATTCAAACAGCCACGCACAAACCAAGCCGCCGGTTGGGAAGCAGGGTCCCATTAGGCGGCGCATCCCTGTGGTTTCTGACGACAAGCAGTTATAATAAATTCATGCTGTAATAATCAATTACATTAAGACCCAAATTGTCAAAAGTTTTCGCGGTGGGGGTCTGGGGGAGGTGCCTTTTTCAAAAGGCACCTCCCCCAGTGAAAACAAACAATCACGCAGTACCCCCCCCCTCATCGTACTCATATTAAATTAAAAAGTAGGAATTTGTAATGCAGATATATAATAGAGATAGCATCGACGTCGCCGTTGTCGGCGCGGGGCACGCGGGGATAGAAGCCGCGCTCGCCGCCGCGAGACTGGGGCTTGATACGGTGCTGTTCACAATCAACCTTGACGCGGTCGGGAATATGCCCTGTAATCCGTCGATCGGAGGTACGGGTAAAGGACATCTCGTCTATGAGATCGACGCGCTCGGAGGTGAGATGGGGCGAGCCGCCGACCGCGTCACGCTGCAAAGCCGGACATTGAATCTCGGCAAGGGCGCGGCGGTGCATTCGAAGCGGGTGCAGGCCGACCGCGCCGCGTACCGCGCGCTCATGAAGCGCACGCTTGAAAATACTCCGCATCTGCGGCTCGTTCAAGCCGAAATTGTCGATATCGAGACGACTTCCGACGGCGAAACGACCACCGCTGGCGGCCGAAAGCGAGTCTGCGCTGTTGTCACCGCGTTCGGCGCGAGGTATGAGTGCAGGGCGGCGATAATCTCGACCGGTACATTCCTGCGCGGTAAGATTATCGTCGGCGAGACCGAATACTCGTCCGGACCCGACGGTATGCTGCCCGCCGCGTCGCTGACCGAATCGCTCCGCCGCGAGGGCATATCGCTCATGCGCTTCAAGACCGGCACGCCCGCGCGCGTACACCGCGATTCTATCGACTTTACAAAGCTCGAAATCCAGCCGGGCGAGGACTTCGCCGAGCCCTTTTCTGCCGACACCGACCCCGACATATACTCATCCCGCCCGTCTCTGCCCTGCTACATCGTCTATACCAACGCAAGGACACACGAAATCATCCGCCGCAATCTGTCCCGCTCGCCGCTCTATTCGGGTCGAATCGAGGGCATCGGACCGCGCTACTGCCCGTCGATCGAGGACAAGGTCATGCGCTTCGCCGACAAGGAGCGGCACCAGCTCTTCGTCGAGCCGATGGGGCTCGATACCGAGGAGATGTATATTCAGGGCTTCTCGTCGTCTCTGCCCGAGGAGGTGCAGGTCGAAATGCTGCGCAGTCTCGACGGCTTCGAGCACGCCGAGATCATGCGCACCGCGTACGCTATCGAATACGACTGCGTCGACCCGACGCAGCTGCTCGCGACGCTCGAATTCAAGTCGATTGCGGGACTGTACGGAGCCGGTCAGTTCAACGGCAGCTCGGGCTACGAGGAGGCCGCGGCGCAGGGGCTTGTCGCCGGAATCAACGCCGCGCTGAAAATACAGGGTCATGAGCCGATGGTGCTGACGCGTCAGTCGTCGTACATCGGCACGTTGATCGACGACCTCGTCACGAAAGGCACGAACGAGCCGTATCGAATCATGACGTCGCGCTCCGAATACCGACTGCTGCTGCGGCAGGACAACGCAGCGGCAAGACTGACTCCGATTGGCCGCCGGGTCGGTCTTATCGATGACGCGCGCTGGCAGAGATTCTGCCGCGACGAGGAGGCGGTGAAAGCCGAGATAAAGCGAATCGAGTCGACCACGCTGCCGCCGTCCGAGGAGCTGTCCGAGCTGCTCAAGCAATATGGTTCGACACCGGTCACGACCGGAATCCGGCTCTCCGAGCTGCTCCGCCGCCCCGAGCTCGATTATGACAAGCTCGCGCCGGCAGACAACACCCGTGTCAGCCTGCCCCGCCGCCTTATACACCGCGTCGAGACCGAAATCAAATACGCCGGCTACATCAAGCGTCAGCTCGCCGACGCCGCGCGCTTTGAGCGGCTCGAATCGCGCGCCCTGCCCCACCCGTTCGATTATTCCGTGATAAAGGGACTGCGCATCGAAGCCATGCAGAAGCTGAACAAGCTCCAGCCGCTATCGCTCGGTCAGGCCTCTCGGATCAGCGGAGTCTCCCCCGCCGACATCTCGGTGCTGCTGATATGGTTCAGCAGGTGACATCGGACAATAGCGTGAGATATATTGCTTGTTTTCACTGGGGGAGGCGCCTTTTGAAAAAGGCACCTCCCCCAGACCCCCACCGCGAAAACTTTTAACAATTTGGGTCAAGGCATAATTGTTTATAACTGCGCAGAGATTTTATTTCTGCACATTGTTTGAAACCACAGGGATGCGCCGCCTTGGCAGGTTCGTCCGCAGGACGAAACTGCTGGGGCCACTGCTTCCCAACCGGCGGCTGGTTGGTGCGTGGTTGTTTGGATTTTGATGGTTGCTTAAGCTAATATTGTTGCATATAATTGCTTATTGTTGCTTACTTTTATTATAATAATTCCCACCGAACTCACATTAAAATTAATTTTCACAGTTAGTACTGCTTACGCCGCGCAGATTAAATGCACAGGCTGTGCATTAATCTTACACATTTCATAAAATCCCGCACATTTATCCACACGTCTGTGAATTGATTTTCGCCGTG
Source organism: Candidatus Flemingiibacterium merdigallinarum (assembly GCA_904386005.1). GTDB lineage: Bacteria > Bacillota > Clostridia > Oscillospirales > CAG-272 > Flemingiibacterium > Flemingiibacterium merdigallinarum. The sequence goes on from CAJFKR010000032.1 coordinate 16,735, forward strand.
GGCGAAATATGAAACCGTTAAATACATCGACACCGGAAAGGAATATTAAATATGAATCAAGTATTTTTACGCACCTACAAAGATGTCATGCGAATGAACCGACTCGAGGAATTTGCGAGCGAGGAGCTCGCCGAAAAATTTGAAGCGTTGACCGCACGGATGCTCGAGGTCAACGATCATATGAATCTGACCGCAATACGCGAAATACCGGATATAATCGCGAAGCATTACGCCGATTCGCTCATGGTGGCAAAGCATATACCGCATAAAGCTAAGATAATCGACATCGGATGCGGAGCCGGATTCCCGTCACTTCCGCTGGCAATCGCCCGCCCCGACCTAAACGTGACCGCGCTCGACAGCACCGCGAAGCGAGTCATTTATATTGAGGAAACCGTACGTTTATTAAAAATATACAATGTCACGACCGAAGTCGGCCGCGCCGAGGAATTGGCTCGCGACCCGCATTATCGCGAGAGATACGACTTCGCGGTCGCGCGCGCGGTCGCGAGGCTGAATATATTGTGCGAGCTCTGCCTTTGTTATGTAAAGCCGGGCGGTGTATTCGCGGCGATGAAAGCCGACGCCAGCGACGAGCTCGGCGACGCCATCGACGCGATTTTCATGCTTGGCGGCAAGCTCGAACCGCAGGATCGATTCAAGCTCGTGCTTGCCGATGGCAGTGAAGCCGCGCGCGAGATCGTGCTGATCAGCAAGCTCAAGCCCGCGCCCCGGATTTTCCCGCGCAATAATACGCTGATAACGAAAAAGCCGCTGTAACGTCCGATTGTTTTGTGCCGGCGAAAAGCTCGATTTATCGCGTCCGTACAACTGTAAAATTATAGTATGATCACGCCGGAGTCATGTAAACGCCGCGATGCCGGACAATTTCCCAGGCGAATAGGCGGTAAATCGCCCGCTGCGAGCCGCTCGCGTCCGATTCGATCAAAGTCACCCATAGGCTACATAAAACTGCATACGCGATTCGTCAAGCTTTGCGTCCCTTTTGTGGTATCATATATTCGGAAATAATTTCCACGAGAAATAGGAAAATAATTCCGGGTAATAATGTTATTAAACGTGAGTTCGACGGAAATTTTGGCATTGTAATTGACATGGTTAGATAGAAATAGTGACATTGTAATTAATATGGTTAAACGGAATTTATGACATTGTAATCTACGCGGTTCAATAGAAATTTTGACATTGTAATCTACGCGGTTCAGTAGAATTATAACAATATTATAAACCAATTCGATAAACAATCACTATAAATTCCAACCAACCACGCACCAACCAAGCCGCCGGTTGGGAAGCAGTGGTCCCAGCAGTTTCGTCCTGCGGACGAACCTGCCTAGGCGGCGCGCCACTGTGGTTCGAGCGGCAAGCAGTTATATAATCTCTGTGATGTCATAATCATCTACACCATGACCCAAATTGTCAAAAGTTTTCGGGTGGGGGTCTGGGGGAGACCCTTTTTCAAAAGGGTCTCCCCCAGTAAAAGCAAACAATATCGCACATCCCCGAACTCACGTTAACCAAAAAAAGGGGACGCAAAAAAAATGACAGCATTAAACCTATTCAAAGCTAACAGCCAAAAAAAAGAGCTTGCCGCCGAACGGGCGCGTCTCGACCGAAGCTGGAAGGAGCTTGCCGAGCGCGAGTCGGCGCTGGCAAAACGGCAGCAGGATGAGGAGAGCCGCGCCGAGCGTATTGCCGAGGGAATAGCGACCGAAAACGACACGAATGAGCGCGGGCGGATACTGGATATACCAGTTGACACGATAATTCCGAACCCCTCGCAGCCGCGCAAGCAGTTCGACAGCGAGCCGATCATCCGGCTTGCCGACAGCATCCGCCGGTACGGCATATTGCAGCCGCTGACCGTGCGCCGCGTTGAGGACGGGCGCTGTGAAATCGTCGCCGGCGAGCGGCGTCTGCGCGCGGCGAAGCTGCTCGGACTCGAGACGGTGCCCTGTATCATCGTGGACGTCGACGAAAAGAAGTCGGCGGAGCTCGCGATAATCGAGAACATCCAGCGCGAAAACCTGAATATCTTCGAGCAGGCAAGCTCGATAGCCTCGCTCATCGACATCTACAACCTGACGCAGGAGGACGCGGCTCGGCAATTGTCAATGAGCCAGTCGTTCGTAGCGAACAAGCTGCGCATACTGCGCCTGACGCAGCCCGAACGGGACAAGATTCTCGAATACAATCTGACCGAGCGCCATGCGCGCGCGCTGCTCAAGGTGGATTCGGTCGAGCAGCGTCTGCGCATAATCGAATACATAAACTCGCATTCGCTGAATGTAGCCACCACCGAAGCCTACATCGACCGTATGCTCGCCGAATCGGGCCGCAAGTCGAACCCCCGCTCTCCCAAACGCATTATCCTAAAGGACATCCGGCTGTTCTACAACTCGCTCGACAAGGCCGTCTCGCTCGTCCGTCAGGCCGGCATCGACATCCGCACCGAACGCACCGAGTCTGACTCGAACATCGACATTGTAATCACGATCCCGAAGCCGCCGAAGTGATGTTTCACGTGAAACACAGAACAGGCTCCCCGCTCACAGCTGTTTTCGCCGACTTTTTCTCTTATTAACAAAAAAAGCATTGACAATTGTGACAGTAGTTGATATAATATATATGGACTATGTCGATCCTGCCGCGGGCGGTTAGTGTACGCTTGTAGAAGCCGCTGACCGCCCAAAACGGTACTCGGCGTTGTCTGCCATTATTTGGAATGAGTCGGAGCTGTCATTATGTCACATATAATATCTCTCGCCAATCAGAAGGGCGGCGTCGGCAAGACGACGTCGGCGGTCAACTGCGCGGCGGCGGTGGCGGCGCTCGGACGCCGGGTGCTGCTCTGCGATGTCGACCCGCAGGGCAACGCGACGAGTGGAGTCGGGGTATCCCGTAAGAATCTCGCCTTTTCAATATATGATGTGATCATTCGCTCGAAGTCGGCGCGCGACGCCATTCTGCCGACGAAATATGAAAATCTCTCGATTCTGCCGTCGAACATCAAGCTCGCCGGAGCCGAATTCGAACTGGTCGACCTCGAGCGGCGCGAGCTGCTTCTGAAAACCGCGCTCGCCGAAGTGCGGGACGACTACGATTACATATTCATCGACTGCCCGCCGTCGCTCGGCATACTATCGATAAACGCGCTGGCGGCGTCGGACGGCGTGATAATCCCGATGCAGTGCGAATTCTACGCACTCGAGGGGCTATCGCAGCTGCTATTGACGATAAAGCAGGTGAAGAAGCTATACAATCCGCGGCTCGATATCACCGGCATACTGATAACTATGTACAACGGCAGGCTGAATCTATCAATGCAAGTGCTGGATGAGCTGAAAAAATATTACGCGGACAAGCTATTCTCGACTTGTATAGCACGGAGCGTGAAGCTGTCCGAGGCGCCCAGCTTCGGCGAGCCGATACTCTATTACGACAAGAACTCAAAGCCGGCGCAGGCGTACAACGACGTCGCGCTCGAGCTACTCGCCCGCTTTGGCGACACGATCTGAGGGTTTGGGAGTGCTTTACTGCTTGCTTTTTTCTGGGGGAAGTGCCTTTTGAAAAAGGCACCTCCCCCAGACCCCCACCGCGAAAACTTTTGACAATTTTGGCTTTTAACATAATTGATTACAACTGCGCAGAGATTTTATAACTGCTTATTGTTTGCAACCACAGAGATGCGCCGCCTAATGGGACCCTGCTTCCCAACCGGCGGCTTGGTTGGTGCGTGATTGTTTGTATTTTATAGTTTGTTCTTTTAATTATTGTTTGTTCAGTTAATTGCTTATTATTAAAAATATAGAATTAACATCATTCCACATAAAAAAATCGAACAGTATCGCATCAACACAGCTGATATACAAGCAAAATACAACGGAGTGAATCAAATGCCGAAAAAACAGGCTCTGGGGAGAGGAATGGACGCAATATTCATTGACAACTCTCTCGAGTCGGATAAAAATACAACCAAGCTGCCGATAGCGGTGATCGAGCCCCGACGCGGGCAGCCCCGCCGCAGCTTTGACGCCGAGTCGCTGTCACAGCTCGCCGACTCGATTGCGGCGAACGGGCTGATACAGCCGATCGTAGTCCGCCGGCTCGAAGCCGGCGGCGAAAGCAAATCGGTCGGGGACAACACCGTCGACGGCGAGTTCTATCAGATAATCGCCGGCGAGCGGAGGTGGCGCGCGGCGAAGCTCGCCGGTCTATTCGAGGTGCCGGTAGTCATAGTCGAAGCCGACGACAAAAAGGCGGCCGAATACGCGCTGATTGAAAATATACAGCGCGAGGATCTGAATCCTATCGAGGAAGCCGCGGCTTTCCGCTCGCTTATTGATGAGTACGGACTGACGCAGGAGACAGCCGCGAAGCAGGTGGGCAAGAGCCGCGCCGCGGTCGCGAATTCGATGCGCCTGCTCGAGCTGCCCGACGAAGTAAAGTCGCTGCTTGCCGAGAAGAAGCTGACCGCCGGTCACGCGCGCGCCCTACTCGGGCTGAACGACAAATCGCTCATTCCCACCGCGGCAGATACAATTGTCAAGCATGAATTGTCAGTCCGCGCCGCCGAGGAGCTGATAAAGAAGCTGAATTCGCCAAAGGCGGAGAAGCCGCAGAACGAGTCAGAGCGCGCGTACTATTCCGACCTCGGTCAGCGCGTGTCCGAACGGCTCGGCTGCAAGGTCGTAATCAAAAACCGCGGCAAGAGCCGGACGCTGTCGCTCTCCTGCGATGACACCGAAACGCTCGAGGAGCTGATAAAGAAGCTCGCCGGCGACGATATCTTCGACCCGAGCTGACGCGGCGGCAGAATCGTCAGCAAGTTGCAGATATTGCGTCTGCACGAAACGCAAGTATTTAGGGTTACGCGATTTCGCGTGTGCGAAATTGAGAGCTTCTGCCCGCGCAGGGCCGCTGCGGAGCAGCGGGTATTTACAAAAATGAGCGTTGTGCAAGACGCAAATGCGGGATGGTATATTCGATAGTACTACATAATCACAAACCCGAGCGCAAATAATATCCATACCAAAAGAAAGGACAAAACCAATATGCTTGACATTAAATATATCAAAGAGAACACCGAGGACGTAATCGAACGATTGGCGCGAAAAGGAAAGGACGCAAAGGATGAGATTGCGAAAATACTCGAGCTTGATACTTTGAGAAGAGCTAAGATCGGCGAGACCGAGGCGCTGAAGGCCGAACAGAACAAGGTTTCGAAATCGGTGCCGAAGCTGAAGAAAGAGGGCGCGGACGTAGCTCCGCTGTTCGCCGAGATGAAGGAGCTCTCGGAGAAAATCAAGAATATCGACGAGGAGCTCAAGACAATCGAGGTCGAGTATACCAACCTCATGCTCTCGCTGCCGAATCTGCCCGACCCCGACCTCATGCCCGGCGAAAAGGAAAATAATCAGCCGATACGCTACTTCGGCGAGCCGCACAAGTTCGACTTCACGCCGAAGCACCACGTCGACCTCTGCACAAGTCTCGGACTTATCGACTACGACCGCGGCACAAAGCTCGCGGGCAGCGGCTTCTGGATCTACAAGGGCATGGGCGCGAGACTCGAGTGGGCGCTGCTCAATTACTTCATCGACTGCCACATCGCCGACGGCTACGAGTTCATTCTGCCGCCGCATATGCTCGAATACCAGTGCGGAGTCACCGCGGGTCAGTTCCCGAAGTTCGCCGACGAGGTGTACAAAATCGAGAATCCGACCGACGACCGCGTTCACTATATGCTCCCGACCGCGGAAGCCGCGCTCGCCAGCCTCTACCGCGATGAGATTATCCCTGAGTCTGAGTTGCCTAAAAAGTTCTTCTCGTATACCCCCTGCTTCCGCCGCGAGGCCGGCTCCTACCGCTCGGATGAGCGCGGAATGGTGCGCGGGCATCAGTTCAACAAGGTCGAGATGTTCCAGTTCACCCGCCCCGAGGACTCGGACGCGGCGTTCGATGAGCTTGTAACTAAGGCTGAAAATCTCGTGAAGGAACTTGGCTTTCACTTCCGCACAGTCAAGCTCGCCGCCGGCGACTGCTCGGCTTCGATGGCGCGCACCTACGATATCGAGATCCAGATCCCGTCTATGAACGGCTATAAGGAAGTATCGAGCGTCTCGAACGCCCGCGACTATCAGGCTCGCCGCGGTCAGATCCGCTTCCGCCGCGAGGGCGGAAAGCCGGAATTCGTCCACACGCTCAACGGCTCGGGACTCGCGACCTCGCGCATCTTCCCCGCTATGGTCGAACAGAATCAGCAGTCCGACGGCAGCGTAGTAGTCCCCGAAGTTCTCCGCAAATATGTGGGCGCAGAAGTGATTCGTCCGAACTAACAACTAAAATAGCCTATTGCAAAAGTGCGAAATCCCCTCGTTTTCACTGGGGGAGGTGCCTTTTGAAAAAGGCACCTCCCCCAGACCCCCACCGCGAAAACTTTTGACAATTTGGGTCAAGACGTAATTGTTTACAACTGCGCAAATATATTATTTCTGCTTGTTGTCAGATACCACAGTGGCGCGCCGCCTAATGGGACCCTGCTTCCCAACCGGCGGCTTGGTTGGTGCGTGATTGTTTGAAACTAATATTGTTGGTTCATCTATTGACATTATATCGAACTCGCATAAAACTAAAATCTAATTTCTAATATCTAAAATCTAATACTAAAAATCAATAATCTAAACTTAATATCCAAACATAACAACTTCAACTAACAACTAATAACTAACAACTAACAACTAATAGGAGGTTACCGATGGATTTTTTCATTGAATTTTTCGAAGCGCTGAAAAACGATCTTGGGAAGATCTTCGGCGAGACGATTACGCTCGGAGATAATCCGATAACGACGCTGAATATTATAATCTGGTCGCTGTATATCGGATTTATGATCGGAATCGCCGTCACGCTGTATAATCGGCTCATACTCGGCGGGCTTATCCGTAAGCTCATCGACCGGGGCGCGATGACCGAGGGCAGCGCGCTGACCTGCGCTGAGGTCGGATGTAAAAATCCGCTTATCCGCTTCTCGCTTCGCGAGAAGAGTACGCTCCGCCGTATCGTCCATATGTCCGGCGATACCGAAACCACACGCAGCCGTGAGCCGTTCGATAAGGCGCGCTTTTATATCCCGGATGAGAATATCCACCGCGCCGAGGTTATATACGGCAATTCGGGCACGGGGCTTGTCTCGATACTGTTGTCAATACTCGCTTTCTTCATCGTTGTGCTGATTTCGTTCTTTGTAATTCCGAATCTGCTTCAGATGCTGACTAACTTCATAAGCGAAATCACACCGTCGAGTAATATTGTCTGATGTCCTGCCGTGACTGTGTGCGTATAAAAACCGACTCCGGCGGCGTCAGCCGGAGCCCGCGGCGTGACTGCCGTTATTATGAAAAGATAAGGTGGTTATATTGAACCATGGATTACACCAAAACTAACCGCAGAGCGCGGCGGCACCGCAGCACGTTGAGCGTGTTTTTGACGATATTGATAATAGCCGCGATCTGCGTCGGCATAATTTTCGCCGCGATATACTTTTCCGGCATACGCCGCATTTCGATAAATACCGAGGACGGCGGGACTATCAAATATTTCGGCAGGGTCGACCAGAACGGCGACCCGCTCGTCGGCAAGCTGTACTACTCGAACGGTCTGACTGCCGACGTCGATATGGAGAAATCGACTGTGGTATATTCGAACGGCGATACCTACGAGGGCGAGCTGTCCGACCTCATGAAGCACGGCAGCGGCAAGCTCATGCTCGCGTCGGGAGATGTGTATGAGGGCGAGTTCGAAAACGACACAATTACCGGTTATGGGGTATACTCGTTCGCGAACGGCGATGTCTACGAGGGCTACCTTGTAGACGGCATCAAAGAAGGTACCGGCAAGTATACCTGGGCGGACGGCTCGGTATACGAGGGCGAATATAAAAACGACATGAAAAACGGTCAGGGCACCTACACTTGGGCTGACGGTTCGTCCTACACCGGCACATATGTGAACGAGCTGAAAGAGGGTCAGGGCACCTACACCTGGCCGAACGGCGACGTCTACGTCGGCAACTTCGTCGCCGACGTGCGCTCGGGTCAGGGTAAATACACCTGGGCAAACGGCGAGGTCTACGAGGGCGAGTTCCAGAACAACACGATGTCCGGAGCCGGAAAATACACCTGGCCCAGCGGTCGTATCTACGAGGGCTACTTCGAAAACGGCAAAATAACCTCCAACGGGGACGGCGGGGGCGGGGAAGCCCCCGCTGGCGGTGTCAATAGTTAGTTTGTGCGTGACTAAAAGAAAGCGAAATCATTCGTGGTCGAAAAAAGCCGCCGTCCGGCGGCTTTTTTCGATACTGCGCAGGAAGAATCAACCTCGCAGAAACGAAAGAAAATATCGACGCTGTAAGAATCGGCTCATAAGCGCAATCAATCGGCAGGACGTAACGCCCCCAATCTCCCACAAACCAGCCCTGATTCCGGGCGGGCTTATCCTAAAGCCCGCCCGTACAGGGCGCAGTGCGGCGCGGGAGCTAACACTACGCGCAGGAAGAATCAACTTCGCACAAGCGAAAAACGACATATGGCGCTGCGAGAATCGGCTCCTGAGCACAAATCAATCGACAGAACGCAATCTCCCATCCTCGTACAATCCAGCCCTGAAACTCGGGCTGGTTCAAGACAGCCCGTTCAGGGCGCAGGGCGGCGCGGGAGCTGACACTACGCGCAGATAGAAAAAGTATATTGCCGCACCCAAAAATAAACAACTTCGTATTCACTTCATCTCTGAGGCAGAGACAAAGCCAAGGGATAGGGGAGTCAAGAGGGGGAAGACCTCGCGGCGAGCGTGGTCTTCCCCCTCTTGCCCTACTCGCGATGGATATCGCAGAAATAATATATGATAGTACACATGGCTGTACGCAAATACAACCCCTAAAGCCCCCGCGCCGGTTTGGCGCGAAATCCAAACCCCAAAGCCCCTGCGCCGGTTTGGCGCGAAATCCAAACCCCAAATGCGCCGCGCCGGTATGCCCGCCGGCATACAACCTACTCACTGTTGCGGCACGGTCAGCTTTATCAAAAGCTCGATGTCGTCCGGCTGAACCTTTGCCGGATAGGCCGCGCGGCAGCGGACTACCTCGCCGCATTTCTCGCAGCGGTAGATTATCACATAGCCTTTCTTCGGATCGGTCACAACCTGAATCGGACGTAATAGCCCTAAACAGTCGTTCGCGCGGTCGCCCGGGTTTATGTCGATGTGAATCGAGCAGAGACAGCGCGGACAGTGGTCGCGTGAGCTTTTGCCTAACGGCTCTACCTTGAATCCGCAGTTTAAGCAGATAAATCCGCTGTCGTTTTTGCGAAATCGCTTTTCCTCCAAAATATCAACCTCATTTTGCTTTATAATTGTAAAATGTATAATTCCATATGACCGGCAGATAATATTTCTGAATGAAAATTCAGAAAGGAAAATATCATGCCGAATTTTTTATATAAAATCTCGCGTGCGCTCGTGGTGCTGACCGCATTCTGTGTACTCGCGTTCGCCCTGCTCGCAGTTCCGGCCGCAGCCCTTGAGGGCGCGGGGCTCCCCTCTGATATGGGCAGCCTCACCGGTCCGCGGTATACCCCGCGCGCTTCCGACGATACTATCGGCGCTGACGGTACCAACGGTACTGACGGTACCAACGGTACCGATACTACAGCCGGTACTGACGGTACTAATGGTACTGATACTACCGCTGGCACTGGTGATATGACCGATACCACCGGCTCCGATAATACTGACAGTACTGACAGTACTGACAGTACTGATAATACTGATAATATCGACGGTACTGATAGTATCGATAGCAATGATAATACTGACGTCACCGACACCACCGATACGACCGCGATCGATACCGATATCACTGAGAGCTTCGATAGCGATAACGCCAACGATACGACCCGCGTCAGCGATACCATGAATAACGCAAATGGCAGCTCTGATAGCACTGACGCCGCGCAGGACGACTTCGCGGTATGGGGCATATTTATCGTCCTGCTCGTTATCGCCGGCGTCGCTGTGCTGATACTCGCCCTCATGCCGAAAAAGCGTAAGAAGTAGCTAACCGCGGTGATTGCATCAGACCTCACCGGCGACCTTAGCGGGTCACTTTCCTACGCAGAATCGGCTGAATACCGCGTTCACGACGTCCTCGCCGACCTGACGCGCGTCCAGCTCGCCCAGCGCGCCGAGCGCGGCTTCCAGGTCGAGTCCCGCGGTGTCGAGCGGCAGACCCGCTCTTATCGCTTCGAGCGCCGACTCAATGCTCGCCTTCGCGCGCGACGCCGCCGCGTTCTGCCGCGCGTTCAGGAGCACCGCTTGGCTGTCGAAGTCTATCCTGCCCGCGTCGAACAGCTCGGCAATCAGCGCGTGCAGCTTGTCAAGCCCGTCTCCGGTGCGCGCCGATACGCGTATACAGTGGTCGAATACGCCTGAAATCGACGATATGTCAAGCCTTTCGACACTGTCCGATTTATTTAACAGCGCAATCTTCGTCTGCTTCTTATTAGACAGCAGCGAAATGAGCCGCCGGTCGTCGTCGTCCGCCTCGCGCGACAGGTCGAAGACCGCGAGTATCAGCTCCGAGCTGTCAAGCTCGCGCTCGGCGCGCTCTATTCCCATCCGCTCGACTTCGTCGCTCGTCTCGCGTATACCCGCGGTGTCGGTCAGCCGCAGCAGCACGCGACCCGACTTGACCGTCGCGCTGACTGTGTCGCGCGTAGTTCCGGCGACGTCGGTCACAATCGCGCGGTCGGTTCCGCACAGCGCGTTCAGAAGCGACGACTTGCCCGAATTCGGCTTGCCGCAAAGCACGGTGCTGATCCCCTCCGAAACGGCGCGCACGGCTTCGTATGAGCCGCCCAGCTCATTCAGCCGGCATAGCGCCGACTCGAGCCGCGAAACAATTTCCGACACGCTCATGCCCGACAGATCCTCGTCCGGAAAATCGCATTCGGCGAAAATACCGGTGAGGATTTCTTTTACGTCCTCGTATAACTGCCGCGCGGCGCGGTCGAACAGCTCGCTCTGCCGCCTTGACGCGAGCGACAGCACCTCGTCGCTCTCGGCGTCGATAAGCATTCCTATAGCCTCGGCGCGCTGCAAGGTCAGCTTGCCGTTGACAAACGCGCGGCGCGTGAATTCGCCCGCCGCAGCCTGACGCGCTCCGGCTTCAAGCGCGGCTTCGAGCACCTTTTCGGTTATGAGTATTCCGCCGTGGCAGGAGACTTCGACCGTGTCCTCGCCGGTATACGACCTCGGCGCGCGGAACACGGTGGCAATCCCGTCGTCGATCTCCCGCCCGTCCTTGATTATTGAGCCATACACTGCGCGTCCGCCGTCAAGCTCGCTGACTCTGCGACCCGATTTCGGTCGGAACAGCTTATCCCCGACGTCGAGCGCGCCGTCTCCGCTGATTCGTATCACCGCGACCCCTCCCCTGCCGATCGGAGTCGATATCGCCGCAATTATATCGTTCATAATATATTCCTTTCTGCATTTGTCTTTAGACAATTGTGTATGTGCGAGTTTGTTTGCTTTTACTGGGGGAGGTGCCTTTTGAAAAAGGCACCTCCCCCAGACCCCCTCCGCGAAAACTTTTGCAGATTGGGTCATGGTGTAAATATTTATAACTGCACAGAGATTATATAAATGCTTGTTGTTTGGAACCACAGGGATGCGCCGCCTTTGGCAGGTTCGTCCGCAGGACGAAACTGCTGGGGCCACTGCTTCCCAACCGGCGGCTGGTTTGTGGGTGGTTGTTTGGAGCTCTTGTTGTTTATTCACAAATTATACATTTTTATTGTCATGATTTCTTTACAACTAATAGCTACTAATATCTACTTCAATAGCTAACAACTAACATCTATACAATATTTTCCTAATATTTGTAAATAACTAACAACTAATATCTAACAACTAACAACTATTAAATATTTTGCGGTATTCGGTCGGGGTCATCCCGCACTTCTCGCGGAAAAAGCGCGTGAAATAGCCGCAGCTGCTAAAGCCCAGGCGGCGGGACAGCTCGTCCACTGTATAACTCTCGTCGCAGAGCAGCTTGCGCGCGAGCAGTATCTTTTGGTGTGCGACATAACGGTGCGGCGCGACTCCCTGCTCCCGCTTGAAGCAGTGCCGAAAATATTCGCTTGACAAACCGCACAGATCAGCGAGCTGCGCTATATCGATATATGGGTCGCAGAGATGCCGCGAGATGTAGTCTATAGCCGGAGCGGTCTTATTTCGCGCGCTGTCGCTGCCGACGAGATTCGAAAATTCCTCGCGCATACTCATGAGCAGCGAGTAAAAGGCTTCCATGCACGCGATCCGATCCTCGAGCAGATAGCAGTCGGCGACCTTGTTGAAAAGCTCGCGTATCTGCGGACGGTTGGCTATGGGCATAACGGTCGGGCGCGAAAACAGCTGCTGATCTGTGTCGAAGAATATGCAAACACCGACTCCCGACTTGACAATATGCCGCCGGTAGGGTATGTCCTCGCGCGTCTCCTTGGGCAGATATAGCAGCGTGCCGGCGTCGTACATATAGCTTTTGCCGTCGTATTCGACGTGCGTCTCGCCGATAAACTTCGCGCCGAGCTGGTAGAAATTAGTGGAAACGGAATCTTCATACCATACATTTTCCTCATTTGCGGAGAGGTGCTGCGCGTTCAGCACCGTAACCCCGCTCCAATTGTACCCGCGAAAAATATCGTCCATGCAATCACCGCCTACTAACAACTAATATCTAACAACTAATACCTAACAACTAACAACTATTATACCACAATACACTCATTCTGTAAACCCAAAAAAGCCGTTTTGTACTATATATCCGAATTTTCATCTTGATTTTCTGACCAGTATTGATATAATATTAAATAACATGAGTTCGACTTAAATTATGACAATGTAATATAACGTGAGTTCGACAATGTTGTCAAGCAATTTATATAGCAAACAACATGAGTTCCAAACAACCACGTAGAAACCAGCCGCCGGTTGGGAAGCAGTGGCCCCAGCAGTTTCGTCCTGCGGACGAACCTGCCAAAGGCGGCGCGCCCCTGTGGTTACTAACAGCAAGCAGAGATAAAATCTTTGCGCATTCGTAATCAACCATGCCTTGACCCAATTATCAAAAGTTTTCGCGGAGGGGGTCTGGGGGAGGTGCCTTTTTCAAAAGGCGCCTCCCCCAGAGAAAGCAAACAAATTCGCACTTACACAATTGCCTAATAACGCACTACTATAAAAGGAGAAACGCATCATGATTCTTGAAGAAACCAAAAAATATCTCGACCGGCGCATTGACGAGGGATTCCTCGACACGTATGTCGTTATGGTCACAGACGGAGGCGACGAGGGGCTGATATCGTCTCCTAACGCCGGAGCCGACACGCTGTTTGACATCGCGAGCATGGGAAAGGTGCTTGTCACCGCGACGCTGATATTGCGCGCGGCGGGCGAGGGCTTGCTGGGGCTTGACGACACGCTCGCTAAATACTATCCCGACTGTCCGGACGAAAAGCGCAAAATCACGCTGCGCGAGCTGCTCTGCCACACGTCGGGCATACTGCGGGTCGAGCTGCCGGACGAGGTCGTCGGCGCGGACGCACATGACATTGTCATGTGCGGCAAGCGCGGCAGCTACGCGGACAGTATCACGCCCGAGGTAAAGGACAGGATCGCGCGCTATGTTCTGTCGCGTCCGCTGGGATTCGCGCCGTCGACGAGCTATGTATATTCCTGCTGCGGATACCTGCTGCTCGGATTCATCGCCGAAAAGGTATACGGCGACAATCTCGATATACTATTCGACAAATACATAAAGCAGCCGCTCGGACTTGCTCGCAGCTGCTTTGATATGCCGCAGGGCACGCCCGACTCGGCGCTGACGCACTACCGCGCCGCGGCGGGAGACTGCATGGTCGCGGACAGCATTGTATACAAGCTGCACGGAGTCGCGGGCAACGGCGCGTCATTCTGGACGGCAAACGACATCCGGCGGTACATCTTAGCTCTGCTCGATTACAGCGAGCTGCTCTATCCGCGCGAATACTACGATTTAGCCGAGCGCGACTACACGCCCGATTTCGAGGAGGGACGCGGGCTGGGCTGGCTGATGGTCGACTCGCGCTACAAGCAGACCGGCAAGCTCTTCCCGCGCGGCAGCTTCGGGCACTGCGGCAACACCGGCACGTCGTTCTTCATAAACCGCGAGCTTGGTCGTCATGCGATAATTCTGACTAACGCGACGCGTTTCTCGTACATGGCGCACGACTACAAGTACTGCGACTACAACTCAGTCATGCTGATGCGCGAGGACATACACAACGCGATACTGCGCGATATTTCATTTGACAAATGAAAACTACTTCTACCGACTGCTAATATCTGTCAACTATTAATTAATTCTTATTTACTCTACTTCTACTAATAACTAATATCTAATAACTAACAACTAACAAAATACCTAATTGCTAATAACTAACAAGAGGGGGAAGACCACGCTCGCCGCGAGGTCTTCCCCCTCTTGACTCCCCTATCCCTTGGCTTTGTCTCTGCCT